>CAYRFM010000035.1:0-44819 GCA_964423555.1 uncultured Holophagae bacterium | reverse complement strand
GGCCCTGGGCCTGGCGGAAGTGGGCGAGGGCGTCGAGGTAGGCATTGGCGGCGGCGTAGTTGGCTTGGCCCTGGTTGCCGACGAGCGAGGCCATCGACGAGCACAGCACGAAGAAGTCGAGCGGTTGGTCTTGGGTCGCCTCGTGCAGCAGCCAGGCGCCGGCAATTTTAGGGGCGAAGACGCGGGCGAAGCGCGCGGCGTCCAGTTGCGGCAGCAGGCCGTCGTCCAGCAGGCCCGCGGCGTGGAGGATGCCACGGAGCGGGGCGATGCGCTCGACCGCTGCGATCAGGGCCTGGACTTCGGCGGCAACGGCGATGTCGGCGCGCAGGTAGTGGATTTCGGCGCCCTGAGCGGTGAGCTGGTCCCATTCGGCGCGCAGGGTCGGGCCCGGTTCGCCACGGCCGCAGAGGACGAGCTGGCGCGCGCCGCGCGCGACCAGGTGATGGGTAAAGATTTGGCCCAGGGACCCGGTTGCGCCGGTGATCAGGTAGCAGCCATCGGGCCGAAGCTTCGGTGGCTGACCCAATGTGGTCGGATCGAGTCGCCGCAAGCGCGGCAGTTGGCGGTCGTCGGCGGTGAGGGCGACGAGCTGCTCGGGGCCCTCGCTGAGGACCTCGTCGACGACGCGAGGCCAGGCCTGGTCGCGCACGTCGAGACAGGCCACAAAGAGCTCGGGCTGTTCCTCGGCCAGGACTTTGGCGAAGCCGATCAGGGCGGCGCCGGCCAGCTGAGGCGCGCGACCGGGCAGGGCCAGGGCCGCCTCGGTCAGGAGCCATAGGCGCGGTCGCTCGCGGCGGGCGCTGAGGTCGCGGCACAGCTCGCCCAGGTCCGCGCAGAAACGGGCCAGGGACGGGAGGTCCGCGGTCGGACCGGCGGGCGCGAAGACAAGCAAGCGGGGCGCGACAGGGTGCGCCAGGTGGTTGGTCACCTCGTCCAGGCCGAGGCAGGTCACGACCGTCGCGCCGCGAGCCGCGAGCAGGTCACTCAAGGGTCGGGTGTAGGCGCTGGGCCCGACCAGCAGCCAGGGTCGGGCGTCGCTCGCGGTCGCGGCGGTCAGAGGATGGCTGAGCCACTGCGGTTGGTAGAGGTCCTCGAGCGGGCGATGCCCACCGGCATTCAGCATGGCCGAGCGCTCGGCGCGTTTGAGGACCAGGTCGGTCAGGGTCAGGAACGGGCGGCCCTCCTGGTCGAGTGCCTGGATATCGCCGCTGATGGAGGCGGCTGTGTAGGTCTTGGCCTGGCCCTCGCACCAGAACTGCTCGGGAACGGCCGCGCCGTTCCAGGTCACTCGCTCGACCGCGAAGGGAATCAGCAGATCGCCGTTGGCCAGCATCTGGGTAAAATCGCCGGGCACGGCGGCGCCACAGGACTGCAGGACCGAATCCAACAGGCCGGGGTAAAAACGGCCGTGGCCCTGGGTTGCGAGCAGGCAGCGAGAGCTGCCCTGGCCCTTGTGGATCGCGCGCATGTTGCGGAAGCTGGGACCGACCTCGTAACCGGCGCCCAGGAAGGCCTGGTAGAACGCCTCGGGCGGCAGCGTCTCGCCGGCGGCGGCGCGCCAGGTAGGCACGGGCATCGACCCCGCCAAGGGCTGGAGCATGCCGCGGCAGTGGGTGACCCATTCGCCCTGGTGGCGCTCGTCGCGGCTGACGATGGTGAAGGCGCCGTCTGCGCCGACTAGGGTCTGGACGGTGCGACAGCCGTCGCGCGGCACGATCAGCGGATGCAGGAACTCGACCTGGCTGAGCTGGCAAGCGCGGTAGCCGAGCGCCACGGCGGCCTCCAGGGCGGTGGCGAGATGGGCGGCGGCCGGCGAGATGCGCTGGCCGAAGATGACGTGCTCGTCGAGGAAGCTGGGGCCCTGGCCGTCGAAGCGGTTCTCGAAAACGCGGGTCGCGCCAAGGGCCGGCGAGACGAGCGGTTTGCCCAGCAGGTTCGGCGTGCCGGCGGCGGCCGTGCGGACCTGATGGTCGGCCTGGAGCCAGTGGCGGGCGCGTTGGAATGGGTAATTGGGCAGGCGCACCCGGCGCCGCTGCTGCGGGTTCTCCTGGCGGCGCCAGTCGACCTCGAAACCGCGCTGCCACAAGCCCGCCAGGGCCTGCTGAAGGCTGTGTCCGTGGTCCTCACCCTTGCGCAGGCTGTGGAGAAAGACGGCCTGGTCGTCGCCGTCGAGGGCGCGGCGGGCCATGGCGGTCAGGGCCGGCTGGGGGCCGATCTCGAGGAAGGTGTCGATGCCGAACGCGCGCGCGGCCCTGAGGCCGGCGTCGAACTGCACGGTCTCGCGGACCTGGTGGACCCAGTAACTGGGCTGACCCATGGCCTGTTCGAGGGTGCCGAAGTAGGTGGGCATGGGCAGGTGTGGCGTGTGGAAGCGGAAGCCTTCGACGCGCTTGGCGAAGTGCTCGAGCATGGGGTCCATGTCGGGCGAGTGGAAGGCGTGGGAGACGGTCAGTGGTCGGGTCTCGATGCCGCGGGCCTGGAGTTGGGCGACGAGGCGCGAGAGGGCCTCGCGGTTGCCCGAGAGGACGAGCGAGCTGGGTCCGTTGACGGCGGCCAGGGCCAGGCGCTCGCGTTCTGGCTCGAGCAGGGGCGCGATTTCGTCGGCGCTGGCGAAAACGGCGGCCATGGCGCCCTGTTCGGACATGCCCTGCATCAGGCGGGCGCGCTCGCAGATCAGGCGCATGCCGCGGTCGAGGTCGAGCACGCCGGCACAGACGGCGGCAGCGTACTCGCCGACGCTGTGGCCGAGCACGAGCGCGGGGGTGACGCCCCAGCTGCGCCAAAGGGCGGTGAGGGCGACCTCGATGGCGAACAGCGCGGGCTGGGCGAATTCGGTGCGGTGGATGGCCTCGTCCCGCTCATGGATCAGGTGCACCAGGCTTTGCCCCGAAAGCTCGCGGAAGACGGCATCGCACTGGTCGAGGCATTGGCGGAAAACGGGGTTGTCGCGGTAGAGTCCTTCCGCCATGGCGGGATACTGGGCGCCCTGGCCGCTGTAGAGGAAGGCCAGCTTGGGCGGCTGTGCCGGTGCGGGAGGCAGGGGTTTGGTCTCGCCATAGGCGCGCAGTTCGGCGATCAGGACGTCGGCGGGGCGATGTCCGTCGAGGGCCAGGCGGCAAGGCAGGGCGGCGCGGTCGAGGCGGCTCGCCTGGGCAACCTCAGGCAACTCGTCGGGCTGGCGCTCGAGCAGGTCCGCATAGTTGCGGGCCAGGGTGCGCAGGGCTGCCTCGTCGCGGGCGGACAGGAGCATAGGACCGGGCGCGGACGCCGCGGTCGCGCCAGTGGCGGGCGCCTCCTCGAGGATCACATGGGCGTTGGAGCCGCTGAAGCCGAAGGAGCTGAGGCCGGCCCTGCGCGGCCGATCCGTGCGCGGCCAGGGCGTGTTGCGATCGACGACGCGAACGGCCAGGTCGGCGAACGGGATGCGGGCGTTGGGTTTCTCGTAGTGGAGCTGGCCGGGTAGCTGCTCGTGGCGCAGGGCGAGGGCGATTTTGATCAGGCCCGCGATGCCGGCGGCGGCCTCGAGGTGGCCAATCGAGGACTTGACCGAGCCGATCAGCAGCGGCCGCTCTGACGTGTGGGCGGTGCCGTAGACGGCCTGCAGGGCGTTGACTTCGATGGGGTCGCCGAGCGGGGTGCCGGTGCCATGGGCCTCGACGTAGTCGATGTCGCCGGGTTTTAGGCCGGCAGCCGCGAGCGCCTGGCGGATGACGCGCTGCTGGGCCAGGCCATTGGGCGCGGTGAAGCCGTTGCTGGCGCCGTCCTGGTTGAGGGCGGTGCCGCGGATCAGGGCCAGCACGGGGTGGCCGGCGGCTTCGGCGCGGTCTAGCGGTTCGAGCGCCAGGACGCCGCAGCCCTCGCCGCGGGCGTAGCCGTCGGCGCGGTCGTCGAAGCTGTGGCAGTGGCCGCTTGGCGAGAGCGCGCGCAGCTTGGAGAAATAGATGAACAGGTTGGGGCTGGTCATGGTGTTGACGCCGGCCACCAGCGCCAGTTCGGATTCACCGGCGGCGAGACTGCGGCAGGCCAGGTGGAGTGCGACCAGACTGGAGGAGCAGGCGGTATCGACGGAGAGGTTGGGGCCCTCCAGGCCGAGCACGTAGGAGATGCGGCCGCCGGCGGCGCTGAACATGCTGCCGGTCGCGGCATAGGCGTCGATGACGCTGGGGTCGCCAGCGAAGAGGTGGGCTTTCTTGTAGTCGTCGGTGCTGATGCCGAGGAACACGGCGACCTGGCGGCCGCGTAGACTGGGCGGGGCGATGCCGGCGTTTTCGAGGGTCTCCCAGGTAACTTCGAGCAACAGGCGCTGCTGGGGGTCGAGGGCGTCGGCTTCTTTGGGGGAGATGTTGAAGAAGCCGGCATCGAAGCCGTCGAGCGCGGTCTGCAGGAAGCCGGCGCGATCGACGTACATCTTGCCGGGCGCCAGGGGGTCGGGGTCGTAATGGTCGGCGCGCGTCCAGCGGTCGCTGGGGATGGGGATGATGCCGTCGCGGCCCTCGATCAGGTTGGTCCAGAACTGTTCGGGATCGTGGGCGCCGGCGGGGAAGCGGCAGGCCATGGCGATCAGGGCGATCGGCGTCTCGCTGGGCTCGCCCTGGGGAACCAGCTCGGGCGGCGTGTCGAGGCCCATGAGGCGGGCGCACAGCGCGGCGGCCAGGGCGTTAGGGTTGGGATAGTCAAAGATCAGGGTGACGGGAGCATCGAGGCCCAGCTGGCTCAACTGGGCGGCCAGGCGCAGCGCCATCTGCGAGTCGAAGCCAAGGTCGACAAAGCCGCGGCGCTCACCGGCGGAAACGGCGACACCGCAAAGGCGCGAGCAAATCTCGGCCAGGCGTTGGTCCAGCCATGCGCGGCAGTGGTCGGGCGATGCGAACTGGGGCAAACTGGGGCCGGCCTGCATCATGAGATGATGGAATTCGGCCTCGGCCTCGCGCTCGCGGGGTTCGAGATTTGCCAGCACTGCGGAGCGGTCGAGTCGGCGCAACGCGGCTAGGGTGAAGGCCAGGCAGGTGCGTTCGTCGCGGTCGCGCCGCAGGGTCGGCACTGTGGCAATTTCCAAGTCGCGGGCGCGGGCGCACTCCTGCAGGGCCTGGGCGAGGACGGGATGAGCGCCCAGTTCGACGAAAATGCGCTGGCCGGCCAGGAGGGCCTGGTCGACAGCGGCCACAAAGGCGACCGTCTCGCGCATGTGGCGGCCCCAGTAAGCGCCGTCGTAATCGCCGGGTTGGGCGGGCTGTCCGCTCAGGGTCGAGTACAGCGGCAGGCGCGGCGGCGCCAGCGGCAGGCCGGCCAGGTCCTCGGCGAGCGATGTGACATGAGGGTCGATCTGGGGACTGTGGAAGGCGATATCGATGTTGAGGCGGCGCCAGAAGACGCCGCTTGCGCTCAGGCGCTCGCCGAGTTGGGCGGCGACCTCGGGCCGCAGGGCGGAGACGACGGTGGCAAGCGGGCTGTTGCAGGCGGCCAGGTAGAGCTCGGGCCAGAGGTCGCCGGCCAAGTGTTCGAGTCGCGCGGGGTCGAGGGCGGCAAACAGCATATGGCCCTGGCCGACGATCTGGGCCATGACCCGGTTCTGGGCGGCGATGACGCGGGCGCCGTCGGCCAAGGTCAGCACTCCGGCGGCACAGGCGGCGGCGACCTCGCCGACACTGTGACCCATGATGCCGTCGGGGGCGATGCCCCAATCCAGCAGTTGGGCAAACAGCGCCATCTGCAGGGCGAAGTTGACGGGCTGGGCGATCAGCGAGTCAGCGAGGCGGCTCGCTTCGGTGTCGCGCTCGATCTCTGCGCGCACGGACCAGCCGAGCTCGTGGCGGAACAGCGTGTCAGCCCGGTCCAGCTCGGCGCGAAAGACGGGCAAGTCCAGCAGCCCGCGGGCCATGGTCGGCCACTGGGCGCCTTGGCCGGTGAAAACAAATGTCAGGCCCGGGGTTGCGGGCCATTGGGGCAGGCTGCGCCAACGAATGGCGAGTTCCTGGAAATCATCAGTGGGACGGATTCCTGGCATGGGACGCACTCCTGGCGTACTTCGAGACCCTTAAGCTCGGCACCAACGGATCGGAAGAGGGGAGAGTGACCGAGATCAGCTCTCCCTGGTGTTCGGGGGCGGCGGTACGGCCGTGTAACCCCGTTTCGGCGCTCCTATGGTGACGATGATGAATCCCAACAGAGGTGTGAAAAGCAGGGCGAGGAAGAAGAAACCCCAAAAGCCGATATTCGTACGGCGCCCAGCCGTGCCGATCATGAAACAGGCAAGAATGTATAGGAAGAACCACATGGGCCGAGTATCCTGGTCGATTCGGGCCAGCGCAATGGTCCGGGCGTTTGACAACGCCCGGACCCGTTGATTAGCTGGCGTTGGCGAGATCGTTGACTTTGTCTTCGAGCGCTTTGATGTCGGCAGCGATTTGGTCCATTCTGCGCTCTTGCTTGTGCGCGTTCTTGACCAGGTTCTCGCCGACGGCGATCATTTTTTTCATCTGATCCTGGATGGAAGGATCATGAGGGTTGAAGAGTTCGAACTCACCACCGTTCTCGTAATAAGTGACGAAGACCGTGCCAACGGCATAGGTCGCAGCACCTGCGAGCACGGGCGTGACGGCCAGGCCGAGCAGGGGTCCGATCAGGGGAACGGACTTGGCAAAGCTGCCCAGACCGCCATAGGAGGCGGCGATCGGCGCGGAACCGCCGAGCAGGGCAGCCAGGATCTTCTTGGCCCAGTGATTGCTGAATTTTTGGTTGTACAATTCACCGATTTTCCGAATCATCCAGATCTGGTTGGTGGTAATGCCAACGAAATCCAACACGGGAAAGGGCAGAATGCCGATCCCGGCCGAATAGTACGTGTGGGTTTCCACTGTGTCCATCGCCGTTCTGAAGCGGGTGTCGATGTGATCATGCGCATTTGCCAGGGCGGCGGTATGAGCAGTCATTATTATCACCTCTGATTGTGATTGGGGATCCATGGGAGTTGTCAACGTCGTGCATGGCGGCATTTTAACGCGGAAGAACGCGAATCGCAATGAAAGAATTGTTATTTTCTTGCATCCTCATATTCTAGCGAAGTTGAACCTATGATGCCCTTCGGGATCCGCGGCGCCGAGCGGACCAGAACACGCATATGAGGCCTATGTCCCTAGGTGCAACGGCCAGGGACACCTGGGGATAACCGGAGCCGAGGGCGGAACGAGGTTATTTATCACTGAGGATCACAGGCAGCGAGCCACCGTTATTGCCGATGATGACGATCTTGGCGTTGGGCGAGTTGGCGAAACTCTCCGTCGCCTTGATGCCCTGCCACTGCAGGATCGAGACGCCCGAAGCCTGTTGGAACGCGGCCAGGCCCTCGCCCTCAATGCGCTTGCGCTCCAATTCCTTTTGTTCCTTTTCGAGGATGAAGTTGTAGGCCTGCAACTCCTGCTGGTTGACCAGCTTCTTCTCGACCGCTTGCTTCATCTCCTCCGGCAGTTCAACACCGGTGATCAGCACGTCATCCACAGTGAGGTCGTATTGGGCCAGCCGTTTGGAGTAGGGCTGGCGAATGGCGTCAATCAGCTGTTCCTCTTCTTGAGCGTAGATATCCTGGAACGGCTTGCCGCTGAGCACATAGCGCAAGGCCGAGACCAGTTCCGGAATGACCACCTTCTCGCGGTACTCCGGACCGACGTTTTGGTGCAGAACCGGCAGTTTCGAGCGTACGGGAATGAAGCGCGTCGACAGGCCGACGCTGATTTCCAGGCCGTTGGCGTCGAGGAACTGGACGGTGTGGTTAAGCTCCTGGACGCGGATGTCATAGATATAGATGCGGTTCCAGGGCGGGATGACGTGCAGTCCCTCGCCCATCACGTGGTCTAACACGACCCCGTCGCCCAGGCGTTTCCAGTAGACGCCCGCGTGGCCCGCGTCGATGGTGATGAAGATGCTCTGCCAGAAGTAGGCGATCAGGAACAGGAACACCAGGGAAGTCGTCACGATCGCCATCGTGTTCTCGTGCCAGAAGCGTTCAAGCCAGGCGTAAAGCCGCCGCATCAGCGTGCGAAAATAGGTGAGGATGCGCTTGATCGTGCTCATGTGGGTGCCTCCTCGTCAGTGTCCGGCGCAGCACTGTATGGGTCGTTGCGGCGGATGCTGTCGATGCCGCCCAGGTCGAATTTGATGACCCGATGGGCCACGTGGAAGTAGTGGTCGTCGTGGGTGACGGCGATAATGGTTTTGCCGGAGGCCGCGATTTCCGGCAGGATCGAGAGGTAGAAGCGCTCCCGGAAGACGGGGTCCTGGTCGGCGGCCCATTCGTCGAGTACCAGGATCGGGCGGTTCTCTAGGGTTGCCGCAATCAGGGCCAGGCGCTTGCGCTGACCGGTCGAGAGGTCCGTGTTCGTGAATCGCTCTCCGTCAAAGGAGGTTTTGTCGGCAATCTCCATGTCATGGATCTTGTCCTGGACCAACTCTTGGCTTGCATCGAGACCATAGAGCTTATCGAACAAGTGGAAATCGCCGAAGATGACCGAGAACAGCTCCCGGAAACACTGGCGGTTGCTGAGGTCGATGGGGATGCCGTCCACCTTGATCGAGCCGCTGACCGGTTCGTAGAGTCCAGTCATCAGCTTGAGGAAGGTCGACTTGCCGCTGCCGTTGCCACCGATGATGAACAGGATCTCGTGGCGATGCAGGGTCAGCGTGATGGGTCCGAAACAGAAGGTCGCGCCCTTGGCGCCGCGATAGACAAACTCAACGTTGCTGAACTCGATCTTCTTGAATTGGGCGAAGCGTTGGTCGACGACGACTTCTTCGTCAACCCGCTGCTGCTTGTCCAGTTGTTCTTCGAGGCGGTAAATCGATTGGGTGGCCATATTGGCCTTGGCAAGGGTTGGTATGCCACCGACGACGACACCCAGCGGACCGATAATGAACAGGATCGCCGAGGTCAGCTCGTGGATGATTCCCGAGAAGGTGGGAATGAATTGGGGCAGGATGAAGACGATCGCGCCGATTAGGACATAGAAGAAACTGACCGCAAAGATATTGTTGTTGTTGAACAGCTTGGTGCTCTTGACCTTGAGCTTGTAGACTTCGTCGGTGATGCGCTCGATTTCTTGAATCAGGCAGCGTCCCAAGCGATCGCTGATCTTAACTTGTTTGAAGCCGTCGAGGAGGTCGGTGACGGCGCGCAGCAACTGAACCTGGGCGGCGGAAGCTTGACCCAACAACTGCTGCGACTCTTTGTCCTTGAGCAGGAAAACCATGACCGCGCCGACGGTCATGGCCACCGTCAGGGCGAAGGCCGGCAGCGAGAGCCAAGCGATGTAAAAGCTGGTGAAGAAGACCATGACCGCGGACTGCAAAGCGGCCACCAGCGTCTGTTGGGATTGGCTGATGACCTCGGTCTCTTGCGTTAACTGGTTGTAGATCAGGGCGCGGCCGATGCCGTCGACGGTCACCAGCTCGGAGGCCCGGATCTTGCGCGCGATACGCAGCCGGATTTGGCTCATGATCGCCTCGAACACGGCCGAGCTGCGGTCGTAGGTGAACTTGATGCAGACCGCGTAAAGCGAGATGGCCACCAAGAACATCAGCATCATGCGGAACTTGCCCTCGCCCTGGTCGACCGATTCGGCGGCGGCATTGCTGATGGCGAGCAAGGCGGCGTTGGCAGCTCCGGAAAGAGCGGCTGCGGCGATAATCGCCCCTCTTTTACCGGTTGACTCCTTGTTGATAAGATCGAGGAATTTCATGCAAATCCAGCGTGAAGGGTAGGGATACGACGGCAGACTATATCAGAGAGGCGAGTCAATCCCAAGCACAAAATCGCCCACTGACGGCCCTGCCACATGCCAGCATGGATTGTGGCCCAGGGATCCGACCCAGTCAGTGATGTGGTTGCGGGCGCCGGTGCGGACAGGCCGGGCCGCTGCTAGGGGTAGATTGCCCCAAGCGCGTGAAAAAACCCCTTCATTTTAGAAAGATGTTCGAAGTGTCTTGGTGTGTTCAGGAGATCGTTCGGAAAAACTTGTTGAAAACAGAATAAAATTCTTGACTCCGGCAGCCATTGGGGGAAAATACGGGCTGGGCAGCTCTGTTGCCCGAGGAGGCCGCGATGCTGGACGAAATCGACCGTAAAATCATGCAGATGCTGCAGGCCAATGCCCGCGTCGCCAACGCGGAAATTGCCCGTGAAGTCGGCATGGCGCCTTCGGCGACTTTGGACCGCATGCGCAAGCTGGAAGAGCGCGGTTTGATCCAGGGCTACACCGTCAAGGTCAGCCCTGAGGCACTGGGTTTCACGACGCTGGCCTTTGTCTCGGTCAGTTCCAAGGACGGCTGTTGGTGCGACGAGACCTTTCGCGCCTTGGCCCTGATTCCGGAAGTGCTGGAGTGTCATAGCATCGCCGGTGACGACTGTTTCTTTGTCAAGGTGCGGGCTCGCGATCCCCGCCATCTCAACGAAATCCTGCGACAGCGCATCGCCTCGATCCCGACCGTGACCTCGACCCGCACGACGATCGTGCTGGAGTCGAGCAAAGAGACGTTAGACCTGCCTTTCTAGGAGTCTTTCCATGAACCAGCGTGCCAAAGTGCTCGCGGCCTTCGCGACGGTGTATCTCGTCTGGGGTTCGACCTATCTCGCCATCCGGGTCAGTGTCGAAACCCTGCCTCCCTTTCTGATGATGGGTGTCCGCTTCCTGGTCGCGGGCGCGCTGCTGTTGCTGCTGTTTGGTCGGCGCGGCCAGCTCTGGCCGACGGCTGCACAATGGCGTTCGGTGCTGATCCTGGCGACGGGCTTGATGATTTTCGGCACGGGCGTGATGGGCTGGGTGATCAAGTTTGTGCCCTCCGGCATCGCCGCCCTGCTGGTGGCGGTGCAACCGGTCTGGTTGGTGCTGATGGAGGCCATGACGCCGGGTGGGCGCTTGCCTGGACCGCGTGGCTTGCTTGGCGTCGGTGGCGGTCTCCTGGGCCTGGCGCTGCTGATCACGCCGGAAAGCTTTGGCGGCCAGATCGCCTTCTTGCCGCTGCTGGCGCTGCTGCTGTCAACCCTGGGCTGGAGCGCGGCCTCGATCTACTCGCGCCACACACCGTCGGGTCTGCCGCCCCTGGTCTCGACCGGCTGGCAGATGCTGGTCGGCGGCGCGGCGCTGATGATGATGGCGTTCAGTCTGGGTGAGCGGATTCAGGTGGAGACTTTCTCGCTCAACTCGGTCCTGGCGCTCGGCTATCTGATCGTCTTTGGCAGTTTGATCGTCTTCCCCGCCTACATGTTCCTGCTGCGCAGCTGCCCGCCGGCGCTGGTCGGCACCCATGCCTACGTCAACCCGCTGGTGGCCCTGCTACTGGGCTGGAAACTGCTGGACGAGCCGATCACCACGCGCACGCTCATGGCGAGCGCGGTGATTCTGGCTTCGGTTTTCCTGATCGGCACAGACCGAGGGCGTGGCGTGGCCCGCACCCCCGACGAGCCGCCGCGGCCCTCGCGTTTGCGCTTTCCCGGGATGCGTTTCAGCCGCTGAAGCCAGCACCACGGAAGGGTGGTCTGGAAACTAAGACCGTTATCTTGTGAATCTGACCGGATAGTGTTGCAGTTAAGTCGAACTAGAAGCCATTTAGGCTTTTGACTGCGCATTATCCGGCTTTTTTTATTTGGCATACAAGCTGCTATATAGAGCCTAGCTGAAAAGATCCCGCAGACACTGTAGCTGCTGTAGCGCAAGATGCCATCTTGCGCCGGGCGGCGGGTGAATATTAACGAGTCTTTTCAGTAGCGCGTAACTCTGGGGCAATGGTCCGAAATGGAAGACTGATCGCGTCGCTTTCGGAGTTCCCTGCCGTGTGTTCAGTGATTTCCGTGGTTAAAAAAACAAATGGAACCTCGTAGAGCACGTACAGAAAGGATGATTTTAACCACGGAAAACACGGAACACACGGAAAAGCAAGTAGCGCCATTCGGTGTCCCAGTATTTCCCGCGGTAAAGACTTCTTAACTTTGCAGCATTGCAAACTGCCCGGATTAAGTTGCAGGAGGTAAACTATGGCAGGTAACTAGTTTTGGTTGTCGACGATCGACATTCGTGAGCCAAGATGTGGCTAGTACGACTTTGTCAGGTTGGCTAGGCCAACACTTTTACGCCGGCTCTGCCCTACATTCGTGTTCCATCCGGAGAAGGCAAGCCGGGCGGCTTACCGCACTTTTCCTGGCTTCGCGGACCAGTTGTGTTCCCTGCGACCAGGGTAAGTCGGCGGGTCATCACCAGCCTGACAAAGTCGTACTAGGTCCTTGTTGAAGTGGGCTAAGCCAAAGTAATCATTAATGTAAGGAGGCGCTCTATTTGACGAGTCAAAGTATCTTTAGGCAGCAAGTGAAGCAATGCGGGGCGTCGGCACATGCGCAGGTCAGATGGACTTGTGACATGGAGGACGGAGCGTGATGCTAGACTTCTCTCTGCTGTGGTTTGATGAAAAGTCGGAACTGCCTGTTTCCTCATCCACATGGCCACATTGCTGGCACGCGGGATCAGGTCTGCAGATGCTCAAGACCGCATCGGGCGGTTCCGGCTTGAACCATGGGGTTGCCATCCTGTATGCTTGGCGCTGAGCTCGTCCCCCATTCACCCTGGGAAGATGATGCCAAGCACGCTTCAGGTGGTGACCCCATGTTTCGCTTCGCCCCGCTGTTTTCCCTAATTGCCTGGTCTGTGTTCGCCCAGACGGCGCCGGCCAGTTCGCCGAATCTCGATGCCACGCTCTACGTGCAGACCAGCACGGAGTGGCGCATGAACTGTGCGCAGAGTTTTCGCCTGGCCCAGCTGCGTTTGGATGAAGCTCTTTCGCAACCGCAGTGGACGGCCGCGCTCGAGCAGACGGGCGACTTCGCCGCCCTGCCGCCGGCCGTGATTCTGGATATCGACGAGACCGTGCTCGACAATTCGCCCGCTCAGGCCGAACAAATTCTGCGCGGCGGCGGTTGGGATGAAGCGGCCTGGGATCGTTGGGTGGGCTCGCGCCAAGCCGAGGCCTTGCCCGGCGCCCTGGCATTCATTAAATATGCACGCGCGCACAAAGTGGAAGTCTTTTATGTCACCAACCGCGCCTGCGCCCCGCGTGAGGGCAACGATGATCCCTGTCCTCAGAAAACGGATACCATGGCCAATTTGCAAGCCTTGGGCTTTCCCGATGTCACGGCCGACCACATGCTGCTCAAGGCGCAAGTGAAGGAATGGGGCTCTGAAAAGGAGTCGCGGCGCCGGCTGGTGGCCGAGCACCATCGCGTCTTGCTGCTGATCGGCGACGACCTTGGCGATTTCATGAGCGGCGTCAAGGGCAAGGAGCAGACGCCCGAAAAGCGCCTGACCCAGGCATCGGCCCACGAGGCTTTCTGGGGCGTGCGCTGGATCGCGCTGGCCAACCCCACCTACGGATCCTGGCGCAGCGTACTGGGCAAAGAGCCCAGCGACGCCCTGCGCAAGCCCAAACCCTGACGAGGCCACCATGACCACCCCGCCCAGGTTTGTCGGCGACCTCTCCGAGGATCGCTTGATCCGCAGCTATTTCGCGCCTATTGCCGTTGCGCTCGATGACGACGTGGCTGAGCTGACGCCACCCGCGGGCCAGCAATTGCTGGTTTCGACCGATGCGATGATCGAGGGCATCCACTTCCTCCGCGAGAGTCCGGCCGCATGGATCGCGGAGAAACTGGTGCGCGCCAATGTCTCCGATATCCTTGCCAGCGGCGGCAAACCGCTGTGGCTGACCCTGGCGCTCTCCATGCCTCGCGACCTGGAACTCTCCTGGCTCGAGGCCTTCGCCGCCGGGTTGGGCGAGGCCGCGGCGGCCTTGGGGGTACAACTGGTCGGCGGCGATACGACGGCCGCGATCGATAAAATTTCACTCTCGGTGACGGTGATGGGAAGCTTGGCGCCTGGGCGCCGGGTCACGCGGACCGGTGCGAGGGCTGGTGACTACCTGGCGGTGACGGGTGTGTTGGGCAATGCCAGCGCCGGCCTGGATGTGATCCTCGGGCGCCACGAGCTTGACCAAGAAACCCGCGAAACCCTGATGGCACGCCATTTCTGTCCGCCACTGCGGCCCATCTTCGCCCAGTCCGTCGCCGCCCAGGGCCTAGTGACGGCGATGATGGACCTGTCCGACGGCCTGCTCACGGACCTGCCAAGGTTGTGTCGGGCATCCGGCGTCGGCGCCCAGGTCGAGGTGGGCCTCGTACCGCTGGCGCCCGATCTGATGCCGCTGGGCTATACGGTCGTCGATGCGGTGCGGGGCGGCGAGGACTACGAGTTGCTGCTGACCTGCGACCCGGCCCACTGGAACGACCTGTGTGCACTGGCGATCCATTGTGGCACGCCACTCGCTCAAATCGGCACGATCGAGCCTGGCGACGCCATTCTCTGGCTTCAGGACGGCGTGCCCCAGGACTTTCGCCTGCCCACCTGGAAGCACTTCGCCTGAGTAGTTCGGGCCATCCGAAAAGGTCGTTCCCATTCGACGATTGGCCAGCGCCTGCGGGCCTTTTCGGCTAGGCCTAGTTCGGCGTTGTACTGATCAATTTAGAGCAACACGACCCTAGGTTAGAAGGTGATTGTTCCGTTAGGTTGGGGTCAGTGAAAGGTGGTAAACAAACTATGTTCCACCGTTCCTGGTTGTATTTGCTCTTCTGTTGAACGGGTTTGGCCGTTATAATACTCGCTTGACCTATTCTCATTGCGGCAATTGGTATTCAATCTGCCACGGGAGGCTGCCATGAAGCAGACGCTGCACAAGGAAATTGAGGAAGTGAACGAGGAGTTGGCCAAGTCTGGCCAGCTGGTTCGCTCTGCTTTACGCAAGGCTCTGGAAGCATTGAAGAACCAGGATACTGAGTTAGCTTCCCAAGTCCACCATGACGACGATGAAGTCGATCGCCTTGAGGTCGCGATTGAGGAACGCGTGCTTGCTTTGTTTGCATTGTATCAGCCTGTCGCGCGCGACCTGCGCTTTCTGGTGACTGCGCTCAAGGTCAATAACGAATTGGAACACATCGGCGACTATGCGGATAGCATTGCCCTGAAAGTTCGCGCCATGGATGTATCGACCATTCAAGAAACCGAGATGGAAATTTTTGAGATGGGTCTGAAAGTCGATAAGATGATCGAAATGGCCATGGAGTCGTTTATTAACCAAGACCTCGAATTAGCGCGCCAGGTGATCCATCTTGACGATGGCGTGGACGCACACCACAGCTTCAACCACCGGGTCATCCGCAACTGCATTGAGGATAGCGAAAAAGTGTTTCGCGAGAACGAACTGCGCCTGCTCTCGGTTTCCCGTTCACTGGAACGGGTCGCCGATACCGCCTGCTCGATCGCCGAAGACGTGATCTATTTTATCGAAGGCAAAATCGTTCGCCATCACGCCGCGACCTGAACAAAAAAAGGGCGGGACCCGAAGATCCCGCCCTTTCGGCGATGGCCATTGATCGGTGACATGCATCGGTGAGAGTGAACCAGCTTTCACTTCCCGGGCAAATTGTTGGCGGCTCCACTAATAGGTGATTCCGACAATCACGGCCGTTTCGGTAGAGTGGTAAGCGCCATTGTTGTCGACGACTGTCAGGTTGACAGTATAGGTACCTGGGTCCGCGTAGGTGTGTACCGGGTTGACTGCAAAGGAGCTTGCACCGTCTCCAAAGGACCAGGAGTGCGTGACGATGAAGCCGTCAGGGTCGGACGAAGCATCTTGGAAATCTGTGGTCAGCATAAAGGTACTATATGAAAAGCCGGCGGTTGGTTTTCTGTTTTTTCCTGACCATGTGCCGATGTCGACGGCGGCAAAGGCGTCTTGAACATCGTCAGTGTCGTAGTTTAGGGCGTTGGCGGCAGCTAGGCACCCGTCACGACCTTGTATAAAAGTGGTACTTGCATCCCATAAGAACTGGGCCCGGTAGAATACATCGAAGGCCATTTGGGTATTCCAGCCATCAGTGTTGGCTAAAATGAAGAAAGCCCTGTTATAGACGCCAGATGAATAGTGGACATCCATGCCATCGACATAGTCCAAGGCCGAGCCGATCGAATGCCCGTCCAGGGTGGGGTTGGACATGTAGCGCAAAGCGCCTGTTTTGCGGATATCATTGCCGACCAAAAAGTCGTTATAACGGCGTCTGAAGAATTCGGCCGCTTCACCGGCCATATCGGAGAAGGCCTCGGCTATAGCTCCGGATTGGTTGGCGTAAATAAGTCCTGATGTCGCTTCAGTGAAGCCGTGCGCAATCTCATGAGCTACAACATCAAGACTGACAAACGGGTGATATTCGGAATTGCCATCGCCGAAGTTCACAGTGTTGTTGATATAAAAAGCCCCCGCGTAGTTATTCGAATAGTGGACCCTGACGAACAATTGGTCAATTAGCGGGCTGACACCGTACCAATCGTTGTACATATTGAAGACGACCTCACTAAATTGATGGGCGTCATTGAGTGGGCTGTACGCGCCATTGCATTGTTTGACTGTATTTCGCGGCCCAGTGTAGGTGAAGGCGGAGGTGCCCGAGGTAGCGTGGTTGAGGTTGACCGTTCTGAAGAGGGGCCTTTCCATTGTATGGATATTGCCGTTTACTTCTACGTCCAAGAAGGGACTACCTCCACTCCCATATTCATAGGAGCCGATCTTTTGATTGCCTCCGGGACCGGTGCCGACATGGTCGGTGGTAAGGCCATCGTATTCGAAAAGGAGCTCGCCATTTAAAGCGTCAATAATAAAACAGGGACGCTTGGGTGAGCCGCCCTTGATTTTATCGACAAAGTAAGATACCGCATAGGCGAGTTTGGCCTTGCCGTCATTCGCATAGATCACAAGGTCGCTGTGCTCGTTGTCGTAGACGTAGCCTTTCTGATTGCCTTCGTCGCCGAACAGTAAGCGCGTGCGACGCAAGGCCGCCTCTGCCGAAAAGCTGGGTTTGACAGTAATCAGATCCGCTGCTATGCCTGTAACGGCTGTACCGTGGAGCTCGGCGATGCCCTCGGCGTCATGGACGACAATGATATTATTTCCCCAAATAGGCACACCCTTATAGGTCTGTTGATATCGCGTCACAACCCAATCGGCAGAAAAACAATGGCGCGTGAGTTGATTGAGACCAGCAGAGGGGCCTAGATTCAGTGCCTGATCCAAGCCCAGGATCTTGCTACGTTGGTTGAGGTCAGTGATAGGGGCGTGATGCAAGTATATGCGATCCGCGCCAAGAGCAAAGCATGCAACTAGACTGAGGACGATGAGCAAAGTAAGCCTTCTCATGTTTCTTTCTCCTGAATGGGGAATAAAGCACCATCTTAGATCTGGAAAAAATCCAAGAACTGGTGAAAAGGGGCAACGATGGTTGGAATGTTAGCTTAAATGCATAAAACAGTCAAGGCGGAAAAAATGTGAGTTCATGAGGGGTGAGACGCCCATTTTGGTCAGCGTGTCTCGGGTTTAAAAAAGTAGGAAATAAGGATGTCTAATCCAAGGGAAATGGAGAGGACCGGTCAGAATGCAGGCGATCTACGGAACTTGAAACAAAAAAAGGGCGGGACCCGAAGGTCCCGCCCATTCGGCCTTAGCGGGCCGAAAGCACGATCTGGTCGAGATAGACCAGATCATTGTCGGCGCTGGCATCGCAGCGGAAGCGGATGTTGGTGGTGTTGGTCGGGATCGTGACCGTGGGATTGTAGAAGCTCAGGTTGTTGAAGCTGGTGCCCGACACCCAGGAGGCGACGGTGGTATAGCTGGCGCCATTGTTGGTGGAGATCTGGAGCCAGAGATCCTCGCCACTTTCCATGCTGGAAGCGATGAACCAGAACTCGACCTTGGCCTCGCTGTAACCGCTGAGGTTGACACCGCTCTGGGTGATCAACGAGGTGGTGGTGTTGTCCCGGAGGCGGACGCAGTAAGAGCCATCGTGGGCGAAGGCGCTGTCGTTGATGTTGCGGCGCACATCGGTACCGCCGTCGACGAAGTTGCCCCAACCAGACTCGAAGTTGTTGGAGGTGATCACCGTCCAGGTGCCGCTGGCGTTGACGGTCACGGATTGACTGGTGGTGTTGCTGGCGCCGTCGTCGTCGGTGACGGTCAGGGTGACCGTATAGGTGCCGGCCGCGGCGTAGGTGTGGCTGGGGTTGGTGGCAGTGGAGCTACCACCGTCGCCGAAGGCCCAGGAGCGACTGGCAATCGTGCCGTCGCTGTCGCTCGAGGTATCGGTGAAGTTAGCGGTCAGGCCACTCGTGGTATAGCTGAAGTTGGCGGTCGGTGGGTTGTTGCTGGTACCGCCGTCCGTCCAACTGACATTGAGCGTAACCCCGCTGAAGGCGCTGTAGCCGCGGATGCCGATCCAGTACTCGCCCACCTGGGTGGTGCCGTACGAACAGGTCTCGTTGTTGGTGCCGGTGTAGGGACGGCAGTCGTAAGCACTCGTCGTCGGCGCACTGCCAAAGCGAGTGTAGAGGTCGCCGTCACCACTGCCGCCCGACATGGCCACGACCAGGTTGCTGTCGTTGCTGTCGAGGGTTACGCGGTAGTACTGCCAACTGCCGCTGGCGCCGCTGATCCCGGTCACGGTCTGGCCGTTGCTGAGATCGGTGACGGGCGGGGGCGGCGGCGTGGCGCCGACATCGACGGCGTCGAAGGCGGCCTGCACATCGGCGGTGCTGTAGCCGAGATCGGTGGCGGCTGCCAAGCAGCCGTCGCGACCTTGGGCGTAGTCGGTGGAAGGCGTCCAGTAGAGTTGGTTGGCTTTGACAAAAACGTCGAAGGCCTTGTGGGTATTCCAGCCGGCAGTGGTGGCCAGCAGGTAGAAGGCCTTGTTGTAAACACCGGAGGAGTAGTGAACGTCCAAGCCATCGTAGTAGTCGAAGGCGGAACCGATCGAGGAACCATCTTGGGGTGGGTCGGCCATATAGCGCAGGGCGGCGCCAGCGGCCTTGAAGATGTCGTAGCCAACCAGGAAGTCGTTGGAACCGCGCGAGTAGTACTCGGCGGCCTCGCCGGCGATGTCGGAGAAGGCCTCATTGATACCGCCGGACTGACCGGAGTAGATCAGGCCCGAGTTCTGCTCGGTGAAACCGTGGGAGACTTCGTGCGCGGAGACATCGAGGCTGACCAGCGGGTAGAAGGTGGAGGCACCATCACCAAACGTCATGCTGCTGCCGTCCCAGAAGGCGTTCTCGTAACTGTTCGAGTAGTGGACCTTCATGGTCAATTGGAAGGTCAGGGGCGCGGTGCCATACCAGTCGCTGTACATGTTGAAGACAACGCCGCCGAAGTTGTGGGCGTCGTTGAGCGGGCTGTAAGCGCCATTGATGGTCTTGACGGTGTTGCGCGGACCGGTGTAACTGTAGGCGGTGGTGCCGCTGGTGCCGTGGTTGAGGTTGACGGTTTTGACGTTGGTGTTGTTCATGGTATAGGTACTGCCGGAAACGGCGACGTCCAGGTACGGCTGGCTGCCCGAGCCGTACTCGTATTGACCGATCTTCTGGTTGCCGCCGGGACCGGTGCCGACGAGGTTGGTGGTCAGGCCGTCGTACTCGAGGAGGATCTTGCCGTTGCGGGCGTCGACGATATAGTGAGGCCGCATGGGCGAGCCTCCGGCGACGGTATCGGCGAAGTAGGACACCGCATAGGCGAGCTTGGCCCTGCCGTCGCCGGCATAGATCACGAGGTCGCTGCGCTCGTTGCGGTAGACGAGGTCGGCCTGGCCGCTATCGTCGCTAGGCGCGAGGCGCATGCGTTCCAGGGCCTCGTTGGCCGAGAAACTGGGCTGGACGGAAGCCAGGTCGTATTCAATGTCCAATACGGCATTGCCGTGTAGTTCGGCGATACCCTTGGCGTCCTGAACGACGATGATGTGCTCGCCCCAGACCGGCACGCCCTGGAAGGTTTGCTGGTAGCGGGTGACGATGCGCCCGGCGGCGGTGTGTTGACGCGCGAGTTGGTTGAGGCCGGCATAGGGACCCAAACCCAGCGCCTGAGCCAAATCCTGGCTCTTGGTGCGATCGTTGAGGTCAGGGAAGGTCGCTTGGTGAAGGTACGTGCGGTCTGCGCCTAGGGCAAAGCATGCCACCAGACAGAGCACCGCGAGCAGCGCTAGTCTTCTCATGAAGGTTCTTCTCCTGTAACAATTTAATCAGTCACAAGGCACACCTTGGATAAATCCGAGTGGGATGTTGATTACCGTGTGACAATATAATTTAGAGTGGCACAGGAATCGTCTATAGTCAAGAAAGTAATCGTTTTAAGCGTCAGGCTGTGAGAAAAACTGATGGCCGCTCCAGCGTTAGCCATGGTAAGCCGAATGAATCCAAGGTGGGGCAACAAGCGGCCGCTGAGGACGAGATAAAAACTTTGTGGCATTGCAAATACGTCCGTTCGCGGGCATCGCGGAGCAAGCGAGGGCGGGGCACGGCTCAGCTGCGGAAGCTTAGGTCACTGCTGGGCACGGTGCTCGTGTAGGTCGTCTCGACCGGCGCTCCGGCGCTGCTGTGTTACCTGTGCTCAGGCGGCGAAGATGTTGCGATAGATCTTGGCTAGGTCGAATGTCTTGGGGTTTTCCTGCACCAGCTCACTGATCGCCTGGCGCCAAAGGCGCGCGTTGCGGCGGCTCTTGAACAGGCCGACGAGGTGTTTGGCGACAAAACTGAGGCGTTCGCCATCGGCGATGCGCTGGTGCGCGTAGGCGCTCATGGCGTCGAGCAGGGCCTCGGGGGCCAGCGGCGCGCAGGCCGGCTCGCCGAAGATCAAGGTGTCGGCCTGCTGAAAATGTTCTGGCTGTTGGTAGGCGGCGCGGCCGATCATGGCGCCATCCAGATGGCGCAAATGCTCGAGTGCGCTGTCGAGGGTGTCGATGCCGCCATTGATGACGATCGTCAGCTGCGGGAAATCGCGCTTGAGGCGATAGACGGCTTCGTAGTTGAGCGGCGGCACGCTGCGGTTCTGGGCAGGGCTGAGGCCCTGCAGCCAGGCTTTGCGGGCGTGAACCGCGAAGATGCTGGCACCGCCCAGGCGCGAGACGATGTCGACAAAGTGCGCCATGTGCTCGTAGCTGTCCAGGTCATCGACGCCGATGCGGTGCTTGACGGTGACCGGAATCGCCACCGCGGCCCTGGCGGCGGCCACCATTTCGGCGACGCGCTCGGGCTCCTTCATCAGGCAGGCGCCAAAACGACCCTTTTGCACGCGATCGGAGGGGCAGCCGATGTTGAGATTAATTTCGTCGTAACCGTAGTCGGCACATACGCGCGCGGCCGCTGCGATCGTGTTCGGATCATCGCCGCCCAGCTGGACGGCGATGGGGTGCTCCACCGGGTCAAAGGCGAGGACCCGGTGGAAGCTCTCTGGACGGTTGCGGGTGATGGTCGTGCCCACCACCATTTCGGTATAGAGCAGGCTCCGCTTGGTGAACAGGCGCATCATATAGCGGAAATGACGGTCCGTATAGGCCATCATCGGGGCGATGCTGAGGCGGTGCCAAGCGCTCATCGACTCACTTCAGGCCGTCGGGCAGCTTGAACTTGCTGTCGGGAATGTCGACGTTGACTTCGTATTTGTCGAAGACGATCGTCATATCCATGCCCATCGACTTGGAGTGCATCTTGACGGGCATCTTAAAGCCCTTGTAGACGTCCTTGTACTCGTCGAAGTAAATTTCGATGGAAACCTCACCCTGGGGACCGTTGACGGTGACGTCGGACTTGACCACCATGTAAGTGGCCTGGTCAATGTACTGCAACGTGGCCATGCCAGTCTTGGACTCGAGGAAGATCTTGTAGACGTCCTTGCCATCAAGCTTGTCGGTGCCCTTGAACTCGCGTTTGGGGTAGTTCTCTTTCCACTTGAAGATCGCGGTCAGGTCGTTGGTGAGGATCTGCTGTTCCTTCTCCTGGCCGGTGAGCAGACGCAGGCCCATGTAGGGGTCCTGTGCATAGCAGTCCTTGCCGTCGCAGCCCATGACGATCTCGGCGTTCATGGCCTTGATCGTCTGTTTGGCGTACATTTTATCGCCCTTGAGGTAGGTCTCGGTTTCGACAGTCATGCCGTTCATCATCGTGACCATGCCGTGGCTCGTGATGGTTTTGAGATCCGCGACACTTTCAGCGCCGCCCATGGCCTTGGCGTTTTTGGTCAGGATCTCGTCCGCCGTTTGGCCGAAGGCAGGGGCGAGGGCGCAGAGCAGGAGAGCGATTAGACTAATTCTTTTCATGTTTAACTCCGTGTTTAGCATCGAGGATCCAGGTGGTGGCAGCATCAAGGCTGGCATCCTTCTTCTGGGCTAGCGAGGCAAGCGTGTGCGGGGTCGGCACGTCGGGAATGACGCCGACACCCTCGAGATGGCGACCGGAAACGGAAACGTAATCGGCGATCGCGAACTGGAAGCGGTCGCCATTGGGAAGATCGATGATCAGCGACGGCAAGGCGGCCCCGGCACTGCGGGTGCCGAAGACGCGGGCACGACCTAGGTCCTGCATGCCCGCGGCAAAGATCTCGCTGGTGGAGGCGCTGCCGCCATCGATCAGAACCGCGACCGGTTTGGTGTAAATCGGTTTCTGGGGGAAGATCGGGAAATTCATCTTGCCGCCCGAGTTCATCATCTGGCCCAACTTGTGGTCGGGTTCCGTGACCAAGCGGTTGGCCAAGGTCATGGCCAGCGCGCCCATACCGCCAGGATTGCCGCGCAGATCGATGACAAGGCCATCGGTCTTGGCCAGGACGCCTTGCATATCGCGGGCATAATTCATTGCCACATCTGGCATGAAGAAGTTGAAGTGGATGTAGCCGATGTTGTGGGGCAGGACCTTGGCCTCATAGGCGAAGAACAGTCCAGAAAGATTCATCAGGTCCTTGAATTCGCCCTTTGGTTGGGTCAAGGTCAGGGTAACCTCGCGATTGGCTTTGCCCTGGCGCACGCCCAGCTTGATCTGGCTGCCGGCACTGCCACTGACGATGCCGTTGACCGCATCGGGGATATAGGCGTCCTTGTGCGGCTCGTCGGCGAAGGCTTCGAGCACTTCAGCAATTTTGGGCGCAATCGGTTCGCCGTCGACGCTGAGGATTTCCACGCCGATTTCAAGGCCCGCCTTGACAGCGGAGCCGCCCTCTTCGAGCTTGACGATAAAGGCCCGTTGATCGACCAACGCCAGCTTGAAGCCTGGGGTGGCATCGCTGCGGTAACGCTGACGCACGGCGTCGACCTTTTCGCTGTCCTCGGCCTCCATGATGCGGAAGTGGCTCTGACCAAGCTCGCCGAGCATTTGCGACATCAGCTTGCGCGCCTCGCCGATGCTGGCCGCCGCCTGGATTTTGGGTTCGTAGATTTTGTAGATCTGGTCCCAGTCGACGCCGGTGCCGGCCAGGTCCCAGTGCTTTTCTTTGACGGTCTCCCAGACCACCTTGAAGGAGGGCAAATCTTCGACCCTAGCCCACAGGGGCAGGACACCAATAAAAAGTAGCAGTGTGAGGATGCGTTTCATGTCAACTCCTGACGAAAGCCCGCGGGCAAGCCGGCTATTCTAGCATGGGCCACCCAAGCGAAGTTCTATAAAATTACGTGACGGTCAGGGCTCGGGTTTGTCGGGAACCGCAAAGGTCCTGTGAAAATGTTACCTTGGTTCGTGCGGCGTCCTGCCGATTGACCGCGCCCATACATGTTTGCTATGTAATGAGCGAAGAGGAGGGTCAACATGGCATCATTACTATTCATTTGCACCGGGAATATCTGTCGTTCGCCAACGGCCGAGGGCGTGATGCGGCACTTATTGACGACTCATGGCCTCAATGATCGACACCAGGTCGACTCGGCGGCGATCCACGGCTATCACACGGGCGACGCCCCTGACGCGCGCGCTCGCCGGGTGGCCTTGAGCCACGGGGTCAGCCTCGAGGATCTGCGGGCGCGCACGGTGACCCGCGCCGACGGCACGCGTTTCGACTATATCCTCGCCATGGACAGGGGCCACCTCACCGATTTGCGGGCCCGTCTGCCGGAAACCTGTCACGATCGTATCCGCCTGTTCCTCGAGATCCTTGGCGATCCCGAGCGCCTGGAAGTGGCCGATCCCTACTACGGCACAATGGCCGATTTCGAACAGGCCTACCGCGATGTCTCGGATGGCTGTCAGGCCTGGTTACAGAGGCTGCGCGGCGATCAGTCCAGCCGGTACATATAGTTGGCGATGCCGGGTTTGGCATAGCCGCGGCGGCGATAGGAGGGCAGCGTGCTGTCGTAGGTGCAGACCGGAATCGCGATGATGCGTTCAGCCGGCACGCCAGCCTCAGCCAGGGTCTCCGCGATCAAGCCGCGCAAGTCCAACTGGCGCTTGGTGCCACCCGTGGGACTGGGGGATAGGAAACGCGCCAGCCGCGGCTCGCGCGCCTGCCAGTCCAAATAAAGATCTTGGTCGACTTCGTAGCGGGCGGCGGAGATCGAGGGACCGATCACTGCCAGGGCCGCGGATGCGTCAAAGAGCTCGACCAGACGGGCAACGATGCCCGCGGCCGTGCCGCGCCAGCCCGCGTGAACGACGGCAATGCGATGACCGTCGGTCATGTGGACCGGCACGCAATCTGCCGTGTTGACCGCCAATGCAACGCCCGCGCTATCGCTCCACAGGCCATCGCCCTCCAGGTCCGGGCTGGCATAGCTGCTGTCGCTGTGGAGGGTCGTGCCGTGGACCTGTTTGAGCGTGCGCAACTCGCGGAGTTCCGTTGGCAGTTCCGCAACGTCCAGACAACAGCCCAGGGTTACCTGACCGTAGCGGCCGTACCAGCAATGATCCTCTCGAACCGCGAACTTCATCGTGCCTCCCATGTAGGTTTTTACGCTTTCCCTTGCACTATAACACGGACAAGAAAGCTTCTCCTGTGCAATTTCCTTTCCGTCTGCCAAAATCGACGGTATACTTTAAAAAGTTTATCCCCAGTTTTGCGAAACACTTTGGGAACGCATGTTTTCCGGGTGTCGGCGGGGGTGTCCGATTCAAATCTGCACGAGCAAACACTACTATGGCGAAAGGCGAATGGACCACTTCGGAACAGGAAAAGGGGCATATCAACTATCGCGTGCTTGTCGCCGCAGGTCGTAAAAAGCCAATCGAGGAACTGATGGCCGCCGTCGGCGCCCTGGAAAAGAAGGGCGCTTTCTCTATTTTGGCCCACGAGGTCGTTTCCAAGACCAAGCTGCTGCGCCAATACGACCAGTTGCGCATGCTGATCGCCGCTCCGGGTGATACGATCGACTTGGACCCGACTCTGACCGCGGCCCTCGACTTCTTCAACATTTCCGACCGTGCGGGTATCGAAGTCTCGGCCTCGACGTTCAAGGAGCTGGATGTCTGGTTGAAGTGGAACGTCAAAGAACATACGGCTCAGTACCAGCTGCGAGGCGGGTTGTTGGACGTGCGCGAGGATAAGGAGCGCCAGGCCAATGGGGCCGTGCTGCGGACGTGCCACTACACCCTGCGCGGTGACTTGCGCTTGACGTTCCAGTACCGCGATCGCATGCTCGAGCAGAAGCTGGCCGATCCCAAAACCATCAAGTACAAGTTCTGGGACGCGCCCAACCCCGCGACGCGCTAAAAATCTGGGGATGTCACTCCCAGGCCTTCAGGGTTTCCACCAGTTGCGCGTAGCGATCGAGAATCTCCTTGCGCTTGGCCTGAAAGACCAGGAAGCTGCCCAGGAAGATCAGGCCCACCACCAGCGAAACGACGCCCAGCAGTAATTTGACCTGGGTCGGCGGTTGGCGCACGATCACGTGGGCCAGGGTGCCGATAAGGTTGGTGAGCAGAAAGCCGCTGCCGAGGAACAGGTAGATGCGGATGCGCAGCGCGATGCCGACGACGACCACCAGGGCTGCGACCACGGCAGCGATCAGGGGATACCAGACGGACTGATCGAAGTCGATGAGGTTGAACCAGCAGGAGCTGGCCAACAGTGCTAGGCCGGCGTAGAGGCGGACGTAGGCGAGGCGACGTTCGCCCAGCTCGTCCTTGAAAATCTGGGCAAGGGCCATGACGGAGACCAGGATGGGTGTGGTATAGATCTGCACCTCGTTCCACGACAGGCTCTGGAAGTAGAGGGCCACGGCGGCGTTGGCGAAGAGAAAGCCATAGACTAGATTGCGCTTGTGTTGGTGCCGGGCAAGGAGGAGGAAGAGCACCGCGACCAGGCCGGAGCCGATTTCGGCGTGACCTTCCAGACCAAAGGCGTAGCGCAGGACCAGCATCAGCACCCAGCCGAGAACCGCGTAGACCTGAGTGCTGAAATAGAGGTAGTGGGCCAGCTCGGGTAGGCGCTCCTTCAGCATCTCCCGTGCGCCAAGGGAGAGCACGGACAGGGCCAGCACGGCATAGGCGTCCCAGCGGCCCAAGGTCGCAAAACCCTCCAGCTCGCTGATCCGCCAGCGCACGATCAAAACCGCCAGCCAGAGCGAGACATCGGCACAGAAAATCAGCGCAGCCGAACGCGAGCGCGTCGCCCAGACCATCAGGGTCACGTAGCCGCAGGCGAAGGTCACGATGATCGGCCAGACGAAATCGGCGGCGTCCATGACCAGATCGGTATAGCAGGCCAGGGCAGCGAAGCAGGCGCCGTAGGAGAGCAGCAGCAGGAAGACGAGCGATTCACGCGCGGTCGCTGTCCAAGCCGAGAGGAAATGCCAGCGCCGCGCGGCCGCGTAGTGCTGCAGGCCGGCGTGGTTGAGCGCCAGGGCGAGCAGGCAGGGGACGAGTAGGTTGGCCAGAGCCAGATGCGGCAGGAAGGTGACGCTGTAGCCCCGACCGAGGCAGAGCAAGACCAGGGCGACGAGGGGCGTCCAGAGTTTGGGCTGATGACTCTGGGGGATCAGGTGCGGCTTATCGGGCAAGGCCAGCCAAGCCACCGCCAGCAGCGCGAAGCGCGCGAGCCCGAGCGGGTTGAGGCTGTGGGCATGGAGACAGGCGAGCAGGTAGAGGGCCGCTAACAAGCCGAAGCAGTGGTTGTGAATCAGGTGGGCAAGGCGGGGTTGTCGCCGCAGGCCGACGGCGAGCGCCAGCAATAGGGCCAACATGCCGACCCAGAAATCCGCAGGCAATACCGGCAGGAGCAGGGGACCGAGCGGCAAGGCGAGCAGGCCAACGGCGATCAAGACCATCTGGACGGTGGAGGCGCGCAGGTCGTAGAGCAGGCCGAGCAGGCAGGCGATCAGCGCCAAACCCCACCAGGCCTGACCCTCTAGCTGAAACGCCAACAGGACCAGGCAGACCAGGAGGACGGTGTTGGCGGTGCCATAGATCAACCAGCGGTAGGGCTGCAGTTCTTCGGCGCGCAACCCCGAAAAGGCGATCAGACCATCGCGGATCTCGGGGGCATGATAGATCGCCGCCAGGAACAGATGGGTGACCGCCAGGGTCCATACCAGGGACGCATGGGGCAGGTTCAGCGGCAGTGACAGCCAGATGCCCGTCAAGGTCAGGCCCGCCAGGGCGATGACAGTGCCCAGGTAGGCGAGACCTTTCCAGTCGACATGGCGGTGCATGCGCAGGATGGCGAAGCCGACCACCAGCGGCAATGGCGCGTTGAGCAGGTAGCCATGCCCGTCAAAGGGCTGCTCCGGGAACAGGATCAGGTTGATTGGCTGGTGCTGGAGGTAGACGAACACGGCCAGCAGCAACAGGGTAATAGCCGCGATGGGCTCGACCGTGGGACGGGCCCCGCCCTTGACCTCCGTGCGTGCGAGGAAGTAGAAGCCTGGCAGGGCGATCAGCCAGGGGATCAGCTGCGGATAGGGCAACAGGAACAGTCCGAGCGACCACAGACAGCCGGTCAGGGCGATGCGGTAAAGCGCGCGCTGAAGGTCGTTGATGCCGGTGAGGGCGAAGCGCAGATAGGCCGCGAGTACCAGCATGAGGGTGGCATTAAAGAGGAAGCGCGTCTCGAAGTGGGCCAGCAAGCGCGGCGCCAGCACGAACGACAGCGTCGTCAGCAGGATCGCCAGCATCGCCAGTCCGGTGCAGACGGTCTCTAGTCTGGCCTGCAGATTGGCATCCGCGATCCGTTTGCCACGGACTGCATAATGGACGATGGCGATCGTGGCGACAAGCGCCAGACTGAGCGCGTGCAGGCCGTTGAGCTGCATGGCCCGCAGCAGCGGCAAGGACCACATGATCCAGAAGCCGTTGGCATAGGCCAGCGCTAGGGGCGCCCAGAGGGTCCACCTGGCCTCGCGGCGCCCCAGCCAAGCGGCCATGGGCACGAGCAGGTACAGCAGATAGTGGGGCTGCGGCATGAGCAGGCTCTGTTGCAGCGTGACGATCAGATGCACGCCGAGCAGCAGCACCGCGCCAACCAACAGCGTATCGTCGAAATGCTTGCGGTAGCGAACCGGATCGTGTGGCCTCAAGCGGCTGAAGAGGCGCTTGGACGCCAGCAGGGTCAGCAGTTCGAGCCCGACCCAGCAGCAGAGTCCAGCGGCCGTCGCTGGCAGGGCGTCGGCCGGGCCGTGAAAGAACACAGCAATCAAGACCAGGCATTTGATCAGGTGCGCTGGAGACAGCACATAGCGACGGGTGAAGAGCTGGAGGCAGAACCAGGCGACTGCCAGGACGGCGAAGCGCGAGCTGACGTCGTCGCTGAAACAGACCAGGATACTTGCGGCCAGGGCCAAGGCCGAGGCCAGCCCTTGGCCGAACGCATCGAAGGCGAGGTATTTGGGGTGGCGCAGGAGCTCGCAGGCGAAGACCAGCAGCGCCAGTTCGAGGGCGGTCAGTGCCAAGGCCGCGGCCAGCTGCTGGTTGCCCAGCCAGGTGGCCTGTGCGCAGGCCAGGGTTACCGCCAGCGTGATCAAGACATAGGTCGCCGCCAGCTCGCGAATGTGCGTCTCGGGGATCACCCGGTCGAGGAAGGCGTGGCTGCAGACGATGAATGGCAGAAAGACCGCCAGCTCCAGCAAGCTACCTTGGCCCATCGCCAAATAGGCCAAGAGCGGACCGGCGGCGATCAGTCCAAAAAGCCAGTAGCGCAGGGACAGGGCGACGGTCTGGCGGATCGAACCCTCGGACGCGCGCGCCAGGAAGCCATGGGCCAGAATCGCGGCGATGGTCAGCAGCGCCACGGCCTGGGCCTGCAGATCGGCAGGCAACCAGGCAATCAGCGCGCCCCAAAACAGCGTCTTGGCATGGATGGCCAAATGGACCGGCAACTGCTGGTCCAGGCGCTTGGCCAAGGCGAACAGCAGCGCGGCGCAGCCCAGCGGGACAAAGGCTTCGCCGTTCAGCGACCTGGGTTCGTAGGCAAGCGCCGCGGCCACCAGGGCAAAGGCGATAGCGAGCACGGTGGCAAGCAACAACGGACCCTGGGGGTAGTGGGGCAGGCAAAGGGGAAAGGGTTGGGCGAAGCAGGCTTCGGCCGACTCGGTATCCGCCAGGGCCTGCTGGCGCCGCAGCAGGAACGAGAGGCTCAAGGCCAGGGCAGCCATCGCGATCGCCACCCAACCGGAATAGTGTGTTTGCAGACTCGAGACGACGAGACCGATCAGGCCGAGGGCGCAGTACAGCGGCAGGGCGGAGCGGGCGCGGTGGGCGCAGACCAGCGTGCTGGCGAGGCAGAGAAAGGTTGGCGCAATCGCGATCACCGAGGCAGCCGCGGGCAGTTCGAAAGCGATAGCGAGCATGGTCGCAGCGGTCAGCCCCCAAAGCAGAACCGTGCGGTGTTGACGGGTGATCCAGTCGTTGAGTAGCTGGCTGAGCAGCGCCCAAGTGCAGGCGGTGATGGCGCAGGCGAGGGCGAGGGAGATCTGGGCGAGAAGCCACAGCGCTAGGATGGCGAGGGCGGCGGCGAGACCGTGGTAGAGAAACCACAAGCTGCGGCTGGGCACGCGAGCGGTGCGCAGATGGGCGATCGCCGCAAAACCTGCGCCGAGCAGGGCCACGGACGGGTTGGGGGCGAGCAGGAGCAGCGTGCCGATTGGCAGGATCAAGCCCAGGGCCAGGCCGGCGCTGACGGTGATCAAGGGCTGCTTCGCGTCGCGCAGCTCTTGGATAAAGAGCCAGAGGATGCCGACCAGCAGCGCGATCTCGTAGGCCAGCAGGTCATTGGAGAAGAGCCGGATCAGCGCGACCACGAGCAGGATTTGGTGGACCGCCAGGACCTCGCGGGGCCAGGCGTGTTCCTTCAGGTCGGCGGCCAGCTTGCGCCAGGTCAGCAGCGCCATGAGCACGGCCGGGAGCCAGAGCGGCGGTTGATTCAGCAACAGCAACAGGCCGTTGAGCGAAAAGCCCGCGGCCAGGGCCGCGCCGAGGCGGCGACCGCCGCTGAGGTGGCTCAAGCCCAGCCCGGCCCAGGCCGTGAACAGCGCCACGGCCTCGAATGAGGGTTTGGCACCGACGAAGACATAGGCGACGGATATGGCCAGTAGGAAGTGGCCTGCCAGCAGCAGGCGGTTGAAATGGGCGCGCTGCGGGGCCCGGGCCTCGGCAATGCGCAGGAACGTGAACAGCAGGCCGAAGCTGACAAAGGGCAGCACGTCCTTGGTCAGGCTGGGATCGAGACCGAGACGGGCGACACTGGCCGGCAGGTAGAGCGCGGCGTTGGCGAGGAACAGGTAGAGCACGGGGCGATGCCCAAACGGTCGTTCGATCCAGCGCGCGATCCAGGGAATCACGGCGAGGTTGACGGCGCCGACGGCCAGGCTCCAGACAAAGTTCTCGCGCAGCAGCGAGGCGCCCAGCAGCAGGTTGAACGGAATCGAGAGCACGCAGAGACTGGCGAACAGCGATTCGGCTTGGGTCGGCGTGGCCTCGGCGCGGACCCGGCCGATAAAGTTACAGACATAGGCGGTACCGGTCGAGGCGCCCAGGGTCAGCAACAGACTGGCAATGGTGCGGCCGAGCGGGCCCTTGTCCCAGCTGTACCAGGCGAAAAAGGTCAGGGCCGTGACCAGAAAGGCGCCGGACACCAGGGCCAGAACATTTTCCTGGAGAAAGGGCCGGGCATAAGTGTTCCAGCCACTGTGGCTTTCGATGACCTGATCCTCGAACGTGAGTCGTTTCGTTGGTGCCGCGAGTTCGACCAATTCCTCGTCGGGCTCCGCGGACAGGGTCTCCAGCAGCTCTTGGCGCTGCTCCTCGGCTTCTTGCGCCGCCTCCCGCGCTGTGTCGGCAGGCGCAGCGCCAGGGGCTGAGGCGACCATTCGCTCGAGTGGCGCGTTGGCGGTCATAGCGCTCTGCGCGACCTGTGCCGATGCTTGATGGGCATGCCAGGCGGGCCACCAGATCTCGAGCAGCCGCGTTTGCGGCAGCACATGGAAGGCCAGCGCGAGTTCGTAGACCAGGCGCTGGTCGTCGACTGCCCGGATGAATGCCGCGTACTCTGCCTGTTCACGGCGTTGCTCCGCCTGAAGCCAGAGCTGCCAACCCTGGGGGTCTGCCCCTGGGTGGATGCCGGTGCGCAATTCGATCAGCCGCGCCAGTGGGCCGTCGTTCTTGGCGGTTGCGTAGAGTTGACCCAGCAAGCCGGACGCGTTCGGGCCGCGCCAGCTCAGCACGGCTGCGCGCAGCTCCCGGCGAAAACCACTGCCGCGCTTGAGTTCGTTGCGAATCAGTTGGAAACTTCCGGTATCGCCAGGCAGTTCCCGTTGTGCGAGTGCTTGCCCCAGGCCGTCCCAATGATTGAGCCCGGCCTGGTGGAGCAGTAGGGGCAGGTTTTCGCAATCAGCGAAAATTAGACCGCGCAGGATCGCGTTTCGGCTACCCAGCAGACGCTGGCTAATGGTGAAATTCGCTTCCGGAAAACCGGCTGGCAAGCCTGGGCTCTCGAAGAGCTTGGCTGTGATGTCGCGAAGGGTGCCGAACTCGCCGTGTGGTTGTCCGATCGCCGCATGTAGCGCGGAGAGGGCCGTGGTCGCCGAGCGCCAGCTGAAGGGGTTCAGCGGAATCCTGCCCAGCAGCGGGTCGATGTCGCTCAGATCCAAATCATCCAGGCCAGCCGCCAAGGCACTATGGCGCCGGGTGAGCAGGCTGCTGGCCTGTTCCTCCACGTGCAGATCGCGCAGCAATTGCGGGATCGCGATGGCCTGATCGGAGCAGCGGCGGACCAGTTCGTCCAGTGCCAGGTCCGGCAGGGATTGGGCGAGCTGGTCGATTTGGGCGTCGATTTGGGCCAGAGCGGTAGCGCTATCGGGCCGACCCGACAGGTTCTGTAAGCGCCGGCGTAAATGCAATAAGAGCGCGAGTTTCGAGTCTAATTCGGCCATTCAGACCTCTGGGTGGGCTTGATATAAAAATAACAGGTACCTAAAACAGAGGTCATGATAGCGCCCCCAGGCCCTGTTGCCAACTAAATTCGAGGTTTGCGGCCGTCGCTCAAGCGACGCTGATGCCATAGGCCGGCAAAAGCTCGTGGAGCACCATCAGGCGGTGCGCTTGAAGGGCATCGTGGAACAGTTTCCAGTCGCTGTTGAGGAAGTGCACGGCATAGTGTGGGTCCTGTTTTCCGTCCGCCGGACCGAGGGCCGCGTACTTCCAAGAGCCGGGGCCCTTGGCGACATATTTGGGGAAGTCCTTGCCAAAGCTGAAGTCGCCCTTCGCGATGGATTTGGCCCAGGCCCCATGGCGCTCATCGCCCTCGCGGCTGGTGAAAGCGGCAAAGTTTTGGCGGATTTGATCGCGGTCGCGCTTGGCGATGCCGCTCGGTGCCTGAGTTGCACCGCAGGCGACGCGGAACTCGACCATGCGCGCGAACATCTGGTCGACGGCGGTGATGAAGTCGTGGGGGTTGTTGCGCTCGATGCGCTCGCCGCGCCCGTTGGTGTAGCGCCAGGTCAGGAACGGCATGTCCGGGTGGCTGAGCGCCGCGCCATGACCGAGCGGCAGGTGATCGATGGCGTGACTGGTCATCAGTTCCAGCGTGTCCTTGAAATAGGTTTGAACCCGGGTGAACCACTTTTCGACGTTGGGATCGTCGTCCTCCAGGTCATGGACCATATTGAGTTTGTGGGTGATGCCGACAAAGCCCTGATGCGCCCAGGTATCCGCATAGACGTGCATGGCAATGCCGAGCCGGTGGAGGGCGTAGGGCAAGCGATGGCCCTCGATGCAGTGGCGGACCATGTCGCGGGCGACCGGGCTGTTGGGCCGACAGATGAGCTTGTCGGCAAAATCGTTGGAACTTGGCTGGCGGCCCGCGGGCAGGCCGCCATTGCCGGGGAGAAAGTGGAACGGAATCCAAACCTTGGCATTGGCCAAGGCCTTGAAGTTCTTGTAGTCCAGCATCTTGTGGGCGGAAGCGGCCCAGGTGTAACCGCCGCCGCTGGGAAACCGCAGTTCGTCGGTGACGGTGGCGTCGTCCACATACTGGGCGGCGTGGGCGACTGTTCTGGCTTCATCGGCCTTGAACCCGGCCAGACGGGCGACGACGTAGGTCACGGCGTGATGGAAATCGATCTGCATGGGCGGACTCCTTTCAGGCGGCTGTGCCAGCGTCAGCGCTTGGCGGTTTTCTCCAAATGCTCGAGCATGATCGGGTAGACGTCGCGGTAGGCGTGCTTGCCGAAAATGCAGTCGATGTGGCCGTAGCCTGGGATGAGGTGACGGCTGTAACGGTCCGCGCCGTGGCGCTGGGTCACGCGCTCATAGGCGCGCGCCGTGCTTTCAGGCAGGTAGCAGGCGTTGTCCGCGCCACTGATGAAGCAGATCGGCATGGACAAGCGGTCGAGATGGGGCATGTAGGCATCGTTGCCCTCGAAGTCGACCAGCGTGCCCTTGCGACAGAGTCGGGCCAGGTGCTCGAAGGTGCGGATATTGGAGACGCCGAACATTTCGTGCAGGTGCTCGTGGGTGGCCTGGTTGAGCGTGTCGTGACGGTAGAGCGAGGCGTAGAGGAAGGTGATGCGGTGGCAGACGGGGCTGTCGCAGGCGCCCTGGGCCTGGGCCAGGGCGTTGGCGGTCATGGCCTTGTCGAACAGTTTGTCGACCCAGCCATCGTCCTTGAACGTGGCCGCGGTCAGTGACTGAATGCCGAGCCGCTCGAGCACGTCGGGGATATGCAAACCGGTCTTAATCGCGGTGGCCGTCGGCACGACCAGGTCGGTGGCGACCTGGGAGCAGACGACGGAGCGCACGTGCTTCAGGCCGCCGAGCAGCGACATAAAGAACGTGGTGGCGCCATAGCAGTGCACGACGGCCTGAACATCGGCGGCGCCGGTCTCGCTGCGAATCACCTCGATCGCCGCGGGGAAGTCGTATGTGGCGATCTGATCGCCGTCCGACTGCTGCTTGCTGGCCTCGAGCAGGATGCTGATGCGGTAGTCGAGCAGCCAGACATCGTAGCCGTGGGCATAGAGGAACTCGAGCAAGTTGGTGTCGATGGTATCGATGGAGAAGATGTTGGAGGCCACGCCCGCGCCGTGAACCAGCATGACCGGGCCCTTCTCGCCGCCGCGATACCGACTGAGGCGCAGGTTGACGCCGTCCGCGGTCTTGAACCAGTGGACCGTGGGGGCGTCGACCCGCAGCTGGCGCCGTTTGCGGGGCGGGGCATCGGGGTCGAAGTAGCGGGCGCCGTGGAGCACGTTGCCGTAGCTTTCCCATAGTACGCCGGCGAAGTGACCGCCGAAGCGCGCCAGCGCTTTGAGGCGTTGCGCTTCGCTGGTGGCATTGGTGACCTTCATGGTCGTCATCTGCTTGGCGAAATCTTTTGGACGGATATGCATCACGCCGCTGGCAGTGACTGGCGCCTGCTCGTCCTCACCGTCGTGGAGGGTGACGTATAGCGTGCTGGTGTCGTGCCAGATCTGCAGCGGGCCGTGGTCCTCGGGCACGGACTTGAAGGCGCTGAAGAAAAAGTGCCGGCCCTCCTCGGTGGTCAGGCGCATGCGGTAGTTCATGTGGCGCGTGTCGACCTGGTCGGCGTACTGCTGGAAGAGATTAAAGCTGCCATGGGTCACGGTCAGCGGGTCCTGGTGGAGGCTCTCCGCGATGACGGTGCCGACGATCGTCGCCGGATGCGCGGGATCCTCGATCAGGCGATCGAGGTCGGCGGCGTGGACGGTGACGGTGAAGGTCAGCTCGGTGCCCTGTGCCTTGCCGACATCGTAGGCGCGCTCGTACGCGGCCAGGTCGATGCCCAGGGCTTGGTCGCTGGGGGCCATGAAGCCGGTCATGGTCTCGGTGAACTGGACGCCGAGCGTGCCCGGTACCTGCGAGCGCCGCGGTCTCGAGGGCAAGCTGTAGTCGAAGCTCCAACCGCGGTCCTTGGCCAAAAGGGCCATCGTGCGCTCGGCCACGGCCGAGATCGTCAAGAGCGGATTGACGGCCAGCGAGGTCGGAATGACCGAGCCGTCGCTGACATAGAGATTCTCGTAGACGTCTTCACCACGGGTGCCGCTGAAGACCTGGCCCTTGTGGTTGACGACGCCGCTGCTGGCGTCCTCGCCCATCACGCAGCCGCCCAGCGGGTGGACGGAGACGACGCTGTGTTTGAACAGGTCGGACCAGATCGGGTTGGGCACAAAAATACCCTCCAAGGCCTCGCTGGCGGCGCGCAGATTGGCGTTGCCCTGGATGAAATTGGGCTGGAGGCCGACCTTGGGCCATTCGATCTCCAAGCGGTCCTCGCCGTTGAGGCGGATCGTGCCGCGATCATCGTCATGGCTCATGATCAGGTAGGTCTGCATGTGGCCGACCGCGCCGTGGTGAGGACCCAAAACCAGGGTTTCGAACTCGTGGAACGCGCGCTCGGCCTTGCGGGCGATGCTGTGGTCCTCGCTCTTGCCGATCAGCGAGGCCGCGGCGGACATGACAGGCAATATCAGCTTGCCCAGCGCACCGGGGATCGAGCCTTCCTCGATCACCATGCGCTGTTCTCGTTGAGGCTGGTCGCGCAGGTCAATGATCGAGGTGATGCAGGGACCGACCGCTGGCACTTGGCCGCGCTGCTTGTCGCCGAAACCGATGCCATTGATCTTTTCCTCGCAGTCGTAGCCGAAACCGAGGATGTCGCCGTTGCCAGTGAAATGACGGCCGAGCATGTCCGAGACCGCCAGGCCTCGTTGGCGAGAGCGCAGCAGGATCTCGTTGCTGCCCAACGTCCCCGCGGCCAGGACCACCACCTCGGCGCGCACGAACTGGGTCGGCGCGGCGAATTTTTCGCGGCCGGTACCGACGTTCTGAAAGTGGACCAGCCAGCCATCGTCGCTTTTCTCGAGATGGCTGACGGCGGCCTGGCAAAAGATTTCGGCACCGTGGTTCCAGGCATCGGGCAAGTAATTCATCAAGGTCGTGTTCTTCGCGCGGTTGTTGCAGCCCGAGACGCAGTCGCCGCAGTGGTTGCAGGGCAACTGGGTGACACCGACGTGGTTGGTGTCGTTGGCGAGGCGCTCGAAGGTCACGTTGATGGGCGGATGGTAAAAGTGATCGCTATGGCCCATCGCCGCAGCCGATTGACGGTGCGCCTCCGCCTTGGGCAGGCGCGGCGCCGACTTGGGTAGGGGCGTGGGCTTGAGCATGGCGCGGGCGGCATCGAAACCCTCCTTTAGCAGGGTGTCGCGATCGGCGCGCAGCGCTTGGGGCCAAGCGGGATCCTCAAACAGGGCGGGTTTGGGCTCCAAGGAGACATTGGCATTGATCAGCGAGGTCCCGCCCAGGCCACAGCCAACGACGACGTTGATTTCATTGTCGACGTGGACGTCGAACAGCCCGGTGCGCGAGCCCAGGTGGCCGTTCGGGCCATGGCACTGAAACTCTTCAAGTGCTTCACTGGCAGTGTCAGGGTACTCGGACGGCTGGATCTCGCGACCGCGCTCGAGTAGGCAGACGCGGCGGCCCGCGCGCGCCAGTCGCGAGGCGGCGATGCCGCCGCCATAGCCGGAACCGATAACAACCACCTCGTAAAAATCCTGGATGGCCTCGAGTGGCGAGGAGAGTCTAGCCATGATCGTGCTCCTGTGAAAAATGATCAAGCCGGCCCGAGCCAAGGGCATACCACCCGGCAGGGCCAGCGGGGAATAGCAAGAGAGGGGATAAGTATTACCCCTCGTCGGGGCTATGTCAAGAGACTAGTCCGGAATTCTGAGCACGGTGAAAATATGGGCAATGGCGCAAAACATGTCATGGATGGTGCCCTAGGGGGCAAACTGTTGGCTTACCGCACTTCGATGGGAACTACTAACCGCGATGGGGCGAATCATGCGCGTTCAGTGCGACCATGGATGCAGCTACTTCGCGCCTTCGCGACTTCGCGTGAGGCATTGTCCCTGAATCGCTGCTTGCCGATTCACCAATCCCACGGCATCGGGTCATGGGCGAAGTGGGCCGCGACCTCGGCCGTGAGGCGGCGGGCGCTGTCGATCGCCGCTTGGGGCAGGGTCAGGGACTGAGCCGTCGCGTTGGCCTGGGCTTGGGCCGCCGTGCGGGCGCCGGCGACGACGTGGACATTTTCGTCGGCCAGGAGGGTGGCCAGTGCCAGTTGGGGGAGGGGCACTTGGTGCGAGGCGGCCAGGCCTTGCAATCCCTCGAGTGCGGCCAGCACCTGGGGCCAGCGCAGGAACAGTTTGTTGGCGTGGCGGTGGTCGCCTGGGGCGAAGCTGGGCGTGGTCGCAAAGCGTTCGGCCAGGATGCCTTGGGCCAGCGGCGAGTAAGCCATCAAGGTCAGGCCTTGCTCGCGGCAGAGCGGTAGAACCTCGGCCTCGCTGTAGCGCCAGAACAGGTTGTAGGGGTTCTGCACGGCCTCGATCCGGGTCAGGGCCAGGGTTTGGCGCAGCTGCGCGGCGTCGAAGTTGCTGACGCCCAAGGCGTGCACCTTGCCTTGCTCGCGCAAGCGGGTCATGGCCGCGAGCGAATCGGCCAGGGGGACCGGCTCGCTGCCGAAGCTGCCGCTGGGCCAGTGGATCAGGAACAGGTCCAGGTAATCCGTGTTCAAGTTGCGCAGGCTGCGCTCGCAGCTGGCGATGAGGCGGTCCGGACGCAGGTTGTCGGCGAAGACTTTCGAGCACAGCATCGCCGCCTCGCGCCGACCGGCCAGGGCTTGGCCGAGGATGCGCTCGCTTCTGCCGTCGCCGTATTCGGCGGCCGTGTCGAAGCCGTTGATCCCGGCCGCCAGGGCGGCGTGGATGGCGCGCACGCTCTCTGCGTCGTCGACGCCGACCCAGTACTCGCCGCCGGCCTGCCAGGTGCCCATGATCACGCGCGAACAGTCGATGCCGCTGCGGCCCAGTGTTGCCATCGGCTGCTCCTCAGCGCTTGCGGGCGCGGACGTTCAGCGACCAGTCGTACTCCAGGTAACTGATCTTCTGCGGGACCTTGGCGCTGGGCGCAAAGGCCCGCACGAAGCGGATCACGCCGGTCTGGCCGCCAAAGTCGGCCGCGTACCACTCGAAAATCTTGGAGAGCTGCCAGAAATCGCCGGCGCGGTTGAAGCGGTTGCGCTTGGTATCGGCCAAAAAACGCTTGGTCAGGCGGGTCAAGGTCGCGTCGACGGTGCTGGGCCGCATCACCTGGCGATCGAGCTGGGGACAGCTGGCACTGGCACAGTTGACGGCGAAGTGGATGCGCGGGTCCAGCGGGCGCAGCAGGTCCTTCTCCAGGCTGTCCAGGGAGTGCAGTTGGCTGGCGATCGTCCAGTTCTTCTCGTGGAAGAAGCCGAAATCCGGCTTGATCTCGCTGACCGATTGGATCGGCCAGGCGCGCGTCACGCCCAGCAGGACGCAGGCGTTGTAGGCGTTGATCAGGATCGCCAATTTGGCTGGCTTGTCCAGCGTGTTCAAGTCCAGCGCCGCCACGGACTGGGTGTAGGCCTCTAGCTTGGCGATCAGGCTGGGGTCCTGTTTGAGGGCCTCGTAGGCGACCGAACCGTCGGGGGCGACGACCCTGTCATAAACGGTTTGTAGGCTGTCCAGCTGCGGATTCAGATTCTGGGGCGCGGCGCTGCTGAGCAAGAGCGCCAAGAGGGTCATCGACATGCCATCCTCCGGGGCCAATCGGCCATGCGCCTATCTTGCCAAACTCCAGCCTGTTTGAAAAGCACCCCGGTCAGGGTTTCGGACAACTGACCACCGACCGGGGTCGACCACCCTGGGTCATTGGGTTAGGGTTTTCCGGGATCGGCGTCCGTCGGTTTGCTTTGATTGCCGGTCGGACTGCCCGGTGTGGTGTCGTCGTCCGGACCCTCAATGAGTCCGTCCTCGGCATTGGTGAATTTGAAGCCGTAGGTGCGCATCAGCGCCCGACGCACGCTGGCCGGTTCGTCGCGGAGCGTCTCACGGAGCCGCGTCGCCAGGCCGCGCAGGGCGCGCATACCCTCGGTGCGCTTCTGGTGCAGGGTCTTTTTTATCGCCTTTTGGAGGGTCTGGGTCTCCAGCCAGGCAAGACCGACGGTCTCCGAGGCCGCCAGGGCCGCGGCGATATCGGCGATGCTGGGATTGACCGGGTCAGGCAGGTTCATGGCCTTGGCCGTCGCCTCGCCGGCGATGATGGCGCGCGCGTGTTGCTGCCAGATGGCCGGTTCCCTGGTGGTCGGCATGGTCGAGGGCCGGACGAAGACCTTGTTCATCGTCTCGGCATCGCCACGACGGCCCGCCAGGCGCTGGTGCACGGCGTAGAAGTCGCGCACGGTCCGGATCAGGTCCTGGGTCGTCTGCTGGAAGCGCACCCGGGTCTCGGTGATCGCGGTCTCAATGCGATCGTTGTCCTCAGTGGCCTGCTTGAGCTGCAGGGCAGCTTCCGTCAACAAGTCGCGGAAGTCCTGGCCGATCCAGGGCACGTCCTGCAGACTGGTCTCGTTCATGCGTTGGACAGCCAGGTTCAATTTACTCAAGGTAATGAACGGGGTCGAGCTGAAATACTGTTTCATGGGCTTACCTCCTAAAGGTAGACAAACATATGGCACAAACATCCGAACGAGGATGGTAGGTATTGTGCTCGATTCATTTAACCACGAATCAAAAAATGTGTGGCAACTATTTTTGTAAAAAATTAAAAGTATTCGCGAAGAAAAATATAACTATCTACGCGTATAAAATATATTTATATTCGCGTCGACAGGTTGTTATACGCGTAGATTATATATGGTTTCACAAGCGCGCGTTTAGGTTTGGTTGTTTCGATTAAAAGACTACAAAACCAAGCATTTAGGAAGATTTTATGTGCACTTGCCGATTGCTTTAAGGGTGAAGTCACCAGTTGCGAACGGTTGTGAAGTGGATTTTTGGAAAAGGTTTTATGTCGCGCGGCACCCATGCAGCGACAAAATCACTTGTGAATCGGTCGCGCGGCACTGCCGCGCGAATAAAAACACTTGCGAATTGGTCGCGCGGCACTGCCGCGCGAATACAAACACTTGCGAATTGGTCGCGCGGCACTGCCGCGCGAATACAAACCTTTTCCAAACGGTAAAAACCGTTGCGTGCATGAGCCAAAACACTTGTGCGCGGAGCCCGCGGCACTGCGTCACAGGCTGTGAACAAGTCAAAATGTATAAACTGTTGCCTGTCCTGACCCAAACAACTTGGAAAAAGTTAAAAACTGTTGCATGCGCGAGCACAAACACTTGGTGCACGTTGTGAACAGTTTGGGTTTTGACCGAGAAATAAGTTGAAATGCTCCCGCAGCAGTGCCGCACGCACGCTGCACAGGTGAAAATGCCCGAGCCGCTGGGTCAAGTGACGCGCAACCATTCCAGGCTGTCCGCGCGCGACCGCCGCACAAACCGCCACCGTGCACCGCCACGTTTGCGCGTCTGACGCGAGCTCGCGTCACACTTTGTTCTGCCTGCGCTGCACCGAGCGGGCGTGATACTACTTGCGACATGTGAGGGTCGGGTCGCGCCAGCGCCTCACCCAAAGAGGTCGCGCTCGTGGCAGGCTCGCGCCTGACCACCGCAGCTTGGGCGAAAGCGCTGCGGCGGTGGCTCGCGGTCGCTGACTGAGATGAGGCGCCGGCGCACCGCGTGTTCCGAGGTTTTTCGCAAGGCGTGCTCGTGGTATGCTTAGGCTTTCCAGGTGGCATGGCGATCGCAGCCGTCCTGGCGGGGAGGTATGGGATGGCGCCCGATCTGCAGCTCGAAGCCGATGCCATGGGTCTGGTCTTGGCCGCGGCCACTTTTGCCGCACGCAAGCACCGCGATCAGCGCCGCAAGGATCAGGAGCGCAGTCCCTACATCAACCACCCGCTGGATGTGGCCTATATATTATATGTAGAGGGCGGCGTCCGCGATGCCTCGGTCCTGGCCGCGGCGCTGTTGCACGACACCGTCGAGGACACGGATACCACGCAGGACGAACTCGCGCAGCGCTTTGGCGAGGCGGTTGCCGCGATCGTGGCCGAGGTCACCGACGACCGCAGCTTGCCCAAGGCCCAGCGCAAGCAGCAGCAGATCGAACACGCGCCCCACATCTCGCACAAGGCCAAGCTGGTCAAGCTGGCGGACAAGATCAGCAACCTGCGCGATGTCGCCCAAGCGCCGCCAGTCGGCTGGGACGATACGCGGCGGCAGGAGTATTTCCAATGGGCCGGGAAAGTAGTCGCCGGTCTGCGTGGCACTAATTTTGCACTGGAGCAGGTGTTTGACGGCCTGTGTGCGCGATTTTACGCAATGAGCAGTGACGGCGACATACTCACCCCCTGACCACCCCCATTGAGGAGGCTCTATTTAATGACCGATCCCCAGCGGACCCCCTGTGTCGACCCCGGATGTACGCCGAGTTCCCGAACCCTTTACGACGTCTGCGGCGACCCGCTGGGCCCCACGGTGGTCGTCACGGTCGCGATCCACGGCAATGAGCGCGGCAGCGTCGTCGCCCTCGAGCGCCTGATCAGTCGCATAAACCGCATGGCCGTCCGGCCGCGCGGACGGCTGGTGGTCTTGGTCGGCAACCTCGAGGGCCTGCGCCGCGGCGTGCGTTTCGTCGACCACGACCTCAACCGCCTGTGGTATGAGGGTGCGCCGGAACAGGTTGGCGGCCGGCCGCTGGTCGAGTTCCAGGAGCGACGTGTGCTCGAGGGCATTCTGGCCGAACTATCCGCCACGGCCAACGGTCCGTTGACCCTGATCGACCTGCACAGTTTCTCCGGACAGGGCGAGCCGTTCCTGATCGCGCCCGACCAGCACAGTCCCGACGAGTTGCTGGTGCAGGTGCCGTTCCCGGTCATTCGCGGGCTGAACCGTTTCCTGCGCGGGACGCTGGCGACCTGGATGGAGGCGCGCGGTCACCGCACCCTGATCCTCGAGGGCGGTCGCGAGAGCGATCCCGAGGTGCCGATCACGATCGAGGCCTTCCTCTGGCAGGCATTGGCCCGGCTGGGTCTGGTCGGCGCGAGCCTGGTGCCCAAGTCGGCGCACCGCCATTGGCACGAGCTGCAGGCGCGGGTCCGGCGCCTGCCGAGCGCGCTGTTGACCCTTTACCGCCAGCGCATCGAAGCCGACGAGGGTTTCCGCATGGAGCCGGGCTTCCGCACCTTCGACCAGGTCGACGAGGGCGCCTTGTTGGCGCGCAACCGCCACGGCGAGATCCGCGCGCCCTTCACGGGCTACCTGCTGATGCCGCTCTACCAGGGCCAGGGCGAGGATGGCTTTTTCATGGCGGAGAGCGAACCGGCGCGCCGATCGACCGCTTGATTTTTTGCGGACCTTGCCGCACAATCGAGGAGACCACCCTATCGTCGTGAAGACCGGAGTTGTCGGTTCGCGCCGGTGGTCGGCTTGGTGCGAGGCAAGGAGGATGTGATGTCGAAAGGTCGTGGATTCAACAGTATCAAAGAAGGCGGCGGCATACAACGCGGCAAGGCGAGCGTTCCCAAATCCGCCAACCTGGGCAATCTCCTGCGCAAGTACCGGGACCTGGAGGACGTGCTCTACCCCTACGTCACCGCCTCGGACATGGTTTACGAAGAAATGGACTTCACGATCGAGGAGTTCTCCGACATGACCGGCGCCGATATCGTGGAGCTGATGGCGGAGATCAACAAGGTCGTGCACGCCCATTGAGGTACGATCTGCCGGTGGCCTCGGTGCGCGCGCTCGACGCGGCCGGTTCCACCAACGACGAAGCTTTTGCGCGCCTGGAAGGCCACGAGCGCATGCTGGTCTGGACCACGAACCAGACCGCCGGTCGCGGCAGCCGTGGTCGCAGTTGGCTCTCGCCGCCCGGCACGGGTCTGGCCCTGTCGTTGGGGCTGACGTGTCCGCCGGCGCCGCACCCGGCCAGCTGTTGTTACCCGCTGTTCGCGGCGGTTTGGGTCCACCGGGCGCTCAGCGCGCTCTGGCCGGAAGCGGATTTTTGTTTGAAATGGCCCAATGACGTGCTGCTCAAGGGTCGCAAGCTGGCCGGCATTCTCTGCGAGTCGCGCCTGATCGGCGCGGCGGCGCGGGTCGTGGTCGGCGTGGGTCTCAACCTGCGCGACCACGAGCGCATGAGCGCGCTGGGTCGACCCTACGCGACCTTGGCCGAGCTGGACCGCCCGCACCCGCCGGAACAGGTGATCGAGGCCCTGCGCCAGGCGACCGCACCCGAGCTGTTGCGCCTGCACGGGGACGGCCACGTCGAGGCCTGGATCGCCCGCAGCGGCCTAAAACTGGGCATGGGTCTGCGCCTGGTCGAGGGCGGTATCGCCCGCGAAGGCGAGTTCGCGGGCTTGGCGCCGACGGGTGAACTGCTGTTGCGCACCGCCGACGGCGCGGTACAATCACTATCCCAGGCGGTCGAGGACTGCCTGATCATTCCGGTCGCTGCGACCGCCCAAGGACGGAACCCATGCTCTTGACCATCGATGTCGGCAACACCAACACCGTGATCGGCCTGTTTGAAGGCAAGCACCTGATCAAGTTCTGGCGGCTGACGACGGTTGCCAAGCAGACCGCGGACGAGTACGGCATCCTGTTCCGCAACCTCTTCCAGCCGGCGGGCATGAAACCGGAACAGGTGGAACGCGCGATCATCTCCTGCGTCGTGCCGCCGCTCGAAGAAACGCTCAAGGCGATGTGCCGCGACTATTTCGGCGTGTCGGCCTTGACCGTCGGGCCCGGCATCAAGACCGGCATCCGCCTGGCCGTCGACCACCCCCAAGAAGTGGGCGCCGACCGCATCGTCAACGCCATCGCCGCCTGGAAACTCTACGGCGGACCGACGATCGTGGTCGACTTCGGCACGGCGACGACGTTCGACCCCATCTCCAAGGACGGCGCCTTCCTAGGCGGCGCCATCGCGCCAGGCGCCGGCATCTCGGCTGAGGCCCTCTACCGCGCGGCGGCGAAACTGCCCAGGGTCGACATGCTGAAACCAAAACGGGTGATCGGCAAGAACACGGTCGACAACATCCAGTCGGGCCTGTTCTTCGGCTACCGCGGCCTGGTCGACGGCATCCTCGAAGCGATGCTCGCGGAGATGGACGCCCAGCCCACCATCGTCGCCACCGGCGGGCTGGCCATCATCTTCCACGGGGAGTCGAAGTTCATTCAGCACTATGATCCGAACCTGACCCTGACGGGGTTGCAGATCCTGGCGGAGATGAACCAGGGCGCGAATTAGGGGGCCTGGGCGAAAGGGTGCCTTACCGGCTGCGGCAACCCACACGGGGCAAGGGATTAGGCGACGTGGCCTTAGGAGATGCTGAAGTCACGATCATGTAGCCTAGCGGGGTAATTTTCGCAGCAGGGATTGTAGCGCAAAATCCAATTTTGCGTGGTGGCAGTCACGACTAGCCTGCCAAACGGGGAGCAGGTTGCGCCAGGGTTTGTAGCGCAAATTCCAAATTTGCGTGGTCGAAGTCGGTAGTTGTCAAGGTAGTTGTCACCGAAGCGTACCAAATTTTGTGCTCATGGTGTGGTTCCAATCAACCTGGGCAAGGTTG
>CAYRFM010000034.1:34220-72269 GCA_964423555.1 uncultured Holophagae bacterium | reverse complement strand
TGCGACCTTCCTTCTTGAGGAGTTCAGCGATGGTCATGACGGCACCTCCCACTTCTTCAGAGTATGATTTTACCGCAATTTCCCGAAACTCGGGCAGACTTTCCCAGCGGGCGTTGGAGAGCAGGTAGTGGTTGAGTGCGATTAAAAACTCCCGGCCTTCATGGCTCACGTCGTAGTTTTTTAATCTTGGCAGCATCGCCTTGAACTTGTCGATGAAGTCGGCGTCGTAAATGATTTTCAGGACACTCAGGAACAGACTGAGCTTGCCTTCCTCCAGCTTGGATTCATCAAGCAGGCTCAGGTCGATCAGCAGCGTGTCGTTCTGGCTCCAGCGGGCAGGGATCAGATCTGGTGGTCCGGCGATGAGTTCGGCCACGGTCCGCGGCCCCGCGTAGGGGCGTGGCCCGTGGTAGAGCCCCACCAAGAACACGATCGGCAGCTTTTTGCCCGGATTTTCTCGGCTGTAATGCTGCAAGAGCGCCACTTCCTGAACGCGCAGTTGAAAGACCAGGCTGCTGGTCCCAGGACGTGCGCTGCCACCGCTCTTGTGTTCCATGAGGATGGCACAGCGCACCTCGTTGTCTTCCTGCAACGGCACCTGATAGTGCAGGTCCGTGATCGTCCTGCGCAGGTTGGCCGCCACGTAGGAACCGTTTTCCTGCTTGAGCTGGTCGAAGTCCAGCACGCCCGCCAACTCGCTCATGAAGTGCTTGAAGAACGCCGCGCATAGCGCTGGATCGGACATTGCATAGCGCACGAACTCATCGTGTTTCATCGGCTCCTCCTACTGGGCTTTCAGGTTGTTGATGTCAGAGACAGACCGAGTCTAACCTGGCCGTAACGCGATTGCCAAGGATTTTGTAAGGGCGAGCAACAGCTTCTGGAGGGTTGGCTTGGGAAAATAGCTGCCTGTGGCTTTGCTTCTTTCTTCGCGCCTTCGCGCCTTCGCGTGAGACCCGGTTCCCGGCCTCGCGCGCGCTGCGCGGGCTTTACTCGCTTCCCGTGAGAGCGGGCAGGCGCTTGATCACCACTAGGGTAATGTCATCGCTCTGGGGCGTCCTGCCGCGAAAGCGCGCGATCTCGTCGAGGATCCGCTGCAGCAGCTCCTTGACCGGCAGCTCGCGGTGGCGGATCAGGGCCGCGATCAGGGCCGCTTCGCCAAACAGCTGGTGCTGCGCGTTCTGGGCCTCGTTGAGGCCATGCACGCCACGGCCGCGGTCGCCATCGCTTTGGCGCTGCGCTACATCGGACCCTAGCGCGACAGCCTGCGGCGGCACCCAGCCTGGGTGCCATGCTTAGTCGGGATCCTGACCCTGGTGTGGGTCGCGTTTTGCCTCAAACTGATCTATGGGCAAGGCCACGCCGCCCAAAGTCACGGTGACCATCACTGTCCTCGACGACAGGGGCCGCTTGGTCTACGATGCGGATGTGGTTCCGGAAAAGGGAACGATCTCCAAGGAAAGCGGGCGATATCTCCCTCATGCGTCTGGCCCGCGCCATCGACGAAGCCTTCTTCAGCACCAACCATCCCAATGTCGCCAAAGAGGCCCTCCCCTTGTGGCGGCGGGCTTTGGAGCTTTTTTCGGTAAGTCTGGGCGCTGATCACCCCAACACGACCACGGTCCAGAAGTGGCTGGATGACTATCTGGAGTAGACCTAGTAGTTACGCCCTATCTTCTCAGTGCAGGGAAAGGCAAGAGACCGGCAGACCACGAGGATGTTCAGTTGCTATTGCGCGAAGAGTCTGGTGGGGCCTGAGCCTTGGTCCCGTTGAGCTTGGAGCGGTACAGGCCGATCAGGGTCTGCCTTATGTTCCGCTTCTTTCTTAGCGGCTACGCTGCTTCGCGTGAGGCATGTCAGCGGGCGTTGGAGAGCAGTTAGTGGTTTGGCGGGCAACAGATTGGGAGTGGTTGCCTTGCAAAAATAAGGGGCCGTGTTGTCTGCCAAATCCGCATGTTATCGTGTAGGTACCGACTCAGCCCGAGGAAGACCATGAAGCACTGGCTGTTGCTGTTCGCCTTTTGCCACCTTTGCTATTCAAGTGACCATGTTTTTTACGTACGCGACTTGCGGGGCAACCCCATGCCCGACCTGGCCATCGGAACCAGGGGTGGCAACTCTTCGCTGACCGATTCCAATGGCAAGTTGATCCTGACCATTATCGAGACACCGGGCTGTGTTATGCAGCTGGTGATTGCCAACGCCGAATACCGCTGGATCGCCCCCTATGATGGTCAACTCACGGTGGCTGCAAAGTTGGCTGGTAACCCGGATCTGATAGTGGCTAAAAAGCGCGAAAAGGACGTTATCACCACCCAAGCGGGCATTGAAGCGCTGATGAAGCTGGCTCTCGACCAGATGCAACCCAAAGGCCAGGGCCAAGAGGTGGATGTTCAAACCGCACTGAAACAGGTCGCCGCGAGCTGGGGTTTACCCGTGGCGGACATCGAAAAGGCGATCCGCGACTACCAAACTCACGATGTTTACCAGCAAGGCCTGAAGAAGCTCCTGGAAAACAAATACCGTGAGGCCGAACCCTTACTGGAAGAAGCCGTCCAAAACAAGCTTGTCGACTTGGTAGAAGCGCAGCAAAACCTGGGCCTGAGTCTTTTCATTCAAGGCAAATACACAAAAGCAGCGGTCGTCTACCGGCAGGCCTATCTCCTTAAACCCAAGGATCACGCGCTTCGCAACAAAATGCTCTTTGCGATGATCGAGGCAGCCGAATATCAAAGCCTGGAGCCCTTGGTGCGCAAGGCTGTAACCGAGGATGAGGCGGAGGAGGGAGACACTGGCGCGCCGAGATCTCTCACTGTCTTGGCATGTTTGCTTGAGGCCACAAATAGGTATAGTGAAGCAGAACTCTTGTTTAGACGTTCGCTAGCCCTCGACGAAGCATATTCAGACCAATTAACCGTAGATTACTACAACAGGGCCATGCTTCAAGAAACCATACGCAGGTCAGCGGTCGGAACGCCTGTCCTACCCTCCCAGGCCGACAAAGGGTTAAATCACTATTCAACCCTGGCCGTGAGGGCTGAAATTCTCAAACTTCCAATAGACATCTACCCTCTATCACGGAGGCTCATCGCCGAGGAGATCTATATAGACCTTAACAACCTCGCCCAATTGCTTAAGACCACCAACCGCCCAAGTTCAACGGCTTTCTTGCCCTGCTCGGACAGTATCCGCATGCCTGACGCCGAGTCCTACATGCGTCTCGCCATCAACGAAGCTCGCTTCAGACCCACTATCTCCAGAGGCCTCAACAATCTGGCCCTATTGCTTCAGGCCACCAACTGCCTGGCCGACGCTGAGCCCCTCTTGGACTGGGCCCTTTCCATCGACGCGCACTTCCTCGGCAGAGACCATCCCAATGTCGCCACATACCTTAACAACCTGGCCGCATTGCTTCAGTTCACCAACCGCATGGCCGACGCCGAGCCGCTCATGCGTATGGCCCTCGCCATCGACGAAGCCTTTTTTAGCACCAACCATCCCAATGTCGCCAGAGACCTCAACAATCTGGCCTTATTGCTTATGGACACCGACTGTCTGGCCGACGCCGAACCCCTCATGCGCCGCGCCCTGGCGATCAACGAAGCCTCCTTCGACACCGACCATCCCGATATCGCCACAGACCTCAACAACCTGGCCGCATTGCTTCAGACCACCAACCGCATGGCCGACGCCGAGCCCCTCATGCGCCGCGCACTCGTCATCGACGAAGCCTCCTTCGGCGCCTACCATCCCAATGTCGCCATAGACCTCCATAACCTGGCATGCCTCCTGGTCGCCACTGAACGGCGGGAACAGGCCCTCCCCTTGTGGCGGCGGGCTTTGGAGATTTTTACGGTAAGTCTGGGCGCTGATCACCCCAACACGACCACGGTCCAGAAGTGGCTGGATGACTATCTGGAGTAGACCTAGTAGTTACGCCCTATCTTCTCAGTGCAGGGAAAGGCAAGAGACCGGCAGACCACGAGGATGTTCAGTTGCTATTGCGCGAAGAGTCTGGTGGGGCCTGAGCCTTGGTCCCGTTGAGCTTGGAGCGGTACAGGCCGATCAGGGTCTGCCTTATGTTCCGCTTCTTTCTTAGCGGCTACGCTGCTTCGCGTGAGGCATGTCAGCGGGCGTTGGAGAGCAGTTAGTGGTTTGGCGGGCAACAGATTGGGAGTGGTTGCCTTGCAAAAATAAGGGGCCGTGTTGTCTGCCAAATCCGCATGTTATCGTGTATGGCTGCAAAGTTGGCTGGTAACCCGGATCTGATAGTGGCTAAAAAGCGCGAAAAGGACGTTATCACCACCCAAGCGGGCATTGAAGCGCTGATGAAGCTGGCTCTCGACCAGATGCAACCCAAAGGCCAGGGCCAAGAGGTGGATGTTCAAACCGCACTGAAACAGGTCGCCGCGAGCTGGGGTTTACCCGTGGCGGACATCGAAAAGGCGATCCGCGACTACCAAACTCACGATGTTTACCAGCAAGGCCTGAAGAAGCTCCTGGAAAACAAATACCGTGAGGCCGAACCCTTACTGGAAGAAGCCGTCCAAAACAAGCTTGTCGACTTGGTAGAAGCGCAGCGAAACCTGGGCCTGAGTCGGCCTGAGTCTATTCCGACAGGGCAAATACGCAAAAGCATCGGCCGTCTACCGACAGGCCTATCTCCTTCAACCCGAGGATCGCGCGCTTCGCAACAATATGCTCTTTGCGATGCTCAAGGCAGCCGAATATCAAAGCCTGGAGCCCTTGGTGCGCAAGGCCGTAACCGTGGATGAGGCGGAGGAGGGAGACACTGGCGCGCCGACATCTCTCATTGTGTTGGCTAGGGTACTATATGCCACAAACCGTTATAGTGAAGCAGAGCCCTTATTTCGACGTATCCTGGCCCTCGACGAAGTGGCGATGGTTTCCCAGTCCATCCCTCTGTGGACCATGGTTTTTGCGACTTCCATGCGGCCTTCCCTTTCACCCTGCTCCAGGCCTTCCGTGCGGCCTTCTTTCCTGAGGAGTTCAGCGATGGTCATGACGGCACCTCCCACTTCGCTCTGGGGCGTCTTCTTTGCGTGAGGCGTGTCAGGAGGCCTGCTTGGCCAGCATCGCGATCGTTTCCTGGGGAAGACCCGTAATGTCGGCGATAGTCTCCCAATCCATCCCTCTGCGGACCATAGTTTTTGCGACTTCCATGCGGCCTTCCGTGCGACCTTCCTTCTTGAGGAGTTCAGCGATGGTCATGACGGCACCTCCCACTTCTTCAGAGTATGATTTTACCGCAATTTCCCGAAACTCGGGCAGACTTTCCCAGCGGGCGTTGGAGAGCAGGTAGTGGTTGAGTGCGATTAAAAACTCCCGGCCTTCATGGCTCACGTCGTAGTTTTTTAATCTTGGCAGCATCGCCTTGAACTTGTCGATGAAGTCGGCGTCGTAAATGATTTTCAGGACGCTCAGGAACAGACTGAGCTTGCCTTCCTCCAGCTTCGATTCGTCAAACTGGTTGAGGTCGATCAGCAGTGTGTCATTCTGGCTCCAACGAGCGGGGATCAGATCTGGTGGTCCGGCGATGAGTTCAGCCACGGTCCGCGGCCCCGCATAGGGGCGTGGCCCGTGGTAGAGCCCCACCAAGAACACGATTGGCAGCTTTTTGCCCGGATTTTCTCGGCTGTAATGCTGCAAGAGCGCCACTTCCTGAACGCGCAGTTGAAAGACCAGGCTGCTGGTCCCAGGACGTGCGCTGCCACCGCTCTTGTGTTCCATGAGGATGGCACAGCGCACCTCGTTGTCTTCCTGCAACGGCACCTGATAGTGCAGGTCCGTGATCGTCCTGCGCAGGTTGGCCGCCACGTAGGAACCGTTTTCCTGCTTGAGCTGGTCGAAGTCCAGCACGCCCGCCAACTCGCTCATGAAGTGCTTGAAGAACGCCGCGCATAGCGCCGGATCGGACATCGCATAGCGCACGAACTCATCGTGTTTCATCGGCTCCTCCCGCGGGGCTTTCAGGTTGTTGATGTCAGAGACAGACCAAGTCTAACCTGGCCGTAACGCGATTGCCAAGGATTTTGCAATGGCGAGCAACAGCTTCCGGAGGGTTGGCTTGGGAAAATAGCTGCCTATGGCTTTGCTTCTTTCTTCGCGCCTTCGCGGCTTCGCGTGAGACCCGGTTCCCGATTTCGCGAGCGCTGCGCGGTCTTTAATCGCTTTCCCTGAGAGCGGGCAGGCGCTTGATCACCACCAGGGTAATGTCATCGCTCTGGGGCGTCTTGCCGCGAAAGCGCGCGATTTCGTCGAGGATCCGCTGCAGCAGCTCCTTGACCGGCAGCTCGCGCTGGCGGACCAGCGCCGCGATCAGGGCCGCTTCGCCAAACAGCTGGTGCTGCGCGTTCTGGGCCTCGTTGAGGCCGTCCGTGTAGAGGCAAAGCAGATCGCCCGGCAGCAACTCCAGCGCGATTTCGCCATAGTTCCAGCGTTTGACCGCGCCCAGGGCGAGGTCGCGTTTAGCGGTCCGCGCCAGGGTCTGCGCTGCGCCATCGCGGATCAGGATCGGATCGACGTGGCCGGCATTGGCCAGAGCCAGCTGACCGCTGACGGGTTCCAACAGGGCCAGGATGCCGGTGATGAAGGTCTTTTTGTCGGTCTTGGCGTAGAGATGGCCGTTGATCCCCGAGAGCACCTCGGCCGGACCCTGGCCTCGGCCCGAGTGGCCGTAGAGCAGGCCCGAACTGAGTACCGAAATGATCGCGCCCTGCATCGATTTGCCGGACACGTCCATGACCGTGACCGCCAGTTGGCACTGTTCCGGCTCGGTCCAGAAAATGTCGAAATAGTCGCCGCCAACCTCCTGGGCCGGCGCGCAGGTGCCGGCGATCTCGTAGCCCTCCAGCAGCGGCGGGCGGTCGGGCATCAGCGCCTGCTGGACGTTGTGGGCGACCGCCAACTCGTTGACCAAGCGCAGCTGTTCCAGCTTGTGGCGCAGGCGCAGGCGGTAGATCAGGTAGATCAGGGTCAGGCAGGCCAGCGCTAGGTAGAGCGGGTTGAGCCCGCGCAGCCAGAACGGAGCCAGCACTTGGAAGATCACGGTCAGGTTCTGGTCGGAACTGACCAGATCGCTGTTGTAGGCCTTGAGCGTCAACTGGTAGCGATCGGGCGGCAGGCCGGGCAGGGAGAGGCTCTCCTCGCGGGTCTGGCCGACGTAGCCGTGGTTCTCGCCCTGGATCTTCCAAGTGAACTGAAGATCGTCGCCGCCGCGCAGATTGATGGCGCGGTAGCGAACGGTCAGGTTGTTGTTGTAGGGCAGCACGATCGGGCGGTCGAGCGACAGGGCCTCGCCGTCGAGCAATAGCGCCTCCAGCTGCACGGACGGACCCGTCACGCCCTCGCGGTAGCGCTGAATGGCGCCGCCGGCGCGGATCCAGAGCGAGCCCTGACCATCGCGCTCGAGATCGTCGACAGCCTCGTCGAGACTGCCGCTGTGGGGCAGGGTCGCGGCCAGATCGCCGTCGTACTTGGTGATGCCGCCGTTGGCGGCGATCCAAAGGTTGTTGCCGTCGCCGCGCAGGACCTTGGTCGGCTGGCTGCCTGCCAAACCCTGGCGCCGGGTGAAGTAGGTGATCTCGCCGTCCTCCGTCTGTCGCGCCAGACCCGTCGTCGTCAGCAACCAGGTCGTGCCGTGCTTGACGACCGCCTGGGTCAGGTCGGGGTTGGCCAGGTTGCTGCGGCGCCAGACGCCCTTCTCGCGGACCCACAGACCCTCCGCGCGATAGCCTCGCAGCGACCTGAAGGGTGCCGTGACCAGGTAGAGGCGCTCGCCGGCTTCGAGCAGTTTGACGGGTTTCTCTTCGGGGCCCAGCGGCACGCCCAGGTCCTCGAGTCCCTGAATCGCGACCTTGAAGAGGCCCTCGTCGGTGCCCAGCACATAAGCGCCGAGTGCAGGTAGGAAGGCCTCCAGGTAGACTTTGACCGTCGGCGTTGGCACGCTCGCCAGGAGCTTGTCCTCGAGGTCGAAGAACAGGAACTGGTCGGGCGTTTTCAGCCAATAGCCGCGATCGGTAACATGGAAGTCGAGTGCTTGGCGTTCGAGCTGCGCGGGCCGAAAACCATCGCGGGGGCGGTCGGGATCCTGATTGCGCCAGAGGTGATGTCCCTGGTCGAGGATCCAGACCCAGTTGCGGGCGTCCAGTTCGATGCGGGCGGTCGGCATGGCCACATCGGGGTAAGCGGGCCGCAGGAAGCGGTTGCGATCTAGGTAGGCGGGCCCGTTGTCGGTGCCGACCCAGACCCGCTTGGCGGGCAGACAAGCGATGCGGGTGACGGCGTTGGCAGGCAGGCCGTCGGCGAGGGTGAGCAGGCGGAACTCGCCCTTGCGGAACTCGCCTAGGCCGTCGTGGGTGGGGAAGAAGAGGCGGTCCTCGTCCTGGGAGTAGATCCGCTTGAAGGTGGACTCGATGGGGTTGTTTGCGGGCGTATAAAGTGTGTCCAGGCGTTTGTTCTGGATCCGGGTCAGTCCGCGGTAGGTGCCGACCCAAACCAGGCCGGAGGCGCCGGCGTGGACGTCGATGACGAACGGCGAGCTCAGGCCCTCAGCGACGCCGATGGGGGTGATGCGACCGTTGCGGAAGATGGCCAAGCCGTTGTTGGAGCGGAACCAGAGCGTGCCGGCGCGATCGGCGTAGATGCCGTAGATCGAGCGCGAGGGCAGGCCATCGGTTTGGTCGTAGCGATGCAGCTGTTTGCCGTCCCAGCGGAGCACGCCTTGGTGGGGACCGGCGATCCAGAGCAGGCCGTCGCTCTCGACGAGGACGCGCACGATCGGGCCAGGCAGGGCCGCGGCGAACGGGGCTGGCTCGATGTGGCCGTTGCGATAGCGGCAGACGCCGCCGTGGGTGCCGATCCAGAGGCCGCTCTTGCTCGGTAGCAGGACGTTGACCTCGAGGTGGGGCAGCTCGCTGTTGAGCGAGGTCCAGCTTTGCTGGGCCTTGTCGAAACGGAAGAGGCCACGGTGGGTCAGCGCGGCCAGAAGGGTGCCGTCCCCCAGCTCGACCAGAGCTTGGACGACCGATTCCAACGGCAAACCCTGGCGCGGTACCGGCTTAAAGACCAGATCTGGCCCGGCGCGCAGCAGGAGTTCGCGGGCAGTGATCCAGACATGGCCGCCCGGCGTCTGGAAGAGATGGGCAAAGTCGGCATGTTTCTGCTGGTAGAGGACCGTGAAATGGCCGTTGCGGCGCAGCATCAGCTGGGAGGAGGAGAGGCAGAGCAGGCCGTGCGGCGAGTCCTGCAGGGCGATGATCGGCTCATGGGGCAAATCGGGTTCTTGGGACAGGTCGTCAAAGCGGCGGCCGTCGAAGGTGCAAAGGCCGTCGTAGGTGCCGACATAGAGCAGGCCGTTGTGTTCCTCGTAAAGGGCGGTCACGCGATTGTCGACCAAGCCGTCGCGGGTGGTGAAGGTGTCGAGTGTGTAGGGCAGCCGCGCGTTGGAACGCGCCAGGAGCGGCGCAGTCAACAACACCAGCAGGAGTGCGAGCGGGCGAGGGACCATCAGTTCTCGCCTCGGACTTTGCGGGAGGTGGTGGTCTGGTGCAGGAGGATGTCGAGCGGCACCTCGCCGTCGGGCGTTTTGAGGACGCCCTTCTGGCGCATCACGCCCTTGAGCTGGAGCAGGTAGCGCGAGCTGGGGTCCAGTTGGTAGGTCTCGTGCATCGTGCTGACGAGGTCGCCCTCCAATTGATTGAAGGTCGTGAGCACCTGGATCTGGCAATCCAGCTCGAGCGAGGGCTGGCCTTCGAAGGTGGATAAGCCCTTAAAGGTATAGGTGGCGTCGGAGATCGAGTCCTGGACGAAATCGGCGATATTGAAGGCGGCGACATGGTGGGTGGTCCAACTGGCCCCGGCGCGGAGGTCGGCGCGGTGGATGTCGTTGAGTCGAGTCTGCTGCAGTGAAAGCGACTGGTAGATGACGTCGAACTGGTCGTGTCCGTCGCGGGGAATGGGTTTCTTGGGCGTGACGGACAGACTTCGATCGCTGTGGAACACGACCAACAATGGGATGCCCAACAGGGCATCGACACCAAACTTGCTGACCGTTTCCGGGCCGTTCTCGAGGGTGGATTCGGTGAAGGTGAACAGGAAGCTGATGTCGCCATTGGCGGCCAGATCGACGATTTCACAGGAGGCGCGGTTGGTGACGGTGTAGCGGGTGCGCGGCATGCCGGGGATGAAACTCATCATGTCGATTTCGAAGACGTCCTGGTGCAGCCAGGTCTCGCCCTTGACGAGCTTCCAGGTCAGGTCGTAACTCTGGGCTCGGCCAAACGCGGCCAGCAGGAGGAAGGGAATGAGTCGAAAATAAGACATGGAGGAGAACTCCCGCACCAACGATCGAATGAATAACGAGATCGTCTCCTAGATGCTACAAGAGACCAGCGCCAAGAGGCAAGCGCAACCTGGCTCCAGCCAGCGGCTAGCCAGCCAGGTGCGGAGGATCCGGGCGGCATCCCAGCAACCTGGTACCACGGGCTATTTGATGCAGTAAGTGCGGCGCCAGGCCAGGAACATCAGCAGGTGCCAGAATTGGGCGGTGGTGTTGCCCTGACCACTGGCGTGTTGGCGCCACAGGGCCTCGACCCGCAGTGGGTCCAGCCAGGGCGCCAGGCCGCGGCGCACGTCGTCGAGCAAGTCCGTGCAGTAGGATTTGAGTGGGCCGCGGGTCCAGCTGGCGATCGGCGCGGCGAACCCCATCTTGGGCCGCTCCCACAGGGCGCGCGGCACGTCGCGGGCCAGCGACTCGCGCAGCAGGTACTTGCCGCCGCCGCGCAGTTTGATCGACTCCGGCAGTGACCAGACCAGCGCCATCAGGCGGTGGTCCAGCAGCGGCACGCGCGCTTCGAGCGCGAAAGCCATCGTCGCGCGGTCGACCTTGGTCAGCACGTCGTCGGGAAGGTAGCGCAGCGTGTCGCGGACCATGAAGTCCTCGGCCGCCGTCAGTGACACATCCGGCATGCGCCATGGAAAATCGGCGCCGTCGTCGCCGGCGAAATCGCGGTGCAGCAGCGAGCCAAGCGTGTCCAGGGAAACCACCTCGCGGTAGAGCGAAGCGCTGTCGGCGGCGCGCAGGGCGCGGCCCAATTTGTGGAGTTTGTCGCCAGGCAGGCGCGTGCGCGCGCGTTTGGGCAGGGCCGGTGAGACCAGGCGGTAGATGCGGTCCCAGCCCTCGACCGAAAGCCCGGTCAGCGCGCCCGAGGCCAGCGCCCGCGCGAATCCTGGCAGCTGTTGCAAGCGCTGCAGGCGCGCCGCCGAGACGTGGCGCACGTAGCCGCCGGCCAGCTCGTCGCCGCCGTCGCCGGAGAGCGCGACCGTGACGTGGGCGCGGGCGAACTTGGCCAACAGCAAGGTCGGCAGCTGCGAGCTGTCGCCGAACGGCTCGCACCAGAACGTCGGCAGCTCGGGCACCAGCTCGAGCAGCTGGCGCTCTTCAAGGTAGAGTTCGTGGTGTTCCGTGCCCAGGTGGGCGGCGATCGCGCGCGCTTGCACGGCCTCGTTGTAGGCCTCGTCGCGGAAGCCGATCGAGAAGGTCTTGACCGCGCCGGGCGCGGCGCGCTGCATTGAGGCGACCACCAGGCTGGAGTCGACGCCGCCGCTGAGGAAGGCACCCAGCGGTACATCGGCGACGAGGCGATCGCGCACGGCGATATCGAGGGTGGCGCGGAACGCCTCGAGCCATGTCGCTTCGTCGCCGGCGGGAGGGGTGGCGCGCGCCTCTTCGATCACCTGGGCCAGGGTCCAGAAGGGTTCGGGCCCGTCTGTTGCGACGCCTGCGGCGCCGAGCTTGAAGCGGATCAGGTGGCCCTGTTGGAGCTTGCACACACCGCGGAAAATCGTGCCGGGCGCGGGCACATAGCCTAGGCGCAGGTAGACGTCGAGGGCGCGGCTGTCCAGTTCGCGGGTTTGGTCCGGGTCGGCCAGCAGGCACTTGAGCTCGCTGCCGAACAGCAGCTTGCCGCCGTGCAGACTGTAGTAGAGCGGCTTGATGCCGAGTCGGTCGCGAACCAGTACCAACTCGGCGCGCTCGCGGTCGTAGCAGGCCAGGGCGAACATGCCGACGCAACGCGCCAGTGTGGCCTCAAGGCCCCAGCGCTCGATCGCTTCGAGCAGTACCTCGGTATCGCTGTTGCCGCGGAAGCGCACGCCTTCGGTGGCCAGGTCCGCGGCCATGGCCTTGTAGCTGTAGATCTCGCCATTGAAGACCATCGTCAGGCGACCCGAGGCCGAGCTCATCGGTTGGTGGCCCTCGGCGGAGAGGTCGATGATCGCCAGGCGGCGGTGGCCCAAGCCCAGTCCCAGGGCAGCCTCGACGTGGAGGCCACCGTCGTCGGGACCGCGGTGGCGGATCGCATCCGTCATGACCCGCAAATTCTCAGCCAGGCGCTCGGCCTCTGCGCGCGGGTCCCAAACGCCACTCAAACCGCACATGCAGCGCTCCTCCGTGTCCGTTTCATCCCAAGGGCCGGTTGAAGTCGTCCTGGTAGCGCACGATGTCGTCCTCGCCGAAGTAGCTGCCCAGTTGGACCTCGATCAAGGTCAGCGGGATCGTGCCCGGGTTCTCGACCCGATGGCGCCAGCCGCGCGGGATGACGATCGTCTCGCCGGCCTGAAGGTCGTGTTGTTGGTCCTCGAGCGTGACCCTGGCGCGTCCGGCGACGACGATCCAGTATTCCTGTCGATACTTATGGGACTGCAGCGAGAGCCGCTTGCCAGGCAGCACGACCAGTCGCTTGGTCTTGAATTCGGGGGCCGAGCCGAGGATCGTGAAGCTGCCCCAGGGCCGGTGTTCGGTGTAGCCCCAGGCCTCCTGGTCGGGGCTCAGTTCGCTGATCTTGCCGACGTCCTGGGCGCGGTCCTTGTGGCAGACCAGCACGGCGCCGGTGGTCTCGACAACGACCAGGTTCTCGAGTCCCAGCGCGGCGACCCGGCGGTGGTTGGCGCGGATCAGACTGTTGCGGCAACCGTCCTGGTGGACGTCGCCGACTAAGACGTTGCCCGCTCCGTCCCGTTCGCTTTGGCTGTAGACGGCCGACCAGGTGCCGACATCGCTCCAGTCGAAGCGGGCGCGCACGACGGCGGCGCGGTCGGTCTGCTCCATGATCGCGTAATCGACGCTGATTTTTGGGGCGCGGGCATAGCCATCGACGTCGCCGGCCAGGTAGGCGTCGACTGCGGCCACCAGTTCTGGTTGAAGGCGCTGGAACTCCGCGATCATGACCGCTGCTTGGAACACGAACATACCCGAGTTCCAGAGGAAGTTGCCGGCCGCCAGGAAGGCCAGGGCCCGCTCCAGGTTCGGCTTCTCGACAAAGCGGGCGACCGCGGTGACCTCGGCGTCGTCGGCGGCCTCGATGTAGCCATAGCCGGTTTCCGGCGCGCTGGGCTGGATCCCGAGCGTGACGATGGCGCCCTCGGCGGCGGCCTGGACGGCCTTGCCCAGAGTCGCTTGGAAAGCGGCGACCTGGCCGATGTGGTGGTCGGCGGGCAGGACCACCAGCAGGGCCTCGGGGTCCTGCTCCTGGAGCAGGCGGGCGGCCATGTAGATGGCGGGCCCGGTGCTGCGCGCGACGGGTTCGCCGATGACGTGCTGCTCGACCGGCAGGCCCAGTCCGTGCAGCTCGCTCTCGATGCGGGCGCGGTGTTCGTGATTGCAGGAAGTGCGCAGGTTGCGGGGATCGCCAAAACCGGCTAGGCGCACGAGGGTGTCCTGGAACAGGCTGTTCTCGCCAAAGAGCCGCAAAAACTGTTTCGGCGTCTGTCGGTCGGACACCGGCCACAACCGCGTGCCACTACCACCGGCCAGGATCACGGGATAGATCAAAGGGCGCCCCCGTCGTCATCAATGCCCCCGCAGGGGTCAGCCCCCTAATCATGCCAAATTGTGCGCCGCGCGGCAACACTTACCGGTGGGAAGGCCGGATCTCCCAGCATGCGCGAAGGTCCGAAGGCGCTTTTAACGGAATTGCGGTCAGGCTTTTGCTTTGCGCTTCGGTTTGGTCTGGTCCTGTTGCTGGTTGAACTGGGCGGCAGCGGCGACCAGCGCTTTGAGCGCCTCCTCGTCGAAGGCCTCGCCCTGGCGCAGGTCCAGCGCGCGCCGGGTATTGCCCTCGAGGCTCGAGTTGAACAACCCGCTCGGATCATCCAGCGCCGCGCCCTTGGCGAAGGTCAGCTTGACGACGCTCTTGTAGGTCTCGCCGGTGCAGATAATGCCATGGCAGGACCACACCGGGACGCGCCATTTCCATTCTTCGACGACCTCTGGCAGCGCCGCGTGGATCAGGCCGCGCAGCCGACCCAACAGCTCGCCGCGCCAGTCGCCCAGCTCCGCGATGCGGCCATCGATCAACTGCGCGGCCTCGCTTTTGTTCGGTTGGGTCATGTCGTGCTCCTTGGGTTCAGGTTATGGCCCGAAGCCGGTTCCCGGTCAAGCGCCAGCAACTCTTCCCCGCTGCGCAGCGATTGGATCAGGAAGGGGGAATGGGTCGTGCAGATGAACTGCAATTTGGGGAAGGTATTGCGCAGGTCTTCGATGACGTGTCTTTGCCAGCTAGGGTGCAGGTGTAGGTCCAGTTCGTCGATCAGGACCAAACCCTCCGTCTCCTCCAGAACCCTACTGCCAAACTGGGGATTGAGCTTGGCAGCTTTTTGGGCGATATCGCCTACCATCGCTAACATGCTGCGGTGACCGTCGCTGAGGTTGGAGAACGGCTGTTTTCCCTCCTCGAAGACCACCACGACTTCGCCTAAATGGGCGTCGAAGTACAACTCCCTGGCACCCTCGATACAGGCGATCAAGGCCTTCTTGACGACACTGAAGGCAGGGGGGACGCGATTCTGTTGCTGATAGGAGATCCATGATTGATGTGCGATCCAATGGGTCAATTGCGGGACCGAAAGACGGGGATCCACACTGTTGGAATAACCCGCAAAACGCGACATCTCCTTTTTGCTGACGATCCTCATCGGATCAGACACGGTAAAGGACTCGCGTGGCTCCTTCCAGAGTCGTCCTGTGCCATAGTAGGAAATCAAGGGCAAGGGGATGTCCGCGCCCTTGCGGATCTCTTGGTCGACCTTTTGAGCCAGTTTTTTCAGCTTGCCCGCATTGACATAAGTAGTGCGGCTGGTCGACGAATTGAGAGAACGCTGCCACGCCAAAGGCTGACCCTGGACCAAACCCTTGGCGGCTACGACACAGGGAAAAATGGACTCCCACTGCACCGTCTGCTGGGTCTGCCCATCCTCGTCCTCTACTTCGCGCTGAACCTGGCGGAGCATGACTTCGCTCGGCCGAATATGACGGGTATCGAAACCGCGGACGCCCAGAAACCAGCTTCCCACGGCCACACTCAGCGCCTCGAGTACGGAAGTCTTGCCCATGCCATTCTTGCCGACGACGAGATTGAAGTTTGGATGGAAGAGAAACTCACGAGCTTCAAAGCCCTTGAAGTTCATCACGGACAGCTGATCGATCCTCACGATTTCCTCCGATCACCCAATGACGTCTGCGTTTCCGACGATAGCCCAACCGCACTACACAGCGCAAGTCCTATCCCTTCAGCCGGGCGACGCGGGGCGCGTCCGCGTTGTCGCGTGTCTGGCGGTCGTGCTATGATGGCCCTGTAATCCACAACCGCGAGGAGCGACGATCATGGCAACCATTTCCAAATTGGGGTTTGTCCGACATTTGCGGGCTGAGCCGAACCAGTACATCCTCCACTACAGCGGCGGTAAACTCAAGCGCCGTGGCGTCGGCCTGGCCTATTGGTTCATGCCCATGAGCGCCTCGGTCGCCATGCTGCCGGTCGAGGATGCCGAGGCCACGACCCTGCTCCACGAGCGCACCGCCGACCTGCAGGCGATCAATGTCCAGCTGACCGTGCGCTATCGCGTCGACAAGCCCGAACTGGCCGCCCAGCGCATCAATTTCTCGATCAGCACCACCAGCGGCGCCTGGAGCGACATGCCGCTCGAGAAGATGGCCAACTTCTTCAACCAGAAGGTCCAGGAGCCAACCCGCGCCGCGCTCTCGGCGATCGATTTGGCCGAGGCGATCAAGAGCGGCGCGGCCCAGGTCCAGCGCGCTGTTCGCACCCTGCTCCTGGAGGACAAGGAGATGCGCGAGATGGGCCTGGCCGTGGTCGACGTCTAGGTGATCCAGGTCAGCCCCAGCGCCGAGATGGAGAAGGCGCTGCAGACGCCGGCCCGCGAGAGCTTGCAGCAGAAGGCCGACGAAGCCATTTTCCGCCGGCGTGCCGACGCCGTCGAGAAGGAGCGCGCCATCAAGGAGAACGAGCTGGCCACGGAGATCGAGCTGGAGCGTCGCCAGAGCGAGCTGATCGAGCGCCGCGGCGCCAACCGTCTGGCCGAGGCGACGCGCGCGGCCGAATCGGAGATGCTGATCGCCACCGCCGCCATCGAGCGCGCCAACCTCCAGAACGAAGCGAGCTCCGCCCAGGTCGTCGTCCGCGCCCAGGCCGACGCCGAGGCCAAGCGCATGCTGGGCCAGGCCGAAGCCGCCAACGAGGCCGCCCGCGCCGCCGCCTGGCGCGACCTACCGACCCAGACCTTGGTGGGCCTGGCCGCCATCGAGTTCGCCCGCAAGATCGACAAGATCGACCACCTCAACCTCAGTCCCCATCTGCTGAGCGATCTCCTCACCGAGTTTTTAGCCAACAAAGTACAGAAATAGCTGCCCAGGTGTCCATGAACTTCGACCTCCCCCGCCTGGTGATCGTCACCAGACCCACGCCCTTGGACATGCTCAAGGACCGCTTCGGCACGCTTGACCAGGCGCGTTTCTACGTGAAGTCGCGCGGCCAGAGCGCGACCCGTGCCGAGCAGGCCCACGAGCGCCAGGCCCGCGCGCTCAAGCTGGTCGTCGCCGCGATCCCAGCCGAGCAGAAACGGGTCATGGTCCAGCGCGAGGAATTGGACCGCTTCCTGTTCCTGCCCAATGACGTGATCCTTGCCGTCGGCCAGGATGGCTTGGTGCCCAACGTCGCCAAGTACCTGGACGGCCAGCTGTTGGTGGGCTTCAATCCCGACAAGGCGACCTGGCCCGGCGTGCTCTGTCGCCACGACCCCGCCGATGCCGCGGCACTGATCGCCTTCGCCAATCGCCGCCAGTTCGGCTTTGCCATCGCGGCCCATACGATGGTGCGGGTCCAGCGCGAGGACGGCCAGGAGCTGCACGCGCTCAACGAGTTGTTCGTCGGCCACCACAGCCACCAGAGCGCCAAGTACCACCTGCGCATCGGCGAGGCTCGGGAGCGCCACTCCTCGTCCGGCGTGATCGTCGCCACCGGCACAGGTGCCACCGGCTGGGCTGCCAGCATCGTGCGCCAGCGCCAGCTCCAGGTCGCGTTGCCCGACCCCTGCGCGCGCCGCCTAGCCTATTTGGTGCGCGAGCCCTGGCCCAGCGCGGCGACTGGCGCCACGCTCGATTTCGGTTTCATCGAGGGCGAGCAGCGACTCGAACTGGTCAGCGAAATGGAGCGCGGCGGTGTGATCTTCGGCGACGGCATCGAGGCCGACTTCCTGGAATTCAACGAGGGCCAGGTCGCTGCCGTCGGCCTGGCCGCGCGCACGCTCAACCTCGTCGTCCCCGCGCCAACCTCGGGCGTCACGGCCGCGCGCCGAGGCTGAACCCCGAGCGTCTGTCGTCAGACGCTCTTTTTCAGCGTCATCCGTTGCCCCTAGCCGTTCCCATCTTGTAAACTGTGCTGCTGGGATTTGAACATTGCACCAGGAGTGTAACCATGACTGATCAGAAAATCGGCGTCGTCGGCGCCGGCACCATGGGCAACGGCATTGCCCACGTCTTCGCCCAGAGCGGCTTCCAGGTTGTCCTCCAGGATATCGCGCAGGACTTCGTCGACAAAGGCATGGCCACCATTGCCGCCAACCTGCAGCGCGGCGTCGACAAAGGCAAGCTGAGTGCCGACGAGAAGGACGCCGTGCTCGGCCGCATCCACGCCAGCACCGACCTCCAGGCCCTCGCCGGCTGCGACCTCGTCGTCGAGGCGATCGTCGAGAAGTTCGAGGTCAAGGCCGAACTCTTCCGCAAGCTCGACGCCCTGCTGGCCCCCAGCGCCGTGCTCGCCTCCAACACCTCCTCGATCTCGATCACCAAGCTGGCCGCCGTGACCAAGCGACCCGACCGCTTCATCGGCATGCACTTCATGAACCCCGTACCCGTCATGAAGCTCGTCGAGATCATCCGCGGCATCGCCACCAGCGACGAGACCTACCGCCTCGTCCACAACCTGACCCTGGCCCTGGCCAAGGATCCGGTCGAGGTCAACGACTCGCCCGGCTTCATCTCCAATCGCGTGCTGCTACCGATGATCAACGAGGCGATCTTCGCGCTCTACGAGGGCGTCGCCACCGCCGAAGCCATCGACGCGGTCATGAAACTCGGCATGAACCACCCCATGGGCCCGCTGACCCTGGCCGACTTCATCGGCCTCGACACCTGCCTCTACATCATGCGCGTGCTCCACGAGGGTCTGGGCGACGACAAGTACCGCCCCTGCCCGCTGCTCGTCAAGATGGTCGATGCCGGCTGGCTCGGCCGCAAGTCCGGCAAGGGCTTCTACGACTACGCCAAGTGATACGCCGACCGGGGCGGCGCCTTGCCGCTCCGGTCCCCGTCCCGCCGCATCCCCCGGAGTCGCATCTTGAGTCTGCTCGAGCGCCTGGACACGCCCACCCTGCTGCTCGCCTGTGTCGCGCTGCTCCTGCTCGCCAGCCAGATTGTCGTCTTCGTGCTGGCCGCGCTCGAACGCCGCAAGTTCGGCGCGGTCCTGCTCGGCACCCTGATCACGCCGATGTGTACCGGCTTTCCCAACCTGATGATCGGCCTGTTCGGCCAGGAGCGCCTGCAGGGCGACCTGGTCCTGCAGCTCAACCTCGGCAACAACCTGGCCAACACGAGCCTGGTCACGGGCTTGCTGATCCTGCTGGCCGGGCCGTTGACGGTGCGACCCAAGGGCAGCTCCACCGCCGCCCGCAAGGCCGGAACCGATCTGTGGATCGCCCTGACCGCGCTCTGGTCGGGCGCGGTGCTGCTGTTCTGGCTGGCCATGGACGGCGGCGTGACCCGGGTCGACGCTCTGCTGCTGATCGCCTTCTACGGGCTCTATCAGTTGATCGCCAGCCGTCGGCGCGAGAGCACTGGCAAGGCCAGCCGCCTGAGCGGGCCGTTCCTGCTGGCGATCCTCGTCGCTCTGGCGATCTCGGCCTGGGTCATCCAATTCAGCGTGGCGGGCCTATCCCTGGCCTTCAGCCGCGCCGAGGGCCTGCTGCCCGGTTGGCACCTGGGCCTGTTCCTCGGCCTGCTGACGGTCGTGCCCGAGAGCTTCCTGATGCTGCGCCTGGCCTTCCGCCAAGGCACGCTGGGCCTGGCCGGCCTGGTCGGCGATTGCCTGGTCAGCATTCCCCTGGTCATCGGCCTCTCGGCCCTGACCCACCCCTTCAAGACCGCGCCCGTGCCGGACTTCGCCGAACCCGCCGCCCGGCCCTATTACTTCCTGGCCGCTTCGATGCTGGCCTTCTCGCTGCTGGCCCTGCGGCAAACCCCCGCGCCCCGCAAGCTGGGCCTGCTTTTCATGGCCCTCTACGGCGCCGCCTGGTGGCTGACCAGCTGATGCCGCTCGGGGAAAGGCGCGACGGCTTTGCGCCGCGCCTCCCGCGGGTCTTCGATCAGAAGGATTTCTGCCAGCCGAGCGTCGCCATGACATCCATCTCCAGTTGACCTTCCTCAATGTCCTCGTGGATCGGGACCTGAATGTCTAGACCCACGCGATTGCCGCGCGCCAGTTTGAAGTTGAGGCCCAGCCCAGCTTCAATGCGGCTACCCGAAGCCAGTTCGGGCGCGACAACCATACTCTTGTGGCTGTGGGCATGGAACTTGGCGCCATCCCAGTCGGCGTAGTCCAAGCCCAGGGAGAGGCTTGTGCGGGCACCGAGGCGACGAGCGCCCCAGAAGGCCAGGTCGATGCGGTCGCCAGGCGCGGTGTCCTTGTCGTCCTCGCCGAAGTAGAAGTGGCCCTGCAGCTGACCGCCCCAAGAGTAGTTCGACGCTTGGCCCAGCCAAGTTACGCCGGGTACGGCACCATAGGTGCCCGTTCCGGTTTGCATCAGGTGGTGGACGTCGTGGTGCGGCGCGCCTTCCGTGCCGGTCGGCAGGCTGGCACCGATGTTGAAATGGATCCTGGCGGTTTGGCTGTCGTGGACCTTGACCAGACCGGCCAACATCACGTCACCGATGTCGTGGACGGCGTCGCCCTCGTGGCCGTCCATGTCGACGTAGGGCACCATCGCCATCAGGGTCAGGCGATCGGTCGGCGCGTACATGGCCTCGACCATGTGCATCACCATATGTAGCTCGTCTTCACCGCCGCCGTGTTTGCCAGCGGAGGCAGCACCTTGCCCAATCGACAACTCTTCCTCGTGGTCGTGGTCGGCGCTCTCGCCACTCATGTCCATGTGCATGTAGCGGTAAGAGAACATCCACTCGCCCTTGCGGTGCGTGTGGTCACCCATGATATGCAGGGGGGCATGGCTGTCGGGACGGGAAGGATCATAGCCTTCGCCGTCGTGGCTGTCGTGGGCCAGAACAGGGGCCAGTCCCAGCAGGGGACCGGCGATCAACGCGAGCGCGCAGGCTGCGCGGAAATGCGTGCGTAACTTCATCATCTCATTTCTCCTAAGTAAATGACATAGAGATCCAAGCCCGAAACTCGGGCGATCGAGGTCGCGGGGCGACCTAAATGGATGGAACTCAGGAGGAGATGGGTATCTTGTCGGGCGGCTGGATGGCGCGGTCGCGGAGGACCACGCGATAGGGCTGCGCGGCCACGGGGGTGGTCGTCAGGGCGAAGGCTGCGACCCGTACCAGCAGGTGCGGGGGCAGGCCGGGGCGCGTGCTGGGCGTGCTCTGCTGGCCGTCAAAGCCGCAGGCGACAAGCGTCGGCCCCGTCGGAGTCTTGGCCACGCCCTTGCCATCGTGCTTGCCAGGACAGGAATCGCCACAGGCACAGACACCCTGACAGCAACAAGCCGCCTCGGGTTCGACCTCGGTGAACTGGCACCAGCTCCGCTCGAAGCCCAGGCCGACCAAAAGGTAGCAGATCGCCAGGCCTAGAATCCATCCATGGTGGAGCGCCTGTTTGACGATTCTGACGATGTGCCGGGCAGGGAAAAACACGGGTCGTTCCTCGATCGCGGCCAAGCTGGCCGTGCGTTAGCCGCATTCTAGCACAGCGCGCCGATGGAATCCCCGCCCAGATCGCCGCGCAAGTCGCCAGACGCCTGCTCTGCTCGCGAAAATACGTCGTTGGCATGCATCGCGACACGCCTGCCCAGCGACTCAATGATCTGGATCGGACGGCGCCTCGCTCTGCCCGCCTTCCTTTCGGTGAAACGGCGCGAAACGGGTGATCCGCTTTTCGGCCGATTGTGCTACGGTATGCGTATTCGACGCAGGTAGGGGTTGGACATGACCGAACCGAAATCGCGCGCCCGAGCCATCGCCGCTCTGGACGACCTGTTGGCCGAGGAACTGGACCTGGTCCGTGCCCGGCTGATCGCCCGGGTCGACGACAACCAGGTCTCGATGGCGGCCTTCATGGAGATTGCCATCGCCTTCTGGCGCGAGGCCCTGGGCATCGATCGCATCTTCGTCGTCGACATGCGCGACGGCGCCGTGGTCGCCGGTTGGAACAAGGGCCTCAATATCGCCAAGCTCCAGGACTGGGATCCTGACTACGTGCCGCTGGAGCAGGATCGCGTCATCCAGCAGGCCCTCGAGAGCCAGGAGACCGTGGCGGTCCCCGTGCCAGGCCAGGGTGCCGATTTGGCCTTCGCTCTGCCGCTCGACGACGGCGCCGTCTGGCTCGTCGCCATGGACCAGACCGACCTGGCGCGCAGCTTCAGCGCGCTTGACCTGAGTTACGTGGCCCTCGTCCGCGACTTGGCGATTCTCAAGTCGCGACTGCGGCCCGCTCTTTAGAGGAGAAGACCATGCTCGTTTTACTCTTGATGCTCGCCTACGGTGGCAGCGACCCGAAGCTTGTCGGTACCTGGCTGCTGGAAAGCAGCCCCAATGCAGAATCAGGCCATGAGACCCTGTACTTCTACCAGGATGGCAAACTCGCCGTCGATGGCGATATCGCCCAACGGGGCAGCTATACCCTGAAAGACGGCAAGCTCACAACCATCTTCATGCTCGGTGGCGAGAAACAGTCGCTGACCCGCACCTTCGAGCTGGAAGGTGACCGCCTCAACCTCGTGGGCGAAAAGGGCACCGACCGCTACCGCAAGTCAGACAAGCCCCTGCCCGTTTGGAAGGCGGATAGCTGGACCCATCTGAAGGTCGGCTTTTTTGAGCTGGACGTTCCCTTCGATTGGCAAGTCCAAAAGGAACAGCCCGACGCTCAGGGCAGTCAGCGTCTGGTCCTGCAGGATCCCACCAAAGTCAACGCCTTGACCCTGCTGCACATCCCCGGTCGCGGCAAAGAGGTCGATCTCAGCAAGGCCCTCAAGGGCGTCATCGCGCCCGTGCTCGAGGGCCTGCAGATCGGCAATGCCGTCATCAACGAGTACCGCAATACCTTCTACAATCGCGTCGGCACCCGCCTCGAGACCGTGCAGAGGGTCGGCGACAAAGCGCTGGGGGTTCACACCTTCGGTCAGAAACTGACAAGCGATAACTTCCTGGTGGCGATCATCACCTACGAGGACGGCACTCAAGCCCAGCTCGAGAAGGTCATGAGCAGCCTGAAAACCCCCCAGGACCCCGACCTCAAGCAAGCCCAGGCCCAATTGGCCAAGGAGTTGGCGGCCGCCAAAAAGGCGCAACCCGCCGACACTCACCAACATGGCGGTCACAAGCACTGATCGCCTCGCCGGATACCGAAGTGCGCGCCGGCTAGTGCTGCAACCCCTCGGGTTGATCAGCGTACAGTAAGGCGTTGCCAGGGACGGTTACCCTGAGTAAACCAAAGGAGTCAGAATGAAAAAGTATCTCATCGTGTGGTTTTTAACCGCCTTGGTGATGGCCTCCGATGCCCCCAAAATCGAGAAGATGGCCGAAGAGTTCACCCTCGATAACGGCATGAAGTGGGTCGTCATCCGCAAGCCCGGCCTTTCGACCGTTTCGGCCGGTTGGGTCGCCCATGTCGGATCCGCCAACGAGCGGCCCGGCATCACCGGCATCAGCCACCTGTTCGAGCATATGATGTTCAAGGGCTCGGACAAGATCGGCGTCAAGGACGCGGCCCAGGATCGCGAGATCCGCAACCAGCTCGACCAGATCCGCGAACAGATGTTCGTCGAAGAACGGGTCATCCGCGAGAAGGTCCGCAAGGGCTACGGCAGCTCAATGAGCGACCCCGCCCTGACCAGCGAGCGCCTCACCGAGCTCAAGGGCCAGTTCAAAGAGCTGATCAAGCGCCAGCGCGAGAACCTGATCAAGGATGAGTTCGACAAGATTTACACCGGCGAAGGCGCCGTCGGCATGAATGCCTTCACCAACGAGGACATGACCGTCTACTTCATCTCCGTGCCCAAGAACAAGATCGAACTCTGGTTCTGGATGGAGAGCGAGCGCCTCAGCCGCCCTATCTTCCGCGAGTTTTACTCGGAGCGCGACGTCGTTTTCGAAGAGCGCCGCATGCGCACCGACTCGACCCCGACCGGCGCCCAGGACGAGATCTTCTCCTCAATGCTGTGGGGCAACACCACCTACAACTGGCCGGTCGTCGGTTGGCCCAGCGACATTTCCGCGATCACGCGCGCCCAGGCCGCCGAGTACTTCGATATCTATTACGCGCCCAACAACCTGACCGCCTGCGTCGTCGGCGATGTCGACCCCGCCGCCGTCAAGGCTTTCGCCAAGTCATACTTCGACCGCATCCCCCGCGGTAAGACCCAGCCGCCCGATGTCATCACCCTGCCCATCGACCAGCGCGGCGAACGCGTCTACACCGCCGAAGTGGAGTCCGCGCCCGAGACCGAACTCTACTGGCGCGCGGTCGCCTACAACGGCGCCGACGCACCCGCGCTCGACGTGCTCGGCGAAGTCCTCAGCGGCAAGTCCGGTCGTCTTTACAAGCGCCTGGTGCTGGGCGACCAGATCGCCACCCGTGTCGGTGCCAACCTCGATGCCCGCAAATACGGCGGCGCCTTTGGCGTCTTCGCCGAGGGCAAGAACGATATCGATCCCAATCAACTGCAGGCCGCACTGCTCGACGAACTGGAGAAGATCAAGAAGGACGGCATCACCGCCGACGAGCTGACCCGGGTCAAGAACAACCTCAAGGGCAACCAGTTCCGCCAGCTCGACAATCCCTTCTTCCTGATGGTTCAAGTCCTGATCACCGACGGACTCAGCTATGAGTGGCGCAACCTCGACCGCTACCAGGAGCGCCTCAGTGAAGTAACCGCGGCCGATGTCCAGAAGGTCGCGAACGCCTACCTCACCCTTGAAACGCGCAACACCAAGCGCTTCTCGCGCAAAGCCGGCACCGTCGCCGACGAGCCGGACATGGCCGGGCTCTCGCCCGAAAACCAGAGCGCGGTTCGCCAGTACTGGCAGCAAATCAGCGCCGCTCCGGCCGAGATGTTGCCCAAGATCCTCGAGAGCCTGCAGACCTCCGCCGGGACCGTGCCCGCCGAAGTCAAGCCGGCCCTGGAGGTGCTGATCAAGCGCGTTCAAGCCAAAATCAACCAAGGGGGAGCCCAATGAAATTCCTGAACCTGCTGCTGTTTGTCTGTGCTGTCCCCGCGCTTGTGGCGATGGACCAGATTCCCGATCGCCCCAGCGACATCAAGTACCCCGAACTCAAGACCCAGATTCCCAACCGCAACGACTACAAGCACAAGCTAGATGGCGCGACCCTGTTCGTGGTCGAGGACCACGGCCTGCCGCTGATCAACATCTCGATCTCCGCTCGCGGCGGCGCCTACCTGGACCCCCAAGGCAAGGAAGGCCTGGCCAACTTCACCGGCAACATGTTGCGCAATGGTGGCACCCAGTCCCTCGACCCGGTCGCTTTCCAGGAGCGCATCGACTTCCTCTCCACCAATATCACCACCAACTTCTCCGACACCCAGTTCCGCGCCACCGTCAATTGTCTGACCGGCAACCTCGACGAGTCGCTGGCGCTGTTTTTCGAGCTGTTGCTGAGCCCGCGCTTCGACCAGGAGCGCCTTGAAATCGAGCGCAAGAACCTGCTCGAGGAGATGCGCAAGCGCAATGACGATACCCGCGCCATGGAGCCTCGTTATTGGGGCCGCCTGATCTATGGCGATACCTTCTACAGCAACCAGATGAGCACCGAGGCCTCGATCAAGAGCATCACCGCCGACGACATGCGCGCCTTCATGCAGCGCCTGCTGGTCAAGGGCAACCTCGTGATCGCCGTCAACGGCGACGTCGATGCCAAGACGATGAGCAATGCGCTCAAGCCGCTGCTGGCCAAATTGTCCAAGGGCGTGGTCCCGGCCGAGCCGCCCAAGAACTGGCAGCAGTCCGCACCGGGCCTCTACGGGGTGCAGAAGGACGGCGTCAACCAATCGCGCGTTTCCCTTGGCTACCTGGGTCTGGGCGACAACAACCCCGACGAGGCTGCGGTGGATGTCATGAACAACATCCTCGGTGGCGGCGGTTTCACCAGCCGAATCACCTCGCGCGTGCGTTCCGACGAGGGTCTGGCTTACTCGGCCGGCAGCGCCTACACCTCCGGCTACGACAGGCCAGGCCAATTCGTGGCCTTCTACCAGTCCAAGAACGTGTCCGTGGCCTTCGCCCTCAAGATCGTGCTGGAGGAGATCCGCCGCATGCGCGATCAGCCGGTCAGCGAATCCGAGCTCAAGGTCGCCCAACAGGCGATGGTCGCCGATCTGCTGCCCATGTTCGACAGCCCCAGCTCGACCGCGCGCCAGTTCGCGCGGGCGGAGATGGAGAACGAGCCTGTGGACTACTGGAAAAAGTACCAGGAAGCGGTGGGCAAGACGACCGTCGCCACCGTCCAGGCCATGGCCCAAAAGTACCTGCATCCGGAAAAGCTGATGGTTCTGGTGACCGGTGACCTGGAAGCCTGCAAACCCGGCGACGGCCACGGCACCCTCGAGGAAGTCGCCGGCACCGCTCTGAAAAAGCTGCCGCTCTACGACCCCATGACCGGCCAAGCCCTGCCCTGATCCTGGGTATAGGGGGAGGGGCGCCCACGGTGCCCCTCCCACACAACATATCAAGGGCTTCTGTGCTTACTCGGTTGGCAGGCCCAACTTATCAAAAAACACCCTGTTTCTCTCTCTTGCCGCATTGATGAGTCTGTCATAGGAAATAACTTCCAGATAGGCTTTATAATGATCGTTATACCCAAAAAAACCTGCCTTATCACTCGTTTGTTTAATATTGAGAAGATGGCACCGCTTTTCTACAGTGGGAGTAATATCACAAATCGCGTAGCAGAATGCGGGGATATCTTCTGATTTTGGAATGGGGCGCCCTGTCTTTGTAGTTACCTTTCCCGCCCGGATTCGCTCAAGGTAGCCCAAAGCTTGTTCAAGAGGGTGTTTCTCTTCACCAGCTGACGAATCGTTGCGCATAGGCCTCTTTAACTCGACGATGACAATTGAGGCCAGCGGAAGCTTCTTCCTATCAGAGACCAAGACTGGAGTATCATAAACATTGAGAGCCACAAGATCCGGTTCCTTTCCATCCTTTGATCCGGTAATCGGCATCGATGACAAGGGTTTATCTGATGCAAGATAGTCATGAAAGGCCAAGCGCTCGTCAACCAACCAAAGATTGCATTCGTCAGGAAAGACATCATCCGATGTTTTCCCCATTGGCATGATTAGGCTGTGAATCCAAGCTTCCGGAGCGTAATTTCCCTGATCTTGACGTTCAATGGCCTTGGCCAAGATATCTATAATGACCCGACGATGACTGACATAATTTGCTAAATCTGATTTTTTCATGTCCTTCACGGTCTCAAGATAGTTCATTACCCGTTTTTTGTATTCATTGTGAGTTTCGTTGCCTTTAGGCCACATTACATCATGACCTTCCGCAAGGAGTCTGTTTTCGATTTCGGCATATAGTTTATGTAGATGCAGCTCCAAATCCTTGTCGCTTATATCAGGATCAACACAAAGTTGCTCCTGGGGGATACGTGCGAGTAAGGGTTTATACCTGGGCGCTCTTTTGTCTACAAACTGAACAATCCGTTGAAGCCCGAGACGTTGACCCTCTTCGAGGTAGACAGAAAGGTGAGCGGCAACGCGTTTCATGACCTCCTCTCGAATCTCCTTTTTAGAAAGCTCGTCTAAAAGCTCTAATGGATTTTCAGAAATATCAAAACTTGTTCTTTCTGCTCGCACCTTTTCATCCAAGAGCATCGAACTCACATAACATTCGTAGACAAATTGGTTTTGCCCATCAGAGAGCCAACTTTGAAGACCGGGAATTCCTTTGATGGGTTCCTGAGTGACGACTCTATTCGACGCACAGAAAGCGATGCTGTGATTTCTTCCATGGGAAGCGACAAGTTTGACATGCATCAATTCAAAAGTTGTTCCCTTTAAACTAATACTCTCCGCCACAGAGGCCTCAATCATCTGCTGCTGATATATATCATCCAAATCTATTGATTCACCCTCGTCTTCAATTTTGATCTTGGGCGCACCACCAGGGCGGATAAAATACCAAAGATTGTGTTCAACTAATTCGCGAGCAATAGAGTATGCGGTCTTATACGAGCAGTCTCTATATCGTTTGGAAAAGCCTTCCAGAGTGACCGTTGTGTTTCTTGTTGCATCGTTGTTTCGTCCCATTATTGGCTCAGAGACACCTAGTTCGCTAAAAGTGAACTCACGACACAGCATTTCATTATTTGGCGATTTGTAAACACTACGTATAGATACGCTGTCAAATGCTTTCAGCCACAAAAGCCTACCCACTCCACGCGCGCCACGTGCTGCCTTGTGCTCACTATCAAGTGTCATAAACGACAGCATGTTTTCATCAGTAAATCCAATTCCATTATCTACTATTTTAAACCCAATGATACCACTCATGGGTTCACGTCCAGGGCGTTTAAGCCTATCTGGAAAGTCTTGGAAAAGGTGCCCATCCCGTATTATTTGGATGAGAATGTTTCCGTTTTCTGAAGGCATCTCCAAATCTTCGATCGCATGTATTGCATTAGCTACAGCTTCAAATAGTGGTAACATACTTCTAGTGGTTGGAAGCGATGTGTTTCTTAAGCGACCATGAAGATTTGTCGTGATGTTCATGCGTTAGTCCCCTATCACGAATTGGAGCTTGAGGCGAAAACAGGCCCGGACGAAGCCGGCTTGGCTGAGAGTGTGCACGGTCTGGACCGGAGCGATGGGGCAGCCCCTGCTTCTCGAGTTTGGCATTTTTCCTGTACTCGGGCAAAATCCGTTCGATCCGACCGCTTTCGCCGTAAGTACATGCAAACCTGGTCCTCCTTTTGACTTCGTGGTTACCACCAGAGTTTCAAAGTCAGGGTTGAAGGGAACCGCCCCGAGGGGTGTGGCTTTGGCCTTTTTGCTGACGTGGGAGCCAATGAGGATCTTTATTTGCCCGGCTGTGGCCATATTAGGTACGCCCTCCAAAGCAGCTCAAGTGAAGTTTAGCATAATTTAGGGGCCAGACTCACAAGTTTTCAACACTCTTACTCGTTTTCCAGAGTGGTGAAAAGTTGTTTTTCGTGTACAAGTTCATTCCTTGACCAGTACAAGGCAAGTCGTTGGCTGATCACGGTGGTGGCTAAACCTCGGCGGCGCCTGCTGCGTTTGCTTGGGTGAGGCGCTCTGCCTTTTGCATCATGAATATCGAGGTTAGCCATGAAAGGTTTGTTGCTGTTTGTCGCGTTACTGGCCACGGGTGGTCTGTATGCGGCCGAAGAAACCATCAACTTGGAGGCGCCGCTCAAGGCGGGCGGGACCGTCAAGCTCGACAATACCAACGGCGATGTCACGATCCATGCCTGGGACAAGGACAAGGTGGTTCTCAAGGCGATCAAGAAATCGCGCAATGCCGATGCCCTGACACAGACCAAGGTGACGTTGCACGCCGCGGGCGATGTTGTTGAGATCGCCACGAAGCGCCCCCGCTCTTTCTGGGGCGGTCGCAATGTTTCGGTCACCATGGAAGTCTGGGTGCCCGCCAAGCTGCTACTCAACGCCGACGTCACCAACGGCAGTATTCAGGTCGAGAACGTCCAGGGCGACCTCCACGTTGAAACCACCAACGGCGATGTCACCGTATTGGGCGCCGCGGGTAAAGTCCATGCCGAGACCACCAACGGCGACCTGCGCGCCGACCTCGTCGCCGGCGACAGCAAGGGCGTCGACATGGAGACCACCAACGGCAGCATCACGCTGCGCCTGCCCGGCTCCATCAAGGGCCAGGTCGAGGCCAACACCACCAATGGCTCGATCAACTCGGAACTGCAGATGACGGTCTCCAAATCGTCGAAGAAGCACCTGGCCGGTTCGCTCAACGGCGGCGGTCCCAAGATCGAGCTGGAAACCACCAACGGCAGCATCTCCATTTCCAAACTTTGAGTCAGAGAACGCCAAGATATCCCAACGAGGGGTACACCTGTGTGCCCCTGCTTTCTAGCCGTGAATTGTCTGACTCAGATTCACAGGAGGGATACAGAAGCCCGTCGCGCTCCCTCGCGAGAAACCGTCCGGACCTGATGGGTTTTGGCGATCCATGTGCTTTCATTCATGTTAGGATAATGCGAGCGCATGGTGGGGGTCGGTTATGAGGCTTTGGGGCATGGTGTTTTGCCTCCTGTTGATGCAATGTGGCGGTGGCAAACCCGCCAAGCCGGTGGTCGTGGACGACGAGTCGGATCAATTCTTCACGCGCGAAGGCGATTACGCGGCCAGTCATATCCTGGTCAGCTTTGCCGGCGCGCGCAACGCGGACGCGGCGGTCAAGCGCAGCGCCGATGAGGCCAAGCTCAAGGCCCAGGAGCTGCTGGCGCGGGTCAAGGCCGACCCCAGCCAGTTCGCGGCAATTGCACGGGCCGAGTCGGATGGCAGCTCCGCCGCCTTTGGCGGTAGCCTCGGCGCCTGGAAGGCCGGCGAGTTCGTGCCCGAAATCGAGCGCGCCGTGGCCAGCCTGTCCGAGGGCGCGATCCTGGATGTCCCGCTGCGCAGCCCCTTTGGCTGGCACATCCTGCGCCGCGATGCGCTGCGGGCCAAACACTACTGTGCCGAGGGCTTCGTCATCGGCTTCGGCCCGCAGGCGGATCATCCCGAACTGCCACAGCGCACGCGCGAACAGGCCGAGGCCTTGGCGGCCGAAATCCGGAAAGAGCTGAGTGCGGCCTCGTTCGAGGCCTTGGCGGCGCGGCATAATGACCTTGGGAAAGGGCCCAGCTTCATGGGCGTAGTCTGCGATGGCGTGTTGTGGCCGCCGCAGGCGCTCGAGCTGTTGCAGGGCCTGCGTTACGGCGAGGTCGGCGGGCCGGTCGAGCTGCCCATGGGCTTCGCCTTCCTGCGCCGCCAGAAGGTGGTCGCCTATGCCGGCGCCGCGATCCTGATCGCCTGGCAGGGCGCGGTCGGTGCTCGCCCCGAACTCGTGCGCACCAAGCAACAGGCCCACACCCGCGCCAAGGAGCTGATCGCGATCCTGGCGGGGCAGCCGGACCAGTTCGCCGAACTGGCCCGCAAGGAATCGGACAGCCCGACCGCGGCCGTCGGTGGCGACCTCAAGACCTGGTTCCGCGGCACGATGGACCCGGATTTCCGCGTCGGTTTCGAGCGCCTGACACCCGGTCAGATCAGTCCCGAACCGGTGGAAACCCGCTACGGCTATTACATCATCCTGCGCAAGACGCCCTCCGGTTGACGGTCGCCACCGGAGGGTCGGACTTAGCCGTTGACGGTGATGACCATCATCGGGTCATGGGTGAACGGCAGGTAGTAGATCGGACCTTCGCGGCGGGTTTGGATGCCGAGCGTGCCCATGATTTGCAGGTGGTACAGGACCTGGTCACCGGGGTTGCCCTCGAGCTGGATGTGGATCGGCGCGCTGGTGAAGACGCTGTTGCTGAATTCCCAGCAGTTGGCGGTGGGCGGGCTCATGACGAGGGTGTTGCCAAACAGCGCGAACCCGGAATCGGGCTCGATCGCGATGGGGGGCTGGACCAGCGCCCGATCTTCGGCGTCGTCGGGCAGGTCGGATTTTTGGGTCAGGAACACGGTCGTCAAATTCAATAAATAAGCGGCATGCATGGCCGAGGTATTGACATCCGAGGAAAACGCCAACTGGAAGCGAAAGGCATTGCCGTTCGTCAGCGGCAAGCGCGCCGACATGGCACTATTGAACCGTTCGATCATGAAAAAGGCCTTGGTTTCCTCGGCCACGATCGTTTGCACCTCGCCGGTCAGCTGAACGCCGTAATTGGCATTGGGGTCGTCGATCGTAAACGGTTCGATGATGATGGGAACTACGCACATGACTCAACTCCTCCTGAGTGCCGGTTCGGGTCGATTGCGCAAGAACCCGGGGCCGACTCCGGAGAGATTATACTGTTTTTGGCGTAAAAGCCATTTCAAGATTCCAAACAGGCGTAAAGAAGCAAGATTCCCTGCAAACTCGTGTAAAGGCTGATCCCCAAAGCCCGATCTGGCGCGGGTAGGCGTTCGCGCCTCAGAAGCCCAGGGTGAGCTGACCCTTGTTGAACAGTTCAAGCTGGTTGGGCAGGCCGATCTCCTCTTCCATGAGGCGGCTGGCCTTGAGGAACTTATCCTCATAGGCGGCGTCCATGAACAGGAAGAACTTCCACAGGGCCTGGTGGCGGTCGCCCAGGGCTTGGAGTTCGGGGTGGCGGACCTCGGCCAGGGAGCGCAGCGGGCCGCTGTCGATGCGCACGTTGACGTGGGCCTCCTTGAGCTGCATCCTCGTTTCGGGCGCGTAGAGCACGATCGCCCAGGGCGGGACCTTGAGTTTAAGGGCGAGACGCTGCTCCAGCTCGAAGCGGGCGTTGTCCTGGTTGAGATGGTAGCGCTCCTGGAAGCGGGTCATGGCGGCGGCGTCGGGGAAGTCGAGGTCGAGCGGGTCGCGGGCGACCATGTAGACCCGCTTGAACAGCTGACGGGCCTGGAAGGCCTCCCACAGCTTGGCGTAGCCGCGGACCTTGCCGATGCGCTGTTCGACGAGCAGCAGGAAGGCGTCGTCGCGCAGGTGGTAGAGCTCCTCGACCGCGAAGGCGCCGCGCTCGAGCAGCGCTTCGAGCACGCGGGAGAGCATGGCGCCGGAGACGACCTTGGTGTGGTGGAAGTAGACCCGTTCGGTTAGGTGAAAGCGGATCCGCAGCAGGCTGATCAGCTCGCTCCAGGCGTCCTGGCGAAAGCCGCGATCGCTGTGGAGGTTGAAGCACAGCTTGCCGGACTCGACGTCGAGGTAGCGGAACAGGCGTTCGTCGTAGTTGAGGTCGAGTCCGCAGAAAAAGGCGTCACGGCGCAGGTAGTCGAGCAGGTCGGCGCAGATCGGCCCGGCGACCAGCTGGTAGCCATAATCATCGCGGCTCTTGCCTTCGACAAAAAAGCGCTCCAACGCCTGGGTCAGGCCCAGCTCGGCCAAGGCTTTGCCCAGCTGGCCGTGGCTGAGGAAGAACTGCAGGCGAGTGCGGCTCTTGTCGTGGGGCGGCAGGATGCGGCGCTCGTCCTCGAAGGTGTGGCCGTAGGGGATGTGGGTGACGTCATGGAGCAGGGCAGCGATGCTGAGGAAGCGGCGTTCCTCGGCACTGATCAGGGCGCTGCGGCCGGTGCGCGCGGCGCGGCTGTTGATCTCGTCGACCATGCGGCGCAGGACCCAGCTGGTGCCCATGGAGTGCTCGAAGCGGGTGTGCTGGGCGCTGGGGAAGACCAGGTAACTGGTGCCCAGCTGGCGGATGCCGCGCAGGCGCTGGAACTCGGGCGTGTCGACGAGGCGCAGCTCCTCGCGGGTCAAACTGATGTCGCCCCAGACGGCGTCCCTGATGATGGCCATGGGTCCTCCCGACAGTCGGAAGCCCCATTATAGCGCGGCAACCCATGAAAGGAGACGGCCCAAAGTGAGCCCGACCGCCGGTCGGCCTGTAGGGTTGGAAGTTCAACGGGACCCATGGAGGGAGACGGCCGAAAGTGGGGCCGACCGCCGGTCGGCCTGTAGGGGTGAAAGTTCAACGGGACCCATGGAAGGAGACGGCCGAAAGTGGGGCCGACCGCCGGTCGGCCAGTAGGGTTGGAAGTTCAACGGGACCCATGGAAAGACCCAAAGTGGTGCCACGCCCGGCTTGGACCAGGCGCCTCTCGGCCTGCCAGCGTGCGCTACGGGTTGTGAAACACAACCTGCACCGAAGCGCCATGAGGTGTGACATTCGATAGCGACAACTGCCAACCATAGCGACGGCAAAAATCACTGACAATGCCCAGCCCCAGCCCATGACCCGCCGCAACTTCGGCATCCGTTACCGGCAGAGCGTTGGCCCCGATTCGGTTTTCGGGAAAGCCAGGACCGGTATCTTCAATTTTAAAACGGGCGTGATCGATGGACAGCGTGACTGAGCCCGAATTCGTATAAGCAAAGGCATTGCGAACCAAATTCCCAATCACCACCTTCAAGACCGACTTCGGCGCGAGCACGGCAACTGCGCTATCTTTGTGGACATGTACCGCTACCGTTTTTTCCTCTAAAAGGTGCTGAGATTCCGCAAGCACCTGCTGAACGACTTCATGCACATCGATGGCTGCTTCAGGCAGCGCGAGCTCGCCTTCGCGGGCAAGGGTCAGGAAGAGTTGGATCAAATGTTCCATGTCTTTGACGCCGCGGTCCAAGCGCTTGAGCGGTGCGGCGATCCGCGTGTCGTCGGACAAGCTGCGAATCAATTCGGCGGCCCCTTTAACCACCGTCACGGGCGTGCGCAATTCGTGGCTCGCATTCGCCGTGAACTGCCGCTCACGGTGAATGAACGCGGCAAGGCGCTTATTTGAGGCCGCGATCGTGCGCGCCAAAAGGCCCACTTCGTCGTCGCCGTAGGCGACTTCAAAATCCGTTTGCAGGTTGTCCGGGCTCATGCGCTCCACCTGCCGCGCCAGCGAAACCAAGGGTGAAATGACCCGTTGCGCGGTCATCATGCCCAGCATAAAGCCGCAAGCGGTCGTGATCAGCACGCCGATTGCCAGAAGCCCATAGAAAATCCCCGTGAAGGTATCCAAGGGTTCGGTATCCGAAACGTCGTACACGATGTAGAGGGGTTCCGGCTGGCCTTCGAGCATAAATTTTCCGACATGGGCATCAAAATCGTCGAGATTAAACTCGGTGACCCCCAAAGGCACGCTCAATAAATAGGAACGCAGCGAAGCGTCGAAAGCTTCAACACCCCAACCGCTCGTCATGTCGCGGTTGCTGATCATGGGCGTGCTGGGATCTTTGGCGAAATGTGCCAAAAAATCCGCCGCTTCCACCTCGAGCCGACGTTGCTGGGCGAGGTCCTCCGACCAATAAACACTGCCAGAGATAAAGACCGCGAACAGGATGCCAAGAATGAAACCAAAGATGGCGAATGCTGCCACAATGCGAAAGCGCAGGCTATGATGGATGCTCATCGGCCCTCCCAAGACGGTAACCAATGCCGTGCACGGTTTGCAGCAAGGAGCGCTCAAAGGGCTTGTCTAAATGTCGCCGCAAGGTGTAAAGATGGGTCCGCAAAGCATCGGAATCGGGCGGTTCGTGATCCCACAGCAGTTTTTCCAGATCGCGGCGGCGCACCACCTGCGGTGCTGCACGCAGAAGTTTCTCGAGGAGTTTTAAACAGGCTGGGTTGAGGGGCAGCAGCGTGTCGCCGCGTTTGGCGATGAAGGTGCCCAAATCCAGTTCTACATCCTCGAAGCGCAACACGCCTGTGGCGGGCGTTTGGTTGCGCCGCGTTACCGCCAGAAGCCGCGCCAGCAGTTCCGGCAACGCGAAAGGTTTTACGAGGTAATCGTCTGCACCCGCGTCGAAGCCCGCCAGTTTATCGGGCAGCGTATCGCGCGCAGTCAGCATCAGGATCGGCACCTGTTTGCCCGCATCGCGGCGCAGTTTCGCGCACACGGTCATGCCATCCATGCCCGGCAGCATGAGGTCCAGCACGATCACGTCGTAGTTGTTGGTTAAGGCCAGGTGAAGGGCGGAGATGCCATCCATGGCAAAGTCGCAGGTGTGGTTGTGAGCCGTGAGGAAATCGCCTATGTTGGCGGCAATATCCTGGTTGTCTTCGACAATGAGAACGTCCATGCCTACCTCGATTTGCCAGATTCTGAGCTGGAACAGGTGTTGCGCCTCGTGGTCGATCCCAAGAGGCGCATGGGTTTAAAAGGTCCAATTCAGGCCCAGGGATGGCAGGATGGGCAACCACTCGCCTTTTTTGTAAGTAAGGGTTGGCACGCCATCGATGGTTTCTACCCTCAGGTCCTCATAACCTGCGGGATTGGCGCGATTATAGAGGTTCTGGACGTCGATGTAGAGGTTGAAGCCACGGCCATTGTCGCGGAAGATGGCGCGGTTCACCCGCAAATCCAGTCGATGATAGGCGCCGAGTTTTTCGCTGTTCAATTCGCCAAGCGTGAAGGTGTAGCCGTTGGGGGCATTGGGGTCGGCAGTGAACGCGAACGGTGTGATGCGCCAACCTGTGTGGTAGGTCCAGGCAGCGTTGAAATTCCAGCGCCGATCGCGGCGATAATTGACGGCCGCGGACAGCGCATGTTCCTGATCCCATTGGCGCGGTACCGCGACACCATCAATGATGTCGTCTGCCTGCGACCAGGTGTAGCTCACAAACCAACTCAGCTTCGAACCGCTATCCCGTTTAAGGACGATTTCGGCACCGTCGACTTTGGCTTCATCAGCAAAGATGCCAACGCGATCATCAGCGAGGAACGGCGCGATGTTGATTACTTCGAACAGGTTGATGTAGTAAGGATTGGGGTCCTTGATCTCCTTGCGGAAGGCCTCGATGCGGAAGTTGATATCCTTGGCGAAGCGCGTCTCGTAGCCAAGGGTGTAATGGGTTGCGCGCTCAGCCTGGCGCTGGAACTCGGTTTCGCCGTCTTCGACGGCCAGTTCGAACAAGCGCTGGGCTTGGTGAAACTGACCGTAGGCAAAGCGAAGGGCGCTTGATTCATTGAGTTGGTAAGCCAGGTTGAAACGTGGGCTTAGCGGTGCATCGTCGATGTATTCGAAATCGTCATAACGCGCGCCGATTTCGGTGACCCATGCATCGCTCAGACGGATGCGTCCACTCATATAGGCCGCTAAATGATCGCCTTTGTTGTCTAGGGCAAAGTTCGAGACCTCGCGTCTTGTACCCACCAGCGGATCGGTGTTTTCATAGACCGAGGCCCAGGCATAAGTGGCATCCCCCGTACGCCAGTCGAAACCGCTCCGCAACAAGAAATTCGGCGTCGCTTCGAACGACCAGTCTTGTTTGAAGCCGAAGAAATCATAGGTGCGATCGAAGTTGAAATCATAGGTCTCGTTGAGCTCTGCCGAGTCCTGATCCTGGTTTTCGTCCAGTTTGCCTGCATACAGCATGGAACGCGAACTTAAACGGTCTGTCCAAAGAGAGTCAAGCGTGAGCCAGTAATTTTGGTTGGCATAACCACTGTCGATATTGGAAATCTCGCCTTCCTCTACTTCCGCTTCCTCGAAGAGGTCGTCGGCAGCAAGCACATGAAAGGACATTTTCTGATGGCTGTTGAACGCATAGGACACCTTGCCGAATGTGTCCCAGTACGCGATCGAGCTTTCGGACTTTTCGCCTTCCTCTTCCTCATCCGCAAAGCTCAGGAGCAGGTCGAGCCAGCCGCGACGACCTGAAAACAGATAGGAACCCAAGCCTTCGGAAAAGGTGCCTTCCGTGCGGAATTGTGCGGAGGAAAAGCTAACCCCCGCTGAACTGCGGCTCTCAGTAGGTTCCGCCGACGTCATTTTGAGCAAACCACTCAGGGCGTTGCCCGAGTCTGCGGTGTAGCCGCCGGAAACCAGCTCAAGTCCGCCGATGATCTCCGAGTCAATGATGGAAAAGACGCCGGAAAAATCTTTGACGTGAAACGGTTCATAGAGCTCCATACCGTCGAGGGTGACGTTGACCTCGCGATACTGACCGCCGCGCAGATTGAAGGACGCGCCGACATCGTTGTTGCTGACCCCAGGCAGCGTGGTTAGCGCGCGGTAAACGTCATCGCTCAGGTGAGGGGTGTTGCGAATGCTGTCGCGGTCGAGATAATTCACGGAACCGGTCGGCTGCTGAAAAAAGGAGAAGGTGGAGGGCGCCACCACCACTTCGCTGAGTTTTAGGGTTTCCCGTTGGAGCGGAAGGTCGACGTTGGCTACTTCGTTGGCTACAAGGGTCACTTCGAGGGTGTAAGGTTGGAAGCCAACCGCGTCGGCCCTGACTTGATACTTTCCGGCGGGAATCGCGGCCATGGTAAAGCGGCCATCCACGGTGATCGTGCGCTCGAAGAGTCGATTCTTTAGGGTAATGGTAACCAACACGACGTCGTTGCCAGTGAGCGCGTCGGATACGCGACCTTCCAGCGTGCCCATCTGCTGGCTGTTGGGCGCAGCAGCCCAAACGGATGGCGCCGCACAGACCATGAGCATCCAGATCCAAGGAACCACTTTTAAGATCTTCATGACCAACCTACCTGTTTTGGATTGCGTCACCCTGAGACAAGCGACGTTGTTCCGAAGTGTAGAAAGGCAGGCATCAACACCTTGTCAAATCCAGCTCAAATTTTTCTCAAATCTGGGTCGGTCGGCCTGAAAGGGTGAAAGTTCAACGGGACCCATGGATGAAGACGGCCCAAAGTGGGGCCGACCGCCGGTCGGCCTGTAGGGGTGGAAGTTCAACGGGACCCAGGGAAGAAGACGACCCAAAGTGGGGCCGACCGCCGGTCGGCCTGTAGGGGTGGAAGTTCAACGGGACC
>CAYRFM010000034.1:32957-34120 GCA_964423555.1 uncultured Holophagae bacterium | reverse complement strand
CCTGGAGAGAGACGGCCCAAAGTGGGGCCGACCGCCGGTCGGCCTGTAGGGGTGAAAGTTCAACGGGACCCCTGGAGGGACCCAAAGTGGGGCCGACCGCCGGTCGGCCTGTAGGAGTGAAAGTTCAACGGGACCCCTGGAAGGACAAGCCCAAAGTGACTAATACGCCATCCGCCGCTGCAGGCTCAGCAGCATGACGAATGCCAGCACCGCCATCTCGCGAGCGACCAACCAATCCAACGTGTACTGGGCGCGCCCGGCACTGAAGCGATCTTCCAACTCCTGGACCAGAGTTTCGTTGTCGCATTGGCGATGCTCGGGCATGGCCCGCAGGGTCGCGATCGTCGCTTGCATGGCGGGCTGATCTTGCCGGAGACCCTCGGCATGGGCGCGCAAGGTCAAGCTGGCCAGGTCGTCACCTTCCAGCTCTTCGGCAGCGGGCACTTGGTTGCGCCTGAGCTTGAGCATGGCCGCGGCACCGCGGAAATAGCGCTGCTGGCCAGGAGGTGCATCGACACCGGCACGGAAGACCTGCTCCGCCTGTTCGTATTCCGCCAGGGCGACGTAGGCCATACCGCGAATATGGAAGCCAATCCAATCGCCACCGGCAGGTGTTTCGGGCAACAGCGGCAGCGCTTCGGCGGGCCTGGCCAGCTTGATCAGCACATAGGCCAGACCATGCTGGCAAACAATATCATGAGGGAAGCGCCGCTGGGTTTCCCGGTAAGCCTGCAAGGCGTCATCGAGTCGCGCCATGCGCACCAAGACTTCAGCGCGGCCAGTGCGCGCGAAGACATCTTGGGGAAAGAGAGCGATGACCTGGTCGTAGGCGGAAAGGGCGTCGTCGAGACGGTGGAGTTCGAGGAGGACCTGAGCGCGGCCATTGCGCGCGACGACGTCCTGGGGGAAGCGTGCGATGACGGCGTCGTAGGCGTCGAGGGCGTCGGTGGTGCGGTTGAGCGCGAGGAGGACCTGAGCGCGGCCATTGCGCGCGACGACGTCCTGGGGGAAGCGTGCGATGACGGCGTCGTAGGCGTCGAGGGCGTCGGTGGTGCGGTTGAGCGCGAGGAGGACCTGAGCGCGGCCATTGCGCGCGACGACGTCCTGGGGGAAGCGTGCGATGACGGCGTCGTAGGCGTCGAGGGCGTCGGTGGTGCGGTTGA
>CAYRFM010000034.1:0-32857 GCA_964423555.1 uncultured Holophagae bacterium | reverse complement strand
CGTCGGTGGTGCGGTTGAGCGCGAGGAGGACCTGAGCGCGGCCAGTGCGCGCGACGGCGTTATCAGGGAAGCGTGCGATGACGGCGTCGTAGGCGTCGAGGGCGTCGGTGGTGCGGTTGAGCGCGAGGAGGACCTGAGCGCGGCCAGTGCGCGCGACCGGATCATCCGGGAAGTCTTCCGCGACCCGCTCAAAGGTCGACAAGGCCTCGTCCAGCTGGTTGAGGGCCAACAGAGCCTGGGCTTCACCCTTGAGACCCACCGCCTGTGCCCCGAGTACTTGGGCTTGGCGGTAGGCGTCGCGGGCAGCCTCGGCCTGGCCGTTGGCCAGCAGGGCGTGACCATGTTGCGCCCAGGCCCACCTGTCTTGGGCGGACACCTCCACCGCCTGGGTCGTCAACTCCAGCTGAAAGGCGTCATATCCCAGCTCATGGGCCTGTTGGGCCAGTTTGCACAGGCTGCGGACCAGGTGCTCGGGCTGCTGGCTGCGGACCAGGTCGGCGACGATGCGGCGGCAAAAGGCCAGGTCGTGCGCAGCCAGGTGTTGGCTGGCCGCCTCGAGTTGTTTTTGGACACCGCTGAACTGTTGATGAGCGCTGCGTTTCGCCGGCTTTTGCTTGCGCTTGCCACCCGTGTGCCTTTCCTCGCGCTCCAGCTGCGGCCGCGCTTGGGGTTGGCGCAGGGCGTTCAACCAGGGCGTCAGCCAAACCTGGTCCGCCTTTGGGACCTGCTTGGAAAACAGGTAGGCCAGCGGGTTCTTGCCGTTTCGCAACAGCTCCGCGACGGCGACAAAGCAGCCCAGGTCGCGGGCATGGCGCAGCGCCGCCGCAGGTCGCCAGCCCTGGTCGGCCCGCGCCGCTTCCGTTTGGTGCCAGGCTTGCTCGAGCCGCGCGATCTGCGCCTGGTCCTGGATCAGATCGGCAAACAGCTGCGCCAGTGCGGGCACGGCGGCACCGCAGCGCCGCGCCCCCTCCAAGTCGGCGGTCGCGGGCGCGGGCCGCAGATACAGCGTCTGGCGCACAAACGCCAGCTCGCTACTCAAAGGGGCGAATTCCGCCGCCGTCAGGCGCCGGGTCTCGTCGCGAAAGCCGGCATCCATCAGGTAACAGGCCAACAGCAGTGCCCGCTCCTGGCGCCAGCGCTGCCGCAGCAACTCATGGGTCTGCTCCAGGGTGATCGCCTCGTGGTACTCGAGATCCGTGGCGGTGCCAAAGATGCGCGGGTAGTCGGCGGGGCTGGCCGTTTGAGCGGACTGGTCGGGCCGCAGGAGCAGGCAGCCCCCCTTGCCGTCCTGCACCAAGGCCAGACCGGCCTGACCACTGAGGACGGCCTGCATCACAGGTACTCCACGACAAGCCCGTCGCGCTTGTCCGCGAGCCGCTGTTTGTCCTGTTCCGTCACCGCTTTGTCGAGCAGGCGCAGCGCCGCCACGCGCTGGCGATCGAGGCTTTGGTGCAAGTGGACCTCAATGAAAACGTCATCCTCCGGTGGCACGCCGGGCCGCAAGAGGATGCGCGGAAAGGCCGCCTCGTCCTTGACGGGGACCAGGTCTTGCGCATGCTTGACCAGGCACAGCTTGTGGCGGTCGGTCCAACCGGCGGCCAAGGCGCGGTCGCGGTCCTTGCGCAGGCTCTCCTGGTGCAGGGTACAGGCCGGGGCCGCCTGCTCGGTGTCGAGGATCAGGGTACAGGCGCCGCGACGCCAAAGACCGGCGCCGTCCAGGGAGAGACAGCCGACCTTGAGGGCATCCGGCCCAGGCGCAGGGTCGACAGGTGGCAGCCAGTTGAAGTGCTGCGGGCGTATCGCATCGCCCAGGTGGGCACGCCAGTGGTCAACGAGCGAAGGGGATGGCGAGGCCAGGGCGATGGCGTCGGCGACGCTGCAGTTGACGACAATCCTGGCATGCTTGCAGGCGGTTTCGAACGCGCCGCGAATCGCGGGATCTAGGTCCGGCAACCCACAGGCCTGTTCGTAGCGCTGCTCCAGCAACGAGCGCGGTGGTGCAGTTGCGGTGTCCGCCTCGCTGCGCTGGTTCTCGATGTACTTGAGCAGGATGCGCTTTTTCTGTTGCTCGCTGAAGGCGACCTCTTCGCGCACGGCTTCGTAGAGGAACAGCCAGATCCCGGCGTCATTGCGCGTCTCAGCCAGGGCAAAGAGGCGATCGCGTGTTTGCTCGGTCATGGCGCTGGTGGCCAATAGACAGACCTCGAACCAGAGTCCTTCAGTGCAGTGCGCCGCGATCAGGGCAGGCGGGTCGTCGCACTCGGCCATCAGCTTGCTTGCGGCCAGGTACTCCATGAGATGGAGATGGCAGAAACCCAAGTAGCCAGGGGCTGGTTCGACCAAGATGCCGGTCGCCTGCTCGAGGTGGTCGATCACGGTCTGCGCGAGCGATGCGGACTCCGCGCGACCGGCGCGGCCGAGGGCCTGCCCCAGAAAGGCAAGCAGCGCGCTGCTTTTGACCATGAGCGCGCGCTCTGGCCGATCGGGACGGAAATCGTGGCCCTCGGCCTGGCCGGTGCGGACCGCCTGGAACCAGGCGGCGATCCAGGTCAACCAAAGCCGCAAATCGGCCGGGCTACAGTCCTTGAAGGAGGTGCCGCGTCGCTCCGGCCAGGTGACTAACAAGGTGTCGATGCACTTCTTGAACAGGTCCAGCCGCTGCCTGGGCAAGCTCGACTGCTGGTGGTGGACCAGGGCCAACAAGGTCGCCAACAACGGGTTGCGGGCCAGCTCGCGGGCGGGTCGGCTGTTTCTGAGCTCGGCGATCAGCTGATAGGCGCGCTCCTCGGCGGTCTGGTCCGCGGGTAGGTTCTGGGCCTGGTACCAGTGCATCGCGAACCGTTCCTGGGCCTGATCGCTGAAGGGTTCCAGCCGCCAATGACGAAAGGGTTCGGTCACGCGGGCCTCGTCATAGCCGGCGACGCGGCTGGTCAACAGCAGCGAGGTCTTGGGCCAGGCGCTGTGAAAGGCCTGGATGCGGTCGCGCATGGTGATCCTGTGCAGGGGGTCGCCCACTTCGTCCATGCCGTCCAGCAGCAGGACCGCGTCGCCGTCGGCCAACCAACCCTTGAGCAGGTCCAGGTACAGGTCCAGCGCCAGCTCCTGGGAGAGGTGATCGCGGAGGAACTCGAGAATGCCCTGATCGCGGTTGCGCGCGACATAGAGCCGGAACGGCAGGAGGAGGGGCAGCTTGCCCATGGGGTTGGCGGCCAGCTGGTGGGCCAGGTATTTGCAAAGCGTGGTCTTGCCGCTGCCGGGGTCGCCGAGCACGACCATGTGGACCACCTCGGGCTCGTTGAGTTGAAGTTCAAGACCTGGGGTCGTCAGTTCGCCTTCGCCGGCTTCGGCCTTGAGCGAGAGCGGCACAAACAGTTTCTCGATCGGGGCATGGTTGCTTTTGCTTTTCTGGGCCGGTCCGATGAAGTGCAGCGAGCTGTGGTAGCCCAGCACGGCCTGGCGATAGCGCCGCGCCTCGTGCTGTTCCAGCCGATCGGGGTTGGGCGTTGGCGCCGCCTGCTGGCGCGGCTTGATGCGAAAGGACCAGCGCCCCTCGGGCGCGTCCAGGCTGAAGAGCGTGTCGGCGGCCCAGAAACCCTGACCCTGCGCGCTGTAGCGGAAGAGGTGGAGGGTGCCCTCGCCGGTGGGCGCCAGTTCGCCAAGGGCGAAACCGACGTAGTGGGGGTCGTGTTCGAGAATGGCGCCGGTGGCCAGCCCCAGGGTATCGCCGGCGCCCAGCGCGCGGGCATCGTTGCGGTGGAGGTGGCCGCGCAACAGGAACTGGACCTGACCGGCCAACAGCTCGCGGGTGCGCTGCTCGTCGAAGTCGGCCAGGTAGGCGAGGGGGTGGTGGCAGAGCGCGAAGGTCAGGTCGCAGGCGCGCACCACTTCCAGCTGGTCGAGCAGCTGGCGCTCGCCGAAGTACAGACGGCCCTTGTCGCTGGCTAGGCCACCGGCCCAGACCTTGTTGAGCTGCATGACGCCAATCTTCCAACCGGCCACATCGATCGTGTCGGCGCGCCAGGGCCGCTCCGAGGACCAGCCCCGAGCACCGCCCAGGAACTGGGCGGTAAAGGCGATAAACGGCTTCTGGCGGGCGACCAGGATCGCCATCATTTCGGGGTCGTCCATCAGCTGGCGCAGTGTGTCGGCATTGACGACGGGCCTGAGCAGCCAGTCGTGGATCGGTTTGATGGCGGAGCGGTCGACATCGTGGTTGCCGGGGACCAGGAAGAAGTGCTGGGGATCCAGTTCTAGGATCTCCGCCAGGGTCTTGAAGAATTTGGTAGCCTGTTCGTATTCCTCGGCACGCCCGGAGTAGGCGATGTCACCGGTGATGAAGACCAGCTGGGGTTTCAGGTTCGCTGCAACCAGCTCGCGCAGTTTGCGTTCCAGCGCCCGGAGCGGGAGTCGGACGCTCCAATCGTCTTTGGCCTGGAAATGGAAGTCGCTCAAGTGCAGCCAACGCAGCTTCTCCCGCACGGGTGGGGCGGGGAGCGGATCCTCGAGGTTCGTGTGGTAGGCGATGCTGTAGAGGTCCTTGGCGCGTTCCGAGAAGAGCTCCTCCAGTTCGGGCGGACCGACGATCGCCAAGAACACTGGCTGTTGGCGGCCGATGGCATCGCGCTGGAAATTGAGACGTGGCAAGAACTCGCGCCAGGGGTCGTGGCTGTAGTCATAGAGCTGCAGCCAGGCGACTGGCCGGTCCGCGCCGCGGTAGTGCTGAAGATGCTGGCTGAACGTGCGCATCCCCTCCTCGCTAACGGGAATCTCCCAGAAGACGGGGGACAGCTGGCGAAACTGGTCCTTGACCCTTCTCAGGGTCGCGGCTTGACGCGCGTAAATGCCGAGGACGTGATAGGACGTCGTGGCAATGAATGAATGATGGAAGTAACGCGTACCTGTTTCAAAATCCAAGTCAGCCGCCTTCGCTGGACCTGAGTTCCGCAGCGCGGCTTGCGACACTGTCGCGGATCAGCTCGTGAACCTGGAACCAACCTTCGCCATTTTGATAACTGAGCACGAGGTGGTTGTCCATATAGCGCGCTAGCAAGGGCAGTTCTTCGTCCTTGATGTGGTCGATATTCCTAAGGGTTCTGATACTTTGAAGGAGCGGAATGCCCTCCGGGCGGATGGCGTTTCTGGCCCGTTCGGCGTACCTGCCGATGATGCCGTCCACCAGGTCCGCGTTGACCGGGAATTCGTCGAGAAGGTTGTGAACCAAAATGTCGTGAACCATTTTAAGGACTGTGCGCACATGGCCACCCGACATGAGCAGCAGGCGGCGAAGCGGTTCAGGATCAGTGCCAAACACTTTCTCGACAGGGATGCGCTTGGCAACCAGGTCTTTGAGCGCAGCCAGACCCGGCTCATAGACTTGGTCGTGTCGGTCGCGAATCTTGATCGCGGGCAGAGGGAGAAATACACCACCGTCGTAAAGGTCACTAATACTGTGATTGATCAACGCGGTGTAGGGGGGGAGGGTGTAGATGACATGGCAGTTGGGTAGGCGCAGAACACTTGCGTTGCTGAAGACGTTTTCCACGCTGAGCATCGTTTCCTTCCAGGTGAACTCATTGCCACTGAGTTTCTCAAGGGAGTCGAGGATAACGACCACGGGGCGGCCAGCGTTGGCCTGGAGGTGGCCTATACTTTTCGCGATATCTTCGTGGGCCAGTTCACGCAAGCGACCAACCGACAGACTCAAGCGGTTGCGAATTTTCTGCCAGACTTCGTTCGGACTCTTAACCAGCACCTTTAGATCGATGAGCTTGAGACCGACCTTGACCTCGGCGACTTCCAATTGGGTCTTGAAAACCGAAACGAAGCGATTGAAGAAGGAGGAGGTTTTATGGTCTTGGCCGTAGGCCTGTTCTTCAATCGCCAGGGCAAGGATCACCAGCATATCCTCGATCGACAAGGGGTGCTGCAGGTCATGCCATTCGGCCAAATCGATCAACAGGACGGTGAAATCCTGGCGCTCCAATTGGGTTTTCAACTTGAGCAGTTCGGTGCTCTTGCCGGTGCCGGCAAAACCGGAAAAGACCTGGCACGTGGGCACGGGGTTGGCAAGAATTCCCCGAATAAGGGGGGTAGACCATGAGCCGGTGCGAACCTGCACGCGTTGGCCCTGGTACTCGAAGTTTTCCAAGTCGACATAGCGTGGGTCGTAGGAGAGAATGGGATCATCTCCCTTGGTCGCGGCTACCCAGCTTCTCAGTAGATCCAGTTCGTAGCGCATCGCCCCTCCCATGTGTCCGCTATTGTACCACACGCGAGAGTGCGGGTCTCCCGGTCGCACTTTACCTCATGTCGCTGTCAACGGCCCAGGTCTGCCCTGTGGTTTCCGTTGAACTTCCAGCATTCAGGCCGAGCGGCGGTCGGCCCCACCCCCCTTTGGCAAGCTGGTTCCTGACTGCCACCGCGCAAATTTGGAATTTGCGCTACAATCCCTGGGTCGACCTGCACTTCGTTTGGCATGCTGTTTCCTGACTGCCACCGCGCAATTTTGGAAATTGCGCTACAATCCCTGGCTCGACCTGCACCCCGTTTGGCGAGCTGGTTCCTGACTGCTACCGCGCAATTTTGGAAATTGCGCCACAATCCCTGGGTCGACCTGCCCCCTGTTTGGCAAGCTGTTTCTTGACTGCCACCGCGCAATTTTGGAATTTGCGCTACAATCCCTGGGTCGATTTGCTCCCCTTTGGCAAGCTGTTTCCTGACTGCCACTGCGCAATTTTGGAAATTGCGCTACAATCGCTGGGTCGATTTGCCCCCCTTTGGCAAGCTGTTTCCTGACTGCGACCGCGCAATTTTGGAAATTGCGCTACAATCGCTGGGTCGATTTGCTCCCCTTTGGCAAGCTGTTTCCTGACTGCCACTGCGCAATTTTGGAAATTGCGCTACAATCGCTGGGTCGATTTGCTCCCCGTTTGGCAAGCTGTTTCCTGACTGCTACTGCGCAATTTTGGAAATTGCGCTACAATCCCTGGGTCGACCTGCCCCCCCGTTTGGCAAGCTGTTTCCTGACTGCTACTGCGCAATTTTGGAAATTGCGCCACAATCCCTGGTTCGACCTGCCCCCCCGTTTGGCAAGCTGTTTCCTGACTGCCATCAGCGCAACTTTGGACGTTGCGCCACATCGGTCTCCGCCTGTAATCTAGCTCAGATCCGGAAGCTCTCTTCCTCGGAGGGTTCGCGGCCTTGTAGGTAGTTCATGGCCTGGACCAGGCGCTGCTGCAGCGGCAGCTGGAACTCGCGGCGGTCGGACTCGATGATCTGCTCGAGGATGCGCTGGTAGACGGGGTGGATCTGGCGTTTCATTGGAAGTACTGCCGCAGGTTCTGTTTGGCCTCTTCGTTGGCGGGGTCGATGACGACGACCATCTTCCAGGCACGCACCGCTCGTTCGTGTTCGCCCTTGAGTTGGTAGACGTGGGCGAGATTCAGCAGGGTCGGGATATGGCGCGGGTGGGTCTGTTCGGCCCGCTCCAGCAGGGTCAGGGCCGCCTCGTTGTCGCCGCCGATCAGGTGCAGCACGGCCTGGTTGCAGAGGACCTCGGTGCGGTTGGCGTCCAGGGCGATGGCCCGCGCGAAGGCCTCGCCGGCCTGTTCGGCCTCGCCCAGCGCCGAGCAGACCATGGCCAGGTTGTTCCAGGCCTCGAGCAGGTTGGGGTCGGACTGGGTGGCGCGCTCCAACACCGAACGCGACTCCTGGACCTCGTTGCGGTAGAACAGCTGCACGCCGAGATCGTTCAGGGTGATAGCCTCGCTGTCGACGACGCCGCCGATGGCGCTGGCTGCGGCCGGACGGGTCTGTTTGAAATTCGCTTCGAGGCGGGCGACGTCGGCGCGGATCTCGCCGCTGACGCGGTGCAGCTGGTCCTGGATGTAGGCCAGCATGGCTTTGTTTTCGGGGGTCAGGACAATCTTGGTCTTGGCCTTCAGTTCATCGGTCATGCGGGTACCTCGGAAGCGGGTTCGGGGGCAGGCGCCGTGGTGCGGGGCCGCGCGAGCGGGACGGTGGCCGCGATGATGGCGGGCTTGCCGCGTTTGGCGAGGAAGGCGTCCTGTAGGAAGATCGGCAGGCGGGTGCCGGGCTTCTTGATGCGCACGGCCATCTCGACCATGCCGGCAGCGAGGAACAGGCTCTGCTGCAGCTCACAGGGGACCGGGTGGCGCTTGAGGTGCCAGGCTGCCTGGACGCGGGCGCCTTCGGCAAAGAAACAGCGCGCCTCGAGCAGGGCGCGCTCGACCTCGCCCAACTCGTGATTGTGCTGGAGCTCACCTGGGATGCGCGCCAGCTGGCCGGTGTCGATCAACCAGTTCAAGCTGCTGGCGGAGAGCGGCTGGTCGGCCGACTCCCAGTAGGCGAGTTCCTGGCGGCGCAGGCGGTCGTGGAGGCGGAACAGCTCGGCGTAGATGCGGTTGGTGTCCTCCTCGAGCTCGCCGAGCAGCTCGAAGTCGACATCGACCTCGAGGTGGCGCAGCACGGCATAGGCCTCCAGCCGGCTCTCGAACTGGTCGGCGCCGATCAGTTTGCCGAAGAACAGGCGGGCCTTGGCGGGGTCCTGGGGGAAGGCGGCCCAGCCGGCCTCGCGCAGGATGTCGGCCTGGTCGGGGTAGCGCTCGGCGAGTCGGTCGTAGAGCGGCAGCGCGCGGCGGCGGTAGCGGCCGCTCTCAATGCGGCGCAGGGCCTCGCGGCAGCGGGAGAAGTCGAAGGTGTCGAAGTAGATCTGGGCGATCGAGAGCATGGCGCGGTCGCGCAGCGGGGCGCGTTTGGCGACGCCCTCCAGCCATTCCAGGCGCTCGGCGGCCATGTGGTCGCCAAAGCCGCCCTGTTCGGTGACGTCCAGCAGGCGCTCGTCGTCGCCCCACTCGTGGAGCAGGCGCAGCAGTTCGTACATGGCCTCGAGGCGGTCGTCCTTGCGCAGGATGACCCTGTAGACACCGTTGATCAGGGTCGCCGCGCCCTCGCGGTTCTGGCGCGATAACTCCTCGAGCAGGCGCACGGCGGAGACGGGCGAGCCGTAGTCGAGGGCGAAGCGGATCAGCAGGCCGTAGAGGGTGACGAGGTCGGTTTCGGCGGCGTTCTTCTTGAGGTAGCCGCGCAGGAACTGGTAGATGGTGTCGGCGGCGTCGGGGATCTGGCGGGCGAGGTTGCGGAAGGTGTCGACGGCCTTGGAGACGTCCTGCTGGACCAGGTAGTACTTGCCGAGCAGGAACTTGGGTTTGGGGTCCTCGGGGTACTTGAGGTGGGCTAGGTGGGCGATGTGGGTCAGGTAGTCGAGGATGTCCTGGTCGTGGAGGTCGATCTGGTTGAGCGTTTCGTCGATGTCGTCGAGGCGGCCGGCCTGCAGGTACCAAAAGGCCAGGTCCAGCTTGGCGCGCGGGCTGCCCAGTTGTTCGGTGAAGCGCTCCTGGGCCTGGATGATGCGCGGCAGGTCCTCGGGCCGGTGGCGGAACCAGTTCTTCATCAACTCGTCCCAAGCGTCCTGGTCCTCGTTGTTGAGCACCAGCTGGATGACCTCATCAATGAACTGGGCGTGGTGGGGCAGGACCCCTTCCAGGAGGCGCTGGCGATTGAGCTCGTAGAAGCGGCCCTGGCGCGAGCTCAGGCAGAAGAAGCGCAGGGCCTCGGTGGCGTCGTCGAGGCCTTCGTAGGCGCGGGCCATGAGCTGGTAGATGTGGGGCATGTCGGGATGGAAATGATGGTTGGCGAGGACGCGGCGACCGACCTCGACGGCTTTTTCGAAGGCCGCGGAGGTGATCAGGATGCGCAGGATCGTGATCGGCCAGAGGATCTCGCGGGGATGCTCACGGCTGACGCGCTCGAGGGTGTTGATCACGAAGAGGATGCTCTGGGGGTAGGCGGCCACGGTTTTTTCGGCCATCTCGGCGGCTTGGCGATGCTTGCCGGCCTCGAGGAAGGTGCGGAACTGCTGGAACTCCTGGGGCACGCCGCTGGCGGCGAGCGTGTCGGCGGAAGGCGCGGGCGGCGGGCTGGGCGCGGCTTGGGGCGGCGGGATCGGGGCGGCCTGAACCGGGGCCGTGGCTTGGACGGGCGGCGCGGGCGGTGGTACCGGCGCAGCCGCAGCTTGCGGCGGTGCCGCGACCGGCTGGGGCGTCGCGCCCTGGCCGCGCGCGCTCTGGGTGGCGCTCAGAAAGTGCTTGCGCAAGGCAACCCAGGCCCGTTTTGGCTGGAGCCGCTCGGCGACGCCGTCGATGGTGCGAATCAGTTCGCTGTAGTCGCGCGCCGGTCCGTTGCAGAGCTGTTCGGCGCATTGGACCGCCTCGGGCGAGAGGTCCGGGAAGCGGCGCAGGAACTGGCACAGGAACGGGTAGGCCAGGTCGAAGCGCTTGAGGCCGAGGTTGCCGCGCACGAGCGCCAGCGCCCAGAAGGGGTTGGTCTGCTCGCGCAGGTGCGGTTCGCCCCACTCGGGCAGGGCGGCAATGAAGCTGCGCGGGTCGCGGATCGCCATCAGGCAGGCGACCAGACCGGCCTCGCTGGACTGCATCGGCAACATGCGCACCAGCAGGTTGGCGATCTCCGAGTCGTACTGGACCAGCAGGCGCTCCTCCAGCAGGTGGCGGATGCGGTGGTCGTATTCGGGGACTTGGGCGATGGTGGTCAGGTGCTGGATGCCGGCGACCAGATTGCCCCGACCGACGTGGTACTTGCCCAGCAGGAAGCGCAGCGAGGAGATGATCGGGAAGCGGTCGAGGACCAGCTCCATCAGCTCGATGACGGCCGGGTCCGGGTTCTCCTCGAACAGCATCTGCAATAGCGGCGCGGCGTTTTCCCAGTTTTCTTGGCGGATGTAGAGGCGCACGAACTCGATCAGCACCGCCAGGCGCAGGGCCTTGTCGGCGATCTGGTGGAGCGCCTGCTTCTTGAAGGGGAACAGCTCGTCTTCGGTCAGCTCGTCCATGTCGAGGATCACGGCGCGGATCAGGTCGTTGTCGTTGAGGCGGACGGCGGTGCTGTAGCGCAGGGCCAGCACGTCCTTGGACTTGACCATGTCGGGCAGGATCTCGTGGATCTCGCTGAGCACGCGCAGGGCGGCTGCGTCCGACTCGCTGCCCAGGGCCTTGAGCAAGGTCAGGGTTTCGTTGATCTTGCCGGCGGCGGCGACGAGCTTGATCAGGCGCAGGCGGCTGGTCAGGTCGCGCTGATCGCCGATGCCCTGACAGTAGGCCATGATCCGTTTCAACTCGCGGGGGTCGTCGTTGAGGGCGTCGCGCCAGGCTTGGAAGGCGCCGGCCTCGTCGGCGCTGACGATCAGGGCGACGCCGACGCTCAGCAGGAACAGACAGCGTTTGCCGGGGTCGTTGGTTTCGGTGGCGCTCTGGCGCCAGCTCTCGATGAGGGTCTCGCGGTAGCGCTCGTCCATAGCTTCGACCCAGCCGGCGATCGCGCGCAGATGTTTGAGGCGGACCAGCATATCTTGCAGCGCATGGGCAAAGGGCGGGTGCTGGTGCAGCATCTCGACGAACAGGGCCAGGCTCTCGCCTTCCAGCAGGGCCTGGAATTCGTGGACGATCAGGGCCGCGCGCAGGACCTTGAGCAGCTCGGGCCACTCGTCCAGGTAGAGGCTGAGGTGGATCGATTCGCGCATCACCTCCAGCTGCTCGCGCTGGGTCAGCGGGATTTCGTCCATGGCAGCGCGCGCTTTGACGTACTGCTTCTTGGCCTTGAATTTCTCGACCTTCTCAAGCGTTTTTTCCAGTGCCCGATCCAAGCTTGACCTCGTTGTGCAATTGCAGAGCGAACAGTGAGGGCTGATTGCGCGCGCGGGTTAACTCAATGCATTATACACCGATCAACGCGGCATGCCAGGTTAAATGGGTCGTGCCGCACCCGAGCCGGTCCCGCGCAAGTTGGCCCAAACCAGGCCGGTGTTGGGTATAATAGATGATACGCGTTCCAGAATGGGGAACCCATCGTCATCAGGATTCGAGGATCGTTCATGAAAAAACCCGAGGTTTTCATTACTGGCGCCAATGGCGAGATTGGCCAGCGCTTGATCGAGCACCTGGCCGAAGAAGGTTTATACGAGATTGTCGCGCTCGACCTCAAAGAGCCGGATCCGGCGCTCTCGGCGCTGTGCAAAGCCTTTTACCGCGGCAACATCCTCGACCGCTCGCTGATCGCCGGCATTGAAACCCACCACCGCTTCGACATCATCTTCCACCTGGCGGGCCTGCTCTCCTCGACCGGCGAGAAGAACCCGCAACTGGCCCACGAGGTCAATGTCGACGGCTCGATCCACATCCTCCAGGTCGCCCAGAACCACTCTAAGCTGATGGGCAAGCCGGTCGTCTTCATCTTCTCCAGCTCGATCGCCGCCTATGGCATTCAGCCCGAGGACGGCCGCGGCGTGCCGGTCAAGGAGCGCCAGTTCCTGACGCCCAAGACGATGTACGGCATCAACAAGCTCTACATCGAGCAGCTGGGTCGCTACTACTCCAAGTTCTACCGCGCCGAGGACCCCGAATCCAGCATCAAGCTGGACTTCCGCTGCCTGCGCTTCCCAGGCCTGATCAGCCCGGACACGGTGCCGACCGGTGGCACCTCCGACTACGGCCCGGAAATGCTGCACGCGGCCGCCAAGGGCGAGCCCTACGACTGTTTCGTCGGCCCGGAGACGATGCTGCCGTTCATGGTCATGTCCGACGCCATCCGTGCCCTAGTCCTGCTCTCCCGGGCCAACCGCGAGGAGTTGGAACAAAACATCTACAACGTGACCAGCTTCTCGGTGACGGCCGAGGAGATCCGCCAGCGGGTACTGGCCGCGTTCCCAGGCGCCCATATCGGCTACCGTATCGAGGAGCGCCGCCAGGCGATCGTCGACGGCTGGCCGGACCTTCTCGACGACGGCCTGGCCCGCGCCCAATGGGGCTGGCGCCCGGAGTTCGACTTCGACGCCGCCTTCGACCAGGTCCTGCTGCCACGGGTACGCGCGCGCTACGTATAAGAAAGAGACAAGACCCAAGACGCTGGATTTAAAGACCCCGCCGGAGCTGTAGCTGCTGTAGCGCAAGATGCAATCTTGCGCCGGTCGGAGGGTGATAGTTAAAGGCCCCGCTGGAGCTGTAGCTGCTGTAGCGCAAGATGCAATCTTGCGCCGGCCGGCGGGTGGAAGTTAAAGAGGTAGTGCAAATAGGGCGTGATCCCGAGTCTTGTGCCCATCCGAATAGGTCCCGCAGGCGCTGTAGCTGCTGTAGCTGCTGTAGCGCAAGATGCAATCTTGCGCCGGCCGGCGGGGTGATTGAAAGCAAAGATCATTAAAGCGGTCAAAATGCAAGCGGTTTTTTTGGACGCGCAGCGTTCGCCCGCAAAACTGCAGATGAATCGTCTGCGCTGTTTGCAGATGAGCGATCCGGCGAAGTTGTGATGTGTGACTTGGGTATAGCATTCAACAATTCGTTGCCGAAGTTGGGCCAATCCGCTAAAACCAACTAATTGCAGATATTTATATCAAAATATTGAGCCACCTCAAGCAGCCATAAATGAAAAATGATAGGCTTCACTGCGTTGTGAAATTTTTCGAGATGCCGGGATACCAGCACTACTTTGTCACAAAGTAGCGCTGGTATCCCGTTGACGAGCTTTATTCTGCGACCTGATGCGCCAAGAAAACAGTGATTTTGTTCGTGTGAGTGAGAAGCGAGAGCGAATTTACTTGCATTTTCTCAAGCTTCTTCAGCGAGTAGAGCTAGACACAAATGGAGCCGTGACATTGAGCTGTGAAGTGTTGTCTGGGAAAGACGAAAAACTGTGGCTTTGTTGTGGTGTCCTTGGCGAAAATGGGATCCCGGCTCTACTTTGTCACAAAGTAGAGCCGGGAAAAAGTTTCTCAGGCCTACTTTCTCACAAAGTAGCGCCGGGAAAAAGGTTCCCAAGCCTACTGTGTCCCTCAGTGGATCGGGGCAAACTTTTCCCAAGCCTACTTTGTCCCGCAGTGGATCAGAGAACACGTTTCCCAAGCCTACTGTGTCCCTCAGTAGACCGGGGCACACGTTTCCCAAGCACACTGTGTCCCTCAGTGGAGGCCGACTGTGTCCCGCGCCCGTCTAAGGACAGAGTCGACTGATGCTTGTGCGACCGCCGCCACAGTCTGGTGTCGCGCTGCACGGATCTTTTGGAAGGGGCTCAATCTCATCGGGGGTGGGCTGGGCGTCGACGCCAAAGAGGTAGTCGCGCCCGCTTTTGTTGATGCGCTCCAGGTGGGCCATGGCGTCGTCGTGGCTGAGCTTGTAGTCGTTGACCAAGGTCTCCAGCACGTGGGCGTATTCGGCCTGAACATGGTTGGCGAAGATGCCGGGGTCGTCCGAGGCCAGGACGACGGTCGGCCTGGGCCCGTCGGGCCGGGGCGCCGCGCCTGGCTTGGTCAGGCCGCGCCAGCGGAAGAGGTGGTGGTCGCGGTAGCGGGTGTAGGGGGCGATGCGCACGTTGCTGGTGGGCATGCTCTCGATCGCCACGACCCGCGCGTTCAGCAGCTCGATGGTGCGATCCTGGAGGAAGGTCAGCTGCTCGGCGGTGAAGAAGTGGGCATCGACCTCGACCCATTCCTGGGACTTGCGCCGAATCGCCGTCTGGTGGTAGCGCTGGAACAGGTCAAAGGCATTAGGGTTCTGCTGGCGCGCTTTCTCTTGTTTATCGAACTGGAGCTGGGAGATGGGGTTCAATGCAAAGGTGGCGGGCTGATCGAACAACAGCGGGTCAAAGCCACGTAGCCGCCAGGCGTCGACCAGGGTCGCAAGACCTGGCATGCATTCATCGTAGATTTTATGCCAGTAGCGTTCGATCTCGTCGCGCAGCCGAGGCGGCGAAGGCAGTTCGGCCTCGACATAGAGCGCGTGCGTGAAGACCAAGTTGTCCAACCAATCGCCGCAAGGGACCTTCAACTGTTTGGGGCATTGGTCCAGCCACTGTTCGGGGTCGATACCGATCGCGGTGCCGTGGCCGATGCGGCAGCCGTCGCGGAGGCCCAGGTAGACAACGGCTTCGTAGATGGCGCGGATTCCGGCGACGAGGTGGCGGTAATCCTCGCCGACGTGGTAGGTGAAGCCGACCCAGCCGGCGTCGCGCAAGCTGCGGAAAACGGGCGCAAAAACCTCGGGCGGTGCGTGCAGCTCATTGGCCGCCGCATCCGCGCCGGTCACATAGTGGCGAATTTTGGGGACCTTTTGGTGGAGGTAGATCAAGTTGCGGGCCTGCAGGGCCAGTGACCGCCGCAGATCGTAATGGCGACAGGGCCGGCTGAGCTTGGCGGAGTCGTCATCCTTTTCCGCTTTCTTGATGAAGTGGGCGACCAAGCGCAGCTCCATTTTATGGCGCTTTTTCCGGGGCTTGACGTCGCAGTAGAAGCCGTCCTGCCAGCCCTGGAACTTCTCGTAATCGAGTATGATCCTGGCGAGTAGTTCCTTGAGTTTGCTTAAGTTGTTGTTGGGCGCAAAGCGACCGTCCAGGTAGCTGATGCGATCACCGGCGCCCATCTGGTCGAAACGCCTGCGGTAGCTTCGCTCTGACAGACTGCGCATTTCGTTGAGCGTGATCTTTTGAAACTGGTCAAAACCCTTCTGGTCCTCCTGTTGCACCACGAACTTGTAGAAAAAGCCGTACCTCAGGAGATAGTGGTGAAGCCTTGTAGCCAGCTGCGGCTCATGGCCAAGCCGGGCAAAGCAATCGACCCAGAGCAATAGTTCGCACTCGTGGTCCTCCAGGTCTGCGGTTTTGTAGGGATGCTGCCAATCAACCGGGCCCATGAAACGTCCGCACCAAGTTTTCTCAGGCGGCTCAGTCAGAGGCAGGGTGGTGCGAAGATCGCGGGCAGCAAGCAGGTTATCGAACAGGTCCCGTTCCTGATAGGCCTCGTGAAGGGCCAGGTATTGTTCCTTGACCATGGTTTTGCGGCGGACCTGGGCGAAGTCGCGATAGGTGGCCCAGGGCCAGGTCAGGGCATATTGCCAGACCAGATCGGCTTCGGTGGTTCCGTTGAGGTGCACATGCAGATCCGGCGGAGGCTGGTCGCGAAACATGGCGTGGAGCAAGGGGTGGAAGGGAATGGGCAGCAGCGAGTGCCGAAAGGGTCGGTGCTGCTCGAGCATGGCCCGTGCCTCCTGCCCGCGCTGGCTGTAGTGGTGGTGGTAGGCGAAAGCCAGCAAGGGCAAGGGTGGCACGGCCGTTAGCAGCAGCTGCCAGGTCTCAAACTGGCCAAAGTGAACGTAGAGCACGTCGTTGCGGAAATGGAGCATCTCCGTGAGCTGTTTAAAAGAGGCCAGGAGCGTAGCAGCCAAACTGTCGTGCTTTGAGAAGAAGTCGTCCAAGTACGGCTTGTAATAGTGGTCGGCCTGGGCGGTGTTGGTTTGCCTGACCTCCTTGAACACTAGGGCCTCAATCTCACCCATGGTTTTAGGCGTGCCACGCTCATAGGCGCGGTAAAGCGTCGTGCCGGTCAGGAAGACGCTGTGGATGAGGCGTTCGAGGTCGTTCATTGTTGGGCTTTGTACCATTCGTCGAAAGCGCTTGAGTACTTTTTAATTTTCCTATCGCTCCATCCATCTTTCACAATAAAGTATCTGCTGATTAAATCAATCAACTTGTCATAGTAGTTATCCGGGTTTTCATTAAATATTTTTAGCGCCTCCCTTTGATGTTTATCCAGTGCTCTTTTGATACTTTGATTGGATCTCCTCCACAGTGGGTTTTGCGTTTTACTTGCGAAGGTTTTGGCAACAGAACTCACCTGAACACCTTGACTAAATGAGCTTAATTTATCCGCCATATTGATTCCATCATTGTAGTAAGCAACGTTTTTGTAGGCCTCTAGCACTGCCGAGTCTGGATCCTTCTTCAGAAAGACGCCCCACATAGGGCAACGCCATACCCAGTCGAACAATTCTAGTTTGCGTATAGGTTCCTTTGATTCATGATAATAATTGAGGTTTTCCAGGAAATACCTGTCACTGTTTGTGGCATTTGTATTCCTTTTTGGAGCACCACCGTAGTACAAATTTTCTTCAACTAAAACTGCGTTTAGAAATGCAACGATCCATCTGTGCATTGCATCGCCAGCCTTTAAAGGTTCCATGTTTCTTATGGTTTCAAAAAATCTAATTGTGATATTGTGGTAAAGATATATTGCAACACAAGGGGTCTTGGTTTTAAACCATTGGACAATCTCATTATTTAGGTGTTCATATTCAGAACTGTCAACAAGTCCATCGTCTATACCCTCAAGAGACAAAGCATGTTCTCTCAAAGTTGTTCCTGTTTTCAGGTAACTGGATAGACTGCTGAACAGAGCAAAAATGGATAGATAATTGTGTCTCTCATGCTTGTGATCAACCATAAGCAGTGATGATTTAAGCACCTCCCTTTGAGCCAGAGTGAACCCAGGGCGGATCTCATCCACTTTCGTGACTCGGAGATATCCAGGTTGCGAAAGTAACGCCCCCATGTTGCTGAATGACATGTTCATGAAGGATATTGTTGTGTCAGAGTTTATAATTTGCTTTAGATATGCCAGGGGATTTCTTATTTTCAGCCATTCACTCGCCAGGCCAATGTGTATAAAATAGTTGAACAACATTGCTGGATCGGGCGTTAACTGTATTGAATGAATTGCCCCTAAAATCAGATAGAGAAAATCCTTGTCCGTTCTTTCAATTGTAGGAGTTAAGGAAATACCACTATCCCAGCCGTTCATTTTTTCAAGCCAGAGTGCAAGTCTATCAAAACCATTCAAATGAATATTGGCATGCAGATCAATTTGATAGTCCATCAGCTTTGACACAGAATACAGTACTATTTCGCGGCAAAAATGCATTCTATTTACTTCCTCCTTATCACGGACACGGATGATTTTAAAAAACTGGATGAAGGACCTCACTGGCATGTCAAGCAGTAGCTGATGACAAATATTCTTTACAGCTCTATCGTGCAAGAAAAAGTTATCTTCAAGTGCCAGGTCCACTGAGTCATACAAAGGTTTACCTTCTATGGTTATGTGATAATCATTCATGGTTTCGCCCAAAGTTTTTAAATAAATTCTATTCTCAGATTTAAACAATTTCAAAACATATTGGTCTTCCAAATCCCTGACTGAGTCACTATATTTGCGTTTTCGATCCAGTCTTGGGAGATCGCCGAACATCGACCATTGCTTTTTTCGAATTAGGCTCGTCAAGAGTTCCAGGTCGCCGACAAGGATTACCTGGAGAAAGGGCGTGTTGAGGTATCGTCTGATCGTCTCAGTTATCTTTTCACCTTCTTCGAACTGGGTATCCACATCGTCAAAGGCTAGGAGAAACATGTCTCTTCCAAGGATTTCCAGCGAAGCTTTCAGGAAGTTGCTAAAATGTTCGGCTAGGCGCATGCCGCCGGTAGCAATTTCCAATCCTTTATCCATAACGTAATAGTCATTTTCCCAGTGCTCATTGCGCAGGCTCTCTGTGCCAATGTCTTTCAAGGCGTTCAGGCCGACGGCCAGTTTTCTGAAGGATTTATCCCATTTCTCCTTTGCTTCCTGTTGAGGTTTCCCACCGATCATCGCACCCGTCATGTGCGAACAGACGCACTCTTTAACGGCGCTGATCACATAGAGGAAGGGATGCTCGCCCGTTTCCATCAGCGTGCCATCAATGACATTCAGAGGCATCACCTTTTCGGCCCGTTCTTTGTCTTTTTCCAAGGGGATCTTCAATTTGCCATTTTCAGAATAAGCTTCTAGTACATTAAGTACAAAGGTGGACTTACCATCGCCGCGTCGGCCTAGAACAGCCAGAGTCGTGTGGTAGCGCTCCTTTACCAGGGACCGGGCTTCATCGCTCTGAGCCTTGCACTTGCTACTCTTCTCGGCCGCTGTCGCGATCCGCGTGTGGATCGCCTTCCATGCATCTCTTTGAATCAACTGTTCATAATCGTTTTCAAGATGATTCATGGGATCATTGGAGCGATTCAGATCAATGACAATGGTTCTCTTTTTTTCGTTTTCCAAGGCAGCTTCTCCCAAATGGACACAATTGGCGTGGGGCAGTTTTTTTCATGGTATCATGCCACGACTGCGATGGTGAAAATAAATTTAACGCGCGTGCGTTTTTTGAGGAGATCGTTGCGGTTTACCTCGCGGTTCCTGGCTCCGCGAACCATTCACGTTCCCTTCGGACTAGGCAAGCTGGCGGCGGGGGCAGCTAGGCGCCCCCGCCTAGCCTTACCGCACTTTTCCTGGCTCCGCGGACTATTTGTGTTCCCTTCGGCTGAGGCAAGCCAGCGGCTTACCGCACTTTTCTCGGCTCCGCGGACTATTCGCGTTCCCTTCAGTCTAGGCAAGCTAGCGGCGTGGGCAGCTAGGCGCCCCCGCCTAGCCTTATCGCACTTTTCCAGGCTTCGCGGGCCATGCGCGTTCCCTGCTACCAGGGCCTCCTTGATCTCCAACCTTTAGAGGCACTCTCGTTCGGCTAGAAGGAGATTTCCAGGTAGGCCGGGCCGTTGTTGGGGGCGATGGCGGCGGTGCGCAGGGTGGCCGCGGAGGCGACGGACTGGCCGGGGATGCCGAAGGCGCGCACGACGCTGAGCCAGGAGGTCTCGCGGCGCAGCATGACGAATAGGATCGGCAGTTCGTTGGCGACGGCCAGGCGCAGCTCGGTCAGGTAGCCCTGCAGGCCGACCTCGTCGCAGAGGCAGAGGATCGGTCGACCGGGTCGGGCCAGGGCCTCGCCGATCGCCGTGGGGATGCCGGTCCCGCCGAAGTGGCCGTTGGTGGCGCCGCAGTAGTCCCGTGGGTCGGCCGCGCGCCAGAGGGTCTCGCAGAGGTTGCGGAACGGGCCGACGTCGACGACCAGGGTCGTTTGGCCCAGCTCCTGTAATTGGTTGAGGACCCAGGCGGCCGACCAGCTGGGGTCGAGGCTGCGGCTCAGTTCTTGGCGGTGCCGGGCGATTTCATCCTCGCCCCAGCACTTGCCGGCCAGGGCCTCCAGCAGCGGTTTGACGGCGCCGGCCAGGTCCGGTCGCAGCACTTCCAGTTCGGCCTCGAAGCCGTCGCGGTAGGGGCCGTGGAGCGTGCCGTCGAGGATGTCGAGCGTGATCAGCGGCACCTCGAACGGCGCGACCCGCACGATCTCGGTATTGCGCAGGCCGATGCCGATCAACAGGTCGGCCTGGTTCAGGACCTGGCCGACGCCGGCGAGGTCCTCGGAGGAGATGACGCCGACGGCGTGGGGCAGGTACTCGCTGATCGCGCCCTTGGCGGCGGCGGTGGTGGCGACGGGGACGCGCACGCCATCGAAGCTGCCAAACGGCACGTGGCGCACGACCGGTCCGCCCAGAATCAGCGCCGGTCGCTCGGCCTTGCGGACCCTGTCGACCAGTTCGCCCAGCTCGCCATAGGCGAAATGCTCGGGCGGCATGACGCAGACCACGCTGTCGTCGGGGTTGCGGGCGACCTGCAGCAGGACCGGGCCGGGTGTTTCGGCACGGGCGGTGGCCAAGAGCTCGCGCACGCAGGTGGCCTCGCTGTCGCAGGTGCCGTCGGCCTTGAACACGCCGCGGCCGGCGGAGTCGTGGTTGATGCGCTGGTGCATGCGGTAGGAGGGCGCGGAGGGCGGGTAGTACTCGGCCAGCAGGGGCGCGGGTCGATTCTCGAAATGGTTGTTGACCAGGCCGGGGAAGCAGTTGGCGAAGCCGGGCCCGCGGGTGGTGATGGCCGCGGCCTCGATGCGGCCGAAGCGGCAACAGGCGCCGGCCATGATCACGCCGGCGGCCTCGTGGTGGACGGTGTAGAACGGCACACCGGCCGCTTGCAGCGTCTGGGCCAGGTAGCCGCTGGGTCCCTCGCCAGGGATGCCGAAGGCGTGGGTCACACCCTCGTCGAGCAGGACTTTCACCAGATGATCGAGATGTTGCATGGAGCCTCCCCGAGTCGAACCCTGGACGCTTTCCATAGGCTGGGCGGATGGCATCAAAGGGCGGGCACCGGCCTGTCCAACGAGTTCACTCCTTGTAGCATAGAAGCTTCACCCAAATTGTCAAGCCAAAGCGCTCCCAATCGATCACCGACAGGCGACAGCGGCGGCCGCGCAACGCCAGGCGCAGGTGTTGAACCGCGGAAAACACCAAACCCTCGGTAGCCGGTTTGGGCGGTGGAGCGCAAGATATACTGTTGCGTCGGGCGGAAGCAGCTGCTTGACCGAGGCTTTTGAAGTTCGAACGATCCCGTGGTGCCGACCGGTTCTGGTCCCAGAAACAACAAAAGCGGGCCTTGGGGGGGCCCGCTTTTCAATGGGGATGTGATATTTTGCGTTTGGTCGGTGTGCCAAGAACGAACGACTGCTCGTCCGTGACAACGCTTCCTAGAGCATGGTCTGTGCCAAGTCCGCTCCGCTGCTCGTCGATACATATAAATAGTTTGAAATAAACAGTTTGGGTTTGATCCTCGGAATTGTGCGTGCTTTCTGCTCTGTGTGAGCTTGTGTTGGATATCCAACAGGGAAATAACCGAGGGTTTAGATGGCATCTCTGCAAGGCTGTGTAATGGCTGTTTTACCAGTTGCTTACATGGCAGCAGTGGTTCTGCGGTCGGAAGGCTGGGCATCGGCGCCTCCCACAATAATCAACAGTGGCACTTGTTGAAATTCAAGCAGATCGAGGGGCACAGGCGTGGGCCGGCGCCGGGACAGCCTGTTTTGGTTGGTGCGCGCCATGGGTTGATGCTAAAGTTAGGGGGCGCCAAGGCGCCGATCGTGTTTGTGAAGAGGGTTGTCAGATGAAGGCGGTTTTCGTGCTCGGCGCAGGTCTGGTATCTCGCCCGTTAGTTCATTATTTATTAGAGAAGGGCTACTCCGTCACCCTGGGCGACATGAACGAAGCCCAGGCCAAGGCGATCGTCGCCGGGTTCCCCCATGGTCGGGCTGAGCGCATCGATATCGCCGAGACGGAGAAGGTCGCCGCTTTTGTCGCCGCTGCCGACCTGGTCGTCAGCCTGCTGCCGCCGCGCTTCCACATCCAGCTGGCGCGCCTCTGTTTGGAACACGGCAAAGACTTCCTGACCGCCTCGTACCTCTCGCCCGAGATGGAGGCGCTCGACGCCGAAGTCCGCGCCAAGGGCCTGATCTTCCTCAACGAGATCGGCCTCGATCCCGGTCTCGACCACCTGACCGCCATGGAAATGGCCGACCAGCTGCGCGAGCAGGGTTTCAAGATCACCTGTTTCGACTCCCACTGCGGCGGCATTCCCAGTCGCGCCGCGGCCAATAACCCGCTGCGCTACAAACTCAGCTGGTCGCCCGCCGGCGTGCTCGGCGCCCTGACCCGGCCCGCCCGCTTCCGCCGCGACGGCGTGCTCAAGGACATCCCCAAGGACGAGATGCTGGCCCATATGGAGGTCCTGCACATCCCCGGCCACGGCGTGTTCGAGTCAACCCCCAATGCCGACAGCCTGTTCTACGGCGAGCGCTACGGCCTCGAGGGCGCGGCCACGATCCGCCGCGGCACCTTGCGCTTCCCCGGCTGGGCCCACTTCTGGCGCTTCATGCTTGACCGCGGCTACGTCGAGCGCGAACGCAGCGCCACGTTCAGCGATACCCAAGTCTTCGACGCCTTGCTCCAGCTGGCCGGCCAAACCCGGCCCGCCAACCTCGAGAGCTACATTCTCGATCAGGCCGGCAGCCACGGCTCCGAGTTCCTGGAAAAGATCCAGAGCCTCGGTCTGCTGGACGCCGACAACCGGGTCAGCGGCACGTTCTCGGCCTTCGACATCGTGCTGCGCTGCATGGAGGCGACCCTGCAATACGCGCCGGGCGAGCGCGACCTGGTCGTGCTGCACCACGAGATGATCGGCGAAAAGGACGGCAGTCGCGAGAAATGGACGTCGACGATCGTGCGCGAGGGCTCGGCCCAGACGACGGCGATGGCGTTCCTGGTCGGCGAGCCGGCGGCGATTGCCGCGCGCCTGATCCTCGAGCGGGCCTTCCCCCAGCGCGGCGTGCTGATCCCGATCGCCCGCGAGATCTATGCCCCGATACTGCACGAGCTGGCCGAGCGTGGCCTCGCTCATGAACTGGTCAAGACCGCGCTCGACTGATCGCGATTCCCAGTCCGGAGGGTCACGTGACCATCGAAAAGGCGCTCAGCCGCCGACTCGCCGCCTACCGCCATCGCCTCCAAGGGGTTAATCGCCGGATCAACCTGCTGGCCGCCTGTCGTCTGGTCCTGGCGATCGGCATCCTCGTCGGCGTGGTCTCCAGTTTCGACCCGCTCTACACGGCGCCAGGCTTGGCGATGGCGCTGGTCGCATCCTGTGTGTTCCTCTACCTGATGGTGCTTCACGACCGCTGCTACCGCTCGCGGGACCGCAAGCAGCTGGCGATCTCGCTGCTGGAGGCCGACCTGGCCCGGACCCAATGGCGCTTCCGCGAGATCAGCGAAGAGGGCGCGATCCAGTTCGCGGCCGACCATCCCTTCGCCCATGACCTCGACCTGAGCGGGCCGTTCTCGCTGCTCAAGTTGATCGACACCAGTTTCCACCAGCGCGCGCAAGCGTTGCTCAAGCGCTGGATCGAGCACCGCGACGATGTCGCGACCATCCGCGAACGCCAGCAGGCGGCCGCCGATCTGGCGCCGCGGCGGCGCTTCCGCCAGCAGTTAGCGCTGGCCTGCCGGCTAAACTCGGCGCCCGACTTAGACGCGGACATGTTGCAGGCCTGGCTGGCCCAGCCGATGCCCTGGACGCTGCGCTGGCCCGCTTACCTGCTTGGCCGTCTGACCGCCCTTGGCACGACGACGGTCGTCGTCATGCACTTCTTCCTGGGCTACGAGCTGCCCTGGCTGCCGATCCTGATTTCCCAGTTCTGCATCTTCTACGGCCTTGACCGCGCCCAACGCGGCTTCGCCAACGAGTTTCTGGCCCGCGGCCGCCAGATCGTCGCCGTTTGCGCCGCCCTGCGCACGATCGAGAAAGTGCCCGTCCAGTCCGAGCGCCTCAAGGCGCTCAAAGCCCAGCTCATGGTCGGCGGCAAATATGCCGGCCACCAACTGGATCGCGCCATTGCGCTGCATGACCGACTCGGTTACCGCGCATCCGGCTTTGCCCACCTGTTCCTCAACCTGTTCTTCATGTGGGACCAGCACTTCCTGCGCAAGCTCGCCCAGTGGCGCGACGCCCACGGCGCGGTGCTGCCTGGTTGGGTCGACCTGATCTTCGAGTTCGAAGCCCTGGCCGCGCTCGGCAACTTCACCGAACTCTTCCCCCACCACGTTTTCCCCACCCTCGTCCCAGGTGATGAAATCCTGGTGGAAGCGGTGGGTTTGGCCCATCCCGCCATCGCCGAACGCCAGCGGATCGGCAACGACTACCGCTTGGCCGAGCACGGCAAGATCCACCTGGTGACCGGCTCCAACATGAGCGGCAAGAGCACGTTCCTGCGCACGGTCGGCACCAACCTGGTGCTGGCGCGCATGGGCGCGCCCGTTTGCGCCCAGTCGCTGACCTGCAGCCTGCCGCGGCTGTGGACCTCGATCCGCATCCAGGACTCGCTCGAACAGGGCGTCTCCTACTTTTACGCCGAGGTCCGCCGCCTCAAGGCGATCCTCGACGAGATCCAGGCCGATGATGGCCCGGTGCTCTACTTGATGGACGAGATCCTGCGCGGCACCAACAGTCGCGAGCGCCTGATCGCGTGTAAGGCCTTGGTCCGGTTCCTGCTCGCCCATCGAGCCTCGGGCCTGATCACGACCCACGACCTGGAAATGCTGGCGATCGCTCGGGAACGGCCGGACGCGATCACCAACTACCATTTCCAGGAGCGGGTCGAGGGCGACGAGATGTTCTTCGACTACCGCTTGAAAGACGGCGAGCTGACCTCGACCAACGCCCTGCGGGTTATGCAGGGCGCCGGTCTGCCGCTCGCCTTCGAGGCTTAGGCGGGTTCAGCGCTTGCGCTGGATCACGCGCGTGCCGGCAATCTTGTCGTGCAGGCCCTGGCGGTTGGGGTCGAAGAAGATCAGCAAGTAGCCCAAGCACATGGTCAAACCGCAGACGAACATGCCGATGAAGCGCATCAGCACCGTGCGCGGTGACAGGCCCGTGCCGTTGGGATCCGCCAGGTCTTCGATCTCGAGGCCCATGACGTGCTTGCCCAAGGTCTTGCGGTACTTCAGCCAGCCGACGATGGGATGGGCCAGTAGTGCCAGATAGAGCGGGAGGGCCAGGATCAGGGCCAGGGTCGAGCTGACGAAGCCGACCACCGCGATGACCACGGCCACGGCGATGATTAAACCGCCGTCGATCAGCGCCGCCAACAGGCGCTGGACCGGGGTGGCCAGGACGCCGACCCGGATCTCCTGGGTTTCGGCTGGGGTGCTGGATGCGGCGTAGAGGGGCGAGGACCAGCTGGGCGGCTTCGGCGGCGGTGACATCGGCGGCGGCGGTACAGGTGAGGCTTGGGGACGCTGCGCGGGTGGTGGTGGCGGCGGCGCCATCCGCGAGGGGCTGGCGATGCCCGAGGGCATTGGCGGATCGGGCGGCAGGCGGGGGGGCGGCGGTTTGAGCGCCTCCGGGGGGGTCGTCTGGGTTTCTTCGAAGTACGGCGGGATCATGTTGTCGACCGAGGGGAAATCCTCGAGGTTGGCGGAGATCGTCGCCGAAACGGTCATGGCAGGCATGGGTCGCGTGGCCGAGCCCTCGGTTGCTTCCTTGTGATGGAAGTAAAAGTGAATGCGACCCGCAACGATCTCGTCGCCATCGATGAGCGGCGCTTCGCTGACCTTGCGGCGGTTGACGAAGGTGCCGTTTGAGGAGTTGTTGTCCACCAGGTAGTAGGTGCCGCTGCGTTTCTCGATGCGCAGGTGCAGGCGGCTGAGGCTGGTGTCCTCGATCGCGATATCGCACTCGCGCGAACGACCCAGGGTCGTGGTGGTATTGCCGATCGGGTGATCCACGTACTCGGTCTGGTTCACTCGCCGCTTGAGGAGGGGTGTGCTCATGGAGGTCGTCCTAAAATAAAGCTCGGTCTCGCCTCATTATACGGTTTCAGCGGAGTTGCGACAACAGTTTGCGCGCCGCTGTTGCCGCGCCAGGTGTAGTTGGCCAGGCAGTCTTCGGCTTCGGCTGTGAAGGAGATTGGTGGGCGTCCGCACTCGCGGGCAAAGTCTGGATGAGGTGGCTGCAGAGCTCGGGGATGTCCTCGCGAAGCTCGCTCAGGATCACCCATGCAAAACCTCGCGAGAAAACGTTGACTTTTCCCCCATATGATGGTGAAATGCCCGCAGCCGACTATTTCGGTTGTTGACCTAGTTTGATAGGCATATATTTAGGAGTAGCATAAACTATGAGAAAATTTTTAATTTTCCTTTTCTTGATCAGTCCGGCGTGGGCAGAGATAGAGATCGAAAGAATCAGAGTGGTAGCGAACGCGGGGAGATATGATGATTATGAAATTCTAGAAGCTATCTATTGCGACATGAATTGTTACTAATGTCATGCCCATGAGAATACACCTAGCCGGGAAATTAATGTTTCTTGGCTAGGTTTCAAGCGATAGCATCAGGATGTTGCCATGTTAATATTACTAATTTGTTTGCTTTTTGATGATGGCAAGTCGATCAAAGAGGTTACTATAGATGATTTATGGGCAAGTTTCGTTATCTCATCCTACCATCATGGAACGGACGCGGCTTTTAGTGCGTTTCAAAGGACACCTGGAACAGTACGCGGGAAAGTTGGCATTTTTCACGTCGACTTTAAAACAAACATCATTCGCACATTGAATGACGCACGGCTCGATCATATGGCTGGTGTAGCTTGGATTGGCGGAAAACTGGTCGTATTTAGCAGCCGCCTCGATAAATTTGTAAACCTTGACGAGAACTTGCTGTTTAAAGATCAAACGAAATTGGCGAACCTCTTGGGTGAAGCGGAACTTCCTGGATCCCTACTATTTGTTTCTCCTTACAAGGGCGATGCGAACCTTATATCCTTTATAACGGATGGCCAAGTTGTGCTGGGTGTTTTCGACAAGGGGAAGCTTACTAAAGTGGCGAGCTATGTTCCCGGCATAGGAGAAACTGCATTTTGGGTATACACAGAGAATAAAGCACTACTCATCGAACCAGAGCGCGGGCGCATTAGCTTAGTGAACGAAAAATTTATGCCAGCAAAAGTAATAATCAAAGGTGATGATCCCATGGACAACCCCAACTCGGACCTAAGCTTTGCTGGTCGCCATATAGGCGTCAGGAAGTATAATGCTGTCTTTCCAAACTTACTAGTACACACACGTTTCGTGACCTGTTCCAAAAATGAGTACTTCGACCCATTCGGTAATGAATTAAAACAAATCGGCCATAAAGTAGTCGCTTTTAATAGTACTGGTTCCCTTAACGTCAACCCCACGTTGGAAGTCATAGTTGCGTACAATAAATACCAACTCGTATTCAATATTCAAGAAGGCGATTTCCAATTTGTCAAAACTGCTCAGGGAGATTAGCGGATCATGCCTGATGGTCCTTAGAGCTCGATGTTGAACTGCTTGAGTTTCTTGTGGAGATTGGAGCGCTCGAGTTTGAGCAGGTCGGCGGTCTTGGTGACGTTGCCGCCGTTGCGGCGCAGGTGGTACTCGATGAAGCGGCGCTCGAAATCGTCGCGAGCATCTTTGAGTGAGTCGAAGCCGGTGAAACCGATGGCGTCTTCGTGGCGACCGCTGATCTGGGCCGGTAGGTCGGCCAGGTCCAGCACGCGCTTGCGGCTCATGATCATCAGGCGCTCGATGACGTTGCGCAGTTCGCGCACATTGCCGCGCCAGGTGTAGTTGGCCAGGCAGTCCTCGGCTTCGGGTGTGAAGGAGATCGGCGGGCGCCCGTACTCGCGGGCAAAGTACTGGACGAAGTGGCTGCAGAGTTCGGGGATGTCCTCGCGGCGCTCGCGCAGCGAGGGGACTCGGAGGGGAATGACGCTGAGGCGGAAGTAGAGGTCCTCGCGGAAGCGGCCCTCCTCGATGGCCTTCTCCAGGTCCTTGTTGGTGGCGGAGATGACTCTGACATCGGCGTGGATCGTCTTGGAGCCGCCGACGGGCTGGAAGCGGCTCTCCTGGAGCACGCGCAGCACCTTGGCCAGGCGGGCGCAGTCCTTCCCGTGTTCGAGAACCTTGGCCTGGGTGTTGAGCGACATATCGGCGACTTCGTCGAGGAACAGGGTGCCGCCATCGGCCAGTTCGAACTTGCCGGCGCGGGTCTCGTGGGCGCCGGTGAAACTGCCCTTGACGTGGCCAAATAGCTCGGACTCGATCAGTTCCTCGGGGATGGCGGCGCAGTTCATCTCGACAAAGGGTCCGTCGGCGCGGCCGGAGAGCTGGTGGATCAGGCGGGCGGCCATCTCCTTGCCGGCGCCGGACTCGCCCAGCAGCAGCACGCGGCCGGGCGAGGGCGCGGCCAGGGCGATATCTTCCTTGAGCCGTGAGATGGCCAAGCCGCTGCCGGCAATTTCGACCCTCGGCACACCGGCTTCCAACTGTTTCTGGCGGCGTTCCAGGCGCGCGGTCTTGAGGGCGTTGGCAAGGGTCAACACGACTCTGTCGAGGTTCAGCGGTTTCTCGAGGAAGTCGAAGGCGTCCAGGCGCGTCGCTTGCACCGCCAGATCCAAGGTCGCGTGACCGGAAATCATGATGACCGGTGTCTTGTCACCCAGCTCGCGGAGCTTGGCCAAGGTTTCAACACCGTCGCAGCCGGGTAACCACACATCGAGCAGGATCGCGTCGACCCTGGTTTCGCCATGCTTGAGGCGCATCAGCAGTGCCTCGCCGGATTCGACGGTCTCGACCAGGTAGCCCTCGTCGCCGAGGATTTCCGAGAGGGTTTTGCGAATCGCAGGCTCGTCGTCGCAAATCAGGATTCGGGCTGCCGCCATGATACCTCCGCTAAGGCCAGGGTCCTGGATCAAGCTTAGCAAGAATGCCCGAACGGCACCAGCGCGTTTTGGCGGCCGTCGCTCCGGTGCTTTCGTCAGTTTTTAAGCTGCGGCACCCCGATCCGCAAAAATTCAGCCTGCGGGAATCCGTGATTTTAGGTATGATAGTAGGGAACTTCTCGTGGGATCAGCTAGGTGGCTCGAATTGTCCCGTATGCGGATTCCTGGGCTGTGCCCCCTGGTCCCGCAGAGGTTAGCCGCGACCATTTTCGGTGCGCGTGCCCGCGCAAGGTATTTCACTGGAGGCATTTCAACCCTTCCTGGCCCATTTGGAACTCGTCAGCATGGTGTAACATCGATGCCGCAAATCTTGAAAGGACAGACGTACTTCCCGAGATTCCTCGCGCCATTGACCGCCGGAAATTGCCGGATCGGCTGTGGGGACGTCCTTTCCCTGTCCGCATCGCAGTCCCAGTCCTCCGTCCCTCCGATCGAGCTGGGCAGCCAAACAATTTCCGCCTATAATGGAAAGGTGTCTCGGCGATGGACTGACAACCACGCTCCGGGTGGGGTCGTCGTAACTGACGTTCCAGGTCCGTCCTTGCCCCTCCCACGAAGGCTGCCTATGAGATTTCTCGGGTTCCTGTTGTTTCAGCTTGTCCTCCTCTGCTGTAGCTTTGGCCAGCAGCGGCCCAAGTTGTACGTCTTCATGCCCACCAACGTGCGGCCCAACAACATGGAACACTTCATAGCCGACTCCTGCGGCCTGATCCAGATTCAAGTCTTCGGGAGGTACCGCGACCTGCGCGACAGCGTCGAAGCCGCGCCACCCGACGCCATCCTCGCCCCCGATCCGGTCGTCAAGTCGAACCTCTACAACACCTACCGCAGCACCCTCAAAGGCATGCGCGGCAGCTCGACCCGCGAAAAGTACGTGCTTGTCTCCGTCGACAAGAAGGTCGACCTGAGCAAGGTTTCGGAGCTTTCCATCGGCGCCGTCGACCTGCTCGGCCGTCGCGAAATGATGGCGTTCATCTCCCAGATGCTGGGTGGCGCCAAACCCCGCAAGGTCGAACCCGTCACCAAGCAGGAGGAGCTGTTGACGATCCTCCAGTTCCAGGATGTCGACGCCATCTTCGTGCCGGAAAGCATGGTCAACGACTATTTCCGCAAACGCTCCAAGATGACCTTGGTCGTGACCGAGCTATCCTCGGCGATCGGCTTGGCGGTGCTCTCCGTCAAGGGCGACGACCCCGAAAAATTGCGCATGCTCAAAGACTGTTTCAGCAACATGCCGTCGACGCTCAACAACAAACTCGGCGTGGATCAATGGGTTTCGCCCTGATCGCCGCCCCGGCGGCCGCGTCGCTTGGTGTCTTTTTGGCGAACTTCTGCGCAGTGGCTTGAAAAATACGCGGCGGTGACCGATAAGAGAGGGCGGTGACCCTCTCACGTTGGTTGCATCGATAAAATTTGGGAAAATTTCGAGTTTGATCGATATTGCACTCAGAGGAAACCGCGCTTCGGGTAAAATCAATGGCGACGAGGTTCCTCGCTGGAGTGCCAAGTTTGAAGCCCAGTAGTCTCAAACAGAAACTGACCCTGAGATATTCGATCACCCTGGCGGTGGTCTTTCTTTCGTTCCTCGCCTTCTACTACTGGCAGCAGTACCGCACCGTGACCACCCGCATCCAGAGCATCCGCGAGGACGGCGAGGAGATGCTGATCGAGAAGGGCACCCTGCTCGTTCAGGACAAGAGCATCTCCTTCAAGGAGATGGTCTACGACAACAGCTGGCCCTCGATCCAGCGCGTGCTCAGCGAGAACATCAAAGCCGACCGCGACATGGTCCTCGCCGGTCTGGTTCGTTTCTCCTACGACCTACGCGCCTGGGCCTCGCCCCAAAACCGCGAGGCCGACGTCTTTCAGCCCGGCAGTCGCGATCTGGTCCCGGCCTTGAACGGCAGGGTCAAGCTGGAGAACGGCCTGGTCTACCTGATGGACGATACCACCAAATGGGCGCTGTCCGTTAACCAGTCCACCAACCAGAAAGTTGTGATCGACGGCAAAATTTACTACGAGTTCGCGACTCCGATCATGATTCCCATCATCGAAGAGGATGAAAACGGCCTGGAATACGAGACTGAGCAGAAAGCTGCCGCCGTGTTCTACCGCTTCTCGACCGATGGCATGGAGAAACGGGTCGAGGCCGAGCGGGCCGCCTACAACCAAAAGCAGCGCCAGACCCTGATCACCACCAGTTTCATCGGCGTCATCGCCCTGCTCGCCGGCTTCCTCTACATGCGCCGCCAGGCCGCCACCATCACCCAGCCCTTGGGTGTGCTGACCTCGGCTGCCGAAGCGCTGGCCGCCGGCGATTACGAGGTCAAGGTCAGCGTCGCCAGCGGTGACGAGCTGGAAGTCCTGGCCGTCGCTTTCAACAAGATGGTCCAGGACCTGGCTCGCTCCTATGCCGACCTGCGCACCCGTAACGTGCAACTGGAAGACGCTCGCAACGCCCTAGAAAACCTCAACCGCAACTTGGAATTCAAGGTCGAGGAGCGCACCAAGCAGTTGGCCGAGTCCGAGAGCAAGTTCCGCACGCTCTTCGAGGAATCCGCCGACGCGATCCTGCTGGGCAGCGAGGAGTATTTCCTCGACTGCAACCCGGCCCTGGTCGAAATGCTGGGCTGTACCTCCAAAGACCAGCTGATCAGCCTGCACTTGGAAGATATCTCGCCCGAGCTGCAGCCCGACGACTCGCCCTCCAGAACCAAGCTGCAGGACTATTTCCGCCTGGCGCGTGAGGAGGGCAGTCTCCAGTTCGAGTGGGTCAACCGCAAGGTCGACGGCACCACCTTTCATACCGAAATCGTCATTACCTCGTTTCCCCTGGGCGGCCGCCAGGTCTTTCACATGGTTTTCCGCGACATCAGCGAGCGCAAGCGCACCGAGGCCGCTCTGAAGGAAGCCCAGGCCCAACTGGTCGAAACTGCGCACAGCGCCGGTATGGCCGAGATCGCCACCGGCGTGCTCCACAATATCGGCAACATCCTCAACAGCGTCAATATCTCCACCGAAGAGATCTCTCACACGCTCAAGGTCTCCAAGGTCAAGGGCTTCCTCAAGGCCAACGAGCTTTTGGCGCGCAACCTCGACGACGCGGCCGCGTTCCTGACCGAGCACCCCAAGGGCAAGCTGGTGCCTGGCTACTACATCAGTCTGGGCGATGCGATTCGCGAGGAACACCAGATCATGACCGACGAGATCCGCGCCCTTAGCGACAAGGTCTCGATGATGCGCGATGTCATCTCGACGCAGCAGAACTACGCCAAGGCCACACTCTACACCGAGGATATCGTCGTCACCGATCTCGTCGACGATGCCCTCAAGCTCCAGTTGGCCAGCCTCAAGAAGCAGGGCGTCAAGATCAAGAAGGATTTTCGGGCCCATCCGCGCGGCATGGTCAGCAAGGTCAAGCTGGTCCATGTGTTGACGAACTTGATCAAGAACGGCAAGGAAGCCATGGGCGGCAACGAGAAGATCCACAAGACCCAGGAGATGGTGATCCGCATCGAGGAGCCGTCCGATCGCTTGGTCCAGATCCAGATCGAGGACAATGGCTGTGGGATCCGCAAGGAAAACCTGGAAAAGATCTTCAACCACGGCTTTACCACCAAGAACAGCGGCCACGGTTTCGGCTTGCACACATGCGCGAACTTCATGACCGAAATGGGTGGCAGCCTGCAGGCCCATAGCGAGGGCGAGGGCCTGGGCGCGGTCTTCACCCTGCGCTTCCCGCTGATGCACGCCGACGAACTGGGCTGAATATCAAGCAAGAGGCAAGAAGCAAGAGGCAAGACACAAGATTGGCGGGGCAATTGATTCAGGCGGAGCCCAATGTGGCGCAAATTCCAAATTTGCGCAGTAGCAGTCAGGCCCAGGATGCCAAACGGGACA
>CAYRFM010000033.1:25689-72622 GCA_964423555.1 uncultured Holophagae bacterium | reverse complement strand
CACCAAGCCGGTCGCGACCGAGCACCTGCTGGCTGTCCTGGCCGATGACCTGCCCGCGCGGCCCCTGCCCGACAAGGCCAGCCGCGAGTCGCTGGCGCGGCACGAGCACGAGTACATCGAATACGTGCTCGCCCGCTGCGACGGCAATGTCTCGAAGGCCGCGCGCTGGCTGGGGATCCACCGCCAGAGCCTGCAGCGCAAGCTGCGCAAGTACCCGCCGCGGCGCTGAGCTCAGGGGACGGGAGCGGCCAGGATGAAGTGGGCGACGGCCTGTAACTCCGCTTCGGGCAGGACCATCGGCGGCATCGGTGGATAGTCCGCGCGGCGCTTGCCGGGGGCTTTGGCCCAGGCGACGATGCCGTCTGGTTTGTCCTGATAGAGCTCGCGGATCTCGCGCAGCGGTGGCCCCACCAGGCGTTCGCCCTCGCGGTGACAGCCCGCGCAGTAGGTGGTGAAGACCTGCTTGCCAGGGTCGTCGTCCGCGGCCGGAGCGGGTTGTTCCACCTGTGCCGTTCGCGCTTGGGCCGCTGCCTCCAGGTAGGCGGCGGTCTTGGCGGCCATGCGCTGCTGGTGGGGCGCGAGCGTGCGCGCGCGGTAGAGGTGCCGACCGCTGGCCATGCACAGGACCGTGAGCGCGAGCAGGGCCGCGATCGGCACCAGACTGCGACCGATCAGGCCTGAGGGTCGCTGCATCTCCTTCCAGATCAGGGCCATGGCCGGCAATGCGAAGAGGATGCCCAGCAGCAGGGTCAGGTTCATGGCGGCGTTGACACCCTGCGCGGGCAGGGTCAGGTAGACGAGCGGACCGAACACGAACTGGGCGGCGGTTGCGGCCAGAGCGATGCTATAGCAGCCGCGCAGCGTGCGGCCCAGGTCCAGGTCGGGCACCTTCTCTGTGAATTGGAAGCTGGGTCGGCGGAACCAGCCCACCAGGAACAGGGCGCTGACGGTCAGGCTGGCGCCCAGGAAATGCAGGTAGCGGGGCAGGACATTGGGCAGCATCAGGGCCGAGAGGAAGCCGTGAATTTGGTTCCAGCGTTCCGGAAACAACATCAGGTTGATGTTGGTCAGGAAAATCAGCGGGATGAAGAGGAAGATCGCGATCGCGGCGGCCAGCATCGCCAGGTGCAGGCCTTTCTGGTCGGCCAGTCGATCCCAGCTGTACTTGTGCAGGTAGAGCAGCAGGAAGGCAACCGTGACCAGGGGGATGACCGCGATCCAGGCCGTGCCGGTCAGGGCGTTGGCGGTGTAGAAATGGGTGGTGTAGAGCACGCTCATCATCAGCAGGGGGCCGACGCCCAGGACGACGGCCAGACTCTTGTTGACGGTCGTCGTTTTGGCGATCTCGCGCGCCAGGGTGTCGAAGCCACGGCGTTTGCGACCCAGCCATTCGAAGGCGAAGGTCAGGATCGAGCCGCCGACGAGGAGATTGACGAACAGCAGGTGGAGCACGAAGGAACCGACGAGCATGACGACCAGCAGGGTCGGCGAGGCGGGTAGCGGCAAGGGGATATCGTGGGGGACGGGGGTATTCTCGTTCATTGGCTGGTACCTCTTTCGATCAGGGCGGTGCCGGTGGTCTGTGCACCTGGCAATGTATCTGGCTGGTTTTGAAGCGAGACCAGGTAGGCTGCGAGCGCCTGAGCCTCGGACGCGGAGCCGGGAAAGGGGGGCATGTAGCCGCGGGTGGTGTGCATGATCTCCAGGTAGCTGGCGATCTGGGCTTCCTGCCAGGGCGTGTCGCCGTACATGCCGCGCAGCTTGGCGCGGATGCCGTTGATGCCATCGCTGGTGTGGCAGCGCGTGCAGGTCAGGGCGAACAGCTCCTTGCCGGCCCGCAGGCGGTTTTCCGGGGTGATTTCGCGGACCGAGGCGTAGGTGCTGTGATGCAGCAGGCCGTCGCGTTTCAGGAGCGGGACATCGTCGACGCGGATGCCGTTGGCATAGAGGTACTTACCGATGGCGTAGGGCTTGCGGATGAACTCGCGCACGCGCTCGAAGTGGCCCATCAGCGCCGCCATCAGCAGAAACGGCACGAGCGCGACCAGGGCCGGCAAGCGCCATCGGCCCCAGGCGCCGAACGCCATGATCGAGGCCGCGACCAGGGCGGCGATTGCGAGCAACAGGACCAGGCGGTCCAGCCAGTTGGCGAACTCCTGGGTGCCATTGGCTACCGGCAAGTTACCGAGCATGGCGTTGGGTACGACCCGCCAGTAGACCAGTGCGCCGCAGATCAGGAAGGGCAGCCAGTAGAGCGACCAGCGCGAGACCGTGGCGCTGGCCTGCTTGCGCAGTTCGGGATCGCGCTTGGTGAAGAAGGGGATCAGGCACAGGCAGGCACAGCCCGCCATGACCATCGCCAGGTTGGTGCGAAACGCCAGCTGTGGCAAATAGAGCGGGTTGGCCAGGCCCTGCAGCAGCGAGCGGTCCGTCAGCCAGTTGCCTGGGTCCATCATGAAGCCGAGAATGGCGGTGATGATCGCCATCGTGACCCAGCTGGCCGCGGAGAGCGTGACGCCGACCCAGACGTGGGCCATTTTGCGCTTGGCCCAGCGGCGCCAGGTGAGAAAGTAGAACAGGATCAGGCTGACTTCGGTGACAAAGACCAGCCACTCCGTGAACCAGCCCCAGAAAAAGACGCGGATCAGGCTGCCGATCGCCATGGGATTGACCAGCGAGACGGAGAACCAGATGCCCACGCCCGTCATCGCCCCCAGGGTCGTGGTGACGATGAAGAAGACGAACAACAGGCGGTAGGCCAGTTTGTCCCAGCGGGCGGCAGTCTCGGGGTCTTTGGCGCGCAGGCCCTTCCACTCGAGCCAGGTGATCAGCGGCAGGCCACCGACGGCCATCGAGTGGTTGATGACGACGTGCAGAATCGCAATGACGGCGATCAGCAGGCGGTTGTTGAAATAGTCCAGATGAAAAAGTGGAAAATCCATGGTGCCCTCCGTTCGAGGCCAGCCGTCGCGGGCTGGGTTCGCTCAGTCTAGGACTGGCGAACGCACCATGGAATGCAGCAAATTGTTGCGCTGCGTGGGTCGGAGCTTAGCTCAGGTTCCCGACTTTTTGAGGGCGGCGGTGACGTTGTCGTAGTGCTGCTGGTAGATCGGCAGGTTGCCGTCGTTGCGCAGCTTGCCCAGCTCGACGGCCTTCTCGTACTGAGTCTGGGCGTCGCGCAGGCGGTTGGCCTTCTCCAAGCCCTCGCCGTAGCTGTCGTAGACGTTGGCGGAGGCGGGGTAGGAGGCCACGTTCCAGCTGAAGGCCTCTAGGGCCTCAGCCATGCGGTCCTGGCCCATCAGCCGGTAGCCGAGGTTGTTGGCCATTTGCTCTGGAACCTTGAGTTCGAACTTAAGGCGATTGGAGAGTTTGGCGTAGTGTTCGACCAGCTGTTTGAAGTCCAGATCCGCGGGCGCGATCCAGCCCTCGAAGACTTTTTTGAGGCCGAAGTATTGGCTGCGCAGGACGACGCTGCCGTGGTCCTCGTCCTCGAAGTACTTGCTGCCCCAGGCGAAGTTAGGGTTGGGGTATTTTTCCAGAACCGCGCGGAAGGCGTTGAAGGGGTCCTCCATGCGCGGGCCCTCGCTGCCGACGGTCAGGAACAGGGTGCCCTTGGCCTTGCCGGCGGCCAGGTAGGATTCGGCGCGCTTGACCATCAGCTGGTTGTCCCACCACAGCGAAGGGCTGACGGCGATGTAGGCGTCGAAGGCATCGGTCTTGTCTAGGAAGGCGTTGACCGCAAACAGGCCGCCAAAGCTGTGGCCCGAAAAGACGCGGAACGGCAGCGTGCGGTAGCGTTTCTCGATCTGCGGCATCAACTCGTCGGTGTAGAACTTCAGGAAGCGATCGGCGCCGCCGGCGGTGGCGATGTCGGGCGATGGCGTGGGGGTCAGGTCGCGGTTGCGGTCGGTGTTGGTGACGCCGACGACGATCATGTGGGGCATGCGGCCGTTGTCGGCGAGGAAGTCAATCGTCCCGGCCGTGTGGAGCGCGTGGCTGTCGCCGTCGGTCATGTAGAGCACGGGGTACTTGGTTTCGCTGCGACCGTAATTCTCGGGCAGATACACCAGCACGGTGCGCTTTTCGCCCATGGTTTTGCTGTTGATCTCGAAGCGTTCGCCAATTTTGACATCGGTCGTGTCGCCAGCCAGAGCGAGCGCGGAAAATGAGGCAAGGAGCAGGGTCAGACCTTTCAAGTAAGTCCTCCAAATGGTCGTACTTCATGGAGGTTAACGACGCGGGCCGCTGGCGATCTTCGCACCGGCGTCGCTTTTTACAAGATTTTTCATGCGCCTACAGGTGGGTGATGGGGTTGAAAAAACCATCCAATCCTAACCCTGGTAAAACCGTTGGCTTATCCAAATCCTCTTAGATTCCGTAAAGTAGAAGGGGATGTGTTGAACCTGGAGCTTCTATGTGGCAGATTCTGCTGGTTGACGACGAAGAAATGATCCGCACCCTCATCCAAGATGTCCTTGCCGACATGGATGTGACGATCACCGCTGTCGCCAATGGCCTTGAGGCGGTCAACCTGACCCGCGCCCTGCGGCCCGATCTTGTGATCATGGACATCGTCTTGACCAACGCCGGTATCGATGGCGTGGAGGCGGCCCGGTTGATCAAGCGCCACCCGCAAACCCACGACATCAAGATCATCCTGATGTCGGGTGTGATCGACCTGCACGCCGACGAGATCGAGCGCATCGGTGTGGACGCAGTCCTCCCCAAGCCCTTCAAGCCCTCCAAGCTGCGGCGCTTGGTAGCGCAACTCACCAGCGGCAAAATGCCAGAGGGCAAGCAGAAAACCGGACGAGAAGCGGGCTCGCGGGTCGAGGCCAGAGACAAGGGTCAGGATGCACAGCTCGAGACCCTCATGCAGTGACTGGTCGTGCTTAGAAGGTATAGCCCACCATCAGGGCAATGGTGGAGAAAGAGTTATGGGTGTACTTGATCAGGGGGTCGTCGTCGGAGGTCTCGCTGTTGGCCGCGAAAAGGCGGCTGGCGCGGATCGAGAGGTCGATGTTCTTGTAGACGCGGTAGCCGACCTCGGCACCCAGTTGCAGGCCGAAGCTGTCGGATTTGGCATGAAAATGCTCGCTGCCGCGGATGGTCTCGATCTGCTCGCTGTAGTCGGCCAGGCCGAGGCGGCCCAGGTAGTGCAATTTGGTGTATTGGAGACCGTAACCGACCTCGAGGGAGATTTGCTCGACTTCGTACTCGTAAGGCGAGGGGATCTCGGTAGTCGCATTGACCGCGAAGGGCACGGTGTCGCTGTCGTCGGGATTGGTGTAAAAAACGTCCACGACGAAGAGGCGGTTGCCGTTCTGGCGTTGCAGGCCCAGCTGGATCGCTGGCTGCACTTCGGGGTTGCGCCAACCCTTGGTCATATCCGCGCCACCCAGGGCAACTTTCACGTCCCAATCCCCATGGTCCTGGGCAAAGAGCGGCAGGGCTGCCAACAGCGCTAAGCAAGTGATGGATCTCGACATAGAATCCTCTCAATTCAGAATCGTGGTCAGACCACGGTGTTAACTTCGCAATTCGCTTGGAAAGGTTTCAGGCAATCTCGGCGTGCATGCGCATTGGCGCCCGCCAAGCTTGACTCAAGCCCGCTGCCATAGGCGTTCGAGCGTTTCCTGGTACACGGATTCGGTATCGTCCGGGCCGTAGATCGTGGTGCCGATATCTTCCAGAACGCCGTTGCCGATATCGTAGATCCAGCCGCGGATATCCAATTCCTGGCCGCGCTCCCAGGCATTGCGCACGACGTAGGTGCGCGCCAGCTTGTGGACCTGTTCGACGAGGTTGAGTTCACACATGCGCAGGTGGCGGCTCTTGTCGTCGGCACAGCGGTCCAGCAGGGTCTGGTGTTTCTCGCGGATCTCGCAGATGTGGAGGATCCAGTTGTCGACGATCGCCTTGACGGGTCCCGTCAGCGATGCGGCGACGCCGCTGCAGCCGTAGTGGCCGCAGACGATAATGTGCTTGACCTTGAGGACCTCGACGCCGAACTGGACCACCGACAGGCAGTTCATGTCGCTGTAAATGACCTGGTTGGCGACGTTGCGGTGGACGAAGACCTGACCTGGCTCCAGGCCGGTGATGGTGGTTGCCGGAACGCGGCTATCGGCGCAGCCGATCCACAGGTAGTCGGGGCGCTGGATGGCGAGCCGAGAGAAGTATTCTGGGTCCTTCTCGACCACATCGGCCGCCCACTGCCTGTTACAGGCCAGCACTTCTTCCGGGGTTCCTGGCATTGAATTCACCTCATTGGATTGCGACATCAGACATCTATTAACTTACCATACTCCGCCTAAATGGAGACAGGCAAACGGTGAAAAGGGCAAGCCTACGGGAGCCCAGGCCAGACGCGCTGGCCGAGCATGCGCTCGTCCTCGTAAAGGAAATCGCCGTGCATGGCCTGACCGGCCAGGACCTGGGGCAGCCAAAGGACGTCATCCTCCCACATTTCCTCTAAGGGCAGGGCGTCGAGCGGGTACCAGTGAGGCACCGCTTCCTCCGTCTCGTGCGCGTGACCGCTACAGGCCAGGCTGCGAAATAGGTGAACCTGTAATTTGTAGCCGTTGGTGAACTGGAAGCGCAGCAGACCCAGCGGGGAGGGTACGTCCACGGCGCGCAGGCCGACTTCCTCGAAAAGCTCGCGGCGGGCGCAGTCGACGAGGGTCTCGCCGGCTTCCTGGCGTCCGCCCGGTGCGGTGATTTTGCCAGCGCCTAAGCCGCGTTTCTTGCGGATCAACAGGACCTGGCCGGCGCGCACGATGAAGATTAACACTGCCGTTTCATCCGCCTGCCACCTGGGCCAGTCGATGGCGGCGAAGGTCGCTAGACCAGACAGCTCAGGCCCGGCCAAGGCGCTGGCCCCGAAGCAGGGCGCTGCGCTTGTTGCGCAACTTGCTGGCCAGGAGCTGGTCCACACCCTTGAGCGCGGTCCACTGGCTGTGGTCGATGCCGTCCAGGGCCTCGGCTGCTTCCTGGTACTTGCCCAGTTCCAGGTAGCTCAGGCCGAGAAAAACGCGCGCGCGCTCGTCGAGCACCTTGCGCTTGCCGAGGTTCTTGGCGTTTTCCTTGTAGTGCTTTTTCAGGAAATTGTACTGGGCGTAGTAGCCGGCGTAGGTAGGTGATTGGCCGGCCGGACCCCCGCCCAGCTGCTTCATCAAGCTCTGGGCTTCACGCAGACGATCGTGTTCCAGGTAGAGACCGAGCAGCTTGAACTGCAGGGTCTGGTCCCCGGGAGTGCGGGTTGCGTCGATCCTGGCAGCGGCGATCTCGGCATCGATCCGGGCTTTCTCGCTGCGGCTCGGCTCTTCGGGTGCAGGCTCGGGAGCGCGCTCGCTCTGGGGGGACGGTTTGACCGCGGCGGTTTGGGTCTGCTTGACGGGGCTGGGCTGAGGCTTGGCCTTGACGGGCTCGGGTTGCTTCTCGGGCACCTTGGTGTTGACCGTTTTGTCGGGCTGCTGCTTGGGCTTGTTGGCCTCCGGCTGGCGGCTCGGTGCCTGCTTGGGTTTCTCCAGCTCGGCTTTGGCGTGGGCGCGCTCCGCCTCAGCCTTCTTCTGCTCCTGTTTGACGGCCGCGTCCAGCTTTTGCTGGAGCCCAGCGGTCTCGGCAATCACGGGCTTGGCGACCTTGGCATAGTGGATGGAAGCCTCTTGGTAGTGCTTGTCCTTGACGGCCTGGTTGCCTAGCACCTCATGGGCCAGAGCATCCTCTGGGCGGAGGGCGAGCAAGGCCTTGGCATGGGTCAGGGCATCGCGGCCATTGTCCTCGTTGAGCGTGAAAGCCAGGGCCAGGGCGCGGATCGCTGTCGAGTCGGGGATGGCTTTGATGGCGTCGGCGACGCGAGCGCGGGTGTCGTTCTTAGAGCTCTGGCCGATCATGGCGCGCAGGAGCGCTGTCCAGCCGTCCTCGACCTTGGGGTTGGTGCCCACATATTTCTTCAGGGCGGCAACGTCCTTGGGCAGCGGGGGCGGCGGTGGTGCTTTGAGACCCGCCAGGATCTGGTAGCGGTCCCACAGGTCCGTGGGCATGCCCTTGGGTTGGGTAACCGCTTTGGACATCAAGCTCTGGACCTTGGCCATGTGGCTGTCGCTGAGGGGTTTGTCCTTCATGGCGGCGGCCGCGAGGGCCATGCCCATCTGAGCACGGGCGTATTGATCGCTATCGTCAAGGAAGCCGAAGGCGGCTATTTCCAAGTAGCGATAGGCCTTGGTCAGGTCTTGCTGGACCAGGGCGGTTTCGGCCTCGGTGAGGATCTGCTCGTTGAAGGAGCTCTGGGCCAGGAGCGGCGCCAGGCTCGCGCAGGTCACCAACAACAGCGCCTGGAAGTATTTCATGTCATCGCACCTTGTCGATCGACAGACCATGCTGTCGGTCTTGGAGTCGCCCGCGAACGGGATTCGACCCATCATAGCAAAAAGCGTGGATTAGGGGCAGAAAACGCAGCGGCAAATTGGCCTCTACGCGTGTTTTTTCCGCGGGCCGACGTATGCTGCTGCTGGCGTGGGTGGCATGGGTCACGCGTTTTCTCGCGGCTCTGCCTGTGATACACTGAGCGTCAAGATGTGCATTCGATTCCCACACTCAGGAGTAACCCTAATGAAAACTTTCCGCTCGCTCGCGTTGTTGGCCCTCACCCTCGGTGGCCCGTACACGCTGGCCCAGATCAGTGCCGATGTAGGCATTCAATCTGATTACATCTGGCGCGGTGCCACCCAGACCGACGGCGACCCTGGCTTTTTTGCCGATATCGAGGCGGCATGGGAGAACGGCTTCTACCTGGGCGCCTGGACCGGCAATGTGCTGGAGTTGGGCTCCGATATGGAGTACGAGCTGGACGGCTACCTGGGCTGGCAAAAGGAGACCGAATCGGGTTTCAAGTACGGCCTGGGCTATATCTACTACTATTACACGATCGACGAGGAGCCGGGCGAGGACTTCGATTTTGGCGAGGCCAACGCCATGGTGGGCTACCGGTGGCTGGAGGTCAGCTATAGCCGCGACCCGGACAGCGACAACAACTACCTCGAGGCCAACTTGAGCTTCGACCTGCCTCACGACTACGTGCTGGGCGTGCACGCGGGTCACTACGCCTACACGGACGCGGGCGATGCCGACGATTGGGCGATCGACGTCACCAAATCATGGGGCCATCTGGTCGCCAAGCTCGGTTATGCCTCAATCGACTGGGGCGAGGAAGACGACGACACCTTCCTCGGCGTGCTCAGTTGGCACTGGGGTGAATGAGCCGGGCCCTCAGTGGGTCTGACCCGTGTAGGTGGCCATGACCCGGTTGTCGGCGGCGTCGCGCATTTCGACGACCGCCGCTGCGTCCAGGGCTTGGAGCATGGTGTTGATCTTGTTGGCCAGTTGGTCCTTCATCGCCGGCGGCATGCGGTCCATGGGGAACTGGTTCATGGCGACGATGCCCTTGCCGCCCTCGACGCGGAAGCCGGCCATTTTCGGGCCGATGATCGGGTGGACTTGGAAGTAGGCCTTGACCGGAGCATAGTCGATGCCGTTGCCGACCAGGTTCTCGTCGGCGCCGCTCGGCGCCGCGGGCGTACTCGCGGCCATGGCTTCCGAGGTAGGATGAGGCGCGCCCTCGGGCAGGCGCGGGAGCTCGATGTCGGCGGCCAGCTGCTTGCCGCCGCGCGCTTCGACTTCACGGGCCTTGGCGGCGTAGGACTCGGCCTTGGCCTTGTCGCCCAGCTGCTGCCAGGCTTTCTCGAGATTGAAGAGCGCGTAATAAAAGTCGGGATGGACCTGGAGGGCGCGCTCGTAGGCATCGACCGCTTGGCGGGGTTGGTCGAGGGCGAGGAACTGGGTGCCCATGTCGGTCAGGACGTTGGCGTCCTCGGGATGGAGCTGGAGGTAGCGGGTGTAGTAGCTGATCGCGCGCTCGCTCTCGCCCATGTCGTAATTGAGGTGGCCGAGTAGGCGCAGGGTGTAGGCGTGGTCGGGGTAGGCGTGGAGCATGCGTTCGAGCGTCTGTGCCGCCAGGCCCAGATAGTGCTGGTCGTGCTTGGATTGCTGGATTTCCGCCTCCGCTAGGTCCATCAGGGCGGTGGGGTCGTCGTTGGCCGCGCGCTCACGCAGGGCCGTCAGGGCCGGTGGTTCGTCGTGAACGTGGGCTTCCTCACTGGGCGCGGCAGACGCGGGCGGTTTCACGATGCCGTAGCGGATAATCGCGAAGGCCAAGACCGAAAGGGCCAGCGCGGCTAGCCAAACGTAGGACTGGCGGTACTTGGCGGCGCCGTCGAAGGCATGGCCGCACGCGACGCAATAGGCCGCATTGGCAACCCTCTTTTCGCCGCAACTGGGACAGAATTTGATATCGGCCATGGGTCACTCCCCCTGCAAAACGGATCCCCTAAAACGCCAACATGCTATCATAGGCGGGCGATGAGCGCAGGCGAAAACGCACGAAGTGACGCCGCTTTATGCGCAGCCGACGAGGTGACCGTGATTTTTCCGCCCCATTCCCGGCTGTGGGACTATGCTCGCGATGAGGCCGCCCGTCAGGCGCTCGAACACTGCCGACGGGAGCGGCGGGCCTGGTTGGACTGGAAGCCGTTCCAGACGATGCGCGCGCTCTGGCCCGCGCTGCCCGAGCTTGACGGCGGGTTGGGACCCGATGGCGCGGAGGTCTTGGCCGGGCCGACACTGGACCCGGATGACCCGCGCCGGCTTGCGATCGCTGCGGCGGCGCGCGCGATCCTGCCCTGGAAGAAGGGGCCGTTTCGCTTGCTGGGCGAGCCGATTGACGCCGAGTGGCGGTCCGATTACAAGTGGGCGCGGCTGTTGCCGGCGCTGCCGGACCAGCGCGGCAAGACCGTGTTGGATGTGGGCTGCAACAACGGCTACTACCTGTTCCGACTGGCGGCCCAGGCGCCCGATTTCATGTTGGGCATCGACCCGGTCGCGCGATGGCACTGGCAGTTCCACCTGATCCAACACTGCGCGCAGGTGCCGAACCTGGCCTTCGAAATGTGGGGCTGGCAGGAGCTGGTCCACCTGCGCGCGGCCTTCGACACGGTGTTGTGTATGGGCATTCTCTACCACCATCCGGAGCCCCTGCAGTTGCTGCGCGCGCTTCATGAGGTCATGCGGCCCGGTGGCTTCCTGGTGCTGGAATCGATCGTGCTGCCGGGCGAAGACGAGCTCTGCCTGTTCCCCCGCGAGCGCTACGCCCGCATGCGCAACGTGTTCTTTGTGCCGACCGTGCCGGCGATGCGCAACATGCTGGAACGCGCCAAATTCGAAGGCATTGAGGTGGTCAGCAGTCAAGCGCACCTGCCCGCCGAGCAGCGCACTACTCCGTGGAACCCAGGTCCCAGCTACGAGGCGTTCTTAGATCAAAGCGATCCAAACCGCACGGAAGAAGGCTATCCCGCCCCCCATCGCGCGATCCTAGTGGCGCGCAAGCGCTGAGCTGGTTTTGAGCGCTAAAGGCAGCCTCTCCTACTGCTAGATGAAGCTGGTCGCCGGTGGAAACTACCCTTGGAATTTGAGCTGAGCGGTGGTCAACATTCGGCTTTCTATGTTCACTGACTCCTGTTATATTGAGACGATTAATGGTAGGACGACTGTGGACAAATCAACCCTCATTAGCTTACGCGACCGATTTGATGGTATGAGTCATTCCCTGCCGGATGGCGGGGTAGAGTTTTGGTTTGCCCGTGATTTGATGGAGCCACTCGGCTACGCGCGTTGGGAAAATTTTCAGACTGTTATTCAGCGGGCAATTACATCATGTCAAACAACCGATTTCGAGCCGAATGACCATTTTCGTGGCGTCACGAAAATGGTCAAGCTCGGCAGCGGTGCCGAGCGAGCCGTCGATGACTTCATGCTTACTCGCTACGCCTGCTACCTCATTGCCCAGAACGGCGACCCACGAAAGGCGCCGATCGCCTTTGCTCAAAGCTACTTCGCTATCCAGACCCGAAAGCAGGAGCTGATCGAAGATCGGATGCGTCTTCTGGCTCGGCTGGATGCCCGCGAGCGGTTGCGCGACTCGGAGAAAACACTCTCTCAGAATATTTACGAACGTGGTGTGGACGATGCGGGCTTCGGTCGAATCCGCTCCAAAGGTGATGCGGCGCTTTTTGGTGGCCATACCACCCAGGATATGAAAGACCACTATGGCATTACCAAAACGCGTCCGCTGGCCGATTTCTTACCGACCCTAACGATCGCAGCCAAAAACTTGGCAACAGAGATGACTAACCATAATGTTCAGCAAGAAAATTTGCAAGGCGAGCACGCTATCACCCGCGAGCATGTGCAAAACAACGATAGTGTTCGTGAAATGCTCAATCAACGTGGGATTAAACCCGAATGGTTGCCACCAGAAGAGGACATCAAGAAACTGGAACGCCGGGTTAAGACAGAAGAGAAGAAGCTCGTTAAACAATCAGGCAAGTTACCCAACCCGACGCTAGATGAGTCATCCTCGTAGAACGAGAGTGGCGGGCTATCCCGCCCCCACCTCGCGAACCTGGTGGCCCGCAAGCACTGAGTGGGCACGGGTGTTGTCACTATAGCCAGGTGGGTTGGACGGTGCGTTCGCCGCCGGCGTCGCCGGTGTTGATGGTGCCGGCGGGCTCGATCAGGACGACGTGGACCTCTTCTTCCGCGACCGGTTTGTGGCGCACGCCCTTGGGGACGACGTAGAATTCACCCGGGCTGAGCTCCACCTCGCCGTCCTCGAAGAGCAGGCGCAGGCGGCCCTTGACGACGAGGAACAGCTCGTCCTCCTGTTCGTGGGCGTGCCAGACGAATTCGCCGAGGAGTTTCGCCAGCTTGATCTCTTGACCGTTGAATGCGCCGACCAGTTTTGGGGACCAGTGCTCGTCAAAGAGCGCGAGCTTTTGGGCTAAGTTGACTTTGTGCATGATGCCTCCTGATGGGAGGTGATACGTTGGGGTGCGCAGTGAGTTGCCAGGAGCGCCTTTACTTTCGACGCTCCTGGCTCTTTGGGTGGATAGCCGTGGAGACCTTAGAACAGCACCGTGCCGGGGGTCGGCGTGTTCTGGATTTGCCAGGCGCCGGCCAGGTTGGTGCGCTCGATCGACTTGCCCTCGGCGGCGTCGCCGACCTCGGGCGCGTTGGCGCTGCCGCTCTCGTCGATGAGGTTGTCCGTGTTGCTGGTGCCGTAGATGACGGCGTCGATGGGCACGGTCGAGGTCGTGATCTGGCTGGTCGGCACCGCGAACAACGCGACGCCGTCGGCGACCGAGCCGCTGTTTTGCAGGTCGGGGCTGAAGTTGACGACCAGGTCGTAGGTTGGATTGCCGTTGGCCGAGCTGGACTGGTCGCCACCGATGACCCAGGTCGCGCCGGCGGGCATGGTGCCGGCCAGGGCGATCTTGGTGTTGGTGTAGTCGCCCCCGCCCGAGCCCAGGCTCATGGTTGTCAGGCTGACCGGCAGGGTGCCCTTGTTGTGCAGCTCGATCCACTCCAGGCCGTTGTCGGAGCCGGTGGGGTCGTACATGACCTCGGTGATGATGATGTCGGTCGGCTGGCCCATCTCGACGACGGGCCCGACCAGCGGGCTGGCGTTGGGGGTTGGCAGGCCCTGCATGACCCAGGTGCCGGACTCGTCGGAGCGCTCGATGCTGGCCCCGGAGGGCGCGTCGCCGACGTCGGGTGTGCCGGCCGCGCCGGTTTGGTCCAGCAGGCCGCTGCTGTTGGTCGTGCCGTAGATGACGGCGTCGATCGGCACGGTCGTGGCGGTGACCGCGCCGGCGCGCAGGTTGAAGAGCGCCACGCCGTCGGCATCGGTGCCGCTGTTCTGCAGGGAGAACGAGAGGACCTGGTCGAAGGTCGGGCTACCGTTGGCGCTGCTGCTGGTGGGTCCGCCGACGACAAACGTCTCGCCTGGCGCGATGCTGCCCTCGAGCTGGATCTTCAGGGTCGCGTAGTCGCCGCCGCCGGCGCCGAGGCTGACGTAGGTCAGGTCCTGGGGCTCGTCGGAGACGTTGACCAGCTCGATCCACTCGAGATCCGTGTCGCTGCCGGTGGGGTCGTACATGACCTCGCTGAGCAGGACCTTGCCAGGCGCCAGGGTGAAGGGCGTGCCGTCGAGCTTGCTGCCGGGCGAGTAGCGCAGGCCGGCGCCGACGGTCAGGTGCGAGACGAACGGACCATTGCTCCAGTCGCTAGCGCGCACCAGAGCGACGTCGTTGCCGCCCTCAGCGCCGTAAGTGACGACCTGGACGGTGGCGCTGCTGGCGTCGCGCAGGGTCAGGGTGTCGCCACCATTGTTGAGGCCGAGCTGGCTGGCCACGAAGACCAAGCCGTTGGCTGCGGCGTTGCCGAAGGCGCCGTTCGGGCTACCGCCGCCGAAGACGACGGCCGCCTCGCGGGCCGGCAGAACGGTGTTGGCGGGGAAGGTGAAGCGCACGCCTGTCAGGTCGGACAGGGTCCAGGCGGAGATGTCGACGTCGGCGTAGCTGGTGTTGACCAGCTCGACGAACTCGTCCTGGGTGGAGCTGACCGTGCCGTCGCCGTTGGCGTCACCGGTGCTGGACGAGGGATCGGCGTGAATTTCGGCGATGACCACGGCGGGATGGTTGACCTCGTCGCTCAGGAAGTCGGCACGGGCGCGGGGCAGCAGGCGGTAACCGGAGGTCAGGGGCACGGCGCTGTCGTACTGTCCGAGGACCGCGATCAGGTCGAAGCTGCCGCTGGGCGTGTTGGCGCCGGGGATGTCCGTATCGCCGTCGATGTGCAGCGTGCGCACAGTCGTGCCGCTGTCGTCGGTGACGTCGAGGTTGGCGTCACCGGTCTCGGGGATGGTGCCGCCGACGATGGTCAGGCCGTTGACCCGCACCAGCGTGCTCTCGGAGGCTTCGCCCAACTGTGCCAAGGTCAGGACCTGGGGGCTGGGGGCGCTGCCGGAGGAGACGACGCTGTAGCCAAAGACGCCGTTGTTGCCGGCGGTGACGATCTGGGCGACGCCGCCAAACTGGCCCAGCTCGCCGGTCAGCTCGACCAGGTCGCCGACCTGGGCGGTCATCAGGGTGTTGTGGAAGACGTTGATGCCGCTGCCGCTCTGCTGGACGTAGCTCTGCGTGACGGTGGGGTGGAAAACACCGGGCGCGACGGTGAGCGTGCCGCGGATGCGGGCCAGGTAGCCGATGGCCTGCATGACGCCGCCGCTGGTCTCCGCGCGCACGGTGGCGATGGGCGTGACGCCGGTGAAGAAGCCGGTCTCGAGCGAGCGCGAGGTCTGGTTGGCAGTGTCCGTGGCCTGGACGCGAAAGGTCAGTTTGGCGCCGTCAACCTGGCCGGGCAGGGTGCCCTGGAAGTGGCCGCCACCAAGATCGCTCATGGCGACCGGCGTCTGGGCCACGTCGTTGACCTGATAGACGATCGCGGCGCTGATGGCGTGTTCGTCGTGGATTTGGGCATCGACCGTGATCGTTTCACTGGCGTTGGGGACCAGCGGGCCATAAGAGGTTTGCAGGATGGCGGGCGGGAAGTCGGCGAGGCTGTGACTGCCCGAATCGGCAGTGCGGAACACCGGTTCGATGGCGCCGCCGAAGACCTGGTAGCTGCCGCCGTCGCTGAGTACGGTGATCGTGCCTGGCTGGCCGTTGATCGCGGTGATGTCGTCGGGATCGGCGATGCCGTCGGCGAGGCTGTCGTCGCTGCGGCTGTCGTTGGGGTCGCCGCGGTTGGTCTGGAGCCAGATCGGCGCGTTGCCAAAGGTGTCGAGCGTGCTCTTGAAGCGCTGGACGACGGTGGCGTTCGGGTGGCCGTGGGGATTCTCGACGGAGTTCTGGTTAATTGCGACCTCGGCCTTGAGCGTGGCCAGGAAGCTGGCCTCGGAGCTGGTGGCCGAGCTGCCGTGGTGGTCGCAGGTGTAGATATCGACGTCGCCGACAAAAGGCGCGGCGCCTTGCTCGCAGGCGGGGTGACCGCTACTGGTGTTGCCGACGAGGTCGCCACCGATCCAGAGCTGGACGTCGCCGTAGGAAACGAGGAAGGCGGCGGACGCGGCGTTCTCGAACTGGGGCGCGCCGCTGAGATCGATGCTGGTGCTGTTGGGCAGTTGGCCGTTGACGATGACGCAGGTGACCGTCACGCCGCCGCCGAGATCGAAGACGGTATTGGGTGTCAGGGTGGTGCGGCTGTGCTGGTCGGCCCAATAAGCGTAATCGTTGTAGGCAAAGGTGTTGGGCGTGCCACCCTGGGTGCCGCGGTCGTAGGCGACAAAGCCTGAGCCGAGGGGCACGTACTGGTAGACGTTCTCAAGGCGGCCGATGTGGTCCTCGTCGTAGTGGGTGCAAAGTATGTTGTCGAGCGAGGTGACAATGCCGGCATCGATCAGGTCGTTGATAAAACCCTCGATCGGGGTGTCGGAATCGTTGATGCCGGAACCGCCGTCGATCAGCAGGGCGTGACCGCTGGGCGAGACGACAAGCGTCGAGGAGCCCTGCTCGATGTCGGGATAATAGACCCGCAGGTATTGGGCTTGGGCGGTGAACAGGCCCAGGAGTATGGGCGCGAGGCAGAGGGCGAAACGGCATGCGCGCGTGGCGAGCCGACAGTGGGGCGAGGTCATGGCGAGTTCCTCCTCGATGATGCGCGGTCGGGTTTTCCCTGATGAGGGCGCGGGCAAAGGTAAAAAAGGTCCGAGGAAACAGGGCAGCAGAGCCATACCAGACACGATAAGCCAGGATATCACGAGGGTGGAATGTCGACAACGAGGGAAAGGGCGGTCCCACGGAAAAAACACAGGACGTGGTGATGGTCACCTGCCGCCCCGCGGCTCAGGCCGTTCGGCGCTGTTCCATTTTGCGACGGACAAAGGCAAAGCCACACAGCGAGGCGATCAGGGCGGTCAGGCCCCAGGGGTTGAGCGTGGGCACTGCGGGGCCGGCTATGTCCACGGTCTGTGGGGCGAAGCTGTAGGGTTGGGGCTCGCAGTTAGGATACTGGTGCGCACCGTTATAAGGTGCACTGTCGGCTGTGTCCACGAAGGGCAACAGCTTCGTTTCCACCACGACAGCCGGTTGAGCGGCACTGCTCAAGGGATAAATCAGCTCTAGGTCGACTTCTAGGTCCTGATGATCCGTCGTCTGATCGGGACCCGTGTAGATCAGTTCGGCCTCGCGATAGAGGGTCAAACCGCCAATCGTAAAGGCGGTTTCTGGGCGAACCTGGGCGTAGCCCTCCCAACCCTGAGTGAAGGTGACCTGGGGGGTGGTCTCAAAACCCACATTCTCGCCCTGTGCGCGCAGCACCAGGTGGGAGCCCTCCGCCCAAACGGTGGGCAAGATGTTTGCACCCGCGCTACAGCCAAACGAGGCGGTCAGGTGCGAGCGACTGCGCACGGTTCCGCTGGGTCCGGGAAGGAGCGTGGGCAGACTCGCTTGAAAACTGGTTTGCCCGCAGGTGCGGCTCTTGCCTTGGGCAATAGCGTATTCACCAAACATGATACAACCCATCGGGGTCACGCCCTCGTAGCGGCCATCACCCAAAACGGTCACGCTTGCCCAGACCTTGGGGTCGAGTTTCAGCAATGCTTCGTCCGATCCATCCGCGAGGAGAGTTGCGTCGCGCAGGTCTAGGCACAGGAGCAGAGAGAGCGCAGCGGCATAGTCACCCTCTGCGGCCTTGCTCTCGCGGCTGGCAAAGGGCAGGTTGGCGTTGCCGCCCTTGACGTGGATTTGGTCAGATTGGCGGGCGCTCAGACCAAGCGTTATTTTGATGATGTTGTCCGGATTGGGCCCAAAAAGGGTCACGCCATCTGTCAGCCATTCGTCGGAGGATTGCCGGAACTCTAGCCAAATACGCTCTTCGCCGGCCACCCAGCGCACGATTCTCAGGGCGTCAGGTTCAGCGGCAACCGTAACACCGGGTTCTCCGTCCAGTTGCAAGGGCAAGAGTATGGGCGAAGCCACCGCGGGTCCGCCGCCCTGATCGACCAGTGTCTCCGCGAGCTTCGCCCCGTGATCCATTTCGATGCTCACGTAAAGGGGATGGGCGAGATTAGCCGCGGCCAACACATCGCCCCGAACCAAGAGGGTTAAGTTGCCGGTGCGTTGATGGTTGCCGCGGTAGTCCACTGCGCGAATGGTCGTGCTGTATGTGAGGCCCGCAAGGGCCGCGCCGCTGAACAGGAATAAACCAGATAGTGCTGTCTTTAGTATCAATTGAATGCCTCGAAAATAGCTATAAGGTGCCTGGCCCATGGGCCGCTTTTATGTGTTCGGATATAAGCAAGAGAAGAGCCAAGTTACCATTCTGATCAGTCTGAAGTCCCATTTAGGCGATCAGCTGCATGATTCTCTATCAATGCGCCTCGCTTTGCAAGGATCAGCTCGGAGGCTTGGCGATAGAGCGCGGCCCAAGCAGGATCCTCTGCGACCAATTGGTTGGTCTGAGCTGCGAGGACGGCGGTGTCGCCGCGCACGGCGGGCCCAGAATAGGGCAGGGCGTTGGCGCCGTCGAGCGCCGCCGCGACGCTGGCACGCACTAAGGGCGCCAGCCAAGCCAGCGCCTCGCTTGCAGACTGATTGGGGGTTAGCGGGCTCAGCAGGCGCGCGCCCTCGCGGATGAACAGGGGCAGGAAGTTGGCGGCTAACACGGCGGCCAGGTGGTAGGTACGCCAGTCCTCGGCGCGCAGGCAGTACAGCTGCGCGCTCCAGGCCTCGGTCCAGGGTCGGACCAGATGCTCGATCGGACCTTCGCAGGCGAACGGCGTGTCGGGTGGGATGGGGGCATCGGCGACGTTTGTGAAGGCCATCAGCGGGTGGAACTTGCCGATGACGGCGCCGCGGCGCTGTAGCGGTTCCATGAGCGCGAGGGGTGTGGTGCCGCTGTGGAGGAGGACGGTCTTGGCGGTCAAGGGGCAGGTATCGAGCTCAGCCACAAGCTTGGCCAGTTGGTCGTCCCTGCAGGCGAGGCAGATGACTTCGCGATCGGCGACCCAGGCCGCGAGCGGGGCGCCGCTCTCGCGAGTGCGGACAGCGACATCGTGGCCCAGGAGGCGTAAACCGTGGGCCAGGTGACTGCCGAAGCGGCCCCGGCCGACGACGCCGATGCGGATCACGATGGGCCTGCCACGAGGGCCGGGAAGCGGCGGCGGCGGCGACGAAACTCACGGGCGAGGGCGGCTAAAAGTAAAAGGACGGGCACGATTGTGACGCTGAGCCAGCGGTAGGGCTGCTGGTCGGCGCGGGTCAATGGGCGGATCGGGCGGAAGGCGTTCTCGCGGCGGTCGATGCCGGCCAAATCGTTGCGCTGAGCGAGGAAGGCGGCGGACTGGGTAATCCAGGGGAAGACGGCGCTATCGCGCGTTTGGGTGAGGACGTGTTCGCTGCCCCAGACCAGCAAGCTGATGGGCTTGGAGGCATGGGCGAGGTGCTTGCTGGGGTCAGCGCCGGCGGGGGGCTCCGCAAAGAAGGTAGCGGGCCTGCCGGTGAGGGCCAGGCCCAGGTTGTAGCGTTCAAAGGAAGTGGGGCCCGGTAGCTTGGCGGGGTCGATCGCGAACGGCGGCGTCTGGTGCCAGGACTGTTCGGAGCTGCGGCCGATGACCGTCGCCGCCAACGGGCCGTCGGGCTTGACGGTCAGGCTCGAGGCCCAGGGCAGGATCAGCTTCTTGAGGCCGGCGGTGGTCTCGTGTTCGGCGCTCAATCCGGCGGCGGCGTGGCTGAGGCTAGGGAACAGCGGGTAGGGTTGGAACACGGGCGGATAGACATTTGAATACTTGATTTTGGTGCAGCTGTTGTCGCAGACCAGGTCACGATTCACCTCAAAACCCAGGTGGGCAAAGAAGTCGTCAGCGCGGTTTTGGGGCACGACTTGGGCGAGGCCGATGTTAGGCGTGACGAGCGCTCCGGAGGTCAGCAGCAGTGCCGGCCGGCCCTGCAGCAGGTACTGGTCGAGGGCGTAGAGTTGCGTCTCGTTGAAGTGGCTGAGACTCCAGGCGATGAGAACGTCTGTGTGGCTGAGGTCGAGCGCAGTCGACTCGGTCAGGCGGACTTGTTCGACCTCGAACAGGGGCTCGAGCGCTTTTTTGATGGGCGCCATGTCGTAGTCGAGATCGAAGACGACCGCCTCGCCCTCCAGGTAGGTGGGGCCGACAAAGGTCACCTGGGCCTTCTGGGTGCGTGTCAGGCGCAGCAGAGCGGCGGAGATATCGTACTCGAGGTTCTCGATCGACTGTACGGAGGGAAAGACTTCGTGTTGGTCGCGATAGCTGAGGCCCAGGCCAAACCACAGGTTCTGGGCTTGCAATTCGTTGCCGCTGTAGACGGATGCGCGGGTCTCGACGATGCCCAGTGCCAGGGCGCGGCTGCGGGCCTCTTCGTCGTTGTCGGGATCGCGGAAGCTCAGGCTGAGTTTGCCGCCGCTGTGGTCGCTGTATTGCTGGAGCTGGGCCTTGACGTAATCGGCTACGGGCTGGAAGCGCGGCGGAAGCTCGCGGCTGAAGAAGACCTCCATTTCGACGGGGCCGGGCAGGCGTGCCAGCAGGTCGAGGGTGGCCTGGTTGAGGGCGTAGAGGCGGTCACCGGTGAGATCGAAGCGCCGCTGGATCTGGCTGGCGCCAAGGATGCCGAGGGCGCCGAGAAGCAGGGTCAGGAGCGCGCGGCCAAGTACGGCAAGGCTCTGGACGCCGCCGCGGCGCAGGCGCCAGAGCAGCATGGCGAGCGCCAGGAAGGTGAGCGTGACGACGGCGTAGAAGGCCAAGTCACCGAGGTCCAGCTGGCCGCGGGCGATGCGGGCGAAGCGCAGGTGGAGGTTGAGCGCGGGCGGCAGGGCCATGGCGGTCGCCAGGGCGGCGAGGCCGAGCAGGAAGACGCTGACCGGGTCGCGCAGCAGCAGTCCGAGGAACAGGCAGATCGCCAGGCAGGCGGCGCCGAGCAGGAGCGCGCCTGCGTAGGCGCCGAGCACGGGCCCGAGGTCGAGGTCGCCGAGCTGGGCGACGAGGATCGGGATCGGCGCAGTGGCGGCGAGCGCGGCCGCGACCAGGGCGAAAAGGCCGAGAAACTTGCCAAACAGGACCTGGTGGTCGGCGATGGGCCAGGTGGCCAACAGTTCGCCGGTGCCCATGGCGTGTTCGTGGGACCAGCAGCGCATCGCCAGGGCCGGCACCAGCACCGCCAGGTAGAGCGGGAAATTGGCCAGGAGCGGGGCGATATCGGCGAGGCCGGTGATGAAGATGTTGCTAGCGCCGTGGACCCAGAAGGCGGGCAGGGCCAGGGAGACGGCGAACAGGGCCAGCAGCAGGTAGGCGAAGAAGCCGTTCTGGCCGTGCTGCAGTTCCTTGCGGGCGAGGCGGAGGATCAGGTTCATGGCGCCGCTCCGGTGGTCAGGGCGGCGAAGCAGGCCTGGGCTGTCGCTGGCAGCAGTGACAGCTCCTCGACCGGCAGGCCTTGGAGCGCCGTGAACAGGCGCTGCATCAGGTCCGGCGTGATCTTGCCCTGGAGCAGGTAGTGGTGGGGTTCTTGGGCGACGACGCGCACATGGGCCTCAAGGCGGCGGCGCAGCTCGGGCTCGGCGGCGCTGGAAACGAGCCGGGCGCCGCGGGCCGGCTGACTGGCAAGGAAGTGTGCCAGGTCGCCCTTGAACACCAGGCGACCGGCGTCGAGCACGAACAGCTGGCGACAGAGCTGGCAGGCGAAGTCCAGCTGGTGGGTCGAGAGCAGCAGGGTCCGTTCGGCGGCCAGCTCGGTGACCAGCTGGGCCAACTGCTCGGCCTGCAGCGGGTCGAGGCCGCTGCTGGGCTCGTCGAGGATCAGGATCGGCGGGTCGCCGAGCAGGGCCTGGGCCAGGCCGAGGCGCTGGCGCTGGCCTTTGGAGAGGGTGGCGGTAGTGGCGTTGGCCAGTTTGGTTAGCTGGCAGCGTTCGGCGACGACGGCGATGGCGCTGCGCCGCGCCGGGCCGCGCAGCGCGCGCAGGCCGGCTGCAAGTTCGAGGTGTTCGAGCACGGTCATGTCGCCATAGAGGGGATTGTTCTCGGGCAGGTAACCAATCTTGGCGCGCAGGTCCGGGCGGCGATGGATGCCGTCCTGGCCGTCGATCAGGACCTGGCCGCCATCGGGCGCGTAGTAGCCGGTGATCAGGCGCATGGTCGAGGTCTTGCCGGCGCCGTTGGGGCCCAGCAGCGCGTGGATCTGGCCCGGTCGTAGCTCCAGGTCGATCTCGGTGACCGCTTTCAGGGCACCGAATCTCTTGCTGACTTTCTTTAAATGAATCATGCAGGCTCCCGTCCAACAACCCCGCGATTGTACCATACGCACTTTTCTTGGCTACGCGGATCAGTCGTGTTCCCCCCCGGATAGGGCGAGCCTAGCGGGGGCGCCTAGCCAGCTTACCGCACTATTGGCGGCTTCGCTCACCAGGCGTGTTCCCTCCATAGAAGGCAAGCGCACTTTTCTTGACTGCGCGGATCAGTCGTGTTCCCTGCCTTTCTTGTTTACGCGGGGCAGAAGTGCAAGCCTGGCGGGTCAGAGGAAGCGGGCAGGGGAGAGCGGGGTCAGGTCGATGGACGGCTTTTGGCGTTGGGCCAGTTCGGTGACGGTGGTGCCGGCGATCGGGGCTAGGCTGATGCCGATCATGGCGAAGCCGGTGGCGATGATCAGGTTGTCGAGGCCCGGGTAACGGCCGATCAGCGGCAAGCCGTCGGGGGTACAGGGGCGGAAGCCCGACCAGATCTCCGAGTCGCGCACGTCGGCCGGCGTGAAGTCGCTCAGGTAATCGGCCGCTTGGCGCAGGATCGAGTCGGCGCGGCGGCGGTTGACGCTGCCGTCGAGGCCGCTCAATTCCAAGGTACCGCCAAAGCGGATCTGGTCGCCCAGTGGGGTCACGCTGACCTTGGCCTCGGCCAGGATCTGGGGGATGACGGGGATGCGGCCGCGGGCGGGTAGGGTCACGCTATAGCCCTTGCCGGCCTGGACCGGCAAGCGCACGCCGGGCAGCAGGTTGGGCGACCAAGCACCGCCACAGAGCACGACCTCGCGGGCCTTGAATTCGCCGGCGCTGGTCTGGACGGCGGTCAGCGAAGTACCCTCGCGACGAGCGCCGAGGATCTTGGTCTGTAACAGCAACTCGGCGCCGCGACGGACCGCCGATTCGGCCAGGCGGCGCACGAGCAGGGCGGGGTCCAGGTGCGCGTCCTGGGGGAAGAAGATGCCGCCGCGGGCCGCGCTGTGGACATGGGGCTCCAACCGGCGCAGGGCCTGCTCGTCCAGGTCCTCGACGACCTGGCCGACGCTGCGGGCCAAGGTGGCCGTCGAGGTGCAGTCCTTGCGGCCCTTTTCGCCAGAAAACGTGATCAACATGCCGCGACGGGCCAGTCCGAAGTCGAGCGATTGATCTAACCGCTCCAAGCCCTGGAGGCTGCGCTGCAAGAGCTGGTGTAGCACCGGCAAGGCCTGGCGCATGCGCGCTTCCGTGGCGGCGCCGCGGAAGGCCCAAATCCAGCGCATCAGCTCCCAGTCCAGGCGCGGGCGGATGTAGAATGGGCTGCTCGAATCCAGCATCCACTTGAGGCCCTGGGCCATGATGCCAGGCGCCGCCAGCGGCACGACATGGCTGGGCACGATCAAACCGGCGTTCTTTTCGGAGCAGCCGCCGCCCAGGCGGCCTTGGTCGAGCAGCACGACTTGACGGCCGGCCTGCTGGAGGTGGTAGGCGGCGGAGCAACCGGCGGCGCCCGCGCCTATGATCAACACATCGCAATCGCGTGTCATGGTGCCTCGCTTCAAATGACCTGGAATCCGTGGGCGTAGGGGTCTTCGTCGTCGATGAACAGGGTGTTGTAGCCGGTCAGGCGCGCCCAGCCCTCGACGGCGGGGACGATGGCCTCATAGCCGCCGACATGGGTGCGCTCCAGCGCTTTGCCGTTGAAGGTACTGCCGATGATGCTCTCGTGCACGAAGTCGGCGCCAATCTCGAGGCGGCCACGGGCGACCCACTGGGCCATGCGCGCCGAGGTACCGGTCCCGCAGGGACTGCGATCGATGGCCTTGTCGCCGTAAAAAACGGCGTTGCGGGCGGTGGAACCGGGTCGGGTCGGCGCGCCGGTCCAGAGCACGTGGGAGAGGCCCTGAATCTTGGGATCGAGCGGATGCTCGAACGTGTGGCTCTGGTTGAGGCGGCGGCGCAGCTCGGGGCTGAAGCGGATCAGGTCGGCGGCGGTGAAGTCGGCCATGTCGCGAAAACCCTGCTGGGGATCGACAATGGCGTAGAAGTTCCCGCCATAGGCGACATCCACGTGCAGCAGGCCCAGGCCAGGGACCTCGACGGGCAGGTCGGTGGCGTAGAGGAAGGAGGGCACGTTGCGCAGGCAGACGGAGACTACCTTCTCGCCTTCCTGGCGGTAATGGGCCTCGACCACGCCGGCAGGTGTGTCGAGCATCAGCAGGCCCGGCTTGCGCGGGCTGACGAGGCCGCGCTCGATCAGGATCGTGACGGTGCCAATCGTGCCGTGACCGCACATGGGCAGGCAGCCACTGGTCTCGATGTAGAGGATGCCGACGTCGCAGTCCTCGCGAGTTGGCGGGTAGAAGATCGAACCGCTCATCATGTCGTGGCCGCGGGGTTCGAACATCAGACCGGTGCGGATCCAGTCGTACTCGCTCAGAAAGTGGCGGCGGCGCTCGCCCATGGTGGCGCCCTGGAGGGGCGGGCCGCCGCCGGCGACGACCCGGACGGGGTTGCCGCAGGTGTGGGCGTCGATGCAGAAAAAGGTATGGGTGGACATAGGAACTCCTGGCAGGTGCGGGGCACCAGAGCGATCACATGGGGAGACGATGTACGTACCATGAAGGCCCTGGTGCTGACGCGATGGCTCAGGTCAGGTCCATGGCCGTACGGGTGAATTGTTCCAGATAATCGATGAGCTTGTCTGAGGCATCGCCGGCACCCTGTTCATCGCCGCCGACGACGGCGTTCATGACCTCGGCGTGAAGAGCGGCGGAGTGGCGCAGGTCGCCGCTGTTTTTGAAGAGGTACCAGAAACGACGGCAGTGAGCGTGCAGCGGTTGGAGCGCGCGCTGGGCGAAGGAGTTGCGGGAGGCGATCCCCAAGACTTCGTCAAAGGCGCGGTCCTGACGCATGAAGGCGGCGATGTCGTCGGCCGCGGCGGCGGCGACGATGGCCTCGGCACAGCCGCGCAGGGCCTGGTGGTGGTCGACGGTGGCGCGACGGGCGGCCTTGGCGGAGACGAGGCGCTCGAGGGTGCGGCGCGTCTCCAGCAGGGCCAGCATGTCGGTGATCTTGACTTCGGTGACGAGGATGCCGCGGCGGGGCAGGGCGGTCAGCAGGCGTTCGTTGGCGAGCCGCTGCAGCGCCTCGCGCATGGGCGTGCGGCCAATGGCGATCTCCTCGCTGAGGTCGGCCTCGGAAAAGACGGTGCCGGGCGGCAAGCGCAGGGTGACGATCATTTCCTCGATAATGGTGTAGGCCTGTTCCGCCAACGAGGGTGGGGATTGGGTGGCCGAGCTCTGCTCGGTGCTGGGTGAGAGGGGGTTGTTCAAAGAGGTCCTGCCCGTGGACGGAATGGGGAGGTCTGCGGCTTCCCAACTCATATAAACATGAGTCTCTCTCATTTTACAGACTTCGCCCATAGGTGTCACGGTGCCACGTAGGTCGTCTTGACGGAGGTGTAGAATTCGGCGGCGTAGGCGCCCTGCTCGCGGGGGCCGTAGCTGGAGCCTTTGCGGCCGCCGAAGGGGACATGGTAGTCGACGCCGGCGGTGGGCAGGTTGATCATGACCATGCCGGCCTCTACGTGCTGGCGGAAGTGGTTGGCGTATTTCAGCGAGCTGGTGCAGATGCCGGCCGAGAGGCCAAAGGGGGTGTCGTTGGCGATGGCCAAGGCCTCGTCGTAATCGCGGACGCGGATGACGCCGGCGACGGGCCCGAAAACTTCCTCGCGGTTGATGCGCATTTGGTTGGTGGTTTCGGTGAACAGGGCGGGTTCCAGGTAGTAGCCGTCCTTGGCCAGCTGCAGGCGCTGACCGCCGTGGAGGCGGGCGCCCTCGCGCCGACCGAGGTCGATGTAGGCCAGGTCCTTGTCGAGCTGGCGCTGGTCGACGGCGGGTCCGATCTGAGTGCCGGCCTCGCGGGCATCGCCGATTTTGAGGCGGGCCATGGCCTCGAGCAGGGCGGCGACGAAGCGGTCGTGGATGCCTTCTGTGACAATCAGGCGGCTGGAGGCGGTGCAGCGCTGACCGGTCGAGAAGAAGGCGCCGTTGAGGCAGGTGGCGACGGCGGTCTCGAGGTCGGCATCGTCGAGCACGACCATGGGGTTCTTGCCGCCCATTTCGAGCTGGAACTTGGCGCCGCGGGCAACGCAGGTGGCGGCGATGGTGGCGCCGACCTGGACGGAGCCGGTGAAGCTGACGGCGTTGACGTCGCGGTGGGCGACCAGCGCGGCGCCGACCTCGCGGCCTTCACCGAGGACGAGGTTGAACAGGCCCGGCGCGGCGCCGGCCTCGTCGAACAGGCTGGCGAGGGCGTGGGCGCAGCCGGGCGTGAGCTCGGCGGCCTTGAGGACGACGGCGTTGCCGTAAGCCAGGGCCGGCGCGACCTTCCAGGCGGGGATGGCGATGGGGAAGTTCCAGGGCGTGATCAGGCCGACGACGCCAAGCGGCTGGCGCTCGACCTCGACCCGCACGCCTGGCCGGACGGAGGCGACGACTTCGCCGGCCTGGCGCAGGGCCTCGCCGGCGAAGAATTTGAAGATCTGGCCGGCGCGGGCGACTTCGCCGATGGCCTCGGGCAGGGTCTTGCCCTCCTCGCGGGCGAGCAGGTCGCCGAGGGCGGCCTTGCGGGCGAGGATTTCCGAGCCAATGCGGTCGAGCAGGTCGAAGCGCTGCTGCGGGGTGGAGGCGGCCCAGGCGGGCGCGGCGGCGCGGGCGGCGGCGACGGCGGTCTCGACGGTGCGCTCGTCGCCGAAGCTGTAGGTAGCCTCGATATCGCTGGTGTCGCTGGGATTGAGGTTGGCGACGGCGCGCACGCCTTCGACCCATTGGCCGGCGAGATAATTGAGTTTCACGAATGCCTCCCTGTGGTGATCGGAAAGGTGGGGTCCCCGGCTTGCCGGGGGAGCGTTGTCCGGGGAACCCCGTTGGAGGAGAAGCGACCGCTACGTCTCACGGTTGCGGAGAATGGGGAATACCGCAAGCGCAGTGGCCGGCCCGGTGTCTCGGCGGGGTAGACCGGGTGATTTCGCGGGATCACCGGGTCACGCCGAGGTCCGCGGCCTAGGGTGCCAGGGTCGGACGTTTGGCCAGGGCGGATTCGATGATCCGCACGACGGCCTCGCGTTCGGCGCCAGCCAAGGGAAGCCTGGGGGCACGGACGTGTTCGCTACCCACGCCCACCATGGCTTCCGCAAGTTTGATGTTCTGAACGAGTTTGGTGCTGACATCAAGGTGCAGCAGGGGCATGAACCAGCGGTAGAGGGCACGGGCCTCCTCAATGCGGCCGGCCTGGACGAGCTGGTAGATGGCGACGGTCTCGCGGGGGAAGGCGCAGACGAGGCCGGCGACCCAGCCGGCGGCGCCGAGGATCAGGCTCTCCATGGCGAGGTCGTCGACGCCGCTGAAGACGGCGTAGCGGTCGCCGCAGTGGTTGTGGATATCGGTGATGCGGCGAACGTCGTCGGAGGATTCCTTGATGGCGGCGAAGCGGGGTTCGTCGGCGAGGCGCGCGAACATGGCGGGTTTGATGTCCATGCGGTAGGTGACGGGGTTGTTGTAGAGCATGAGCGGGCGATCGGTGGCGCGGGCGACGGCGCGGAGGTGGGTTTCGACCTCGCGTTCATCGGCGACGTACTGCATGGCGGGCAGGACCATGAAGCCGTCGGCACCAAGCGCGGCGGCGCACTCGGCAAACGCGCAGGCCTTGCGGGTGGTGGTCTCGGCGATGGTGGCGAGCACCGGAACGCGGCGGTTGGCGACGGCGACGGCGGTCTTGAGGACGTCGAGCTTCTCCTCGAAGGAGAGGACGCCGTTTTCGCCGAGGGAACCGACGACGATCAGGCCATGGACGCCGGCCTGGATCTGGAAATCGAAATGGCGCTCCATAGCGGCATGGTCGAGCTGGTCATCAGGCGTGAACTTGGTGGTGACGGCGGGAAAGACGCCGCGCCAGGCGAAGGACATAAGCAAACCTCCAAAGCGATGTGGTGCGACCCACGAGAGCGAATATAGCGCTGATATATCAGCTTGGCAAGCGCTAAATGCAAAAATCGAAAAGTAGGTTGGGTTCTCACGGGAAGACGCGAAGCCGCGATGAAGGTTTTTAAGCGAGGCGTCCCTGGCAGGGTCTTCTCGCTGCTTGGGAGGCTTTTTTCCTTGACCTAGCGGCCCGCAAGGCCAACGATGTAGCTGCCAACTGCGTTAGGTTATGGCGGCTGACACAGCTCAGGCGGATTGCAGGTGCGGTTCCGTGTCCAGGGCTTGAAGCTCGGCTTGGGCTGCGGCAACGTTCGTTTTCTGGTATTTCACAAGCCGGTCATAAGCGCGTTTGCTCAGGACCCTTTCGCTAAGCAACGTTTCGTACTGGCCCAGTTGCTCCTGGCCATAAGCAATCACAGCTTTAAGCTCGCCGATCTTCATGCCGCGCTGCTCGCCGCGAAGCTCGCCGATGTGTTCGTAGTATTCCGTGATGGTGTTGGCGACAAACCGCATGCTCTGTTGCTCCTTTTGGTGACGTGGCACCCAGGCGGCTGACGCAGCTCAGGCGGATTGCGCGTGCGGTTTGGCGTCCAGGGCTTGAAGCTCGGCTTGGACCGCGGCAATTTTCGCTTTGAGGGGTTTCACAAGCCGGTCAAAGGCGCGTTTGCTCAGCATCTTTTCGCTAAGCAACGTTTCGTACTGGCGCAGTTGCTCAACCATTGCCCTAAGCTCGCCGCGAAGCTCGCCTCGCTGCTCGCCGCGAAGCTCGCCGATGTGCTCGTAGTGTTCCGTGATGGTGTTGGCTACAAACCTCATGTTCTGTTGCTCCTTGATGTTTTGAATGACGGTTGTGTCAAGCTTGCTGTAGGATTCCACCATTCGCTCGATCATGAGCTTATGCTCGTTATCCAACCGCTCGCCAAGGGCGGCGGCATCGCGGTATAACAAGGGGCAAGACCCAAGACTCAAGAAACAAGAAAGTTGGTCGACCAAGGCAAAGCGGCGGGGGCGCCGAGCCGCTTTATCTCACTTTTCGCCCGGTGTTGGTTACCGATAAGGCCACGAGGCCCAATCGCGGTTTAGAGCTTGAGTCTTGAGTCTTGAGTCTTGATTCTTGTCAGAGAGCGCTTCGCGATCAGATCCGCACTCAGCTCGCGATTCACCTTGATGATATCATGAACAAACATCGTTTTTCCGGCCGTCTTGGAGTAACCTAGCCAAACGCGGTCGTCTACCTGTTCCTGCCATTGGCCCTCATCAGTGAAAAAGACGATGGACCAGACCGGCTTTTTCTCGATCAGCCAGGCACAGGCGGCATACTCCATGGCGGTGGTGGCCACCTCCATGCGCCAGCTCTTGTGCTCGAGGCAGACCACGACGCTGTGCCAGGTGTCCTCAATCTGGGCGTCAAGGGCAATCAGCAGATCCGCCTCTAAACTGTCCTTGTGGCTCTCCAGCTTATTCATGAACTCTTTGTCGAGGTAGTTGATATTGCTGACTTTGATATCTGGAAAGTAATGGGCGAAGAATTCAGACATGAACGCACGCAACAACCATTTGAACAGACAGTCATGGTTGATTTTGGACATGGCCACCTCCTGGACGTGCCTTGCATTCTACGCGTGCGGGTCAGCATCGGTCCAGGATTTATCAGGGTGCGGTATGGTATTGGTTAGCCCATCCATGGGCGGCCGCACTGGGGGCGGACGGCCTGGTTAGGGCCGTCCGCGGCCTGGTTACTCGCAGCTTGGGTCGACGCGGATGTAGAGGAAGTCTAGGACGTTGGTGAGGCCGTCCTCGTTGGCGTCCAGGGTGTGCTCCTGCCATTCCGGCGCCAGCCATTGGACGTCTTCGAGCAGGTTGCAACCGTCGCCGTCGAGGTCGAAGAAGGCCGGGTCGAGCGCGGTCAGGACCTGGACGGTGACCTCGGCGTTGGCCAGCAGGTTGGCGTGATCCTTGACGTAGGCGCGGATCAGCGTGGTCACCTGCAACACGGTGGGCAGGGTCAGCGGGTTACCGGCGCCCAGGCTCTGGTTGGCGGTCAGGTTCTTCCACTCGTAGACGTAGGGGTCGGTCCCGCATTCCATGATCACGGTCAGGGTCACGGGGTTGACACCCTGGACGACGACGTTCGGGTGGAAGGCGGCGCGGATGGCGTCGACCTGGACGTGGGCCGGTGCGGAGGTGACGCTGCCACAGCCGGTGGTGATGACGCAGTCATAGTCGCCGGTGTGGGTGGTCTGAGCGTTGACGATGGTGTACTCGGGCTCGGTCGCGCCGGGGATGATCTGGCCGTCCTTGCGCCACTGGATCTGGGGCTCGAGGCCGGCATCGACGTCGATGCTGACGGTCACGTCCTCGCCGACGCAGGCCAACTGGTCCTGCGGCTGCTCGAGAATCTCGGGCGGGCGGCAGTAGCCGAAGTCGGCGACGGCGAAGCTTTGGCCCTTGGCCAGGTTGACACCGCGGGGGTCGGTGCCGAAGGTCAGCTGATAGCCGTTCAGCACGCCGCCATCGGCGACATCGACGACGTAGAAGCCGATCTCCAGGCCCTCGAAGAAATAGGTGCCAGTGCCGTCGGTGACCTGGGTGTCGCGCAGCGGCTCGCCCGCGTCGACCTGGCCGTCGCGGTCGAGGTCTTCGTAGAGATAGAGCACGACGCCGGGGATGCCGGGCTCGCCCACATCGTACATGCCGTCGTTGTCGAGATCCTCGAAGACCTGGTCGCCGATGGTGCCGTCGGCGCGCTGGTAGCCGAAGTCGGCGCCGGTGTAGATCTGGCCGGCGGTCAGGGTGACGGGCAGGGGATTGACTCCGCCGGTGAGGTGGTAGTCGGCGACGACGCCGCCGGTATCGGTGACCTCGACCAGGTAGTCGCCGGCGGTCAGGCCGGTGAACTGGTAGAAGCCGACGCCATTGGTGGTGATCGTCACGGCCAGGACGGGCTCATCGGCGTTGCGGGAGCCATCGCCGTTGCTGTCGAGGCTGAGCTGGAGGGTCACGCCGCCCAGACCGGGCTCGCCGACGTCGCGGGTGCCGTTGCCGTTGCGGTCGCTCCAGACCAGGTCGCCGATGGTGCCGTTGCTGCGCTGGAAGCCGAAGTCGGCGTCGGTGTGGTTCTCGCCGGCGGTCAGGGTCACGCTCAGCGGCTGGTTGCCGGTGGTGAGTGTGTAGCCGACGGGTGGGGTGGCGACGATCACGGTGTAGGTGCCGGCCGCGAGGTTGCGCAGGGCATAGGCACCGTTGGCGTCGGAGGTGGCCGCGGGTTCGTCGGCGTCCTGGGTCTGGTTGGCGTTGAGGTCGGCGTAGACGGTCACGCTGGCCAGACCGGGCTCGCCGGGATCCTGAACGCCGTCGCCGTCGAGGTCGTTCCAGATCAAGTCGCCGATGCGGCCGTCGCTCTGGATGTAGCCGAAGTCGGCGTCGTTGTAGTCCTCGCTGACGGCGAGGGTCACGACCAGCGGCGGGATGTGGGTGGTCAGGTGGTAACCGCTGGGCACGGTCGAGGTGTCGGCGCGCACGGTGTAGGTGCCGGCCGCCAGGCTCTGGATGTCGTAGGCACCGGCGCCGTCGGTGGTGGCGGTCGGCTCGCCCACGCTGGGATGGGTATCGCCGTTGAGGTCGAGGAAGATCGTGACGCCGGCCAGACCGGGCTCGCCGGCGTCATAGACGCCGTCGCCGTCGAGGTCGTTCCAGACCAGATCGCCGATCGAGGCGTTTTGGACCTGGTAGCCGAAGTCGGCGTTGTTGTAGTCCTCGCCCGCGGCCAGGTTGACGACCAGCGGATCCGTGCCGCCGGTCAGCACGGCCGCGGTCGGCAGGGTGCTGGCATCAATGGCCACTGAATAGCTGCCCGTCGCCAGGTTGGTGATGTCGTAGGCGCCCGAGGCGTTGGTGGTGGCGAAGGGTTCGCCGCCGTCGCGACTGCCGGAGGTGTTGAGGTCGAGGTAGACGACGATGCCGTTGAGGCCAGGTTCGCCGCCGTCCTGGACGCCGTCGCCGTCGAGGTCGTTCCAGACGAAGTCGCCGATGGTGGCGTCCTGCTCCTGGTAGCCGAAATCGGCGGTCGTGTAGACCTCACCGGCGGCGATGGTGACGGAAACGGGGTTGGTGCCGCCGGTCAGGACGAAGCCTGCCGGGACGCTGCTGGCCTGGACCGCCACGCTGTAGGTGCCCAGCGGCAGGTTGTCGATGCTGTAGGCGCCGGCACCGTCGGTGGTGTCGGAGGGCTCGCCGCCGTCGAGGCTGCCGTTGGTATTGAGGTCGAGGAAGGCGACGACGCCGGAGAGGCCGGGCTCGCCACCGTCCTGAACGCCGTCGCCGTCGAGGTCGTTCCAGACGAAGTCGCCGATCGAGGCGTCCTGCTGCTGGTAGCCGAAGTCGGCGTCGGTGTAAAGCTCGCCGGCGGCCAGGTTGACGACGTGCGGGTTGGTGCCGCCGGTGAGGACAAAGCCGGTCGTCACGGTGGTGGTGTCGACGGCGACGGTGTAGGTGCCGGTGGGCAGGTTGTCGAAGCTATAGGCGCCGCTGCCGTCGGTGGTGGTCGAGGGCTCACCGCCGTCTAGGCTGCCGTTGCTGTTGAGGTCGAAGAAGACAACGATACCGGCCAGGCCGGGCTCGCCGCCGTCCTGGACGCCGTCACCGTCGAGGTCGTTCCAGACGAAGTCGCCGATCGAGGCGTCTTGCTGCTGGTAGCCGAAGTCGGCGGTGATGTAGAGCTCGCCGGCGGCCAGGTTGACGACGTGCGGGTTGGTGCCGCCCGTGAGGACGAAGCCGGTGGTCACGGTCGCCGTGTCGACGGCGACCGTATAGGTGCCGGTGGGCAGGTTGTCGAAGCTGTAGGCGCCGCTGCCGTCGGTGGTGGTGATGGGCTCTCCGCCGTCGAGGCTGCCGTTGGTGTTGAGGTCGAAGAACACGGTCACGCCGGCGATGCCGGGCTCGCCGCCATCCTGCATGCCGTCACCGTCGAGGTCGTTCCAGACGAAGTCGCCGATCGAGGCGTCCTGTTCCTGGTAGCCGAAGTCGGCGGTGGTGTAGGTCTCGCCGGCGGCGAGATTGACGACGACGGGGTTGGTGCCACCGGTCTGGACGTAGCCAGTGGTCACGGTCGCCGTATCGACGGCGACGGTGTAGGTGCCGGTCGGCAGGCTGTCGAAACTGTAGGCGCCGCTGCCGTCGGTGGTGGTGCTGGGTTCGCCGCCGTCGAGGCTGCCGTTGGTGTTGAGGTCGAAGAACACGGTCACGCCGGAGATACCCGGTTCGCCGCCGTCCTGGACGCCGTCGCCGTCGAGGTCGTCCCAGACGAAGTCGCCGATCGAGGCGTCCTGCTGCTGGTAGCCGAAGTCGGCGGTGTTGTCGGTGGCGCCGCTGGTCACGGTGATGGCGATCGGGTCGGCCGCGCTGGTGCGCACGAAGCCGGCGGTCACGGTGGCGGCGTCGACCCGCATGTTGTAGGTGCCGGCGATCAGGCCGACGACGGCGTAGGCGCCGGAGCCGTCGCTGGTGTCGCTGGGCTCAATGCCGTCCTGGACGCCGTTGTTGTTGAAGTCCGCGTAGACGGCGAAGCCGGCCAGACCGGGCTCACCGCCGTCCTGAACGCCGTCGCCGTCGAGGTCGTTCCAGACGAAGTCGCCGATGGTGGCGGCCTGGACGGTGAAGAGCGTGGGGTCGTCCTCGCCACTGTCATCGGCGACATCGTTGCCATTGGGGTCGGGGTTGGTGCCGTCGTCGGAGAGGTCGGTGGCGATCACCATGCCGGGTCCTTCACCGCTGGCGGTGACTTGGTTGCTGTAGAGGCCCATGCCGGAACCGCTGTCGATGACAAGCGCCAGGTCGACGGCGAAGCGGATCGTCGCGGTCTCGCCAGGCGCCAGGCTGCCGGCGCTCAGGAGCGCGGTGCTGGCGCTGCCGTCGAAGCTGGCATTGAGGGTCAGGGTAGCGGGGTCATCGGTCAGGGTCGGCGCGCTGGTGATGGCGTAGTGATCGGTGCCCAACAGTGCGTCCAGGTCCTCGGCGACAGCGACGTTGGCGAGCGTGACATTGCCCAGGTTTTCCAGGTAGATGTCGAAGGTGACTTGGGCGCCGCTGACGGCGGCGGTCTTGGCGACGCCAATCTCGGTGCGCTGAGCGATGACCACCGGGGTGGGATCGTCCTCGCCGGCGTCGTCGGCGGCGCCGTTGCCGTTGGCATCGGGGTCGGTGCCGTTGTCGGAGAGGTCGTAAACGCCGTCATCGGCGGTGAGCACGACCTGGTTGCTGTAGACGCCGTAGCCGGATCCCACGTCGGCGAGCGTGTCGATCTGAACGACGAGGCGAATCTGTTCAACGCCGGTGGCGATGTCGCCTGCGACCAGCTCGAGATCGCTGCTGCCGTCGAAGCTAGGGTTGCCGTCCAGGGCGCGCGGCGCACTGATCAGGGTCGGGCCGCTGACGATGCTGTAGTTGCCAGCGCCGAAAACGGCGTCCAGGTCCTCGACGACGCTGACGCCGGTGACGGCCTGGGTGCCCAGGTTCTCGATGGTGTAGTCGAAGGTCACCTGATCGCCGAGGACGGTCGCCTGCTTGGCGACACCGGCGCTGAGGCTGGAGAGCGTGAAAGTGCTGGGATCGTCCTCGCCGGCGTCGCCGGGCTCGCCGTCGCTGTTGGCGTCGGGTTCATTGCCGTCGTCGGAGAAGTCGGCGTAGTAGGTAGCACTGGGGCCTTCCGCGGCGGCGACGACCTGGTTGCTGTAGTGACCACCGTTGGCGACGTGGTCGACGTCGACGACCAGTTCGACGACGGCAGTGTCGCCGCTGGCGAGCGTGCCAGCCGAGAACAGTTCGCTGTCCGCGCCGCCGTCATAGCTGCCGTTGAGGGTCAAGGTGCCGGGGTCGTCGGTGAAGAAGGGCGGGGTGGTGATGGTGTAGTTGCCGGCCCCGAGGACCTCGTCCAGGTTCTCGGTCAGGCTGACCTGGGAGAGGCTGACGTTGCCCAGATTCTCGAGGTAGAGGCCGATCGTCAGCTCGTTGCCGTTGAGGGCGACTTCCTTGGCCGCGCCGAGGATCGGTTGCTCGCCGATGATCGCCAGGGTGGTGTCGTTCTCGCCGGTCTCGTTGGCGACGCCGTTGCCGTTGGGGTCAGAGAGGACGCCGTTGTCGGACAGGTCGCTGAGGGCATTGCCGTCGCTGTCGGTGGTCGAGATCGTGCTCTGGGTGATGTAGACGCCAAAACCATTGCCTTGGTTGGTGACATTGGTGACGTTGACGATATAGCGAACCTGAGCGCGTGTGCCGGGGGCCAGGGAGCTGCCGGCGACGACCAAGGAAGGCGAAAACAGGCCGTCGTAGGAGTTGTTCAGCAGCACGGTGCCGGGGTTGACGATCAGGGTCGGGGCGGCGGCCATGCTGAAGTTGCCGAAGCCGAAGACGGTCAACAGGCTCTCGGTGATGCTGAAGCTGGGCAGGCTGGTGCCACCGAGGTTCTCGATGAAGAGGTCGAAGATGATTTGGGTGCCCTGGACGGTGGCGCGACGGGCCAGGCCGAGGGCGGCGCCGTTGAAGTTGAAGAGGGTGGCGTCGTCCTCCTCGACGGTGGTCGGGTCATTGTTGCTGTTAGGATCGGGGTTGGTGCCGTTGTCCGAGAGGTCGCAGATGACGATGCCGCGGCTGTCGACAGTGTTGACGGTGACCTGCATCGAGTAACGGCCCGTACCGAAGCCGGTATCGACGATGTTGTCGACCTGGACCTGGAGCTCGATGCCGGCGGTGTCGCCGTTGGCCAGCGTGCTGCCCGCGCCGATCAGGGCCAGATTGGCACTGCCATCATAGGCGGGGTCCAAGGTCAGGGTACCGGGATCGTCGACCAGGGTGGCCGACAGCAGGGTGTAGTTGCCCGCGCCGAAGACTAGGTCGAGCGAGGCATCCAGCGAGATCTGCGACGAGCTGACCGTACCGAAGGCCTCGAGGTTGAGGAGCAGGGTGACGGCGCCGTCGCTGGCGGAAGCCGAGAGCGCGGCACCGACGATGGCGTCGGTGGCCATGTTGAAGCCGGTGGTGTCGTTCTCGCCGCTCTCGTTGGGGTTGCCGTCGCCGTCGGGGTCGGGATCGGTGCCGTTGTCGGAGAGGTCGGTGATGACATAGCCGCCGGACTGGGCGCCGGCGATGGTGACCTGGTTGCTGTAAACGCCGAGGCCGGCACCGCGGTTCTTGAGCTTGAGGACGGTGACGACGAGCTCGATCTGAGCCGTATCGCCGGCGACCAAGCTACTGGTCGGACCCAGCATCTCGGCATCGCTGGAGCCGTCGAAGCTGGGGTTGAGGATCAGGGTGCCGGGATCGTCGATCAGGCTGACTGAGTCGACGCTATAGTTCTCGTCGCCGAAGACGTTGCCGAGGTCGTCGACCAGGGAGAGGTCGCCGTAGTTGCCGGCGCCGAAGTTCTCGAGGTAGATATTGAAGGTGACCTGGTTGCCGGCGATGCTGACGGTCTTGGCGGCGCCCAGGTAGGAGCCCAGCGAGAAGACGGTCGGGTCGTCCTCGCCCTCGTCACCGGCGTAGCCGTTGCCGTCGGGGTCGGGGATCAGGCCGTCATCGGAGAGGTCGGAGAGGGTGCCGCTACCGTCGTCGCCCTCGAAGCTGACCTGGTTGCTGTAGACGCCGATCCCATTGCCGACATCGACGATGTTGACGACCAGGAACTCGCAGACGATCTCGGCCTGCGCGCCCGGCGCCAGGGAACTGGCGGGATTGAGCATCTCGGTGTCGGTCGAGCCGTTGTAGGAGCTATTGGTGCTGACGGTACCGGGGTTGAGGCGGACCTCGGGGAAGCCGGCACTGTTGATCTTGCCGAAGTTGCCGCTGCCGAAGACGGGCACCAGGTCGTCGGGGAGGGAGAGGTTGGTGAGGGTCGTGTTGCCCAAGTTCTCGAGTGTGAACACGAAGCGCACGTGCTGGCCGGTGGCACTGCCGTTGACGCCGCCGTTGTTGATGTTCAAGGTGCGCGTGCCGAGGATCAGCACGCTCTTGGCTACGCCGAGGGCGCTGACTTCGGCGACGGTGAACTCGGTCGGGTCGTTCTCGCCGGCGTCATTGGGCAGGCCATTGCCGCTGTTGTCGGGGTCGCTGCCGGCGTCGGAAAGGTCATAGGCGACCTGGCCCTGGGCGGAAGTGCCGGTGGCGTAGACCTGGTTGCTGTAGTTGCCGGTGCCCAAGCCCTGGTCGGTAAGTGCTAGGACTCGGACCTGAACTTCGAACTGGGCGAGGGTGCCGATGCCCAGACCGCCACTGCTGATCAGCTGGGTATCGCTGCTGCCGTTGAAGCCCGCGTTGAGGGTCAAAGTGCCCGGATCAAGCACGAAGCTGGGCGCCGATTCGATCAGGTAGTTGCCGGCGCCGAAGACGTCGTCCAGGTTGTCGGGCAGGGCAATGCTGGTCAGGGCTACGTCGCCGAGGTTCTGCACGACGAAGGAGAAGGTGACGACTGTGCCGTTGACGATGGCGTCCTTGGCGGCACCGATGGTGGTGGTCTGGCCGACGATGAAGAGGGTGGGGTCGTCCTCGCCAGCGCTGTTGGCGCGGCCGTCGCCGTCGCTGTCGGGGAGCGCGGCGGCGTCGGAGAGGTCGCTGGCGTGGGTGCCGCCATCGCCGTCGGCGGTGATCGTGATCTGGTTGCTGTAGACGCCCAGGCCCAGACCGCGATCCGTGACGTTGGTGACATTGACGGTGTACGCGATCACCGCATACTCGCCCTGCTGCATGCTGGCCGGATCGATCAGGTTGGGATCGGCGCTGCCGTCGAAGGCGCCGTTGGTGGCGACCATGGCGGTGCCTTCGAGGACTTGCGGCGCCGAGGTGACGGAATAGTTACCGGCGCCGAAGACGCTGTCCAGGTCGTCGGGCAGCTGGACACTGGTGAAGTCGACATCGCCGAGGTTGTCGAAGCGGACCTCGAAGGTGACTTGGGTGCCGTTGACGGCAGCGATCTTGGCGGCGCCGATGCGGGGCTGAGCGAGCAGGTAAAGCTCGGTGGCGTCGTCCTCGCCGGATTCGCTGGGGTTGCCATCGCCGTCGGGATCGGGGTCGGTGCCCCAGTCGGAGGTGTCGAAGGTGTAGCCGAACTCGCCGTAAGCATCGGCCTCGGCGCTGTTGAAGTAGTGGCCCTCATCGGGGCTGTCGTCGTGGCTGAAGGGATCGACCTCGACCACGAGGGTGAAGTGTTCGACCTCGCCGGGATCCAGGTCGCCGCCAACGACCAGCGCCTCTTCGCCTTCGCTCTCGCCGTTGTAGTCGCCGTTGAAGATCAGCTTGTTGACGCCGGAGGCATAGGTCGGACCCTGGATGATGGTGTAGGTGTCGAGGCCGAAGGTGTCTTCGAGGACGTCGTAGACATAGACGTCGTAGAGCGGGGTCTCGCCGAGGTTCTCCACATAGAAGTGGAAGGTGATCTGGCGGCCGGTGTGCTCCTCGGTCTTGGCCAGGCCGATGACGGGGCGGCTGGTGAAGTCGAAGACATTGGGGTCGTTCTCGCCGGTCTCGTTGGGGTTGCCATCCTCGTCGGGGTCGATCTCGAGGCTGTCGTCGGAGAGGTCGGAGGTGTTGCCCATCGGGCCGGAGGCGGTGGCGGAGGCCTGGTTCTGGTACTGGCCATAGGGCAGGTTGTTGTAGAGCAGCACTTCGAAGTAGATGATCACGCCCTCGCCGGGCGCGAGGCTGCCGCTGCCGTCGAGCAGCTCGGGATCGTCGCCGCCGTTGTAGTTGGGGTTTTCGGCGGGCGAGCCGGGGAGGCCGCCGACCAAGACCGGGCTAAGCTCGTAGGTGCCGATGCCAAAGACCGCGTCGAGGTCATCGGTGACGCTGATCGAGGTCAGGTCGACGTTGCCGATATTGACGGCCACGATTTGGATGGCCAGGATGTTCTCGCCAACTTCGACGTTCTTGATCAGGGCGATGACGGGGTTCTGAGCTACCGTGATCGGCGTGGCGTCGTTCTCGCCGGCCTCGTCGGGGTTGCCGTCGTCATCGGGGTCGGGGTTGGTGCCGTTGTCGGAAAGGTCGGAGGTGGAAGTGCTGGGCCCATCGGCGCTGGCTTGTGGTTGGCTGGAGTAGACGCCCAGGCCACTGCCCTGGTCCGTCAGAATCGAGACGCGGACAACCAAGCGGATCTGCGCCGTTTCCCCATAGGCCAGGCTACCGCTGGAGATCAGGCCGGTATCGCTGGAGCCGTCGTACGCGGCGTTGAGGGTCAGGGTGCCGGGGTTGTCGACCAGGGTCGGTGCGGTCTCGATCGCCCAACCACTGCCGAAGACGGTGTCGAGGTTGCTGACCAGCGCGACATTCGCCAGGTCGACGTTGCCCAAGTTCTCGAGGTAGTAGTCCAGCGTGACCAGGCTGCCATTGACCGCGGCCGCGTGGGCCAGGCCGAGCACCGGCGCTTCGGCCACGGTGAAGGGGGTGGGATCGTCCTCGTTGACGTCGCTGGGGTCGCCGTTGCCGGAGGGATCGGCATCGGTGCCGGAATCGGAGAGGTCCATAAAGCCGTCGCCGTCGCCGCTGACCTGGTTGCTGTAGACGCCAAGGCCGCCGCCCTGGTCGGAAAGCTGATCGACGTAGACGACGAAGCGGATCTGCGCGGTCTCACCCTCGTTGAGGGCGCCGCTGTCGACCAACTGGGTGTCGCTGGCGCCGTTGAAGGCGCTGTTGGGGACGACGTCGCGGGGGTCGCCGACGAGGAAGGGTGCGGTGACCATGTGGTAGGTGCCGACGCCGAAGACGGCGTCGAGATCGTCGATGGCACTGACCGAGGTAATGTCGTCGGAGCCCAAGTTCTCCAGGTAGACGTCGAACGTGACCTGGCCACCGGAGACGGAGGCGGTCTTGGCCAGACCCAGAACGTCCGCGGTCACCGCGAAGGTGGTCGGATCGTCCTCGTTGCTGTCGTTGGGCAGGCTGTTGCCGTTGGGGTCGGGATCGGTGCCATCATCGGAGAGGTCCGTGCCGACCGTGCCTAGGGGCGCCGTCGCCGTGGCGGTCACCTGGTTGCTGAAATGGCCGAGTCCCAAGCCTTGATCGACGATCGCGGTGATGTCCAGCTCGAGTTGGAAGCCAACCGAGGCGCCGCTGGCGAGTGTCGAGGCGGGGTTGAGGAATTCTGTGTCGGCGCTACCGTCGAAGCTGCCGTTGAGCGTGACCGTGCCGGGGTCGGCAGTCAGCACCGCTGGCCCGCTGAGCGTGTAATTGCCGGCGCCGAAGACGGCGTCCAGATCCTCGCTGACCGAAAGGTTGGCGAGCGTCGAGGCGCCGAAGTTCTCGACCACGTAGTCGAAGGTGACGTGCAGGTCGGCGACCGTGGCGGCCTTGGCGGCGCCGATGATGGCTTCGTCGCCGATCACGATCGGGGTGGGATCGTCCTCGTTGGCGTCGCCGGGGTTGCCGTTGCCGGATGCGTCGGGTTCGATACCGCTGTCGGAGATATCGCTGGTAGGGGTTTCGTCCGGGCCTTGGGCGGAAACCGTGACGCTATTGGCGTAAACGCCCAGGCCGGAGCCCTGGTCGGTGACGTTGGTGATGTTGACCACGAAGCGCACGACCTGGGTCTCACCGGGCCTTAGCTGGCCGGAGGTGACCACCGCGGTGCTGCCGCCCGAGCCGGTGAAGCCGCCCGAAAGGCTGAGCGTGCCGGGCCCGGAGACGGAGGCGGGAGAACTGCTGATGGCGTAGTTGCCGGCGCCGAAGACGGCGTCCAGGTCGTCGCTGAAGGTGATGCCGGTCAGGGTCACGTCGCCGAGGTTTTCAATCGTGAAGTCGAGCGTCACCAAGGTGCCGGAGACCTGCGCGCGCTTGGCGATGCCGATCACCGGACTGCCCTCGAGGGCGATCGCGGTGGGGTTGTCCTCGCCGCCGTTGCGGGGATCGCCGTTGCCGTTGGGATCGGGGTCGGTGCCGTCGTCGGAGGTATCGGCAAAGATCAGGCCGGAGGGCTGGGTGGCGTAGACATCCGCATTATTGGAATAGATGCCATAGCCGCCGCCCTGATCGGATTCGGTGGTGATCAGCACCTGGAACTGGAGCTGGGCCGTATCGCCAGCGGCCAGGGTCGAGGCGGGCGTGACTAGGTCGTTCTCGCCTGAGCCGTCGTAGGCGGCGTTGATCGTGATCGTGCCGGGATCGTCGATCAGCGTCGCCGGTCCGAGTACCGTGTAATTGCCCGAGCCGAAGACATCGTCGAGGTTGTCGATGACGCTGATCGTGGCGGTGCCGGCGCCGAAGTTCTCGAGGTAGAGGTCGATCGTGGCGGTAAAGTTGCTGACCGAAGCCGTCTTGGCGATGCCGACCAGTGCGGTCGGCGAGAGCGTGAACAAAGTCGCGTCGTTCTCGCCGGACTCGTTGGGGTTGCCGTCGCCATCGGAGTCGGGATCCGTGTTGTCGTCGGAGGTATCGGTAAAGGTGGTGGTATTGTATGTGGCCGTGACGACGACCTGGTTGCTGTAGTTACCGGTACCCAGGCTCTGCTGGTCGACCACTAGGCCGACCTGGACGACGATGCGGATCTGGGCCGTGTCGCCCGCCACCAGGCTGCTGTTGGCGCTGTCCAGGAGCTCGACATCCTCCTGGCCGTCATAGCCGGCGTTGACGGTGATCGTGCCGGGATCGTCGATCAGGGTCGGTCCGGACACCACCGCGAAATTGCCGCTGCCGAAACGCGCGCCCAGGTAGTCGGAGAAGCCGATATCGCCAAGGGTCACATCGCCCAGGTTTTCCAGGTAGAAGTCGAAGGTGACTTCGTTGTCGTCGATCGTGGCGGTTTTGGCGATGCCGATGACCGGATTGCTGTTGAGGTCGATCACCGAAACATCGGTGTTGTTGCTGGGGTCGCCGTCCGCGTCCGGGTCGGGTTGATCGCCTTCGGTCGAGATATCGGTGATCAAGTTCATGTCCGGGTCGTCGCAAGTGACGGTCACCTGGTTGTGGTAGATGCCGCTGCCAAAGCCCTGGTCGGAGATGACGTTGACCCGCTCCCAGACTTCGAAGGTGATGTCCTCTTCTGGATTGAGGGTGCTGCCGCCGTTGAGTAGGGCGGTATTGCTGTTGCCGTTGAACGAGGCGTTGTAGTTCAGCGAGCCTTCGCCATTGAGCTGGTTGGGGTCGACCAGGTGGGTGTAGTTGCCGGATCCGAAGACGCCGTTGAAGTCCTCGGTGATGGCCAGGCCAGTCAGGGTCTGGTTGCCGTAATTGATGACGCGATAGCGGATCTTGACGATCGGGTTCCCGCCGGAAAGGCCGCCGTAGAGCATGCGTTTGGCCAGGCCGATGCGCGCGAGTTCGAGGGTAAAACTGGTGGCGTCGTTCTCGCCGTCTTCGTTGGGGTTGCCGTCCTCGTCGGAGTCGGAGGCGATGCCGTCATCGGAGGCGTCCGAGGTCACGGCGTTGACCGGCGAGAGCGCGCTGGCGGTGACCTGGTTGCTGTGGACGCCCAGGCCGGAGCCCAGGTTGACCAGCGCCGTGGCGGTGACGTCGACCCTAATCTGGGCGGTGGCACCAGCGATCAGGGTACTGCTGGTGTCCAGGATCTCGCTGTCGGTGGAGCCGTCGAACAGGGCGTTGAGCACAAGGGTGCCTGGGTCGCTGATCAGCGAGGGCGGGGCATCGAGGGACCAGTTGCCCGCGCCGAAGACCGCATCCAGGTCCTCGTGGATCGCGACCTGGTGCAGGTCCTCGGTGCCGAGATTCTCGAGATAGAGGTCAAAGCTGACCGACATGCCGGTCACGTTCGCGGTTTTGGCGATGCCGATGACGGGCTGGGCCAGGGCGGCCAAGCAGGTCAAGAATGCGAAAGAAACCACCAGAATGCTTCTGAGGGTGCTTTGTCCAGTCATGTGTGCTCCTCTTTTCTAAAGCGAGAACCAGATCCCCAGGGGCGGGATGAACGTCCGAGATCGGAAGCGCGCATCAAAGTCGCGGCCAAAAAAGGCGACATGCCATAGCAACCTTTCCCCAAGATGGGGACTTTCAGATTCGTTTCTGAAAGGATACGTTCTTGGATTTTAACAGTCCGATGTTTTTATTTCAATCTTATCCCTGGGGTTTTTCACCCAGGCAACAAAAATGACCGTTCCTTGACCAGTTCCGGCTCATAGCCGCCCCGCGCAGCCGGGGACCGCGAAGGTTGCCGGAGGCGCGAGGCGTGGGCTGGTGAGGGGCAGGCGGCCTTATTCGACCCGGGTATGGATCATTTCGATGGTCTTGACATCGCCAGGCATGAAGATTTCCAGCGTGTACTTGTCCTTGTTCTCGAAACGCAGGACGATCTTGAAGTCGATGTCTTTGTCGCTCATCGCGTCATACATCGGACCCGTGTAGGTGATCGTGTGGGTCGCCTCGTCGTAGGTACCGGTCAACAGGGACATGGAGGTGCCCATGTTGTCCATCCAGGACATCTGGAAGGCGTTCTTCTTGTTGTCGAAGCCGGTGCTGGCGATGCCTTCGAACACCATGCCGACCATCGTGCCGGTGTAGGTGGAGCGCAGAAAGCGACCTCCGAGGACCATGGTGTTTTCGACCATGCCTTCCGATTCCGTGGGCTCGCCGCTGGGATCCATCCACAGGCGGTTCAGGGTCTTGAATTTGCCGGCGGAGGTGGCCATGAACTGATGGGCCGCGCCAGGCGTCATATGTTTCACCCAGCGCATCGACGCGGCCTGGTCGGGTTCTTGGGCCAGCAGGGGCAGGGCAAGGCACAGCAGGCCAGCGATGATAAGACGGTTTCTCATGATTCTCCCTCGTTGAAAGATGCCTCGGCGGGTCGACGGCCCTGGGGCAAGAGGTCGCCCGAATCAATAGTGAGGTTCAGGCCTCATTTTAGCGCAATCCAGTCGCTGTCGCGCAAGTTCCAAAAGGGTGGGTTTAAGGCTCAGAATTTGTGGCAAGTCAAGGAATTCTCTGGTTTTCAGCTGCTGCCCAGGTTATTTTGGGGTGTGGAACTGTCACATCACCAGGAGTGCTTATGGATTTGCCGCCTCAGCCCCAAGACCCCGCACCACCTCCACGCGCCAAGGCCAACCAGCGGACTGACCGCGATGGTGCCTGGAAGACGATTTTAGAAGAGCTGCTTTCGCCTGCTTTGGAGCTATGCCTTCCCGAACTCTGGGCCAAGGTCGACTGGTCGGTCCCGCCCGTGTTTCTAGACAAGGAGCTGCCGCGCTTGACGGGTTTCGAGGCGTCCGACCAGCGCTTCGTAGACAAGCTGGTGCAACTTCAGCTACAGGACGGTCAACGCTGCCTGGTGATCCTTCACATTGAGGTCCAGGACCGCCCGCAACATGGGTTCTCCTATCGCATGTACTGCTATTACTTCCACCTCGAACACCAGTATGGCGCTACCCACCAGATCGTCAGTCTGGCGCTGTTGACCGACCTCAAGTCAGACTGGCGTCCTTGTGTTCACGAGCGCGCGGCCTTTGGCACGAACCTATCGTTCTCCTACCCGATCGTCAAGCTGGTGGACTTCGAGGGGCGCCTGGACGAGCTCATCGCGACGGGCAACCCCTTCGCGTTGGTGGTCGCGGCACACCTCAAGGCCGCGCGGACCAAGCGCAAGCCTGGCGAGCGACGCGACTGGAAAGCCGAGTACATGCGCCTGGCTTTTCAACACAAACGTTCCGACTACGAGACCAGTTCCGTTCTAAACTTTATCGACCGGGTCATGAAGGTCCCACCCCGACTTGACAGCCAGGTCAAGCAGAGCGTAGAGTTAGTCATGAAGGAGGCCGGTATGACGTACTTTGGCGGAGTGTTCGGACCTTTGAAAAAGCAAGCCTACGACGAGGGCAAAGCCGAGGGCAAAGCCGAGGGCATTGCATCTGTGCTGCTGGGGCAGTTGGCGAACAAGTTCGGCATGGTGCCGGATGCGATCAGGAACAAGATCGAAGGCGCACCAGTGGATGTCTTGATGCGCTGGGCCAACAATGTCCTCCAAAAAAATAACCTCGACGAAATCATCACCTGAGACAAGTGTCGAGCATCTTTCTTTCGACATGAGAGACGCTCTTTCCCGTTCGCTCATCAAGCAGGAGTCCGGTATGACTTACTTTGGCGGAGTGTTCGGGCCTTTGAAAAAGCAAGCCTACGACGAGGGCAAAGCCGAGGGCAAAGCTGAGGGTAAAGCCGAGGGCATTGCGTCTGTGCTGCTGGGGCTCTTAGCGTACAAGTTCGGCATGGTGCCGGATGCGATCAGGAACAAAATCGAGGGCGCACCTGTGGATGTCTTGATGCGCTGGGCCAACAATGTCCTCCAAAAAAATAACCTCGACGAAATCATCAGCTGACTTTGGGAAGGCGCTCTCGGTTTCTTAGCGCCCATGCCATCTCCCCTGTTCATTCGGTGCTCGCAGGGTACCTGCTGCGAGCTATGTTGGGGTTTAAGTGAAATCCGGTCGTGGGTTGATCAGGCCGCGCCGGATTCGGGTGAGGGTGCATTTAAGAGGTAATGCGGTCATGATCCGGGTCAGGTATGTGCGGCTGGGGGGTCTGAGGGCGTTCGGGGTCAGCGATGAAGCGGAAGCCATACTCGTGCATCAGCGCATGGCGATCCTGTCGAGACAGCCCGAAAGCCATGACCCTCAGGCGGATGCGCAGGCTGACCAGCAGGCGCTTCCCTTCCTCGCGGGCCTTGCGGAGTGCCGCCTGGCTGTCCTTGAGCGCTCGCGTCGCGTCGCGCCAGGCCAGGTCGCTGGCAACTGCTTCGGGCAAGGTCGCAGCCACCTCCTCGGCCGAGGGGTTGGTGGGTGGCGGCGCGCCGTCTGTCAAAGCCCGCTTGGCGGCGGCAGACGTGCCAGCGGCGGCGATCTGGCGCGCTTGCTCGTACCACTGACTGGTCAGTATCGCATCTTTGGGAAGCTCCGCCTGACTGGCGAAGACCTCTTGCCAGACTTGAGCCGTGGGGTTCCGCTTGGCGGCGCGATTCAGACCCTGGTAAAAGTCGCGCACGGTTTTGACCATGATCATGCCCTGGCGCTGCCGCGCGGCAGAGGCATGAGTAAGGGCGACCTTGGTGCGCGAATAGGCTTCGCTGGCGCGACGCATCTCGGCCTCGGCCAGAATCAGGCTTTGGCGGAAACTTGCGTCGATCAGGGGGGAGGGACGTTGCTCGATACAGGCCAGAACCAGGACGAGCTCGCTCTGGATGGCGAAGGAACTGCGGTTATGTTGGACTCTCATGGGACACCTCGAAGAGAAGAACGTTGGGGCGCTCATACGAGACCCTCTATAAGGTAATGCCGAACGGCGCGTGCGATTTTGCAGATTTTTTTTGTAAAATCTTTGGCGATGATAACGATGTAAGCTGACTTGTTCTATTAAATCAAGATGCTTGGGAGATTGTAAAATTTTTATAGCGAGCCCTCTGCGGCTGTCGGCCAAATCGCTTGCGCGAATAAAAAAAGCAAACGAGAACGTCCGCATTTGTGGACGATCATGGTCATGTCGCGGTACAGCAGAGCCTAGCCGGGCGGCGGCTGGAAGTTGGGCGACCTGTTGCAGTTAGCTCCGCCGGCGATGTAGCGCAAGATGCAATCTTGCGCAGGGCGGCGACTGGAAGGTGGGTAACCTCTTACAGTTAGCTCCGCCGGCGATGTAGCGCAAGATGCAATCTTGCGCCGGGCGGCGGCTGGACGTTGACGATATTTTGTAAATAAAGCGAAACTCCTTGAGTGTCCCAATGAATTGATTCTGCTTTTTGCGAGCGCACTGGCGAAATAGGTCGCAAATAATGCCAGGGCGCGTGGCGCACTGGCGAA
>CAYRFM010000033.1:0-25589 GCA_964423555.1 uncultured Holophagae bacterium | reverse complement strand
ATGCCAGGGCGCGTGGCGCACTGGCGAAATAGGTCGCAAATAATGCCAGGGCGCGTGGCGCACTGGCGAAATAGGTCGCAAATAATGCCAGGGCGCGTGGCGCACTGGCGAAATAGGTCGCAAATAATGCCAGGGCGCGTGGCGCACTGGCGAAATAGGTCGCCAATCATGCCAGGGCGCGTGGCGCACTCGCGAAATAGGTCGCCAATCATGCCAGGGCGCGTGGCGCAATCACGACGAAGCGCGCCGTGCCTCAGGACGGTGCGGCCACCTGTTGCCGCCGCGCGGCCGGCACTTGGTGAAGTGCCGGGGCGCGGGGGCGGTGTGCTTAGGCGCGGGTGTGGACAACTTCCATGACTTTGAATTCGCCGTTCATGTACATCTCCATGACGTACTTGTCCTTGCTCTCGTAGCGAATGACCATTTTGATGGTGACGTCGCCACCGCTCATGGGCTCGTACATGGTCCCCGTCATGGTGATCGTGTGCGATGCTTCGTCGTAGGTGCCGGTCGTCATGGTGACCGAGGAACCGAGGTTGTCGATCCAGGTCGATTGGAATTGATTTTTGGTGTTGTCGAAGCCGGTGACGCTTTCGCCTTCGAAAATCATGCCCATCATGTTGCCGGCATAAGTCGAGCGCTGGTAGCGGCCGCCCATCAGCATGGTGTTTTCACAGGTGCCTGGCGATTCCATCGGCTCGGTGCCGGGCGCCATCCACATGCGGTTGACGGTATTGAACTTGCCGGCCATTTCCGCCATGTGCTTATGGGCCTGGCCGGGGGTCATGTGCTTCATCCAACGCATCTGGCCAGCTTGCTGGTCAGCCGTGGCTTCCTGGGCCAGCAGCGGCATGGCCATGAACAGAAGACAGGCAATGAAAAAGCGAGTAGTCATAATTCTCCCTCGAAGAAAGATTCCCCAAAATGGCGACGTGGAACGGACAGAGAGCGCACGAGCGCTTGGGGGTTGTCGGGTATTGTAGCTCAGTTGTAAGTTGGCGAATGTAAATTTTTCATGCCCTTTTCAAGGGGTGTTCAGACTATTTGCGGATGACCTGGGCTTGCTTGAGCCTAGCCGAAAAGGTCGTTCCCGTTCGACGGTTGGCAGAAAACAGAGTCCTTTCATGGGGACGCCCCTGAGTAACGCTCTACTTACAAGACCGCTTTCACATTCACCCGTCGCCCGGCGCAAGATTGTATCTTGCGCTACAGCAGCTACATCGTCTCTTGGTGTGTGCCGAATACGATCAAGCCCCGTTCGGCGCCGGTTGGTGGGGCGGTCAGGGCCGCCAGGACCGCGGCGCGGGCGCGGGCGTGGGCCCCGTCGCCGCGCAGGTCGAGGGCTAGCACCCTTTGGCGGGCTTGGAGGATCATTAGGGGGACGTCGATCTTTTCCCGGCGGGCCAGGCGCTCCTCGAAGTGGAGCAGGTCGCCGAACTCCTGCTCGAGTGCGGGGCGGATCATGGCCTCGTAGAGCAGGCAATGGGCGCAGTCGTCGCGCTTGTAGACGAGGATTCGGACCTGGTCGCTGGGCTCGTCCGCGGGCCAGGCGTGTTCGGCCAGGGAAAGCGCTTGGCTGAGGGCGACCAGGCGCCACTGGCGGCGACCCCAGTGCAGGGCCGCGGTGGTGGCTAGGGCCGCGAGCGGGATGGCGGCGAGCGTCAGGGCTGTGGCCGCGGCGGGTCCGACGAGGAGGGCGGCACTCAAGGCCGCGGCGGCGGTGACGAAGCAGGCGGGGCAGGCCAGGCGGGCGCGGGCAAGGGCGAAGAGCAGCGCCAAATGGACGCCAACGGCAGCGGCCAGGGGTAGGGGGAGCCAGACTGGCTGAACGAGGGCGCAGGCCAATAGGATCGCGTAGCCGGCTGTGCCGAGCGGCGCCAGGGGCAGCCCGCCGGCCAGGCGCGCCGCGCCGTGACAGGCAGCGCAGCCCGCGCCGAAACACCAGGACCACAGCGCCGCCAAGAGGGCGATGGCCAGGGCCAGCGGCAAGGCCCCGGCGCGGCCGAGCAGCAGGCCGCCGAGCAGGATCAGCGCCAGTGCGGTGTAGCCCAGTTTGCGCGGCCAGGGCGGTCGCAGGCCCAGGGCCCAGTGCAGACGGTGGAGAGGGTCGCGCGCCTGGCGCAGGCGCCGTTCCAGGACTGCGAACCCTGGGCCGGCCTGGATGGCGACGGCGTCGCCCTGGCCCTCCTGTTCCCACTGCTGGCGGAACTCTGTGACTGGCATGGGCACGGGACCCTGCACGGGGTCGAGCACCCTCACGGCCTCGTCCTCGACGGCGGTGACGACGACAAAGCGAGGGCGCTCGCCACGCAGCGGCACGATCAGCGGGAAAGAGCAACCGGCTAGGTCGACGTAACGGCCTTCCAGCGGCACCGCCTCGAGGCCGAGCAAGCGCGCCAGGTGGATCAGGCTGAAGAGGTTGGCGGGCCGCTCGAAGCCGCGACAGAGCGGCAGGTACTGGTGAACCTGGGCCTGCACGCCCAGGTGGGCGGCCAGATTGGCCAGGCAGGTCAGGCCGCCGACGTCCAGCTCTGGGTGGGTTGTGACAGGGGTCATGGTTCTCGCTGCTCCTCTCGGCTTCGCTGCGCCTGCGGGTTTCCTGCCAACAAGGCCGGCATTGCTGAGCTCACGTGTTCCCTGCCAACAGGGCAAGCCAGGCGGCTTACCGCACGATGGGCTTCGCGTTAACTCTTTGCGTTCCCAGCGACCTAGGGGGTCTTGGGTCTTGTCGCTTGACTCTTGTACGCAAACCAGGCGGCTTACGGCGGCTTACCGCACTTTTCCCGGCTTCGCCCATCATTCGTGTTCCTTGCCAACACTGCGCCCAGGACGCGTGTTCCCACAAGCTCTTGAGTCTTGGGTCATGAATCTTGAAACTTGATCAGTCGTCCAGGCCCCATTCCAGGAGCTTGTCGTTGACGAAGCGCTCGAGGATGTGGACGTGGGCGGTGCTGGCGTCGGCGAACTCGATGCCGCAGCCGCCGACTTCGCCCAGTGACATGCGGTGGGCGACGGTGCCGCGCAACTCAAGGCAGCACAGCGTGTCGTTGTCGAAGCGGATGCTCTCCAGCTCGACACCGCGGGTCAGGTCGAAGTCGCGGCGCTCGTCGAGGGCGACGTACATGCCGCCGGCGGAGAGACTGAGCACATGGGTGCGGCGTTTTTTTTCGCCAGCAACGAACTCAACGAAGCAATCCATGAACCCTCGCACGGGCAGTCGCTTGAAACGCCGTCTCTCCCTCATTAGCACGAACCTCGCCAAGGGTCAATTTTTCAATATTTTAGGGCGAGTGCTTTGAGAAGGCAACCGCGAACAGCGCTCGGACCAAAAAAGCCTCAGTCGTGGAGACTGTCGGGGTAGGGTCGACCGAGCAGCATGTGGAGCTTGCGGCTGATCAGGTCGAGGCCGACCTTGTTGCGGCCGCCGTGGGGGATGATGATGTCGGCCCAGCGCTTGGAGGGCTCGACGAATTCGAGGTGCATGGGCTTGACGGTCTCGTGGTACTGGTTGAGGATGTTCTCGAGATCGCGGCCGCGCTCGAGCATGTCGCGGCGAATGCGGCGGATGAGGCGGTCGTCGTCGTCGGTGTCGACAAAGATCTTCATGTGGAAGAGGTCGCGCAGCTCGGGCTCGGCGAAGATCAGGATGCCCTCGACAATCAGCACGGTCGGCGGGCTGAGCTGGGTGGAACCGGGTTTGCGGGTGTGCAGGCTAAAATCGTATTCGGGAACCTGGATCGTCTCGCCGGCGAGGAGACGGCGAATATCCGCGACCAGCATGGCGCTGTCGAGACTGGCGGGGTGGTCGAAGTTGACCTTGGAACGCTCCTCGAGGCTGAGGTGCGCGAGCGGCTTGTAATAGGAATCGTGGCGGATGATGCGCAGTTCGGCATCCTCGAGATTGGCGCAGACGAGGTCGGCGAAGGTGGACTTGCCACTGCCCGAGCCTCCCGCGATGCCGATGACGAGCGTATTGGCCATAAAATCTTCTCCGGAGGCGCGACTGGACCCATAGAGCTTGGGCGCATGGGCGACCGTTGGTATTGTAACCTCGCGCCAGGATCTTGGTCACGTCTTGATTGCTGAAAATAAACGCGGAGGGCGGTGTGGGAGGGTCGGAGATTTTATTTGGTGGCAGGGGTTAGGAATCCTTGCCATATCCAGTAGACTACCTCTATAATGAGAAATTCAGGCCGGGCACTCGAAAGGCTAAACTTATTGAAGGAAACAAGCTCAATGGATTTGGTCCTGTATGATGAGGAATTGAGAGCGATTCAAAGCGTCATCGAGCAATTGCATATCGATGCCCGCTCGCGAATCGTTTCCGTGGTAGACAAGAACGGCCAACAGATCGCATCCGCCGGTGAAACCGCCGGGATCGATTCCACCTCACTCGCATCCCTGGTCGCGGGTAACGTAGCCGCCACCGATGGACTGGCCAAGCTGATTGGCGAGCAGGAATTCTCTTTCGTCTACCACGAGGGCGAAAAGGACTACGTCCACATGGCGATCGTGGCCAACCGCGTGATTCTGGTCGTGATCTTCGACGAGCGTTCCTCGCTCGGCCTGGTGCGGCTGCGGGTCAAGAAGAGCGGTCAGGAACTGAGCAAAATTTTTGAACGAATGCTGGAAAAGTCAAAGAACCAGCCGCACGGCGGGTTGGAAGCGGCATTCGCCGAAATTACCGACGACGATATCGACAATCTCTTTGGCTGACAACCGGTTTGGGTAGCGACTATGGCTTTCATTAATTACTCATTACGGGAAATCAACTGCAAAATTGTCTATTACGGGCCTGGCCTGTGTGGCAAAACCACCAACCTGCAGTGGATCTTCGACAAGTCCAGCCCGACCAACAAGGGCAAGCTGATCTCGCTGGCCACGGAAACGGACCGCACGCTGTTTTTTGACTTTCTGCCCCTCGACCTGGGCACGATCGGTTCGCTCAAGGTGCGCTTCCATCTCTACACGGTGCCCGGTCAGGTCTTCTACAACGCCTCGCGCAAGCTGATTCTCAAGGGCATCGACGGCGTGATCTTCGTGGCCGACTCCCAGGAGGCCCGTTTCGACGCCAACCTCGAGAGCATCGACAACCTCCAGAAAAACCTCAAGGAACAGGGCTTCGACATCATGAAGATCCCCTATGTCCTGCAGCTCAACAAGCGCGATCTGCCGACCGCCATGGCGGTCGAGGAGCTGACCAAGGAACTGCGGGTCAAGGACGAACCGGTCTTCGAAGCGATCGCGCCCAAGGGTGAAGGCGTCTACGAGACGCTCAAGGCCTGCTCGAAAATGGTGCTCCAGGAATTGCGCAAAAACCACTGAGTCCCTGGCCCGCCAGCGACGATTGGGGCAACTGCGGACGAACGGGGATTTTGATACCCATTTGGCCTTCAGTTTATGTATGATATAGCTGACCTCGCCGAATTTCTCTGGAATGAACGTGCCTTCGTGTTTTTCCAAACACGCATCTAGGCGTGGGTTTCCGGGGCTCGCGAGGCGGTTTCGGTCGCGGCCTCCGGTCTAGGTGGAGTCTCTATGAACAAATCCGTGATTGTCTGCGTGGACGACTCGCAATCCATTCTCAACTTGCTCAACAAGCAACTGCAGCGCAAGCTGGGCGATACCTACGACTGTGAGTTCGCCGAGAGCGCGGAAGAGGCGCTGGAAGTCATCGAGGAGATCGAGGGCGAGGGCGACACGGTCGTGATGGTGATCAGCGACCAGATCATGCCCGGCATGTGCGGCGACCAGCTGTTGGTCGCGCTCCACAAACGCAACCCCAAGATGATCAAGATCCTGCTGACGGGTCAGGCCGGACTGGACTCCGCCATCAACGCCATCAACAACGCCGATCTGTTCCGCTACATCACCAAGCCCTGGGACGAGGAGGACTTCCTGCTGACGGTCGAGAAGGGCCTGCAGCAGTACAACCTCGTCGATGCCCTGGAACTGAAGGTCGATCAGTTGCAGCGACTGGACAAACTGAAGGACGAGTTCTTGGCCAATACCTCCCACGAGTTGTTGACGCCGCTCAACGGCGTGGTCGGCCTGACGGAGAGCCTGCTCGACGGCACGGCCGGGATCCTGCCGGCCAAGGCCAGCGAGGACCTGTCGCTGGTGGTCAGCAGCGCCCGGCGCTTGGCCACCTTGGTGCGTCAAATCCTCGATTTCTCCAAGCTCAAACACCAGAACCTGACCCTGCGCAGGCGAGCGGTCGACATGCACGCCCTGACCCAGGTCGTGTTGACCCTGTCCTCGCCCCTGGTGGGCTCGCGCAACCTGCGCCTGGTCAACGAGGTTCCGGCCGAAATTTCGCCGGTCCACGCGGATGAGGATCGCCTGCTGCAGATCATGCACAATCTTGTCGGCAATGCCATCAAGTTCACGGAAGCGGGCACGATCTCGATCAGTGCCCAGGAGTCCCATGGCTATCTGGCCGTTTCGGTGACGGATACGGGGATCGGGATCCCCGAGGACAAATTCGAGACGATTTTTGAATCATTCGAACAGGCGGACGGCTCGATCTCCCGCGCCTACGGTGGTACAGGCCTGGGTTTGGCCCTGACGCGGCAGCTGATCGCGCTGCACGAGGGCAACATCAGCGTGCGTTCGAAGCTGGGCAAGGGTTCGACCTTTTCGTTCACCCTGCCGATCGCCAAAGGTCCGGCCGAGCCGCTGCGGATCTCGCCCAACGATCTGCTCTCGCTGAAACTGCCTTCGCCCGTCGTGCACCGCGGCAACGAGTCCGAGCGTGCCATTGCCCAGGCCGAAGCAGAGCACCCTGGCGATGAGCACGAGGCCGGTCACGGCGAGCCGGGCATCATGCTCAGCACACGCGGCCACCGCTTCCGCATCCTCGTCGTCGACGACGAGCCCGTCAACCGCCGCATCCTGATCAACCACCTCTCGCCGCTCTACCATTGCGCCGAGGCGGTGGACGGGATCAGTGCCCTCAGCATGGTCGAAGAGGATCGCTACGACCTGATCCTGCTCGACGTCATGATGCCGCGCCTCTCCGGCTTCGAGACCTGCAAGCGCCTGCGCAAGAAGTACAGCGTCACCGAACTGCCGGTCATCTACCTTTCGGCCAAGACCCAGCTGTCTGACGTGGCGTCCGGGCTCCAGGCCGGCGCCAACGACTATCTGACCAAACCGATCGCCAAGACAGAACTGCTCTACCGGGTCGAAACCCACCTGCAGATGCTCAACATCAACCGCAACCTCGAGATGATCGTCGATGAGCGCACCCGCCAGCTGGCCACCAAGAACCGCCAGATCATGGACAGTCTGCACTACGCCAAACACATCCAGCAGGCGATCTTCCCGGACATGAACAACATCCGCGACCAGCTCAACGCCTTCGTCATCTTCCGGCCCAAGGAGGTCGTCAGCGGCGATTTCTATTGGTTCCAAATGGTTGACGACTATAGCTTCATGGCGGTGATCGACTGCACGGGTCACGGCGTGCCAGGTTCGATCATGTCGATGATCGGTTTTACCCAGCTCAACCGGATCGTCAAGGAGAACGGCATCATCGATCCGGCCGCGGTGCTGGAGCACCTGGACCAGGGCGTCAAGTCCGTGTTGCGCCAGGAGGACGGCGAGCGCAACGCCCTGGACGGCATGGACTTGATTCTGGTGCGCATCGAACCGGGCGCCCGCGAGATCACCCTGGCGGGGGCGCAGCGGCCGTTGTACGTCGTCAGTCAAGATGGCGAGCTGATGGAGATCAAGGGCGACCGCCGCAGCGTCGGGGGCCAGCCGCGCCGCCATCAAACCCACTTCGCCAATAAACGCCTCTCGGTCGAGCCCGGCTGCTGTATTTATCTAGCGACCGACGGCTGGGCCGACCAGCCCAACGAGATGGGCGCCAAGTACGGCTCGCCGCGGCTGCGCGGCCTGCTCAAGGAACACGCCCATCTAGCGGTCCAACAGCAAGAGCTGTGTTTCCAACAAGCACTGGACCATTTCCAGGGCGCGGCCCAACAGCGGGACGACATCACGCTGCTGGGCATCAAGTTCTGAATCAGTCCTTGTCCGGCGGCGTGAGCGGCAGGATGACGCGGAAGCAGGTGCGGCCGGGGCTCGATTCGACCTCGATCGTGCCCTTGTGCTTGGTGACGATCTGCTTGGCGATGCTCAGGCCCAGGCCGGTGCCCTGACCCTTGGGCTTGGTGGTGAAATAGGGTTCGAAGATCGAGGCTTGAATGTCCTTGGGGATGCCTGGGCCGGAGTCTTCGATCTCGACGATCACGCCGCCGCCAGCGGCGTGGAGGCGTAGATAGAGTTCGCCGGCGCCCTCCATGGCTTGGACGGCATTGTGGATGAGGTTGGTCCAGACCTGATTGAGCTGTTCGCCCTGGCCGTGGATGACGGGGATCTCGTGGTACTCGCGGTGCACCGTCACGCCGCGCTTGAGCTGGTTGTGGAGGATGATCAGGGTGTTGTCGAGGTCCTGGCGCAGATCGATCTCGCTGGTCGTCTCGGAATCCAGGCGCGAGTACAGTTTGAGTGCCTTGACCAGCTCGACGATGCGGCCGATCGCCAGCTTGATGTCGCGCACATGGATCTGCGACATGCCCAACTGGCGCAGGGATTCGAAGATCTCCTCGCGGACTTGGCTGCGCAGCATCGGCACCATGATCTCGAGATTGTCCTCGCCAAAGCCGACCAGGGCGAGGTCCTTACTTTGGTTGCGCGAGATTTCGATGTCGTGGGCCTGGAGGAAGCCGCGAACACCACGGCCCATCTCGCGCACTTCCTTGGTGGACTGGTCGCGGGCGCCGAAGGCCAGGACCAGGCGACAGGCGTCCAGATAGGTTTGCCAGTGCTCCGCCGGCAGGTTGGAGAGGATGTGCACCAGCTGTTCCAGCAGGTTGGCGTAAACGCCGTCAATCTCGTGGATGCCGGCATGGATGGCGCCCGCTGGCGTGTTGACCTCGTGGGCGATGCCGGCCACCAACTGGCCCAGCGACGCCATTTTCTCCGATTGGATCAGCTGGGTCTGGGCCTGTTTGAGGTTCTCGAGGGTTTGCGAGAGTTCCAGATTGGCGCGTTCCAATTCGAAGGTGCGTTCAGCGACCTTGTTCTCGAGGTTCTTGTAGAGCAGCGCGTTCTCGAAGGAGATGGCGACCTGGCTGGAGATGAGCCGCAGGACGTTGAGGCGCTCCTGGGTGAAGGCGCCGGCGATCAGCTGGTTTTCCAGGTAGAGAATCGCGGTCAGGACGCCCTGGTGCATGATCGGCATGCACATCATCGAGCGCAGCTGGTGTCTGACGACGTAGGGGTCATGGCGGAAATCGCCGCGGTTGGCGGCGTCCTCGAGGACCAGGGTGGTCTTGCTGCGCTGGACGGTTTCGAGGATCGATACCGGCAAGAGTTCGTTGGAGAGCGAGCGGCCCTCCATGACATGGCGCACGCCGGCTTCGACGGAGCCCTCGGCCTCGATGCGCAGGCCGTCGCGCCACAGGATCAGCAGGCCGCGCTGGGCACCGGCATTCTCGAGGACGTAGTTCATGAGCTGGCTGAGCAGCTTTTCCAGGACGATCTCGCCCGAAATCGCCCGCGAGATCTTGTAGACCGACTTGAGGTCCAGCGAGGTGGAGTCCGAGTCGGTGATCGTGCTGATCGAGGTCAGGTGCACGCTGCGACTGGATTCGGTCTGCTCGAGGAACGCGTATTTGGCCTGAAGTTGGGAGACTTTGCCGGCGGCGCCCCAATTGAGATAGGAGAAATGCGCTTCCTGGATGTAGATCTGGGCGACGCGGCTCTGGCCGAGCTCGGCGTACATGCGCGCCGCCAGCTCGCGTGCCAGCGCCGCATGTTGCTGGAACTCGTGCTGCTTGGCCAGGTCGAAGGACTGGTCGTAGAGTTTCATGGCCTTGAGGTAGTCGCCTTTGACCCGAGCGACTTCCGCTTCCAGCAGCAAGTACTTATGGGTAAAGGTCTCGGGGCTGTTTTCCTGCCAGTGCTTGAAGAGGGCCAGGTGTTGCTCGAGAAGGGCGTCAAACTCGGCCTGGCGTGCGGGGTACTTGTCGTAGAGGGCCGTGATCGACAGGGAGTAATAGAGGTAGTGTTTGGTCTGGTCGAAGAACCCGAAGCAGGTGGCGATCGTCTGTTGGGCGCGCTCGCTGCATTGCAGGGCCTTGTCGTAGTCCTCGCGCACATAGTAGACGAAGGCGCGCAGGATGTAGTACCAGGTGAGGCCAATGACGAAGTTCAGCTCCTGGAAGGTGGCGACCGTTTTTTCCTCGTCGAAATCATCGGACGTCAGGGTCTCCGGGGAGCGCGTGCGGCCTTGGAGGTTGAGCACCACGTGCTGTTGTAGCCCCATGACCTTGAGGACGATGTCCATGTTGTACTTGCGGATGACATCCAGGAAGGCGCGGGTGTTTTCGTAGACGTCGGAGAGGTTGTCGCCGATCATGATGCGCGCCCAGATGGTGTAGACCAGCGCCCAGACGCCCCAGACGATCTCGCCGTTCTGGAACAGGTAGCGGATCGAGACGCGGTAGATGTCGACGCTGAGTTTGAGATGGCGGCGATAGGGCGAGATGATGTGGCCGTAGATGTTGTGGAGCATGCCGGTGTAGCTGGGGTTCTCGTAACGGCGGTTCAGTTCCAGGGCCAGCTCGCCGAGCTCGAAGGCCTTGGCGTAGTTGCCCTGGATGATGCCGAAGCGCATGCCATAGACCATGTAGGCGAAACTGGCGCAGTCGGAGTTGCCGAAGGTCAGGGTCATGTCGGTGAGGTGGATCAGGGTCAGCAGTTGAATATCGTATTGGGCGGTCAGGTAGGTAGAGGTCCAGAGATCGATCAGCAGACTGCCGCGGACCTTGAGCATCTCGCCCTCGATCGGCGGTGCGCCCAGCAGTTTGGCGCTGGGCAGGGTCATCAGCCGCGCGACGATGCGCGCATCGTTTTCGCTGTTGAAGAGGGCCAGTTCGTCCGCATTCGCGGGGACGTCGATGTCGAACAGGGCCAGCGCCAGGACGCCCAGCGTGACGGATTTGGGGTAGTCGCTCCAGTAGTAACACAGGCGGATCTGCTTCTGGCGGATGCGCGCGGTGTCGAGGGTCGACTGACTGTGCTCGAGCGCGATCTCGAAGGTGAGTTCGCTGCCCTTGAAGTCGCCCGTCAGCGATTGGCATTCGGCGGCGCCCGTGGTCAGGCCGAACATCAGTTCGTAGTCCCGCGACCAGTAGGATTCGGGCAACAGGGTCAGACCGTTCTGGTAAAAGGTCAGAGCCGGCGTGTAGGCGGTCGACTCGCGCGCCTTGTTGCCTGCGATCAGGTTGAGCCGAGCGATGCGCACCTTTTCGATGGGGTCCTCGAGCATGAAGATGGCGGCGTTGAAGTGGTTGACCACTTCGAAGATCCGCGACGATTGGTCCTGTTCGGGGATATTCTCGAGCAGCAGGCGGCCGATGCGCAGGTGCAGCTTGACCTGCTCGTGCTCGGGGATCATGGTGTGGGCCGCTTGCTGTACGCGGTCGTGCAGGAATTTGTAATGGTTGCCGTGGGTCTGCAGGTAGCCCTCGCGCAGGGCGGGCCAGAGATCGTTGAGGGCGTCCTCTGGGGGCGTCTCTAGGACCATGCTCAGCGTCTCGAGGTCGAAGACGGCATCGATGCAGCTGGCGACCTTGAGGATGTTCTGGGTGACCTCCGGCAGGGTCTTGATCTTGGCGATCAGCAGGTCGACGACGTTGGTGGTGATGCCCTCGCGACGCACGGCTTGGGCGTCCCAGACCCAGCGGCCCTCCTCCTGGTCGAACTCGATCAGGCCGCGCTCGTGGAGACTGCGCAGCAGCTGGATCACGAAGAAGGGGTTGCCGCCCGTCTTGTCCATCAGCAGTTCCGCCAGGCCGGCGGTTTCCTCGACCGGCAGAGCCAGCGTGTCGGAGACCAACAGGTTAAGGTCGCTCGAGCGCAGGGGACTGAGGTGGATTTCGCTGACTCTGCCACCCGCCTTCTCGATGTCCTGCAGGGCCACGTAGAGAGGGTGGGAGGTGTTGACCTCGTTGTCGCGATAGGCGCCGATGATCAGCAGGTATTTGGACGACTCGTCACAGGCCAGGACCTCGAGCAGTTTGAGCGTGCCCTCGTCGACCCACTGGAGGTCGTCGAGAAACAGAACCAGCGGGTGGTTGCGCGACAGGAAGACGCCGATGAAGTCGCCAAAGACCAGGTTGAAGCGGTTGCGCGCCTCGCCGGGACCCAGGGTCGGAACCGGCGGTTGGGGGCCGATCACGTATTCGAGTGCCGGCACGACGTCGATCAGGACCTGGCCGTTGTCGCCCAGAGCGTGCTTGATGCGCGAGGCCCACTTGGCGACGGCTTCCTCGCCCTCGGCCAGGATCTGGTGGACCAGCTGGCCAAACGCGCTCAGCAGCGAGGAGAACGGCACGCCGCGCTGGAACTGGTCGAACTTGCCGCTGATGAAGAAGCCCTTGCGGGCCACGATCGGTTTTTGGATCTCGTGGATCAGCACCGACTTGCCGATGCCGGAGTAGCCGTTGACGAGGACCATTTCGGTGTGGCCGGCGGCGGTGCGGTCGAAGACGGTGAGCAGTTCGCGCACCTCGGTTTCGCGGCCGTAGAGTTTCTGAGAGATCTCGAATTTGTTGGAGATATCGCGGGAGCCGATCAGGAACGGCTTGATCTCGCCGGACTCGGCCAGCATCTCGAGGCAGCGCTCCAGGTCGTATTTAAGACCATAGGCGGACTGGTAGCGGTACTCGACGGTCTTGGCCATCATCTTGCGCACGATTTGGGAGATGATCTCGGGGATGGCGGGGTCCAGCTCGTTGACCGGTCGCGGTTCCTTGGCCAGGTGGCAGTGGACCAGCTCCAGGGCATCGACGGTGGTGAAGGGCAGGCTGCCGCTGAGCATCAGGTAGAAGGTCACGCCCAGGGAGTAGAGGTCGGTGCGGTAGTCGACGACGCGGTTCATGCGGCCGGTCTGCTCGGGCGAGATGAAGGCCAGGGTCCCTTCCAGCAGGGTCGGGCTCTTGATGTCCTGGCGCTCGCGTCCGATCATGGTAGACAGGCCAAAGTCGCCGATCTTGACCTCGCCGGTATCCTGGTTGACGAGGATATTGGAGGGCTTGAGGTCCTTGTGGATGATGCCGCTGTTGTGGATGCCGGCCAGGCCGTGGGCCATTTTGATGGCCATGCGCAGGAACTCGTGCAGGCCCAGGCGACGGCGCTCGAGCAGGGTGTCGAGCGACTGAGCGCCGAAGTCCTCCTCGATGATTGCCCAACCGTTGGGCAGCTTGACCAGCTCGATGATCGAGACCACACCTTCCAACTGAGTCGAGCGCAGGATATTGTACTCGTTGCGGTAGCGGGCCAGGGTGCGCATGGAAGGGAACTCCTCGCGCGGGACCTTGATGATTACCGGGAGCCGATCCGATTTGCGCAGGCCGCGATAAATAATCGTGGAGCGGCCATCGTAGATCTTCTCGGTGACTTGGTAATGGGCTAATTCCATGGATCCTACCTACCGTTTCTAAAGTTGTGGCGAGCGTGACTTTCGATTCTCGCCAGAAGGCCTCAAAAAGTCAAGAATGGCGCGGCTCAGGGGCGGTTTCGGGACGCCGGAGCAAGGCGCTGGCGTTGATGCCGCCAAAGCCGAAACTGTTGCTGAGGGCGATCGGGATCTCAGCGGCTACTCCGGTCACCGGTACCCAGCGCGGGCCCTCGAGCATGGGTTGGTCCAGGTTGGCGCTGCCGTGCAGGAAGCCGTTTTGCATCTGTTGCAGGGTGGCGACGACTTCGATCACGCCGGCGGCGAACAGGCAATGGCCGAGGATGCCCTTGCTGCTGGAGAGCCAGGGGCGGTTGCCGAAGACTTGGTCGATGGCCTGGAGCTCGACCTCGTCGCCCAGGCGTGAGGCCGTGCCATGGGCGTTGATGTAGGCCACCTGCTCGGGCGCCAGGCCCGCTCCTGTCAGGGCGGCGCGCATTACGGCCACTTCGCCGGCCACGCTGGGGTCGGTCATGCGGTTGGCGTCGAGACGAGTCGTCGCGGCCAGCAGATGGCCGTGACAGCGGGCGCCGCGGGCCTGCGCCAGTTCCTCGCGCTCGAGGATCAGGCAGGCCGCGCCTTCGCCAGGCAGGAAGCCTTCGCGGGCGGCGTCGAAGGGGCGACAGGCCTGTTCGGGCGCGTCGGCGTAAGCGCGGCCGCCCATGGCGCCCATCTGGAAAAAGGCCATGCGCTCCATCGGGCCGAGCAGCGCCGGGGCACCGACGACCAGGCAGCGGTCCAGATAGCCGTGGCGCAGTAGGCGCAGACCGTGGACCAGGGCCACGCCGCCGCTACCCGATGCGCCGCCGACGGTGTAGCCCTCGCCGCGGATGCCGAGCACCTCGCTGATCGTGCCGACGTGGTGGGTGTCGAGGAAGTTGAGGCCGTAGCTGGGCGGCAGGTAATTGGGATTGTTGCGGAACTTGTCGACCAGACTGGCGGTATAGCCGTTGCTGAGGTTGTTGCCGGCGACCACCAAGCCCAGGCGCTCGCTGTCGTGTTCGCCCTCGTGCAGACCCGCGTCCAGCCAGGCCTCAAGCGCCACCGCCAGGCTCAGCTGCAGCGCCAGGGGCGCCTTCTGTGCTGCCCGTCGCGCCGCGCGCAGCAGCGCCTCGGGTAGGTTTGGCAGGGTTTCCAGCGCGGCGGTCAGGTCAAAGCCCTCGATCGCCGCGGCCAGGTTGGGACTGGGCTCGCCCTCGCCGCGGTGGTCGCGAACCAGGGAGCGGCCGGCTTTGAGGGCATGCCAAAGCGTCTCGGTTCCGAACCCGGCGGCACAAACCGCGCCCATGCCTGAAATCCGGATCTCGCTCATCACGCCTCCACTGCCACCAACATTTCCGTCAATATAACAGATGAATGGAGCGCCTTCCAGAACGGAAACGGGGTGGATATCACACGAAGGCATGAAGTCATCGACCGCCCTGCGCAAGATTGCAGCTTGCGCTACAGCAGCTACAGCGCCTGCGGGACCTTTTCGGCTAGGCTCTAGTTAGGAGGATTTTCCAGCGCGCTGTATCCAGAAAATGTACCGTGGTACTTAAGGTTCAGATGATCCTTGTGCCGCCCTGGGGCCGATTCTCGATGGGCTTGCCTTTCGCCTTGCGATCATGTTCGAGCCTTCACTCGATAGGACCTATCAAGGAGAAAAACAGTGAGAAGACTAAGTTCTGTTCTTTTCTGCGCGCTGATCGTCAGTGCCTTTGCCGCCGACACTCGGAACACCTACCATCAGGACCACCGCGCCTCGTTCGCCAAACTCAGTTTCGTCAAGAACGCCGAGACGCCCGCCGGCCTGACCGGCGAGGATCAAGCCCGCGACTATCTCAGCCAGCACGCCGCGGCTTTCGGCCTGGCCAGCGACCTCCACAACCTCAGCTTGCTGTCGGTGCGCCGCAGCCTGCTCGGCGATCACTACACCTATCAACAGTACCTGGCGGGTCACAAGGTGGTCGGCGGCACGATCGTCGTTTCGATCTCCCTTGAGGATGGTCAGGTCTATCGCGTCTATAACAACACCTACCCCGAGTCCAACACCAAGCGCATCGACGCCGATGCCAGCTTCAGCGACGAGACGGCGCTCGACCTGGCCTGGGACAACCTGCGCGTCCATGGTCGCCTGCTGCTTTTGCCCTCCGTCGAACTGGTCTACCTGCCTGAGGGCGAGCAGTTCCGCCTCGTCTACCGCACCGAAGTCGGCACCGAAGCGCCCTTCGGCTACTGGGGCCATACGATCGACGCCAAGAGCGGCGAGATCCTGGACGTGACCACTACCTCCCTGAACCGCAAGGACATCGCCTTCGACTTCAGCTTTGACGGCAGTATCTGGGATCGCGCCGAAACCACGGCCGCCTTCCTGGCCGAACAGGCGCAGGACCGTGCCAAGCTCCTGGTCGCGACCAACGGCAGCGGTCAGGTTTTCGATCCCGACCCCGTCACCACGCTGCAGAACAGCGGCCTCAGCGATACGTCCTCGGCCAGCAGCTTTACCGCCGCCTATTTCACCCGCACGCTGCAGGACATCAACGTCGCCAGCGGCACCTATAGCCTGACCGGTCCCTGGGTGCAGATCGCCAACTTCGAAACGCCAAACACCGCGCCGACCACGACCACCACCGGCGCCTGGACCGGCACCCGCGGCAACCAGCAGTTCAACGACGCCATGACCTACTTCCACATCGACCAGAACCAGCGCTACATGCAGTCGCTGGGCTTCACCGGTGCCACCGGCATCCAGTACGGTTCGATCCAAGCCGACGCCGACGGCCTCAGTGGCGCCGATAACAGCCACTTCGTGCCTTCCTCCAACCGCATCGCCTTTGGCAAGGGTTGTGTTGACGACAACGAAGACGCCTTCGTCATTCTCCACGAGTACGGCCACGCCATCCACTTTTCGATCAACAGCAACTGGAGCGGTGGCGATACCGGCGCTATGGGCGAAGGATTTGGCGACTACTGGGCCGGTTCCTACAAATACAGTACCCCAAACGGTCCCACCTTCCAGCCCAACTGGGCCTTCCCTTGGGACGGTCACAATGCCTGCTGGGGCGGTCGTCTGCTCAACAACACCGGCCAGTACGATCCCACCAAGACCTACGGCGCCCACGCCACCGTCAACGGCGTTTCCACCGACGAGCTGTGGAGTTCGCCGCTGTTCCAGGCCCTGAGAAGACTGGACAGCGAAGCGAGCGTGCCCCGTGAAGAAGTGGACCAGATCATTCTCGAAGCCCACTTCGGCATCGCCAGCGGTCCCAAGATGCGCGACATGGCCGCGGCGATCGTCGCCACTGCCGAGAGCCTGTATCCGGCCGGCCCCCACGCCGACATCCTGCGCGAGGAGTTCGAGGCCCGCAACATCCTGGCCGCCGCCGGCGGTCCGACCACTTCCACCTTCACCGGCACGGTCGCCAAGAATGGCACCGCCAACCACACCATCAGCGTGTCCGGCGGCGCTATCGCGCTGAGCCTGACCTGGAGCGGCACCAACAACCTCAACCTCAACCTCTACAACCCCAGCGGGGTCAAGGTCGCTTCCGCCACTACCAGCAGCAAGCCGGAGACGATCAATTACACCGCCACGGTTGCCGGCAGCTATCGGCTCGAGGTGGTCAACACCAACACCAAGAAGTCCGCCAGCTACACGCTGACCGCCACCTACACGCCCTAACCGGGTCCCTATCGCCACCAGCAAGGGCCGCCACGCGCTTGGCGGCCTTTTTTTGTCGCTGTGACAGGGTGCATCACGGGTTTTGTGGATGATGACAAGATCCAGATTCCAGGGCACTTGTCCAAATTGTCCCGGGCACGGGAGAAAAATATGGGTGGAGTTCTCAGGTTGGGCCGTCGCTTAGCCGATAGGCCTCAATTGGGAGAGATCTACCTAGATCGCCACCGCTGACAGAGGGAGAGCCACGATGGACATCGGATCGGTTGATAGTTCGAGAGGCGTCCAGCAAATCCAACAATTGCAGAGCCAGGTGATCCAGGAGCGCGCCAGCGAGGTCAACAGCCAGCAGCTAAAACAGGACTCGCGCGACAGTGTGGAGCTGAGCGACGAAGCGGAGTCCGCGTTGGCGGCCTTGCGTGAAAAAGAGGCGCAAACCTCGTTGCGAGCCGACAGGGAAGTTCAAAAAAGCGAAGAGGTCGAAGCCCAGGTGGAAGAAAGCGAGGCGGCGGCACCGCGCGGCGGCAATATCAATGACCTCTCGGCGCTGTTGAACTCGGGCCAGGCCCAGAAGGGCGAGCTGATCGACACAACTGCCTGAGTCTCGCTGGATGTCTGAAAATAAGCGGGCCAGAACCACGATCTAAGGTCGGGCCCCACGATCACCTGGCCGGACAGCGGTCGCGACCTTGATTCGCGCTGCGCATGACAGGGCCAAAGCGCTGTGGGCGCTGGATGGCGGGCGGTCGCGACTGGCGGCAGTGCGGGTGCATCCTCTTGCAGGGCGGTGGCCCAGGCCTGGGTAAAGCTGTGTTTGTATTTCTCAAAATAGTGCGTGACATCGTCCGTCGAAAATGCGATCATACGTGGCTCGTGCGCCGGAAGCGCCGCGCCTTGCATCAAGCAATCATTGTCTCAGAGGCCATCATGAAACCGAGCATTCACCCTGCATATCATCCCACCGTGTTCGTCGATTCCAGCACCGGCGCTCAGTTCGCGACGTATTCGACCATGAAGTCGGATACCTCCGTCGAGATCGACGGCGTTTCCCACGTGGAAGTCCGCCTCGAGATCACGTCCGACAGCCATCCTTTCTGGACGGGTACCCAAAAGCTGGTCGACACCGAAGGGCGCGTCGAGCGTTTCCGCAAGAAATACGCGAAGAAATAAAACGCGACCACCACACGGTCACTCAAAAGCCTCGCCTCGTGCGGGGCTTTTTCATTTTTGGGCGTGGCCACCTGTGGCGATCGCGCGAGGCATGGTTACGCGGCCTTCAGGCGCGCTTCAATGCGCAGCTCGGCTTAGACTGCGGTTGTGCCGGGCCGCGAGCGACCCGGCCTTCCAGTTCAGTCGTTGAAGTAGGTGTAGCCGCGCAGGCCCTCGACATAGCTCTCCATCATCTGCGCCGATTCGCTGATGGTGAGACGGCCCGCCTCGACGGCTTCCTCGATTTGCATGCGCATTTTGGCGCACAGCTTACTGGTGTCGTAGCTCATGTAGCTGATGACGGCTTCGATCGTGTCGCCCGTGATCAGGCCGGCCATGCGGTACTGGTTGTCGCCGCCGATTTCGATCAGGACCGCGTGGGGGTCGCCGAACAAGTTGTGCAGCTCGCCCAGGGTTTCCTGGTAGGCGCCGATCAGGAACACACCCAGGTAGTAGGGCTCCTCTTCGCCGACCCGGTGCAAGGGCAGGCTGCTCTCGTTGCCGTCTGCGGCGACGTAGCGGTCCAGGAGACCGTCCGAATCGCAGGTCAGGTCGGCGATCATGGCGTAGGTATCGGGCTGCTCGGCCAAGCGGTGGATCGGCATGATCGGGAAGACCTGGTTGATCGCCCAGGCATCGGGCAGGGACTGGAAGACGCTAAAGTTGGTGAAGTAGGTGTCCGCCAACTGACTGTCCAGCGCTTCCAGTTCGTCCGCCTTGAGGCCGACCTTCTTGGACAGCGCCAAGACGCGGCGCATGATCTCCCAGAACTGGCCTTCCATCCAGGCGCGCTCGGGCAGGGTCAGGTGGCCCAGGTTGAACAGGTTTTGGGCCTCGTGCTTGTACTGCAGGGCGTCGTGGTAGCACTCCAGGATGTTGTGCTCGTTGAGGGTGTTGAGGATCTCGGCAATCTCGTGCAGAGGGCCGTAACCGCGGGTGGGATTTTCCAGCGGCGGCTGCAAGTCGGGCAAGGAGCCCGTCGCCGAGACGTTGGTGATCATCATCGAGTAGTGGGCCGAGAGGAAGCGACCGGACTCCGAGAAAAGATCGGGGTGGGGGATCTGGTACTCGTCGCAGAGCTGCTTGATCCGGTAGATGATGTCGTTGGCGTACTCGTAGGAGGTGTAGTTGATCGCACCGGAGGTGGAACCGCCCGTATAGTCGACACCCAGGCCGCCGCCGATGTCGATGTACTCCAGGCGGGCACCGAGCTTGACCATTTCAACGTAGACGCGGGTGGTCTCGAGGATCGCCTGCTTGACGACGCCGATGCGGCTGATCTGGCTGCCGACGTGGAAGTGCAGGAGTTTGAGATTCTCGAGCAGGCCTTCGCTCTCCAGCAGGCGGATCGCGCTCATGACCTCGGGGATGCGCAGGCCGAACTTGGAGGCGTCGCCGCCCGACTTGGCCCACTGGCCGGTGCTCTTGGTGGTCAGCTTGATGCGCAGGCCAAGCCGCGGCATGATGCCGGTCGCCTTGTAGTGGGCGATGAAGGTGTACAGTTCGCTGTAGTTCTCGATGACGGGAAAGATCTTCTTGCCCATCTTGTGAGCGCTGCCCACCATGCGCACGAACTCTTCGTCCTTGTAGCCGTTGCAGACGATCGGCGTGTCGAGCTCCTGGGTTTGAGCCAGGACGATCAGGAGCTCGGCCTTGGAGCCGGCCTCCAGCCCTAAACCCCAGTCCTTGCCGTACTTGAGTACGGAGGTGACGACGTCCTTTTCCTGGTTGACCTTGATGGGAAACAGGGGTTTGTAGGTGCCCTGGTACTGGTTGTCTTCGATGGCCTTGCGAAAGCACTTGCTGAGCTGTTCGATGCGATCCTTGAGGATATCGGTGAACCTGATCAGAATCGGTGGGTTGATCTTGCGTTCTCGCAACTCGTCCACCAACTTTTTGAGATCGACCTTGTAAGGGGAGTCAGGTGAGGGTTTCACACAGACATTGCCCAATTCGTTTACGGTAAAATATCCCTGTGACCAGTGATCGATGCGGTACAAGTCGCGACTTGCTTCAATGCTCCAGCTCGTGTTTTTTGCCATCGGCCCCCTCTTGTAGTAACTTCGGACGCCGCACGATAGCACAGAAAAAAAGTTTAGGGCAAGCGCATTGAGGACCCCCACCCAAGCCTGACAATCCCAGGCGGCTCAAGGAACTGCGCGGGGTCGACAGGTTAGGAAGGACGCGCGACAGCAAATAGCGAACAGCCGCGCGTCCGTCGGTCCCTTACTCGCTTTGAAGGGAGGACATGTCGATGCTGAAGCGGTACGTCACATCGGCGCGGCTGATGCGTTCAAAGGCCTCGTTGATGCGTTGGACGGGGATCACCTCGACGTCGGCGATGAGGTTGTGGCGACCGCAGAAGTCCAGCATTTCCTGGGTCTCGGCAATGCCGCCGATGAGCGAGCCCGAAAGCGTGCGGCGGCCGAACAGCAGCGCGAAGGCCGAGATCGACAGCGGCTTCTCCGGGGCGCCGACGAGGGTCAGGTTGCCGTCGGCCATCAGCAGGTTGAGGTAGGCGTTGAGGTCGTGTTCGGCGGAGACGGTGTCGAGGATGAAGGCGAAGGAACCGGCATGGCGGGCCATGGCCTCGCTGTCGCTGGAGACCAGGACCTCCGCGGCGCCCAGGCGCAGGGCGTCCACGCGCTTGCGTTCCGAGCTGGTGATGGCGACGACATGGGCGCCGAAGGCGTGGGCGAACTTGACGCCCATATGGCCCAGGCCGCCCAGGCCGACGATGCCGACCTTCTTGCCGCTGATATCGCCCCAACGGCGGATCGGCGAGTAGGTGGTGATCCCCGCGCACAGGAGTGGCGCGACGCCGGCCAGTTCGAGGTGGGTCGGCACCCGCAGCACGAAATGCTCGTCGACGACGATGCTCTCGGAATAGCCGCCATAAGTGGGCAGATTGAGATGCGGGTCGGTCGAGCCGTAGGTCATGGTCATGTTGCCGCACAGCTGCTCCTTGCCGGTGCTGCAATGGGGGCAGTTGCGGTCGGAGTCGACCAGGCAACCTACGCCGACCACGTCGCCAGCTTTGAACTGGCTGACCGCGGCGCCCACGGCCGTGACCTTGCCGACGATTTCATGGCCGGGCACGCAGGGGTACTGGGTCGGTAGGCTGTCGTGCCACTCGTCGCGGGCGTAGTGGAGGTCCGAGTGGCAGACGCCACAGTAGAGAATTTGGATTTGGACGTCGCGGGCGGTGAGCTGGCGGCGGGGGATCGTGCTGGCCACCAGCGGCGTGCTGGGGCTATGGGCGGCATAGGCTTTGACTTGGGTCATGGACGGTCTCCTTTGAAGAAATGCGTGATGTGGGCATGGCGTGGCCAGGCCGCGAATGAGCGGCTGCCGGAGTCACTGGGTTGTGGGTCCGCCACGGACAGCGGACCCGCGCCGGGTTAACGGTCGATCATGCGCTCCATGCGCTCGGGGTAGCGGTTGCCGAGCACTTCGACGCGGGCAGTGGCCTCGTCGATCTCGTCCATGTCCGCCTGGTTCAAATGCAGCGCCGCCGCGCCGATGTTCTCGTCCAGGCGGCTGAGCTTGGTGGTGCCGGGGATCGGCACGATCCAGGGTTTGCGGGCCAGGATCCAGGCCAGAGCGATCTGGGCGGGCGTCGCTTGGTGGCGCGCGGCCAGGGTGGCGATCAAGTCGACCAGCGCCTGGTTGGCCTGCATGGCCTCGGGCGAGAAGCGCGGCAGATTGCTGCGGAAGTCGCTGCTGTCGAACGTGGTCTTGGCGTCCATGGCACCGGTGAGAAAGCCGCGGCCCAGAGGGCTGTAGGCGACCAGGCCGATGCCCAGCTCTTCCAGCGTCGGCAGGATCTGCTGTTCGAGTTCGCGGTACCACAGCGAGTACTCGCTCTGGAGCGCGCTCACCGGTTGGACCGCATGGGCGCGGCGGATCGTCTGGGCGCCCGCTTCCGACAGGCCGAAGTGGCGCACCTTGCCGGCTTGGATCAAGTCCTTGACTGTGCCGGCCACGTCCTCGATCGGCACGGCTGGGTCGACCCGGTGCTGGTAGAGCAGGTCGATCGTCTCGAGACGCAGGCGCTTGAGCGAGTGGTCGACGACCCTGCGGATCTGCTCGGGTCGACTGTTGGGACCGGGCGGCATGCGCATGGCGCTGTGATCCGCGTCCGGATCCAGGTCGAAGCCGAACTTGGTGGCGATCACGACCTGGTCGCGCAGCGGCGCCAGGGCTTCGCCGACCAGCGCCTCGTTGGTGTAGGGGCCGTAGACCTCGGCGGTGTCGAAAAAGGTGATGCCGCGCTCCACCGCGGTGCGCAGCAGGGCGATCATCTCCTGTTTGTCCTTGGCGGGACCGTAGGCGTAACTCATGCCCATGCAGCCCAGTCCGAGCGCTGAAACTTCAAGACCGGAGGATCCCAATACGCGTTTTTGCATGACGAACTCCTGTGGGGGATTGCCGGCGAGCCCGCTCATCGATCGGGGCCCGCGACGTTCAAAATATACGCCCCCGCACGTTCCCCGAGGTAGATCGATCCTCTTGGATTCTTGCCCAATCGTGCAATGCTGCTTGGGGCTAGGGACCGCTGTGTTAGACTTTGGTCGGGTTGAAGGCCCAAAGAATGCCTTGGTGAGGGCGAGGTGTGCGATGCACGTCGATTTGCTCAAGTTCAAAGAGAGTGTTGCACGATGGACCGAGCATGACGAAGTCCTTCCGACCGCGGTCAGCGGTCTCACGCTTTTCCGGCGAACCGAACCGACGGAGCCGACCTGCGGGCTCTACGAGCCCAGCGTCTGCCTGATCGCCCAGGGTGCCAAGCGCGTGCAATTGGGCGACGATGTCTACGACTACAACGGCCAACGCTATCTGATCACCGCCGTCCATCTACCCACGGTCGTGCAGATCATTGAGGCCAGTCCGGAGCGACCTTACCTGGGCTTGCGCCTGATGCTCGACCAGGCCGAGCTGGCGCAGATGATCCTGGACAGCAATTTGCCCGCGCCGCCCAGCCAGCAGTCCGCGCGCGGCATGGCCACGGGCGAGATGACCCACGCCCTGCTCAACGCCTTCCAGCGCCTGCTCGACCTGCTCGACGACGAGGGCGCTATCCCGATCCTGGCGCCGACGATCCAGCGCGAGATCCTTTACCGCCTGCTGGTCGGCGACCAGGGCGCGCGCCTGCGCCAGCTGGCCAGCGCCGGTAGCCAGAGCCAGCAGATCGCTCAGGTCATCGACTGGCTCAAAAGCAACTACACCCGCCCGTTGCGGATCGAGGACTTGGCGCGTGAGGCGCGCATGAGCGCCTCCACCTTCCACCACCACTTCCGCACCATGACCGCGCTCAGCCCATTGCAGTACCAGAAACAGCTGCGCCTTCAGGAGGCTCGGCGTCTGATGCTGTTGGAGCGGCTCGACGCGGCCACGGCGGCCTTCCAGGTCGGCTACGAAAGCCCCTCCCAGTTCAGCCGCGAGTACAGTCGCCAGTACGGCGCCCCGCCCCTGCGCGACATCGCCCGCTTCCGCCAGCAGGCGCTCGCCGAGGCTTGAGTCGGCTCCGGCAGTCTCAGGCCAGCGCGGCCAGCTGATTGATCTGGCGATTCTCCAGGTGCGTCCTGTCGAAGCCATGGCGGACCGCGGCCAGCATCGCCTGGCCGATCTTTTCGGTGGTCGTGATGCGGTTGCCCAACAGCGCGGCTAGCAGGGGATAGCAGGGGCTGATCAACGCATAGAATAGCCGGTACAAGCGGGTTCGCGAGCGGATGCCATGGAGCGGCTGGATGTAGCCGGGTCGGAACATGTAGGCGCCCTTGAAGCCCTGAGCCAGGATCAGGTTCTCGGCCTTGCCCTTGACCCGCGCCCACATGATGCGGCCGCGCTCGCTGCTGTCGGTGCCGGCGCCGGAGACGAAGACGAACGTCATGGCGGGGTTGGCGGCATAGAGCGCGCGGGCGACGGCCTCGGTCAGTTCAAAGGTGATGCGGTGGTAGGCCGCCTCGCTCAAGCCGTTCGAGCTGATCCCCAGGCAGAAAAAGCAGGCATCGTAGCCGCGCAGGCGCTCGCTCAGGTCGCTGTAATCGAAGAGGTTCTCGCGCACGAGCTCGACGTATTTGGGGTGGTTGACCGCGGTTTTCTGACGCCCGATCGCCAGTACCTCGGTCACATCCGCAGCCGCCAGACACTCGCGCAGCACGCCTTGGCCGACCATCCCGGTCGCGCCGAACAAAATCACCTTCATGGTCGTCTCCTTTGTCATTCAGTCTTCAAAGCAGCGGGTTTCGCCGATTTTGAGAATCCAGGCATTTTCGCCAAACAGGGGGTTGGCCGCGGCCAGGAAGCGTCGCGGCGGTTCGAAGGGGTCCTCGCTGGTCAGGCGGATCGTGCCCCAGTGCATGCCAACCGCGCGTTTGGCCTGGATCGCGCGGGCAATGGCCACGGCCTCCTCGGGGTTGGCGTGGACGGCCTGCATGATCGAGCGCGGCGCATAGGCGCCGATCGGCACCAGGGCCAGGTCGAAGGGGCCGGCTTTGCGACCGATCTCGTCGAAGACCGGACCCAGGGCCGTGTCGCCGCCAAACCAGATCTTCTTGCCGGCGGCCTCAATGGCGAAGCTAGCCCAGAGCGAGCGGTTGCGGTCGAACATGCCGCGGCCCGAGAAGTGAATGGCCGGCAGGGCCGTGACTTTCATGGCACCGACGGTCCAGGCCTCCCACCAGTCCAACTCGCGTACCTGGGCATAGCCCAGCTTGCGGAACATTCCGCCGACGCCGAGTGGCACAATCACCTCGACGCCCTGCTTGTGGGGGTAGGCTTTCAGGGCCTCATGATCCAGATGGTCGTAGTGGTTGTGACTGACGATGATCACATCGGCAGGCGGCAACTGCTCGGCCGAGAGAGCCGGCGCGACGAAGCGCCTTGGGCCCAGGCCGGCCGGACCGGCGACGTCGCTCAGATAGGGGTCGGTCAGCACCGTTATGCCGCCGAGGCGCAGGAGAAAGGCCGCGTGACCAAGCCAGGTGACCGACGGCTCCGGCAGTTGTGCCTGTCTGGCGCGCTCGTCCGCCGATGCCACATGGGACGTCGGCACAAGGGGCTTGGCGGCCGTTGCCATCTCCCACAGCAGGCCCAGCATGTCGAAAAAGTGCGCACTGCGCGGCGGACTCCCAGGGACTCGTCAATGTCCAGATGTTCATAGACCGATTGCATGGAAGCTCGAGC
>CAYRFM010000032.1:0-72882 GCA_964423555.1 uncultured Holophagae bacterium | reverse complement strand
CAAATTTGGAATTTGCGCTACAAACCCTGGTGCGATCCTGGTCGCTTAATACAGCTGGTTCGTGACTGCCACTGCGCAAATTTGGAATTTGCGCTACAAACCCTGGCGCGATCCTGGTCGCTTAATACAGCTGGTTCCTGACTGCGACTGCGCAAATTTGGAATTTGCGCTACAAACCCTGGCGCGATCCTGGTCGCTTAGTACAGCAGTATCGTGACTGCCACTGCGCAAATTTGGAATTTGCGCTACAAACCCTGGTGCGATCCTGGTCGCTTAATACAGCTGGTTCGTGACTGCCACTGCGCAAATTTGGAATTTGCGCTACAAACCCTGGTGCGACTTGCGCCCTGTTTGGCATCTTGTCACCAGCGCAATTTTGGAAATTGCGCCACAGCCTAGGAGCGCTCCAATTGGTTTTTGACGAATTGGGCTACTTGGGGTTGCGCCAGCAGGGCCTGGGCTTCGGGTAGGTCGAGCGGGGGGAGGCCGGGGTGGCTGGTTTGGAGCACCTCATGGAGGGCGATCAAACGCAGCTGTTCGGTGATCAAGCCGCGTTCGCGGGCATGGCTGGCGGCCTCTTCGAGATGCCGTCGCGGCAGGATCTGCTCGCCGCGTTTGAGCTCCAGCCAGGCGCGGAAGCGCGGCAGCTGGTAACGGGCAAAGGGATCGGCGGCGACCTGGAGGATGTCGAGCACGCCGGCCAAAAATGCCTCGTCCAGCTGGGCCATGCCCAGCCGCGTGGTGATCAGCGCCAACCAAGAGCTGCGATGCTGGCGCAAATTGGCGACGGTGCGGGTGACGTACTCGAAGTCGTAGACCTTGGGATCGTTGAGCAGTAGCTCGGTGGCCAGCTGGAACAGCGGGCCGAGTTGACGGAACAGCGGGTCCTCGGAGCTCATCTCGCGGTAGAAGCCGATGAGGTTGCGCAGGTGGATCGACTTCTCGAATTGCAGGAAGAGGAACAGCGCCTCCTGGAAATAGAGGCCGGAGCGCTCCAACTCCTCGATCTTCTGCAATTCGACCAGGGCCTGGTTGAAGTCGAAGACTTCTTGGGAAGCGCGGCAACTCCAGGCATAGAGCTGGCGCCGGGTTTGGGGCAGTAGCTCCTGATTGAGCCGAGTCACGCCCTCAAGCAACTGCTTGGGCCAGGGCTGCAACAGGCGAAAACGGGCTAGCAGCAAGGTGTTGGTGGCAAATAGGTCGTTGCGGCCCTTGAGCTTGCTGCTGAGCTGGGAGAACATGCCCTGGGCGGCTTTGAGCTGGCCGAGCGAGACCAGGATCGGCAGGATCTGGGCGGTGTACTGCACGTCCAGCTGCGCGAGTTTGGGGTCGGCGAGCACTGCGGCCATGTGGGTGCGGGCACTGGCGAAATTGCCGGCCTCGTACTCGAGGATCGTCAGCAACGCCAGCGTCTCCGGCGCGGGATGGATTTTCAGGGCCTTCTTGGCGAAGTAGAGCGCGCCCTTGATGTCCTCGTCCTTGTTGGCCATGGCCAGCATGCTCCAGAACTCCTGGCTCTCCTGGAAATGGGGCAGGGACACAAAGGGACTGAGGATCTCGCGCACGGGCTCGTAGTTGGCGGTCTGGCTGCAATATCGGGCATAGTCGAGGGCAAAGGTGGCGGCCTTCTGGTACTCGCCGGCCTGCTGGTAGAGGCGGCACAGAACCAGCCACAGCGGCGGGCTGTAGGAAAGGAACATGCGGCTCTGATCCTCGATCGTCTTGGCCAAGGTGTGGTAGCGACTGGTGCGCTCCTCGGCGACGAGCGAGGAGAGCAGGTATTCCTTGACCTCGTGGTTGCGCCAGGTGAAGCCGTCGGAGGCGGAGGACTGGAACTCGAACAGGCCCATACTGCTGGCCTGCTCGAGCAGGGCGCCCAGGCCCGCCATGTCCATGCCGGCCACTTTGCGCAGGGTCTGGACGTCGACTTCGGGGCAGAGCGCGACCCACTGCAGGCAGGCCTTTTGGGTCTTGTTGAAGTCGTTGATCTCGGGGGGCACCTCGCCCTGGTCGGCGGTCGCCTCCAGCAGGTCGTGGGCCGTGAGGACGCCGTCGATGATCGCCAGCTTGCCGGTGGCGCGGGCGCGCTGTACCAGGCGGATGAAGGCGGCGATGTTGTTGTGGGCGTGCGCGGCCATCTGCTGGGCCAGCTCGAGCGGGATGCGGCAGCCGCCGAACTGCGAGGTCAGGTAATCGGTGAGGTTGAGGATGTCGGGAAAGGGCACCTCGACGGCGGTGACCAGGCTCTCCAACTCGAAGATGGGCAGGCGCGAGGTCAGGATCAGGTAGCTCTTCTTGTGCAGGCTGGCGCCGACCATGCTGACGAGGCTGGTGATGAAGCGCAGCAGCGCGGGCGAGGCGCCGTGGACGTTCTCGATAATGATCACGGTCTGAATGGTGGCCTCGGTCAAAATGCGCTCGAAGGCCGTGATCACGGTGCCGGGCGAGATCGGTTGGCTGGCGTGGGGTGTGGGCCAGCGCAGACCGGGGATGACGGAGCCCATGATCTCCATCCACTGCTTGAGTTCCCGGTGCTGGTGGCTGGGGATGCGCATATTCTTGAGAATCGCTTCCATGAACGAAAGCTCGGTGGCGAAGCCGTGGCAGTCGAGCCGCAGGACCTCTTCGAATTGGCGCGAGCAGAGGTTTTCAACCAGGGTCGTTTTGCCGCTGCCCTCGCCACCGACGAGGAACAGGCGCCGGTCATTGCCCAAGCGCTTGAGGCATTCCTTCAGAATCTTGGAGTGGAAGAAGGGGCTCTTAGTGAGGACGTCGATCTCGGGCAGGTCTTCCAACGAGGTCTCGGGCACAAAGCGTCCGAAAATTTTCTCGAGCGCGCCAGTGATCTCGGCACAACTTTGGGGGCGGTTACGCGGCTCGCGGTCGAGCATGCGCAGGATGATTTTGTCCAGCTCGACCGGCAAATCGGCCAGTTGCGAGGGCGCCTGGGGTTTCTTGGCGAGGCGCTGGTAGATGGTCTCGCCCAGGGTATGACCCTGAAAGGGTTTGACGCCGGTGAAGAGATCGTAGAGCATGACGCCCAGGGCGAAGATATCGGCGGTGTGGTTGACCTGCTCGCCGCTGATCCCCTCGGGCGCGACATAGTAGGCGCTGCCCATGAAGGTGTTGCGGTGGGTGTACATGGTCAGGTCGGCGACCTTCATGATGCCGAAATCGATCAATTTGACGACGTCGCGGTTGTTGACCAGGACGTTCTGGGGCTTGAGATCGCGGTGAATGATCTGGTGCTTGTGGATGTAGTCGAGGGCGTTGCAGAGCTGGCGGCAGACATAGAGGAAGTTCTGGATATCCTCCAGGGGCGGGCGGTCGCGGAAATAGGTCTGCCAGGTTTGGCCCTCGACCCACTCCATGACGTAGGCCGGGCGTCCGTGCCAGTCCTTGAAGAATTCCTTGACCTTGACGAGGTTGGGGTGGGGGTAGGCCCGCAGGAACTCCCACTCCATATAGAAGCGCTGGTAGGATTGGGGATCGTTGTCGGAGACGTTCATCGTCTTGAGAACGTATTTGGTGTGGTCTTCCTCGAGCAAAGCCTGGTCACGGGGCTTGATCTTATAGATGACCGAGCAGCCACCGCGCACGTATTCTTCGATGATCTCGTAGGGAAATTCCTGGGATTCCATAGTCGCTGGGCAACGGCGCCCGCCCCCAATGAAAGTGTCTCGGCATTATTCGGCCTGTCGGCGAGCCTTTTCCGGACAGTTGGGCACGGTGCAGGTCCCGTACAGTTGGTGAATGTGCTTGACCGGTTTGAGGTTGTAGACCTGGAGAATGTCGTCCTGGATCGCCTCCAACTCGGGGTTGAAGAACTCGATGATGCGGTCGCAGTCGACGCAGATGATGTGGTCGTGATGACCCAGGTCCAGGGCCGACTCGTAACGGGTATCGCTGTCCTCGATCGAGAGCTTCTTCACGAGCCCGCACTGGACGAGCAGGTCCAAGGTGCGGTAGACGGTGGCACGGGAGATGCGGTGTTTTTCACGGGCCATGATGGCCAGCAATTCGTCCACGGAAAAATGACCACTGTGGGCGTACAACGTGCGCAGAAGGGCGAGGCGCTCGTTCGTGACCTTGCCGCGCTTGGCATAGACGAAGGATTTGAAGCGTTCCTCGAGCTGGTCGATATCGACGTGCCTTTGTTCAGGCTCTGTTTCGGGTATCACCAAGATCCGCCTTGCAGGAAAATTCCGACTCCTGATTCTAACAAGGCGTTAGAAGCAGGGTCAACCGACTTGCGTCATTTGGCGCGCTTGAGCACGAAGAAAAACTGCTTGGGCAGAAAATCGAAGGACTCGGGCGGATAATCGGGATCAGGTGCCAGACCGTGACTCGACAAGCGGTGACGAAGTTCAGCCAGGTTGCGTGGGCGGGTGAAGCCGCTTTCGGTGTCGGTAATGTGCTTGGAGTCGATGATCACCAGGCGGGTGTGGTCGTCCATGATTTTCAAAAGGCTCTCGAGGAAGTGGTCCTGGTCGTCGACCTCGCCGAAGACTTGCACGAGCAGGATCAGGTCGACGGTCTGCGGCACGCCGGTGTCCTCGCCCGCGGCGAGGATCAGCTGGGCGCGATCGCGCAGCTCGGCGGGGATGCGGGCCTCCAGCTCGTCCAGCACGCCCTTGTTGATGTCGGTGGCGAAGACCCTTCCGCTGGGTCCGACCTTCTGGAGCAGGGGCAGGGTGAAGTAGCCCTCGCCGCAACCGATGTCGGCCACGGTCAGGCCGTTCAAATCGCCCAGGCTCTCGAGCACCTGATCCGGTTTTTGCCAATAGTCGCGCAGATTGTTGTCGACGGCCGCCGCGAACAGCGGATTGTAGGAGCCGCGCGTCGCGCCCTCGAGATGGTTGGGGAAGGGCTCGGGCGCGCGCGGCGGCCGACTCATGTAGAGCAGGCCCAGCGCTAGCCACAGTGCGAAGACGGCCCTGTGAAAACGGTTGAACATCTACTTCCTCGCGGCAACCGGCATGGGACACCTGTCATTTAAGTATGAAGTGGGGGCGGCAATCAAGGGGGAAAGCGCCAGTGGGGGCCGCTCAGGTCCACCAGAGCGCCTGACCGGGGCGGGTGCAATTGCGTCAACTTACTACAATTATTCGCCTTAGCGCAAACTGCTTTTGGCTTGAATCCTTTTTCTCGCGTGTTATACTTGAGAGCAACGTGTATCGCGTAAATGAACAGGGACCTGGCCGAGCGTGCCGGCCCGAAGCCTCGGAGGAACCCCAGATGACTGCCGACCAACAGAAATACCGTCTGATCACCCGCAGCGACTTCGACGGACTGGCTTGTGCGGTGCTGCTCAAGAAGCAGGGCCTGATCGACGAGATCATGTTCGTCCACCCCAAGGACATGCAGGACGGCAAGATCGAGGTCAGCGAGCGCGACATCACCACCAATCTGCCCTATGTGCCAGGCTGCTATCTGTGCTTCGACCACCACCTTTCGGAGACGGTGCGCAACACCACCCAGCTGGCCAACCACGTCATCGACGCGTCCGCGCCGTCCGCGGCCCGCGTCGTCTACAACTACTACGGAGGCGATGAAACCTTCGCCGATGTGCCCCAGGAATTCATGGCCGCGGTCGACCGCGCCGACAGCGCGGATTTCACCCGCGAGGAGATTCTTGAGCCCGCGGGCTGGAATCTGCTCAGCTTCCTGATGGATGCGCGCACGGGGCTCGGTCGCTTCCGCCACTTCCGCATTTCCAATTACCAACTGATGATGGACCTGATCGACTACTGCCAGAATCACTCGATCGAGGAAATTCTGGCGCTGCCGGACGTGCGCGAGCGCAGCGAGCTGTTCTTCTCCCACCGCTCCCATTTCGAGGACCAGCTCAGGCGCTGTGCCAGCCACCACGGACCTCTGACGATCCTCGACCTGCGCGAAGAGGAGGTGATCTTCACCGGCAACCGCTTCATGGTTTACGCGCTGTTCCCGGAGTGCGAGGTCTCGATCCACCTGATGTGGGGACGGGGTCAGGTCAACACCGTGTTCGCCACCGGCAAGAGCATTTTTCACCGCGAAAACCCGCTGGACATCGGCGCCCTGATGCTGAGTTATGGCGGCGGCGGCCATGAGGGCGCTGGCACCTGTCAGATCGACAATGCCGAGGTGGCGCGCGTGCGCGCTGAGCTGATCGAGAAGATTGTCGCGGGCAGCCGGCGCGATTGAGTCGGGACGTCCGTCCAGCACCGTCGGCTCGGCCGACCGCCACCGCGAAGGGGGGCAGGCGTGAGCCGTGAAGTGGTCTTCAACGAGGTCTCTCCGGGCGGTGAGGTGACGGCCTACGTGGTCCAGGACGACCGGGTCGCCTACTTCTATATCCAGGGTGTTTCCAATACCCAACTCCCGCTGCGCTCCTGTTGGGTGCGCAATCTGGTCGCTGCGCCCGAGGACATGGATCTGGAGAGCATGAGCCGCGGCCTGCCGGCCTTGCTGCCCGAAGCCTACTGCAAACATGCCGAACCGAGCGAGCGCCTGCTGCACGAAAGCCTGGAGGTGGTTTGGTTCGAGGAGGGCGATGCCGCGGCGCTGCTCGAGGACGACGAGGTGATTGCCGTCATTCCCTGTTGGAGCGGACGGGACGGCTTCCACGGTTACGCCCTGGAATGCGCCCAGCAAAACCCCCTGTGCTGGCCGCTGATGCCGGACAATCCCTTTTACGACCGCATCGAGCGTGCCCAGAAGTTCTGGAGTTCCTGGGAAGGCGGTGAGACGCCCTGGGATATTTTGCGGCGCCGCGCGCTTGAGCAGCTGGAGGGCCGCTTGGGCCGTCACCACAGCTACTACGCAATCGACGGCGGGACCTGGCCTCCCAAGGGCCTGTTGCGGCTCCACACGGACCGCGAGATCGTGCTGGTCACGATCGGCATGAGCCTGCGGCCGCAGCCGACGGTCGAACTCTATCTCGAGGACCCCGCCAGCTGGCGCCGCATCGAGCTGGCGATCTGCCTGCCGCGGCAGACCGAGGAGGACCAGGTGATGGTCTTTGCCCGCTTGATCAGCCTGCTGAGCGGGCTGCCCTGGTCCAGCTACCGCTGGTATGGGCACGGTCATACCGCGCCCTGCGAGCTGTTGCCCGCGGAGGACGCTGTCGAGGCGCTGCTGTTCCACCTCGATCCCCTGGACGCGCCCAACGTGCAGCTCGGCCGCTTCATGGGCGATCCGGTCAACCTCCTGTGGCTCGTGCCGCTGACCGGACCGGAGCGCGAAGTGGCGCGGGAATACGGATCGGGCGAATTGTTGACGCGCCTGCGCGATGCCGGCGTCGGTTGGTGTTACCGCCGCCGCGGCTCGATTGTTTGAGCCGGAGGAACGCGGCTTGATCAGCTGTGCCGTCGCCACTCATACCACCCATTTGGCCTATTCGGCGATCAAGTTCCTGCGCTTCGAGGACTTCATCTGGAGTGGCAATTCGCTGCCGCTGCGGCTCGAGCCGATCGGCGAGCTGTTCAGCGTGCAGGTGCGCCTAGGGACCCTGGCGGGAAGTGCGCTGGCCGGTGCCTACTGGGAGCGGGGCTCGCTGCACCATCCCTTCGTCGCCCAGACCCGCTACGTGCTGGAGATGCGGCTCGAGTACCGCCTGCCCTTGACGGTACAGTCGTTCAAGAGCGACTTTCAGAGCATTCATCCGCGGGACTACCGGGTCGCCCTCGATTTCGCCACGGCCTTCCTGCCCGAGGGCGCAGGTCGGGCCATGGTCGTGCTTGGCGCTGAGACCGAAGTCTTCGACCTGGCGACGCCGTTCACCAGAGAATTGGCGGGTGGCCAGCGGGTCGAGCTGCATCTGGGCCAGGAGTCGGCCTCGCTGATGGTCAGCGCCCACGGCGACGGACCCTACTGCCACCGCGCCTTTCCCGAGCTGCGTTTAGGGGGTCGCTGACGCTGCCGTTCGGGCCGTTCGCGGTGGCAAAACACCGTGCGATGTATTAAGATGGGTCACGCTTGCGCTTCTGATTGGGGATGGTCCTGCCATGGACTTATGGACGTAGGCTCGGGTTGCTTTGGTCAGCTGAAGAGATAAGGATCGGACGTACATGCTCGAGGGTTACTCGAAATACGATATCGCCATCGTCGGGATGGCTTGCAGATTTCCCGGCGCCCGCACGAAAGAACGCTTTTGGCAGAACCTGCTCGACGGCCATGAGGCGAGCACGTTCTTCAAGGTCGAGGATTTGCTCCAGCGCGGCGTGCCGGAACGGGTTGCCCGCGACCCCCACTACGTGCCTGCCTGTATGGTGATGCCCGATCTCGAGGCCTTTGACAGCGAATTCTTTGGCCTTTCGCCCAAGGAAGCGGGCATCATGGACCCCCAGCATCGCCATTTCCTCGAGACCTGTTGGGAGGCGTTGGAGGACGCCGGCCATGTGCCGAGCCGCTTCGAGGGCGCGATCGGGCTGTTCGCGGGCTGCGGCATGGGCGCCTACTTCATGTTCAACATTCTCAGCAATCCCGAGCTACTGCACTCCGTCGGCCTGTTTCTGCTGCGCCACACGGGCAACGACAAGGACTTCCTCACGACCCGTGTGTCTTACGCGCTCAACCTGACCGGCCCATCGGTCAACGTCCAGACGGCCTGTTCCACTTCCTTGGTAGCGGTCCACATGGGCTGCCAGAGCCTGCTGGCTCACGAGTGCGATCTGGTGCTGGCGGGCGGGGTGACGATCGAGCTGCCCCACTACCAGGGCTATATGTACCGCGAGGGCGAGATCCTCGCGCCCGACGGCCACTGCCGCGCCTTCGACCACCGCTCCCGCGGCACGATCTTTGGCAGCGGTGCCGGCGTCGTGGTCCTGCGTCGCCTGGAGGACGCCCTGGCCGGACCCGACCGCATTTACGCGGTCGTGCGCAGCAGCGCGCTCAACAACGACGGCGCGGGCAAGGTCGGCTACCTGGCGCCCTCGGTCGACGGCCAAGCCGCCGCCGTGGCCGAGGCTTATGCCATGGCCGAGACCAGCGCGGAGACGATCGACTATATCGAATGCCACGGGACCGGCACCGCTGTCGGCGACCCGATCGAGGTCGCGGCCCTGACCCGCGCCTTCCGCGAGTCCACCGATGCCCGCGGTTTCTGCGGCCTGGGCAGTGTCAAGACCAACATCGGCCATCTGGACACCGCCGCCGGCGTCGCTGGTCTGATCAAGACCACGCTCGCGCTCTACCACGCCAAAATCCCGCCGACCATCAACTTCGAGCGCGCCAATCCCAACATCGACTTCGCCGCCAGCCCGTTCTACGTAGTCGATCGCGCCATCGACTGGCCCAAGCGACCCGGTCCCCGTCGCGCCGGCGTCAACTCGCTCGGCGTCGGCGGCACCAACGCCCACATCGTCCTGCAGCAGGCGCCGCCTCGCGAATATCCGCCCGCCGCCCCGCGGCCGGCGCACCTGTTGGCCTTCTCGGCCCGCCAGCCCGCCTCGCTGGACGACTACGCGCTGCGTCTGGCCGAGCACTTGGCGAGCGCTCGTCCCGAGCTGGCCGATGTCAGCGCCACCCTGCTGCGTGGCCGCGAGCGCTTCGAGCACCGCCGCGTGCTGGCCGTGCGCGACCACGCAGATGCCATTGCCCAGCTGCGCAACGCCGATCCACGGCGCGTTTTCAGCCACCGCGCCGGCGCCGCGGCGGCCTCGGTCTGTTTCATGTTCCCCGGCGGCGGCGTGCAGTACCCGGACATGGCGAAGGGCCTCTACGAGAGCGAGAGCGTGTTCCGCCAATTCGTCGACGCCGGTCTCAACCTGCTGCGCGAGACCGAAGATCGCGACTTCCGCGCGCTCTTGTTCCCCGCGCCCGAGGAACGTGAGGCGGTGGCAGCGCTGTTGATGCGGCCCTCGCTGCAATTGCCGCTGATCTTTTTGGTCGAATACGCCCTGGCCCGCCTGTTGATGAGCAAGGGCATCACGCCCGTCGCCCTGATCGGTCACAGCCTCGGCGAGAATACCGCCGCCTGCCTGGCCGGCGTCTTCTCCTTCGCCGACGCGCTCGGCCTGGTCTGCCTGCGGGGTCGCTTGTTCGAAACCTTGCCACCCGGTGGCATGATCTCCGTCCAGTCGGCGCGCAGCCTGGTCGAGGAGATCCTGCCCGACGATCTGGACCTGGCCGTTGTCAACAGCCCCGAGGTCTGCGTCGTTTCCGGCACCGTGGCCGCGCTCGACCGCTTTGCCGAGACGCTCGTCCAACGCGGCTTCGAGCACCGCCATATCCACATCGATGTGGCCGCCCACAGCCGCTTGCTGGAGCCCATGCTCGGGCCCTTCGGCGACTACCTGCGCTCGATTCGCTTGAGCCCGCCAACGATTCCCTTCGTCTCCAATCGCACCGGCACTTGGATCACCGCGGACCAGGCCACCAGCCCGCAGTATTGGGTCGACCACCTGCGCCACACGGTCTTCTTTGCCGAGGGCATCGGCACCCTCGTCAGTGAGGGCGACAGGGTCCTGTTGGAAGTCGGACCCGGCACCGCGCTGACCTCCCTGGCGCGCCAGCATCCGGAGATCAAGAGCGCCCGTGGCGTGCTGCCAACCCTGCGCCACCCCGAGGACCGCCAGGATGACGCGCTCTTCTTCCTGGCCGCGATGGGACGGCTCTGGGCCTGCGGCGTCGCGATTGGCGATGAGGTCCTGGGCCTCGAGCGCGCCCGGCCCCACATCGGCCTGCCCAGCTATGCGTTCCGCCACAAGAACTACTGGATCGAGCCAGGCAAGCCCCAGCTCCAGGAACCCGTCGGCGACGCGCTGCCGGCGCGCCGTCCCTTAGACGAATGGTTCTACCGCGTCACCTGGAAGGAACAGCGCCTTGAGGCCGACCCGGAAGCCAAAACCTTGACCTGGCTGCTGTTTCTCGACGGTGCCGGGATCGGCGCGCGGCTGGCCGAGCGCCTGCAGGAACACGGGCATACCGTCGTCACCGTGCGCGAGGGCGACACCTTCCTGCAACTGGGCGAACGCGCCTATGCGCTCTCGCCCGAGTCGGGCCAGAACGACTACACCGCCCTAATCCGCGCGCTGGTGGCTGCGGGCCAAATGCCCGACCGCATCTGCCACCTGTGGATGCTGACCATCGACACGGGATTCCGGCCGGGTTCGAGCTTTTTCCACCGCAACCAGGAACGCGGCTTCTACAGCCTGTTCTTCCTGGCCAAGGCGATGCTGGAAGAGGAGCCCCATGTCAAGCTTCAGCTGATCGTCGCCGTCAACGGCATGCATCAGGTGGCCGAGGAAGCGCTGGTCCACCCCGAGAAGGCGACCCTACTGGGCCCGGCTAAGGTTATTCCCCGCGAGTTCCCAGGTAGTACCTGCAAGACCGTCGATCTGGTCTTGCCCGAGCTCAAGCGCTCCTTCTTCCAGGCCGCTCACCTCAGCGACGAGGCCCTGACCGCCGTGGTAGACCGGCTACTGCCCGAGTTGTTGGCCCGACCGGAGACCCAGCAAATCGCCCTGCGCGACGGCAAACGGCTGCGTCAGACGTTCCAGAGCCAGCTGCGCAGCCCGGCGCCACCGACACGCCTGCGCGAGCAGGGGCATTACCTGATCACCGGCGGCCTGGGCGGGATAGGGTTGGTGGTGGCGCGCCACCTCGCCCGCCACTACCGCGCCCGCCTGTTGCTGATCGCGCGGCCCGGCTTCCCCGATCGCGACGCCTGGGCCGCCTGGTTGGCCAGCCATGGCAGCGGCAACCGCACCAGCGCTCGCATCCGCCTGCTCCAAGAGCTGGAGGTGCAGGGCGCCGAGCTGATCGTCGCCGCCGTCGATGTCACCGACCTGCTGGGCCTGCGCGAGGCGCTCGCCCGCGCCGAGTCGCGTTTTGGCAGCTTGCGCGGGGTGTTCCATGCCGCCGGCGTGCTGCGCGACTCGCCCATAGCCGTGAAAACCCAGTCGGAGGTCGAGCAGGTCTTCACCTCGAAGGTGCACGGCACCTTGGTGCTCGACGAGCTGCTGGCCGAGCGCAAGCTCGAGTTCATGGTGCTGTTCAGCTCCTCCTCCGCGGTGCTGGCACCGCCGGGCCAGTGCGATTACGTGGCCGCCAACGCCTTCCTGGACGCCTATGCGCTCAGTCGCGCCGAGCGTCATGGCGCGGTCGCCATCGCCTGGGGGACCTGGAAGCGCATCGGCATGACGGCCGAACTGGCCGAGGTCGGTGGCGCCGAGTCGGTCAACGTCGCCGCCAGCCATCCCTTGCTGGCGACGCGCCGCACGGACCCCCGCGGCCACACGGTCTTGCACTCGCAGTTCAGCACCGTTGCCTGGGCCTTGGGCGAACACCGCACGATTGGCGGCAACGCGCTCCTGCCCGGCACCGGCTATCTGGAGCTGGCCCGCGCCGCCTTGGCCGAGCAGGGCGAGACCCGCATTTTCGAGATCTCCGACCTCTACTTCCTGCGACCGCTGCACGTCTCCGACCGCGCCCACAAGGAGGTGCGCATTCGGCTGCGCCCCGAACGGGACGAATACCATTTCAGCGTTCAGAGCCTCTACCAACCCGAGTTGGGGCCGTCCGGCTGGGAAACTCATGCCGAAGCGCGGCTCGCGCCCTGTGGGCCACCCACCCAGAGCCTGGTCGACCTGGCCGCGATCCGCGCACGCTGCCCGCGGGAACAGCGCGCCGCCCAAGGGTCCGCGCTGCGCACCAAGCAGTTCGAACACCTGCGCCTGGGCAAACGCTGGCACTGTATTCGCGCGATCCACTACGGCCAGGCCGAGGCCTTGGCCGAACTGCAACTGGACAAGGCGTTTCTGGACGACGTCAAAGGCTTTTTCCTCCATCCCGCCCTGCTCGATATGGCGACCGGCTTCCCCATGGAGCTGATCCAGGGCTATGAACAGTCTCACGAACTCTGGGTGCCCGTCTCCTACGGGCGGGTGCGGGTCTACGGCCGCCTGCCGGCCCGGATCGTCGCCTGGGCCCGCAACTGCGGCCACAACAGCATCGAGCACGAGGTTGCCACCTTCGATATCGCCATCGCCGACGAGTTTGGCAAACTGCTGGTCGCGGTCGATGCCTTTAGCGTCAAGCGCATGGCCGGCGATCCCGACTTCGACGTCTTTCCCCAGCCCTCGGCCCAGGACCTCGAATTCGATCAGGCCGGCAGCGGCGGCGCGCTTTCGCCCGCTGAACTGGCGCTGCGCCACAATGTCGAGACCGGCATCACCCCCGAGGAGGGCATGCAGGCGCTCGAGCGGGTGCTGGCCGGTCAGGGCGCGAGGGTGGTGGTCAGCCCGCTCGATCTGGAGGCGTTGCTGCAACAGACCGAGTCCCTCAGCCGGGAGCGCGTCAGCACCGGTCACCAGTTCGCGCGCCCCGACTTGGAGAGCGAGTACATTGCGCCCAGCGACGAGATTGAACGCAAGTTGGTCGGCTTCTGGGAAGAGCTGTTAGGCGTCGATCAGGTCGGCGTCGAGGACAGCTTCTTCGAGCTGGGCGGCCACTCGCTGATTGCCGTGCGTCTGTTTGCCGGCATCAAGAAGGCCTTCCATGTCGAGTTCCCGATCTCGGTGCTGTTCGAGGCACCGACGATTCGCAAGGTCGCCGAGCTGGTCCGCCAGAGCCGGCCCAGCGCAGGCTTCACCTTAGGCGATCGGCCCGCGGCCCTGCGCAAGCGCCACACCCACCTGGTCGCCATGCACGCCGGCTCGCCCGGTGCCAAGACACCGTTCTTCCTGGTCGCCGGTATGTTCGGCAACGTCCTCAACCTAAGGCACCTGGCGCATCTGATCGGCACCGATCGGCCGTTCTATGGCCTGCAGGCCCGCGGGCTCTACGGCGGCGAGGAACCGCACCGGGACTTTGCCACCATGGCGGCCGATTATCTGGCCGAAATGCGCCTGGTTCAGGAGAAGGGCCCCTACCTGCTCGGCGGCTTCTCCGGTGGGGGCATCACCGCGCTCGAGCTTGCGCACCAGCTGCAACTGCGCGGCGAGACCGTCCAGCTGCTGGTCTTTCTCGACACGCCGCTACCGGTGCGGCCCAGTCTCGGCAAGTGGGACAAGTTGGCCATTCACCGCCAAAACCTCGGCGAACAGGGTGTCGGCTATTTGCGTACCTGGGCCGAAAACCGCCTGCGCTGGGAGTTGGGCAAGTGGCGCAAGCGCCAGGGCAGGGCAGAGGTCGAGCCCGGTCGCAGCGATTTCCACTCGGCGGCGATCGAGAATGCCTTCCGCGAGGCGTTACAGGCCTACCAACTCCGACCCTACCAGGGGAAGATCACCCTGTTCAGGCCGAAATTGGACCTGAAATACCCCTTGAGCGGGGGTCGGGTCGTCAGCAGCGAGCTGGAATTCGTCGTGCCGGACAATGGTTGGACACCCTGGACCGCCTCGCTCGAGGTTCACGAGGTGCCCGGCAATCACGACAGCATGGTCTTGGAGCCCAACGTGCGAACCCTGGCCGCGAAATTGGCGGCCTGTATCGAGGCGGCCGAGCGCGGCGCCTGAGCGGGGCCGAACCGAGCGCCAGCCCTTGTGCCGTCGGCAAGGACTGGGCTCGGAGATGCGGTTATTTGAGGCGATTCATGCGGTTGAGGGCGCGGATCTGGGAATCGCGCTCGTCTTGTTCAATGCGCCGTTGAACCACCCAGGTGGTCAGTTTTTCTAGGAACATGGCCATGGTGAACCTCCCGTTTCCGTGTAGCTCGCCCGGGAACGCCCGGTCTGAATTGCGTAGCGTAGAGAGCATGTTCCGTGCCAGCACAAGCATCGCTTAGGCAGGCGCCTCTGACAGGCACCCGCTTGGATTCGTTCCTCTCTGGATGACAGTGTGTACGGCCGCGGAGACAGGCTTGTCTCTCGCTCAGAGGCGATTGACGCGATCGACCAGGTCGGTCACATCGGTCAGGCCGTTGTGGTTGAAATCGTGGAGGTTCGGCAGGGTCACCGGCTGGTTCCAATGGCTGACGTAGGCCAACAGATTGCCTTCGACCGTCGTGGCCATACCGGCCAGGCTGGCTAGGGTGGCGACGTTGAGCTGGATGATGCCCTTGCCCATGGGAATCGTGATGTTCTGGGGCAGGTCGTTGGCGCGATGGTAGGCCGGGTAGTTGTCGTAGTCGTTTTCGATCGTCAGCAGGGCCGGCATCTGGTTTTGCAGATAGGGGATGTGATCGCTGCCAAAAGGGTTGAGCGAGGTCGTGGTGTCGATCTGGGTGTAGTCCTGCGCGGCCGTGATCATGGGCGCGAACAAGAAGGAGGCGATGTTGCCGGTTTCCAACAGGACCGTCAGCTGATTGGGTTGCGTGGCGTAAGCGATCATGTCCATGATCAGCGCCGCTTTCATCTGTGGCGCCAAGCCCTGGTTGACCAAGCGCTCCGCGTGGTCATAGCTGCCATAGAGCCCCTGTTCTTCGCCTGAGTAGCAGATGAAAAGGATCGTGCCTTCGGTCTTGATGCCGCTGAAGATGCGGGCCATTTCAAGTACGGCCGCGGTGCCGGAGCCGTTGTCCTCGGCGCCGGGCGCGGCGGTCGATGAGTGTTCAGAGATGGCATCGTAGTGGGCACCGACGATATAGAGGTCCTGGGGTCTGGTCGTGCCGGGCAGGGTGGCGATGACGTTCCAGCCAGTATCGCTGCCTACCGGGAACGATTGGGTGGTGACTTGCAGGTTGGGCAGGCTGGAGAACTGGCCGACCAACCAGTCGCGGGCGTTGAGGATATCCGGGCCACGGGTCCAGCGGTTATAGGTGGCCAGGTGAGTGACATCGGCAAACCAGCGGTCGCTGTCGACCTGGTCGACCAGACTTTGGATCGCCGGATCGACCGCGCGGTGGGCCGGCAAGTCGTAGTTGGCACCGTCGCGGAGCAGGACCGTATTGGCCGCAAAGGGTGCCAGCTGGGTGTGGCCACGGCGGCACTGGTCGGTTTCTTCGCCCTTGAGGTCGGTCGCCGCATCGAGGAACAGTACCGCGACCCGGCCTTCCTGAGCCAGCACTTCCGCGCCCTTGGGCACACCTTCGTTGCCCAGGCGCGCGAAGGCCAGCACCCGACCCTTGGCCCTGAGCGGCAGCGGTGTCGCACCGGCATCGCGCTTCAGTCGCTCGATCACCGCGGCGGGCGCGGCCACAAGGAGTCGGCTGTCGAGCTCGACCCACCAGGTCAGTTGGGGATCGCTTTCAAGTTGCGCCAGCTTAGCGTGGCCGATGCCATTGATGGGCAAGGTTGCATAGGTGTCCTCACCTGCCTGGAGGATGGGGACGAAGCACAGCAGCCAACAGAGTATGAGCGAAGCTTGCATGGGTCACCTCGGGTGGTCGTGCTCGGGTCTCGCTGCCGTGAACGGGCCAGCTACCTCCACCTTAAGCTCATACAGGGTGAGAATGCAAACCTTTTCCCCACATGCCGATGCCCTGGATGAGCTGATGGGCGGTGATGGAACTCAATGTTTCTGGAGCAAATCGACCATTTCTTGGTCGTTGTTGGCGATGGCCAAATCGAGGGCCGAGCGACCCTCCTTGTCCAGCGCAAAGACCGGCATGCCGTGGTGGAGCAAGGCCTCGACCAGGCGGTGGTGGCGTTTGTCTACGGCGATCATGAGGGCGTTGAGTCCGAAATTATTGGTGAGTTTCACATCGGCCCGATACTGCAGGAGCAGGTCGACCATTTCCCGATTGCCGCGCATGGCGGCATTCATCAGCGCCGTATTGCCGAAGCGGTCCTGACTATTGACCTGGGCACCTTTGTAGAGCAGCATGCGCACGGCATCCGTGTCGCCGCGTGTGACCATTTCCATGAAGCGTTCGGTCAAGGAGAGATCGTGCTTGGAGCGCTCCTCTTTTTGTTGGATGAAGGTTTGGTACTTGTAGAGGTGAGCCCCGCAGTGCTCGCAATAGGCATCCAGGTCGACCCTGGTCGGCCAGCGGAACTTGTTGCAGACGACACAGAAGCTGGAGCGCAGGCGCAGAAAGACGAAAATGAAGGCTACGCCGGCAATGTACCAGGAGATGATCGTGCTGTCGAAGGTCAGGCCGGCGAACAGTGGCACCGAACCCTTTAGGTCGTAGGCCAGGTAGAAGCCAAGCGAGACCAGGCATAACAACAATCCGCTGAGGTAGTAGTAAGCCAGTTTCACTTGATAGCCGCGTTTGAGACCCGGAAGCTCGTTGGGTTTCGGCGCGTAACCACTGCGAAGAGGTTTCAAGTTGTCCGACATCTCTCATCCTGTTAGGGCGATTTACTCAGATAGTAAGTGTACCATACTCTCCATCGGAGCGAATCCGGAAGCCTTGAGGAAACAGATGGAAAAAGATGGCTGCGATCAAGGCGCGGCGCGCAGTTCGAACGTCAGCGCGCAAGCATCCGCGGCCTGCTCCACGCCGGACTGAGGGTAGGGCGAGAGGGCATAACAGACCAGCGTCAGCCCAGCCAGCCCGGCAGATACTTCGACTTGTTCCTGCATGCCGGGGAGGGTCAGCTCGACCGAGACGCCCTCATGGGTCTGGAGACGAACGCGGGCCTGGCCGGCCCAAACGCAACTGGTACCCTTGGGGCAGCGGCTGTCCTCAATGACCTCGGCGAAGGTCACCTGGGTTTGAGAGTCGGTCAGGGTCATCGACTTGCCTAACTTGAGCGTGACCCGCTCGTTGAGGTGGGCCGTCACCGAGTCATCCTTGATACAAGCCATCAGCAGACCTCCCATGGCGCAAAAACCAAATATCAACCAAGTACGTCCCATGTCACCCTCCCGTGTAATCGTCCAGCGATTGTACCACCAAGGCCGCCAAGCGCGGCAAGATCCTTGTGTCCCCTCGCGAGGTGGGCGGTTGCCGCAGGCGCGAAATAGGGACAGGCCCGCTCTGGGCACGATCCACGAGTCCCTCTACAACTTCTTAGTTCCATAGCCCAGTCCTACTGTGTCATCATAGACGCTTGGGAGCTCCATCACGGAAGCCTTTGCGACTGAGGAGATGGTGATGCAAGCAGCCAAAATATTTAATAGGAAACGAAGCGCCTTCTGGTTGTGCCTCCGGGAAAACGACGATGGTGGAATCAACCTCATTTCCTCTGAGCATGTCGTACCGGTGATCCGATATCATTTTCCCGAGCTTGAGCAGGTGAGTCCCACAAGTTGGACTCGAGGGAATAAAAATACTTATAACATCTGGATACCTGAAAATAGAATATTTCAAATCAGTATCTCAAAGATTGAGCAGTGGGCAGAATTTGCTGGCAATCAATGTGTTTGGCTAGCAAAGGGAAGTCAATGTTTCAATGGCTCAGAAGTCGATTATTGCATTGTTGGAGATTTTAACTTCATTCCCAGCGAAAATAGTAGTGACTGGTCGCGAAGTGCCTTGGGGGAAGCAGAGTATCAGCTTAAGTACCATATGGCGGACCTGGCCCAGTGCGAAATACAACAGTACTTTGAATTGATGTCTAGGTCCCTGTTAGATATGTTTGGCTTATTGCCCTTGCAGAGTTTGCAAACTTCATCAGGCCCAGTTGTATCTCCGGTACCTGCACAGAATGGTCCCAATAAACTGGCATGGGCACTCGCTAAGCAGGTGGCTCAAAGTACAGGAAATGTTTTTATTGAGCCTCAACTCCGGATTCAAAAACCTCAAATCAAGCATTTAAAGGAAGAGGAAAAGCTTGCCTTTTGGTCACAGGCATATAGGACGCCCAATGCTGTCGCTCTCCCTGCTGATCTTGTCATCGGAAAGGATGTTATCGTCGTTGATGACTTGTATCAATCTGGAACTACGCTGTGGACCTATGCGAAGTTTCTAAAAGATGTTGGGGCACGTCATGTGTATGGCTTGGTTTGCGTAAAATCAATGAAGGATAGCGATAACTTATGATACAACCCATACTTCAATTTATCCAAGCAAAGGGCTCAGGTGAGGCAAGTCTTCGACGCCTGCTTTCCTATACCGTTGTCCATGGTGAGGATGCTACACGGGCGCTTTGCCTGTCTGCGAACAGTCTCGTGGCGGAACTTGGACTTAAGTCTGATGTGGCCGAGAACATCGTGAAAGTCAGGAATGAGGCGGTTAAGCTAGCTGATGGCCTCGACCAACAAGGCGTGCAAATCATCTGGTTCGGTTCAGCCGCCTATCCTGAACGGCTTGTGAAAAACCTCCGAACAGACGCCCCACCGGTCCTATTTGTACAGGGAAATAGTTCGCTTTTCAATCGGCCCAGCGTCGGGTTTTGTGGGTCTAGAAAGGCTTCGGCCAAAGGGCTTGAAGTTGCGTCACTGTGCGCCGCTCAGGTTGTCCATGAAGGCATCTGTGTGGTAAGTGGGTATGCGCAAGGCGTCGATATGGCAGCCCATCGTGCCGCCATGGTCAACGGTGGCACGACGATTTTCGTCCTTGCAGAGGGTGTTTTTCATTTTCAGAAGAAGCGGGAGATTGCCGACCTGTGTATCGCCGATAATCATCTCGTTGTATCTCAGTTTCCGGCTGAATGTACGTGGAGTGGCCGTAACGCCATGAAGCGTAACAGCACCATCATTGGCTTATCTGATGCGATGATCCTCGTTGAATCTGGACTGACAGGTGGAACCTTTGCAGCCGGAGAGGAAACCCTTCAACGCAAAAGACCCCTCTTTGTGATTCATTTTGCTAATCCGGCTGCCTCCGCCATCGCCAATCCCTACTTCATTGAAAAAGGCGGGGTGCCTATTCGTGGAAATAGGCAAGGTATCCCCACACTTCAAAACTTAACAGAACTACTTGCCGATCCCGTTTGGAGTTCTTCATCACTATTAGAAAAACAACGTCTCGAAACATCAGTCAAACAGCAAGCCATTTCAAGGGCACGCACGGGATAACTTACAATTAAAAACCCTCGGTTGCCATTCAACGACCAGTGCAGGACTGCATCTCTTGCCGTTCTAATTATAGCGCATCTTGAACTTTCATCCGCCGCCCGGCGCAAGATTGCATCTTGCGCTACAGCCCTGCCGCCCTGCGCTTCAGTCCTGTCGCCCTGCGCAAGATTGCATCTTGCGCTACAGCCCCGCCGCCTAGCGCTACAGCCCCGCCGCCGTTCGCAAGATGCTGCCCTGGCGCCGTGCGCAAACAGCCGCTACGCTGCTCGCGGGACCTTAAAACCTTGCTTCGCGCCTTCGGGCCTTCCCGTGAGCTTGATGCGCGGGTAGCCATGTTTCCTTGTCTCGCCGCCGCTTTGGGTCTATGATGGGACGTCGGCGCGGCCGCGCTGGCTTCTATTTTCAGGGGAAACAATGATCGATCTCAAACAACAGGCCCTCGATTTTCTCTCCAGCCGCGAGGATCCCGTCAAGCTTCAGAGCGTGATGCAGGTGCTTGGCTGCGACAGCTCGGAGCGTGGTTTTGTCCGCGATTTACTACTAGAGCTGGTGCGCGAGGGCAAGGTCGTCCGCGACGACAATCGCTACTGGGTCCCTCAGGGCAAGCAGATTGGCTTGCAAATCAAGCGCGAAAAAACGCGCTCTAGCCGTGAGTTAGTCGGCAAACTCTCGGTCAACCGCAAGGGTGACGGTTTTGTCATCAACCCCCGCGGTGAAGACTGGATGGTGCCGGCCCGCTTCCTGGCTGGCGCGCGCCAAGGCGATGTCGTCCGCGTCCATGCCATCGAAAAAGGGCGCGGTGGCAGAATGATCGCCGAGGTCTCCTCGATCGAATCCTTTGGGCTCAGTGTCGCCGTCGGCATCTTCGAGCGGCAGGGCCGCGACCTGGTCTTCACCCCGTTCGGCGACCAGCGCATCGAGCGCAGTCAGCTCCACGATTTCCCCGCCAACCCCGAGGAAGACAGTGTCGGCCAGTTCCTGCGCCAGGGTCCGGACCGCTGGAAGTTCAATGGCTTCCTCGGCAAGATGACCGACCCCGGCGTCGATGAGGCGATCGTCCTGGCCGAGGGCCAGATCACGGCCGAGTTCGACGAAGAGGCGCTGGCCGAACTGGCGCGCTTCGAGCACGTCGACTTCGTGCTCGGCGATCGCCAGGACTTCCGCGACCGTCTCGTCTTCACCGTCGACGGCGAAACCGCCCGCGACTTCGACGATGCCCTGCATTTTCATCCCTTGGCCGACGGTTTAATCGAGGTCGGCATCCACATCGCCGATGTCGCCCACTTCGTTCAACCCGAGAGCGCGCTCGACCTCTGTGCCCGCAAACGCGGCAACAGCGTCTACCTGCCCCACAAGGCGATCCCCATGCTGCCCGAGCTGCTCAGTACCGAGCTCTGCTCGCTCAAACCGGGCCAGCCGCGCTACACGCTCTCGGTCGTCTGTGTGCTCGATCCCGAGGGACGGGTCCAGTCCTACCGCTTGACCAAGGGCCTGATCCAGAGCGCGTACCGACTCACCTACACCCTCGTCGACCTGATGGGTATTGCCCGCGATCCGCAAACCCGCGAAAAATATGCCGAGGTCCTGCCGGCCGTCGAACTGGGCCTGGAGCTCTCCCGCCTCATGAAGGAGCGCCGCTTCGCTCAGGGTGGACTGGAGCTCGATATGCCGGAAGTCCGCGCGATCCTCGACGACGACCGCGTCCTCAAGGACGTCACGCTCGTTCATCAGACCGACGCCAATCGCATGATCGAAGCCTTCATGTGTCTGGCCAACGAGTGCGTGGCGCGCTATATGTCCGAGCGCGAGATCGCGATACCCTACCGCGTCCACGACGTGCCATCGCCGGAACGGCTCGAGGAATTGGGCAAGTTCTGGCTCTCCCGCGGCTTTGAAGTGCCGGGCACGCTGATGACTGAACCAGCGCAAGCGCTCAACGACATGATCGGGCATTTGGCCGACACGGCCTCGGGCGACGTCCTGCAGTTACAGGTCCTCAAATCGCTCAAATTGGCGGAGTACAGCGTGGAGAACCGCGGTCACTTCGGTCTGGCCTCGACCCACTACGCCCACTTCACCAGCCCGATCCGCCGCTACGCCGATCTGATCATCCACCAGCGCCTGACGCGCATGTTCACCTTGAAGGACCCCAGTCCGGAGGACTTCGACGACAGCCAACTGGAAGGGATCTGCACCCATATCTCGGAACGGGAGCGGGTGGCCGCCAAGGCCGAGAACACCTATGTGCTGCTCAAACAACTGCGCCTGATGCTGGAGTTGGTCGGCGAGACGTTCGACGGCGTCGTTCTCGAGGTCAAGGTCTTTGGTCTGTTCGTGCGATTGTCGCCTTGGCAGGTCAGCGGTCTGGTCCATGTGGACACGCTGACGGACGACACCTACGAGCTCAATCCCGAGAGCCTGGCCCTGGTCGGCCGGCGCGGTCGAAGTTTCCGGGTCGGTGACACACTACAGGTCATCGTCGACATGGTCGACCTCCTGGCGCGGCGCATCGACCTCTCGGTGACACGCATGCCCGAGCGACGCCTCGAGGCGCCGCGGGAACGCAAGCGCGAGCTGAACCGCGAGCGCGACCGACCCAAGCCGGAGCGCAAGGTCAAGCGCTTCATCGGACCGGAAAAGAAGAAGAAACGGCGCCGCTGAGGGCGCCGTTCCCGCTCATTCCATGCGGTTGGGCAACTTGATGTCGATGCCGGCCGGCAACAGGCCAGGTACCGTCAGGTGCGCGCCGCCGTCGACCGGGATCGCCGCGCCGTTGATGTACTCCGCCAGGGGCGACAGCAGGAACAGCACCGTCGCCGCGATTTCCCAGGGCTCGGCAGGCCGGCCGATCGGCATGAGCTTGTGGTAGCTCTGCATGCCGGACTCGGTCGGCATCAGGCGGCGAAAACCCTCGGTGCTCTTGACCGGGCCAGGTGCCACGAAGTTGGTGCGGATGCCGTGCGGCCCCCACTCGACCGCCATGGTGCGCGTCAGGTTGAGGACGGCTGCCTTGGCCGCGCCCGAGTGGCCGACCCAGGCTCCATGGGCCCAGGCGTAGGTCGTGCCGATATTGACGATGCTGCCGTGGCCCTGGGCCTTCATATGCTTCTGCACCGCTTTAGACCACAGGAACGTGCCCTTGGTGACGATATTGAGCACCGCCATGAAGGCGTTCTCGCTCATCTGGTCGAGCGGGCAGAGGAAGTTGCCGGCCGCATTGTTGATCAGAAAATCGACCTGGCCGAAGTGCTTCATGTGGTCTTCCAGATTGCGCTCGACCGCGTTGCCGTCGCGCACATCGCCCGCGCAGGTGTGGACCTGTTCGCCCAGTTCCGTGCGGGCGGCGGCGAGTTTGTCGGGGTCGCGGCCCGTGATCGTGATCTGCGCGCCATGTTCCAACAGGTAGCGGGCGATCGCCAGGCCAATCCCCGAGCTGCCACCCGTCACGATGCCCACCTGTCCCTTGAGAATATCTTCCTTGAACAAACGACCCTCCATGGCCCGCAGGCCCCTGATGTAGCGATCCTCGTTTGCTTCGATTATAACCAGGCCCTTCAAGGCTCGCAAGGCCGACGCGGGATTGACTGGGATTGACTTGGATAGGCGCCGCGGGAATTGGCGCTTGCATCTGCTGCACACCCGTGCTAGCCTGTGCCCGTTCGAGGTCTTGCTCGCGAGGTTCGCCCATGGCTGTTCTGATGACATCGCCTTCCTCTTCCCCCTTTCGCGCCGCGAGCCGACCTAGCCGACGTCCGCGCCCTCAGGCGCGACGATGGGAAGCTTGATTCTGCCCTGGTCCATCCCGGATCGCCCAGAAAGCCCTTCCCGTCGCGAAGGGCTTTTTTGATTTCTGGGCCTCATACCAGACCGTCGCACCAAGCGCTGGTCGTCTCACCCAATCACTAAGGTCCAAGGAGGTTCCATGACCGAGGTTGCATTGTCGATGCGTCCCTGGAAGAAAGCCGTCATCAAGGTCGGCAGCGCCCTGGTGGCGCCCGACGGCAAGGGTTGCCGCTCCCGCTACCTGTTGCCGATTGCCGGCTTTATCGCGGCCTGCATGCAGCAGGGCCGCGAAATGATCCTGGTCTCCAGTGGCGCGGTGGCCGCCGGTCGCAGCGTGCTCAAGCGCGAGGCGCCGGGCATCAAGCTGACCATTCCCGAGAAGCAGGCCCTGGCCGCCATCGGCCAGTCGCAGCTGATGGCCGCCTGGAGTCGCTATTTCGATATACCCTGCGCCCAAATCCTGTTGACCCGCGACGACCTCAAGTCGCGGCGTCGCTTCGTCAACGCCAAGAACGCCATCTCCGAGCTGCTGCTGATGGGCGCCTTGCCGATCGTCAACGAGAACGATACTGTGGCCACCGAGGAGCTGCGGGTCGGCGACAACGACAACCTCGCCGCGCACGTGGCGGTGCTGACCGACGCCGACGTGCTCCTCATCTTCTCCGACGTCAAGGGTCTCTACGACAAGAACCCGCGGGTCCACGCCGATGCAAGGCTGTTGCCCGAGATTCGCCAGATCGAGCCCTCCGTCTACGCTCTGGCCGGCGATACCCACAACCGCATCGCCACCGGCGGCATGGTCACCAAGATCCAAGCCGCCGACAAGGCCTGTGCGCGCGGCATCGACACCGTCATCGCCTCCGGCACCGATCCCGCCACCTTCGAGGCGCTGCTGGCCGGTAAGTGCCCAGGCACGCTGTTCCATCGCATGCAGAGTCCCACCACCGCGCGCAAGCACTGGATGCGTCACGTGCTGCCGACCATGGGCCAGATCGAGGTCGACCGCGGCGCGGGCCGAGCCCTGTTGAACGAGGGGGCCTCGTTGCTGCCCTCCGGCGTCAAGGCCGTCCACGGCCAGTTCGGCCACGGCGATGCCGTCGAGGTCGTCTGCGAGGGCGAGGTCATCGCCAAGGGGCTGAGCCAATACGGCACCGAGAACCTGCGCGCCATCATGGGCCGCAAGAGCTCCGAGATCGCCGAGATTCTCGGATTCACCTACCGCGACGTCATCATTCACCGCAGCGACATGCTGGTCTTCACGCCCGGCGATGGTCAAGACGCCTTGACCGCTGTCACTACCCCCTAAGGAGCCGAACCGATGCAAAGCCAAGACCCCCACCAGATCGAAGCGCTCGCCCGCGCCTGTCGCCAGGCCTCCCGGGCCATTGCCAAGGCCGATACCGGTCTCAAGAATGCCCTGCTCCACAGCGTGGCCGAGCTGCTGTTCGCCCACCAAGCGCCGATCCTCGCCGCCAACGGATCCGACGTCGCCCTGTCCCGCGAGAAAGGCCTCAGCGCCGCCATGATCGATCGCCTCGTGCTCGACCCCAAGCGCCTGGGCGTGCTGGCCGACTCGGTGCGCGAAGTCGCCGCGCTGCCCGATCCGGTGGGCGAGATCACCAGTGGTTGGCTGCGCCCCAACGGGATTCAGGTCTCGAAACAGCGCATTCCCCTGGGCGTGATCGCCATGATTTACGAGTCGCGACCGAACGTCACCATCGATGCCGCTGTCCTCTGTCTCAAGGCCGGTAACGGCATCATCCTGCGCGGCGGCAGCGAGGCCTTCCACACCAACACCGCCCTGGCCGAGGTGTTGCGCGCTGCCTTCGCCCGGCACGACCTGCCCGAGCACACCGCTGTCCTGGTGCCGACCACCGAGCGCGAGGCTATGAACCAATTGTTGCGCCTTGATCAGTACATCGACCTCGTCATCCCCCGCGGCGGCGAGGGCCTGATCCGTTTCGTCACCGAACACAGCCGCATCCCCGTGATCAAGCACTACAAGGGCGTTTGCACCCTGTTTGTCGACGCCAGCGCGGACCACGAGATGGCGATCCGGTTGCTGTTGGATGGCAAGACCAGCCGGCCCGGCGTCTGTAACGCCCTGGAAAACATGATCGTCCATCGCGATGCCGCGGCGGCGTTCCTGCCCAAGGCCGCTGCCGCCCTGGCCGAGAAGGGCGTCACGGTCAAGGCCTGCCCGCGCGCACTGACGCACATGCCCGCGGCCCAAGCTGCCAGCGCCGAGGATTTTTCGGCCGAATTTCTGGACCTGATCATCGCCGTCAAGGTCGTCGAGGACTTGGACGACGCCATCGGCTTCATCCAGACCTATGGCAGCGACCACACCGAGGTCATCTGCACCAAGGATTTCGACAATGCCCAGCGCTTCGTGCGGGAAATTGCTTCCTCGGTCGTCATGGTCAATGCCTCATCCCGCTTCTCGGACGGCGGCCAACTGGGTCTGGGCAGCGAGATCGGCATCAGCACCAGTCGCCTCCATGCCTACGGCCCCATGGGCCTGACGGCGCTGACCAGCGAAAAGTTCGTCGTGCTGGGCGCAGGCCAGATCCGCATCTGACGCGGGGGGGCGCAGGGAACGAGGATGGTCCGCGGAGCCGGGCGAAGTGCGGTAAGCCCAGCGACCCTGTCAGCCGTCCAGGACAAGCGGCATCGAAGCGCGGGTGTGCGGGCAGGCGGCAGTGTGTGAGGGTCAGCGCTGCAGGCGCCGGGCCGTCGAGGTCAGGATGCTGTCGCCTGGGAATTCGGTCAGGATTTCGAGCAGGTAGATCTGGAATTCGGACGCGATGCCGGCTCGTTGCATCAGGCGGTGGACGTGCTCCAAGTGTGCGCCCGCGTCGACGCGATGGCCGGCGCGCATGCAGTAGCGCACCAGCGCCTGGCGCGCGGGCAGGTGGTCCGGCGCTTTCTGGATTAAGCGTTCCAGCAAGGTCACGCTCAACGCGGCATTGCCCTTCGCCCACTCGCTCACCGCCAACGCCTCATAGAGGCGGAAAGCCTGGTCGTATTCGCCTTGGTCGCGCAGGCGCTGGCCGTTTTCTACCAGGACTTGGGCCTGTTCACCGTCCAATTTAAAGGCCTCGATCAACCAGTCGGCCAGCACGCTGGGTTGCTTCATGGCTTTGGCCGCTCGGGCCAGAGCCAGGACCACCGCCAGGTTGTCGGGTTGGTCCATATGCATGCGCTCGAGGCTTTGGATCGCCTGCTGTTCAAAGCCTTTGTAAACCTGGGCCAGGAAGAACAAGGCGCGAAAATCGACATTGCCCGGTTCCAGTTTCAGGCCCTCGTGAATCACCTTCTCGGCGGCAGCCACCCATTTGCGCTTGATCAGGCGCTCCGCCGTGTCGAGCAGGAAGACCCGGGCCTGCTGCTGTTGGCCCCGAGCCTTCAGCAGGGCGATGACCTTGTCGACGGTGCCAAAGTCGCGCGGATCCAGGCGAGTGATCGAGCGCAGATAATCGAGCCGGACCTTTTCGCTGATCAGGTTGGCCGGCATGGCCACCAGGGCGCGCAGTTCGACCAGGGCTTGGTCCCGGTAACGATTGCCGGCAGTGTGACCCTTGGCCTCGTCGAAGGCCTTGGCGAACAGCTTGATCAAGCGCTCGCGCGGCGTCAGGTCCGTAGGCAGCAGTTGGGCAACGCGGCGAAGAAGGGCCGCAGCATCATCCAGCTTGCCCTCGGCAAGGTACAGCTGGACAACCCGCTCGATCAGGACAAAGGCGCGATCGCGCAGTTCCTTTTTGAGAAATAACTCGGCGACGGTCGTGATCACGTGCTTGTTCTCGGGCTCTTCCTCGAGGAGCTCCTGCCAGGCCAGCAGAGCGCGGTCCCAATTGCGCTGCTGGAGGTAGAGCAGGGCTTGCTCGCGCACGGTCGGGGCCTTGCTGCTGAGCAGATGTTCCAGCCATACGGGCATGGGGCCCGGCTGGCTGATGCTGTCGAGTCCTTGTAAAAGTTGGTCGTCTATCAAAGCCGAGTTCGCCCAGGACGACCGCCTCGCATCGCGGTCATGTTCGCCAGGCGAGCGACGAAAGCCGCGGCTTGCAGGTGTCGGCCGACCATTGCCAAATCAAAACAATACTGTTTTGAGGAAGGGATTTTTGCCGAAATGTTGGGTAAATTTCCCGAGCCCTAAAACTAGTATACATGTGCCTCTGGAAACCTGCATCTCTTTTTTTGCGTGTGGTTTTAACATGGCGGACGGGTCCTTGAGTAGGTTCATCGGCTGCGGGGCCAATGCAGGTGGCCGAGCCTGTGGGATTTTCACCTACTTTAACCGGAGCTCCTCATGAGGTCGCTGCCTTTACGGCGCCAATTAGCTCGGTCCGGGGTATGATCTTTGCAATGCGCCGTCCTTGCGTGACGTCATCCGGCCCTGCTCGAGGAGAACCCCTTGAAGACCCTGTACCTTGTCTGTCTGCTTTTGTCGATCCCCGCCCTTGCCGCGGATGGCGACGTCGAGAAACTCATGGCGGCAATGACGACCCATGTCGATTCGCCCGCTCAAGACCGCATGATCCGCAACCTGGCCTCGCTGACTGATGAAGTGGGAGGACGTCCGACGGGCTCTGCCGCCAATTTGGCCGCGGTCGACTGGGCACTGGCGCGCTTCGCCGAACGCGGTGTCAACGCCCGCAAGGAACCCTTTCCGATGCCGCTGCGCTGGGCCGAACAGGAGGTGCGGGCCGAGGTCGTGGGCGACATTCGCTTTGAGATCGCGGTCGTGGCCATGCCGGGCTCTGCCGCCACACCCATCGGCGGTTTGCGGGCACCGATCCTGCATTTAGGCAAGGGCGGCGAGGCCGAGTTTGCCGCCGCGGGTGACAAGTTGCGCGGCGCTTTGGCCCTGTTCGACAGCAAGGAACTGGAGAACTTGACCGATCTGTTCGCCGAGTACGACGAAGTGGCGGCGATTGAGAAACGGGCCCGGGCCGCGGGCGTGGCCGGCATGCTCTTCACCTCCAGTCGTCCGCGCAACCTGTTGTATCGCCACAATGCCGTGGCGGGTGGCACGCCGATGCTGATCGTCGAGCGCGAGGCCGCTGGCCGCATCGCCCGGCTGCTGGAGCAAGGCAAGCACTTGGAACTGGCCTGCACGGTCGAGCTGGAGGCCCGGGAAAGCTTCACTTCCTATAATGTGGTTGGCGAGATCAAGGGCACCACCAAGCCGGAGGAGATCGTCCTCGTCGGCGCTCACCTCGACTCTTGGGATCTGGGCACCGGCGCCCTGGACAATGGCTGCAACGTGGCGATGTTGATCGAAATCGCGGCGCGCATGGTCGAGTTGGGGCTCAAACCGCAGCGAACCCTGCGGTTCTGCCTATTCAACGGCGAGGAGCAGGGCATGTTTGGTTCGCTCGGCTACACGCTCAGCCACGAAGCAGAGCTGGATCAGCACGTGATGGCCTTGTCGATCGATATTGGCAGCGGCAAGCTGGAGGGCTTTTTCGTCGATGGGCCGCCAGGCTTCCCCGAGGCCCACGAGCGCCTCTTGAAGGCTCTGGCGGCTTACGGACCCTATCAGAACCTGGTGGCGCCGGTGGTCGGTACCGACAATTTCGACTTCATGCTGCAGGGCGTTGCCAATTTGGTGGGTCTGCAGGATTCTGCCAATTATGGGCCGAACTATCACGCGCGCAGCGATACCTTCGACAAGGTCGACCAAAAGCAACTGATCCGCAACAGCGCCCAAGTGGCGGCGCTGCTCTGGCTCTACAGCGAGGGCGAGCGCAGCTGGAGCCGGCGCAGCCGCGCCGAGGTGCAGACCTTGATCGACACCACCGATCTGGCCAAGCAGATGGATACCTGGGGCTACCTGGAGGCCTGGCGCCAGGGTCGGCGCGGCCACAAGTAAGGGCAGAATCAGAGCGGCTCCGTGCCGTTGGGGCCGCCGTGGCGAGGCAGGTTGTCGGTCAAGGTCAGCCAGGAGACGTGGCGGTCCCAAAACACGTGGGAGCTGGGTTCGCGGTCCAAGGGCGTCGCCAGCGTCCCCATCGCCACATGCATTTCCTCGGGCCAGCGGCTCGACTGGAAGAACAGCGTCGTACCGCAATGCCTGCAAAAGCCGCGGCGCGCTTCGGCCGAACTGCGGTACCAGGTCAGGTCGTCGTCCTGGAGGTGGATCAGGCTCGCCTTGACGCCGAACCAGGTGACAAAGGCCGTGCCATGGGCGGCGCGACAGTCCGTGCAATGGCAATGGGCACACCAAAGGGTGGGTGGGTTGGTCTGATATCGGGTACGGCCGCACATGCAATGGCCAGAAATATCTGTCATGGTTACCTCCAGTTAGGTTCGATTGTCGCGCCAATGCGGCACAGAATCAAGCGCGGTTCAAAGCTCGGGCGGTGGCATCGGCACCAGACTGCCGTAACGCCCAGCCTCCTCGAAAATCAAGCCTTTATCTCTTAAGCGGACGATAGAAGCTGCAATTTGGTCATGACCATGACCCGTGATCCGCCCCAATTGGTCCAGTCCGCGAAACGTGGTTAGCTGGGTCAGCAGGTCGCGTTCCACGGGGTCGAGTCGCCACAGTTGGACGTTTTCGCCACGGGTGTCGCGCAGGCCGCCATCGGCCTGCCAGGCCAGGACCGGGCGGTCGCGTTGCCAGCGGTCGAGCCAGGTGGAGACCAGCGTTCGCAGCGCACCGATGTAGCGCAGCATGAGGCGGCTGTATTCGGCCCGCAGTTCGGTGTCCTGAAAGTAATAGGCCAGGTTCTCGATCGCATCGGCGGGGAAGGGGTAAACATCGGCATAAAAGTCGTAGGGTCGCAGGCGCAGGCCGAACTCCTGGGGACGGGCGTGGTAGGGACTGTAGCGGTCGAAGCGCACGGGATAGCAGCCACCTGGTGGCGGCAGGTGGAAGAGCCGGGGCAGCAGTGTCAGGTAGCTCTGATAGACGGACTCGGCCTCGCCGGGGAATCCGATCAACAGGTTCCACTCCGGCTGGATGCCGTTGTTCAGGCAGGCCTGCAAAAAGCGCAGGTTGCCGAAGGCGGTGGTGCCTTTCTTCATCAGTTTGAGGGTGCTGGTGGCCAGTGCCTCGATGCCGGGCTGGAGCCGCAGCACGCGCTTGCGGGCGAGGGCGGCAAGTTGGGCAGGGTCCAGGTCGGCCTTGACCTCGTAAAACAGCTCCACATGGGCGGGTACGGAGACGGCCTCGAGCACTTGCTCGATGAAGTCGCGCGGCATGATGTTGTCGACGGAAGCAAAACGGCGGCAGCGGTCGTTGTAGGCCAGCACTTCGGCCAGCACGGCCTGTGCGGTTGCGGCCGACATGGCGCGGTAGTTCATGGTTTGGCTGTTGAGGCCGCAGAACGTACAATGGCTGCGCTGACCCCACCAGCAGCCGCGGGAGGTCTCGAAGACCAATTGAATTTGATCCTGGTCCCCTGGGAACAGGTCGTTGAAGCAGGCGAGGAAGTCATCGAAATCCAGGGGTACGGTCGCGTCGAGCGGCAATTCCTGGCCAAAGCGGCCGCTGACCTGAAGCGTCGCCAGGTTCTGGCGGCAGAAGACGCCGGGCAGATTGGCCGCGGCCTCGCGCTCGCCTTGCGCGAGCTGTTCTAAGAGGGCGGGAAACGAGATCAGCGCTGGGCCGCTGAAGACATAGTCGAAGGCGGGCACATGGCGGGCCAGCTCTTGGCCCATGGGCGACTCGCAATTGGCGCCACCGATGACCGTGATCAGGTTGGGGTTGCGGGCCTTGAGCAAGCGCGCCATGGCAATCGAGGCCACCGTCTGGGAGAACATCGAGGTAAAGCCGACCAGGTCGACATGGTCGAGTTCGTATGTCTCGATCAGGTTCTCGAGAAACGCCTCCAGTCCCGCGCGGCAATCCAGCAGGCGCTGTTTGAGCGCCAGACTCTGGGGGTCGCCATAGGGAAAATGCCGGTCGAAATAACTGCGGCTGTTATCGGGCGCCTCGGAAAAGGCCAGCTGGCGGAACAGCCAGTCGCCCAGGCCGGCGGTGTAGCTGTCGGCGACCGCGCCATAGAGCTGCTTGCCAAAGAAGCGCGCCGCGTGCTGGTTGAAGTAGTGGATCGTGCAGGCGCGCACCTGGGGCAGGGCCAGGGCGCGACTGCGCAGTTGGGTCAGGCTGAGGGAGGGACGGTGCGCGTCCGCGAACGGCATGTTGATCAGGGCGATTCTCACGAGAACACCTAGCGAAGAGAAATTTTCTTGTCTATCGTATATTTATCATTCATTCAAGTAAAGGTAAATAAGCCGATGGCGTCAAGGCGGCGGCTTTGGTTAGGGTGGCTGACCGCGACCGACAAACCATCTGCCCAGGCTACCCATGGTGCATCACGGCGCTGATGGAAACGAACGGCTCTTGCTTAACGGGTCCTTTTCTGAGAAACGCGGAGGGCAAATCCTGGTATTATAACGACTGTTATAGTGTCGACCTGTCAGGAGCCGAGATGCGCTGCGAAACAACTGCTTGTATACTGTGTTCCCGCAATTGTGGCTTGGCCGTTGAGGTGGCGGACGGCCAGTTCCTCAAGATCCGCGGCGACGAAAAACACCCTGTGTCCAAGGGCTACCTCTGCCAAAAGGCGGCCCGACTGGCCTATTACCAGGACCTTGGCGATCGCTTATCGCACCCGCTGCGCCGGCAAGCGGACGGCAGCTTTGAGCGGGTGAGTTGGGACGAGGCCTTGGACGATATCGCGCGTCGCTTGGTCGCCATTCGCGACCAACACGGTGGCAACGCCTTTGCCACAGTTGGTGGCGGTGGGCAAGGCAATCATCTGGGTGCCGCCTATCTCGGTCAGATCCGTGCCGCCATGAAGAGTCACTTCGCCTACAACTCCTTGGGCCAGGAAAAGACCGGGGACTTTTGGGTGAACGGTCGCCTCTTCGGTAGCCAGCGCTGCCATACCACCGAGGATGTCGAGCACGCTGAGTTGGTTTTATTTCTGGGCTGCAACCCCTACCAGTCTCACGGCATTCCCAATGCCCGTCACACCTTGCGGGAACTCCAGAAGGATCCAAAGCGGACCATGATCGTGATCGATCCACGGCGCACCGAGACGGCCGAACTCGCGGACCTTCACCTGCAATTGAAGCCTGGGACCGATGCGTTCCTATTGAGTGGCATGCTTGCGACGATCGTTCAGGAGGGCTTGCATGACCGCCCTTTCCTCGCCAACCACTGTACCGGCTTTGAACGGATCGAGTCCCACCTGCGTCAGGTTTCAGTCGAAGCATGCGCGACCCAGGCTGACGTGCCTCTGGCGGATATCGTTCAGGCAGCGCGAGCGTTTGCAACGGCCAAATCCGCTTGTGTGCGGGTGGATTTAGGCATCCAACACACCCTGCATTCGACTCTTAATAGTTACCTCGAAAAATTGCTTTTCCTGATCACCGGGAACTTCGCCTGCAAGGGTGGCAATAACCTGCACAGTTCGCTGATCCCGGTCCTCGGCCATACCGACGAACGGAACCCGCGCTTCACGCGCACCGCCTATCATCAGATGTTTCCCATCGCTGGTATCTACCCACCCAATATCCTGCCCGACGAAATTCTCAAGGCCGGAGAACAGCGGATTCGGGCGGTTATTGTCGACAGCAGCAATCCGCTCCTGACCTGGCCAGACTCGAAGGCCTACGCCTCTGCGTTCTCCTCGCTCGAGCTCTTGGTGGTGGTCGATGTCGCCCTCACTGAGACGGCCAAGCTGGCGCATTATGTCCTTCCGGCCGCCTCGCAATTCGAGAAATGGGAGTTCACCGGCTTCAATTTGGAGTTCCCCGTCAACGCCTTTCACCTTCGCCACCCGCTCTTCGAGCCCTATGCCGAATCGCGGCCAGAACCGGAAGTTTACACGAGCCTGCTCGAGAAGATGGGCGAGCTACCCCGGCACTTTCCTCTGCTTCGCCGGCTTGCTCGCTTTGAGCCAGCGGTGACCGCGCACTTGGCATTCGTGACGGTGTTGACGCTCTTCCTCGCATTGCGGAAGAAGCTGCGGCCCTATGTGGTTTCCGTGCTTTACCGAACCCTGGGCGCGGCGCTTCCCGATGGTGCAGCCGCTGCTGCCCTGCTGTTGCCTCTGGCGATGATGTTCGCCGCCAAAAATGCCAATGCGGTGCGGCGTGCTGGGCATCGCGGCCTCTTCCCATGGTTGGGCACTCGACTGTTTCGCACGATTCTGGCGCGCCGCTCTGGGGTGGTCTTCAGTGAGCATCGCTATGATGATGTGTGGTCGATGATCAAGCATCGGGACGGTCGCATCCATCTAGAAATCCCTGAAATGCTCGAAGCATGGGCGAATCTGGCCACAGAGCCGCAGACAGCGGTTGATTACCCCTTTGTTTTGGTGGCAGGCGAGCGGCGCAGTTACAATGCCAATCAAATCTACCGCAACCCGGCTTGGCGAAAGACCGACCCGCACGGCGCGATGCGCATTCATCCCCTGGATGCGGAGGCGCTGAGGCTGCGGAAAGGCGAGGAGGCCTGGTGCGAATCAAGACATGGCCGAATCAAGGTCGTCATCGCGCCCGACGACACCATGAGGCGGGGGGTCTTGATGCTGCCCCACGGCTATGGCTCGTGTTACAAGGATCAACCGCCAACGGGACCCGCTCTCAATCTGCTGACCTCGAGCGGCGAGTGTGATCCGCTTGCGCGCACGCCCTATCACAAGTACCTCCCCGTGCGTTTGCGCATCGTGGCGTCCGAGGAGGGGCCGAGCGATGCGGCGATTAGGGCAGTGCCGCCCGAATGATGTGTTCGAGCTGGGCAGCGACAAGGTCCAGCGGGGCGGTGCTGCGCTTGGCTCGGCACAAAAGCAGCGCACCCTCGACAGCGCAGACGATCAGGGTCGCGATCTCCGTGGCGTCCTTGAGGCAGGCGCCATGAGCGTTCAGGGACTCGGCGAGAATACCTTCCCAGGTGGCAAAAACCTTGGCCGTCGTTTCCAGCGCGGCGGCGGTCTCGAGGTTCGGCTCTTCAATGGCCACGGCAATCACGGGGCAACCTGCGCGATAGTCGGTTTTGATCAAAATCTGACGCCAATGCAGCAGGAAGGCTTGGACCCCTTCTTGAGGACCGGCCTCGAGCGCGGCATGAAGCCCTTGTTGGATTTGATTTCCTGCAAACACAACCGCCTCGTTGATGAGCTGTTGCTTGCCGCCGGGAAAATAGTGATAGGTGGATCCCAGGGGAGCGTTGCTGAGTTTGGCCAAGTCACGAATGCTCGTGGCGTTAAGCCCACGCCGGCGCAGAAGGTCGGCGGCAGTGGCAACAAGCCGAGTGCGTGCATCGGAATGGGCGCGTGGCATCTGAAGAGTCCTGGTCCTGGGTTGGATTTCACCATGAGTCGAAGGCGCCAAACACCGCCCCAAACGCTTTGGATGGTCCATTATACCAGGAACGCGGACATGATCGGCGTCGGCCTGGCTGCCGCAAGGGTTCTCACCTTATCGACTAGCCCCCAGCCACTTTGCGCGGGCGTTGTCACGTATGGGTGGAAAGCTGTCCCGCATCATGATCGTCTTCTCCTGGCCCATCGCGGTTGAATTTAAAAGAGGCCTCACACCATCCGTTTCGGTCCCCAATCGCGCGAGAGCGGTCACTTTCGTCCCAGAGTGCTCGTTGTGAAAATAAAAGACGGGCTATCGCGATGGTTAGACGGGCTCAGGACAATTGTCAGCGGGTGATTCATGTCATCTGGCCCATCTGAAATTTTTCGCAGCGGTTGGCGAGGTGAACTTACCGGGCAGAAATTTTTTTGGGGCGTTTTCCAGATGAAATGATGCGCTCCGACAAAACTCGGGAGGCTTGTCGAGGTGAACTAGCCCGTGCGTCAATTTTCAAACGGGCCAACGCACTCTTTTGGCCGGTCTATCGAATTTCGGACGGCCCGACGAGGTGAACTGACCGCGTCGGAAAAATTTTTACGCTGCTGACCAGGTGAACTCACTCGTGCGAAAAATTTCAAACACCCATTCGGGGTAATGTGACGCGTGTCTTGAAATTTTGAAGACCTCTTTCCAGCTTTTTGTGGGCGTTTTGAAAGGCGCGAAAGGTTAAGCGAGGGGGATATAGAGGCTGCCGCCGCAGCCGCAGGTCATCAGGTCCGGAGTTACGCTCTACTTACAAATCGCTTTCACATTCACCCTCCGTCCGGCGCAAGATTGCATCTTGCGCTACAGCGCCTGCTGGACCTTTTCGGCTAGGCTCGAGCTAGGTGGCATCCTCTGGTTGTGTTTGGGGCTTGGGCGGCTCGGGGGGATTGGACGTTGCGGGCCCTTCAGGGTCGGCCTGTTCCAGCTGAATTCTGTGGATCATTTTTTTGCCGTTGCTGTTGTAGGGGTTGATTTCAAGGGATTTTTCGTAGAACTCGATGGCCTGTTGGAGGGAGCCCTCGCCGTAGTAAGCTTCGGCCAGGCTGTCATAGCCGTTGGCGTAATCCGAGTGAATTTCGATGTTGAACTTGAAGATCTCGATGGCCGCCTCGAAGTTTTCCCGCTGAAGCATCTGGTAGCCGAACTGGTTGATCAAAGTCTCGTTGAAGTCGTAGCGATCGGGGTTTTCTCGGTAGATCTCGCGGATGCGATCGATGACTTCAGCCGGGTTGTCGGTCTCGTGGAACAGGCGGCGCATGAGCTGGTCGGCTCTGGGCAGGCGAGTGCGGTAGGTAATCGTGTGCTCGCCAAAACTGACGCCGCCCTCTAGGCGAACCTGTGTGTGATACTCCTCAGTGCCTTCCGGTGCCTCTGTTGCGCCGGCGGCCGACCAATTCGTGTCATAGACGCGCGCACTGCGCGGCAGCTCCAGGCGAGCGTTTCCCATCGCCATGCTGAGCTCCAGTTCAATTTCATCCTTGGTGAAGTCACCGCTGTTGCTCAGGGTCAGCTCGCCCAGCATGCCATTGAAGCGGCCCTTCGCGAAGTTCAGATTTTGCAGGTCGTTGATGCGAAAGGACCCCATGGTGCACTCAAAATTCATCGTTTCCAGGGAGAGCGGGTTGAGCTTGCTGCAGGACAGGCTCAAATCACAGCGCTTGGCGCGAATGTCCAGGGCGGCGAGGTTAAGGCCGCCCAGATCGACGTCATAGAAACCTCGGTCGGTGTGGAGGCGGAGATCGTAGACCAGGTCGGAGGGCAGGCGCAGGTAGAGTTGGTTTTGAGACGGTTCACCAACTTCCTCAATGAGGGACACGAATCCGGGTGCGCGACGCCGCAGGGAGAGGCGGAAGAGAATGTAACGATCGTGCGGCTCGACGGCGGTGACCACCTCGTAGTTTGCCTCATCGATAAGGGTTTCAAGGTGCAGCGGTGCCCCTTTCGGTCCGCATGAAATATCGACCAGGGCCTGCTCGAACGAGATGTCGAGACGGATAGGCTTGGCGTTATCGCCGTTGGCCAGCGATGCCGGGGCATCGGAACCCGCCAGGAAGAATTCCCTGGATCCAGAGGCCAGGCGCGGCGCGACGGGGTTGAAACAATAGGTGGTCAAGGCGATACCCGCGGCGATGACGAGGATCAAACCGCTGCAGGAGCCACAACACCAAAAGCTCCGCCTGATGCACGACCTACCACTCAAAAGCCGTTCCTCCCCATCGATAGCATTGACGTCAAAAACTCGGCCAGAAAATTTATAGCGCTACAAGGGCTTTAACGCAAAAAGTTTGTGCAAGTTCGGCAAACTTGATCGATTCGCGACCTGTAGCCGGTAGGGACAAGCTGGTGCGATCGTTAAAAGCTGCGGCGTCTCAAACCGACAAAGGGGTTGTCCTGGCGCTCCTCGCCGATGCGGGTCTGCGGTCCATGACCCGGCACGACGACGGTGTCGGGATCGAGCGTGAACAGGCGCTGTTGAATGCTCTTGACCAAGGTGCCGGCGTCACCACCGGGCAGATCGGTGCGACCGACGCTGCGCTGGAACAGGGTGTCGCCGGCAAAGAGCAACTGCGTCTCGCCATGGCGGAACAGGAACGAGGTGCTGCCCGGCGTGTGGCCTGGAGTGAAGATGGCGGAAGTGGCGTGGTCGCCGAAGTCGAAGGCTTGCTCGTCCTCGATTTCCTGGTCGATGGCCGGGCCCTGGCGCATCGGCAAGCCGAGCATGGCGGCCTGCATGGGCGCGGCTTCGTAGAGCCAACGGTCGGCGCGGTGCAGGCAGACACTGCCGCCATGGCGCTGCACGACAGCGCCCGTGGCCATGAAGTGGTCGAGGTGGGCGTGGGTGTGGAGGATCCAGCGCAGTTTGAAACCGTTCTGTGTCAAGAGACCGGAAAGTTTCTCGGCCTCGTCGCCGGGATCGATGAGCACGGCCTCGCGGGTGCGCTCGCAGGCGATGAGGGTGCAATTGCACTGGAAGCGGCCAACGGCTAGGGTTTTGAGGTAGACCATCAGGTATCTCCGAGACGGCGCAGGTGTTTGGCGAAGCGGGCGCGCAACTCGGCGCGCAGGGGGTGGCGTCCGTTGTGGACAACCCAGGTTCCCCCCACCAGGGTGCCGAGGTGGAAACTGGCATCGCCGGCGTAAAGGTAGGTGGCGAGGCGATGGGCGGCGGGCGTCTCGCAGAGCAGGGGATGCTGGGCGTCGAGGACGAGGGCGTCCAGTGGCGCGCCGATCGTCAGCGGGGGCGGACCGGGCTCGCCCAGGGCCAGGCGACCGCCGGCAAGCGCCAGGCGAAAGAGGCGCTCGCCGCTGTCTTCGCCTTGGGACCAGCAGACGGTGTTGCGTTTTTCCAGGCGCATGCGCTGACCGTAGTCCATCCAGCGCAGGTCCTCGGCACTAGAGAGACCGACGTGGCTGTCGCTGCCGATGGCGATTGCGCCGCCAGCCTGGAGATAGGGGCGCAGATCGAAAAAGCCGTCACCGAGATTGCCTTCGGTGCTGGGGCAGATCACGGCCACCGCGCCGCTGCGCGCCAGCAGCTCGCGCTCGCCCTGGTCAAGGTGCGTCGCGTGGACCAACTGGTGTTGCGGTCCGAGGTCTAGGTGCTCGGCCAGCAGCGCCACGGGACGGCGGCCGTGCGCAGCCAGGCAGGCTTCGACCTCGCGGCGCTGTTCGGCGATGTGGATATGACAAGGCGTGCCAGGCAGGGCGGCCGCAAACAGCTGGCCCACCTCGACAGGGGTTGCGGCGCGCAGCGAGTGCACGCCCAGGCCCATGGTGACGTGGGTCTGGCCGTGAGCTTGGTCGCGGGTCGCCTCCCAGAAGCGCAGGTAGTGTTCGGGATCGCTGTGCAGGAAGCGACGCTGGCGGGGCGTGGCGGGTTTGTTGCCGAAGTCGGCGGTGCGGTAGTAGATCGGCACCAGGGTCAGGCGCATGCCGACCCGGGCGGCGGCGGCCATCAGGCGCGCGCCCATCTCGGCGGGGTTGGCGTAGGCCCGGCCGTCGCGGTCGTGATGCAGATAGTGGAACTCGGCGACCGCGGTGGTGCCGTGGCGCAACATCTCGGCGTAGAGCAGGGCGGCGATGTCCTCGACCTGGTCTGGATCGAGCGAAAGTGCCAGGTGGTACATGGCCTCGCGCCAGGACCAGAAATCGTCCTCGGGTGCGCGCAGATGTTCAGCCAGGCCCGCCATGGCGTATTGAAAGGCGTGGGAATGCGCATTGCGAAAGCCCGGGATGGCAAATCCGTCGATCTGCTCGATGGCTGCGTCCTGAGGCAGGACTGCGGGGTCTTGCAGCGTGCCGTCATCGGCGACGGCCACCAGCTCATCTTCGCTCCAACCCGTTTCTCGCCAGATCGCCTTGAATCGATAGCCCTTCATGCAATGCCTCCTGACTCCATGACTCTAGCCTAGCCTTGGAAACGGCAAGAATCAAGATTCAAGATGCGGCACGGGTGTGAGTGAGCCCCAACCTGCCGGCAGGGCCCTGGTCATACGGGAACCCCAGCGAGGTCCCCGGATGCTCACTTGACTTCGATGACGCTGTTGTAGGTACCGAAGACGTTTTGGGCTTTCTCTTCGGCCAGAGGGTCCATATGCCATTGGCCGTCGACGAAGTACTTGTACTCGTGCTTGCCGGTGGGCAGGAACATCGTGATGGTGTAGTGACCGGGCTGTTCCTCTTCCTTCATCTTGCGAAGCTTTTTCTGGCGATCCGCCTCGTCGATTTCCCAGTCGTTAAAATCGCCAGCGACGAGGACCGACTTTCCAGGGGTCGTGTCGAAGACCAGGTTGACTTTCTTTTTCTTGATGGAAACTGCTTTGGCCATAACCTTTCACCTTTTCGTGTCGTTGCCGATTCGCGGGCTTGCGCTCGCTGAGATCAGCCTTTGTGCGGGGGACATGCGGCCCGTCACGAGCGCTGGATTCTATACCATCGTTTCGGAAACCGCTACCTGAAATGTGTCAGAAAAGCGCAATTTAGGGTGATTTTCCCGAATTCTGAGTTTTCGGTGAGGAGTTGGTGGCGCTCGTGGCCGTCTGCTGGTCCTCGGCCTGGCACAACTTCCAAATCTGCAGGGTGTCGAGAATATAGGTAATGGTGCCGTCGCCCAGGATCGAAAAGCCGGCGATGGCGCGCGGCTTGCCGAGATAGTTAGGCACAGCTTGAATCACTGTGCGGCGCATGCCGACAACTTCGTCGACGGAGAGGCAGCAGGCGTGTTGGCCCGCCTCGACGACGACATAAACCGGGTCGCGACGATAGGCGTTGGTGCTCGAGAAGAAGTCGTGGAGCGAGAACACCGGCAGCAAGCGATCTTGAATTCGAACGCGCGGCTGCATCCCCGGTGGAAATACGACCGTCAAGTCAGCACTGCCGAGCGTTTGTCGGGTGTCGAGCAGCGGCAGCGTGAAGACGTGATCGCCGGCTTGAACGAGCATACCGTCAATAATTGAGAGGCTGAGCGGGATCGTCAGGGTGAAACAGCTGCCCATGCCCAGCTGCGAAGCGATGGCGACCTGGCCGCGAAGGGCCTCGACTTCTCGACGGACGACGTCCATGCCGACACCTCGTCCGGAGAGTTCGGTCACGGTGGCGGCGGTGGAGAAGCCAGGCAGCCAGATCAGTTCGAAGATCTCCGCGGGTGTGCTTGGGGGAATCGAGCCAATTAAGCCGCGTTCGCGGGCTTTGGCGAGAATTTTGGACGTGCTCAGGCCGCGGCCGTCGTCCTTGATGCGTACGACGATGTTGGCGCCTTCGTGGCAGGCTGAGAGGGTCAGGGTGCCGAACTCGCTCTTCCCCGCAGCCCGGCGTTCGGCCGGGGTTTCAAGACCGTGATCGAGTGCGTTGCGGACCATGTGGGCAAGGGGATTGCCCAGCAGTTCGACGACGTTCTTGTCGATTTCGGTATCGCCACCATGGATCTCGACCTTGATGCGTTTTTCAAGTTTGCTCGCTAGGTCGCGGGCCAAGCGGCCCAACTTCTGGAAGGCCGCATCCAGCGGGACCATGCGCAACTGGCGGGCGATCTGCTGGAGGTCGCGGGAGATGCGGTTCAACAGGCGCCCGGACGAGGACTGGTTGTCGACCTGGCCTGTCGCCTGGTGCCAGTCGTGAGCCAACAGGGTTTCGGCCAGGACCAGTTCCTCGACCAGGTTACACAGGTTGTTGAGTCGCTCGGTATTGACGCGGATGCTGCTAGATTTGTAGGGCAGGACTTCGTCCTTGGCGGTTTGTTTTTGCTGAATGCGCAGGGCCATGTCGAGCTCGCCCTGATGGACCAGCTCCATTTCGCGCAGGATGGTGCCAAGTGGGCTGCCCTGCAGCTTGAGGGCCTTGGCGAGCTGGTCCTCTTGGATGATGCCCAGATCGACCAGTGTTTCGCCCAGCATTGGGGGGCCGCTCTCGCTTTGTGACTCGGCTTGTTCCTGCAGCAACAGCTCGTCGAGTTCTTTCTGTCTCTCGGCGATCGATGCTAGGGCGCGGTTGGGACCGGCATGGTCCAACAGGGTTTCGAGCAGGCTCAGCGCCAATTGCACGGCAGGTCGAGGCAAGGGTGTACCCTGTCGGGAGAAATTTTTGACCAAAAAATTGAGTTTGCGGAAGGCCACAACCCAATCCTGATAACCGAGATAGTCAAGCGTCTCGATGATGGGCCCAAACTCAGGCACATGGGTGGTATCGCCGTTTGGGGCGACATGCCGGCGCAGCTCCTCCAGCAGGCTGCGTGATTGTTTGGCCAGGTCCAATTCCAGCTGGATGGCAACCACCAGGGCGCATTGGGTTTCGCTGCTGAGCTGACGGAAGCGGGCGACCGTGGTTCTTGTCTCGGTCTCAAGGTCATCCGGATGATGACCCCGCTCGACCTGATCGAGCAGTTTCTCCATCAGGCACTCGCAGTTGAACAGCGCTGCCACATGGCTTGTGTGCAGGGCCAGCTTGTGTTTGCGCAGGCTGTCGAGCAAGGATTCGACCTCGTGGGTCAACTTCGCCAAAAGGTCGAGCTTAAGGAAGTTGGCCGAGCCTTTTATCGAGTGGAAGCCGCGAAAGACGGCGTTGATGGTCTCATCAATATCCAGGTTGCCTCGCTCGAGGGATTGCTCAAGTCGTTGCACTAGTGGATTCAAGTTCTCGACAAATTCCCGCGTCTCCTCGAGAAACTCGCGGATAATTTCAGCTGACTCTGAGCTGGACAATTTTTTCAAGCCCCTTACAAAGAACAAAACGAGAGAAAGCCTATGCCAGTATTGTTATTATGCCTTGTAAATGCAAATTTTCATGCAGAAAAACATGCGCCGCTCATGGTTTCTAGCCCTTTTCGACATTCGAGCCGGCCAACCTTCCATAAACCACATGTGGTCACACAGCTTTACATTGCGGCACCCCTTTTCATATAATGACTTATCCCTGGTTTCAACGATGGCCGAGCCGGGCTTGTTTGGGTGCAAATCAAGGCCACATGATGGGTGTCGCCAGATGTCGAGACGCTATAGCTGTTGGGGATTCACCCTGGAGTCTGAGTTTTCATGTCCTTGGCTGCTCGAGACCGCGGCAGCGCCCGATGTTTTTCTGCACCTAGGTCCTACCCCCACCTCTCTGCAGGACCCTGCCATCAGCGGTTTGCGCTACCAAGCCAAACCCGGCGAGCTGCTGCTCTGGCTGGACGACCTGGCTCGGTTTCATGTGGTGGGTGGTACCGACATCACGGTCGAGCTTTGGGGCAATTTGGAGGAGCTACACGTGTTTCTGCTGGGGTCTGCGATGGGCGCGCTGCTCTATCAGCGCGGCCTGTTGCCGCTGCACGGCAGTGTGGTCGCCTTTGGTGACAAGGCCTACGGCTTTCTCGGACCCTCGGGGATTGGCAAGTCAACCCTTGCGGCAGCGCTGTGCCAGCGCGGAGGCCGCCTGGTCGGCGACGATATCTGTGCCTTGCGGGCCGACCATGACGGGATTCGCGTCCTACCTGGGTATCCTAAACAGAATCTCTGGCCCGACAGTCTACAGCGCCTAGGCGAACAGGGCGACGAGATCCCGCGCCTGCGACCCTGCCTGGACAAGCGCGTCCGAGCGGCGACGGCCTTCGAAGGCGCAGAGCTGGCGCTGGCGGGTGCATTTGCCCTTGATGTGTCCGATCGTCCCGTGATCCAAGTAAAACGACTAGAAGGCCGTGAGCGCTTCTTCATGTTAGAACGCAATCTTTATCGCCCTCATTTTGCTCGTGGCCTGTTGGGCCAGGCGGGTTTGTTCGCCGCTATGGCGCCCATGGTGCCGCGGCTGCCACTGTCCCATGTCACGCGGCCGCGACACGGCTTCCAGCTCGACGAACTCGGTGCCGCGATCCTTCAGATCATTGAAGCTGAACCCTCAGGAGTGGGTACGCCATGACCATCGAAACCGATACTCCGATCAAGCGGACCACGGACCAAGTTTCCTGTGCGGTCGACGACGATGTCGTCGTCATGTACCTGCCAACCGGGCAGTACTTTTCGATCGACCTGGTCGGTTCGCGCATTTGGCAATTGCTTGAACACCCCGGAAATGCCGAACAGCTGGTGGCTGTGCTGAGCGAAGAGTTCGATGCGGCGCCCCAGCGCTGTCTCGAGGACACGCTGACCTTTCTCCGGCAGCTGGCCCAATGGGGACTGATCGAGCGCGCCACATGAGCTTCGGCGGTGGTCGGGTGGGCTGGCGCGTTCTGTGTTTGCTGCCCGAGGCTGCTTTGCGCTTGGCCCTGGCCCGCCTGGCCTTGTGGGTGCTGGCCTATGGGCGGGTGATTCGGCTCTGGGGCCTGCGGCCCCTGGTGGCGCCAGCGCCGCAGCAGGTGGCAGCCCCTCCCCAAGAAGTGGGCCTGGCCATCGACATCGCCGCGCGCCGCTTGGTGCCCTGCAGCAATTGTCTGTGCCGTGCCCTAGCGGCCCACGGCATGCTGCGTCGCCGCGGCTGGTCGAGCCAACTGGGGGTCGGCCTGATGAAGGCCGACGATCGGCTCTATTCACATGCCTGGTTGTGTTGCGGAGCCCATTGGATCAGTGGTCGCCGTGGGCATGGGAACGCAAGGTTTGCCGTATGGTTCAGCTGACGCCACCGCCGCCGCGCAACCCGCTATTTCAGTCCGATTTACCGCTGTTTTTGGCGTCCTACCCCAAGTCGGGAAATACCTGGGCACGCATTTTTTTAGGCAACTACCTGGCCGATGAGCCCAACCCCCTGGCGCTCAACGATCTCCGCTATTTTCATCACATCGCCGATGCTCATTTGTTCGAGAGCTGGGTCGGCTATCCGCCCAATGACCTGGCGCCCGAGCAGGTCACCGCCTTGCGTCAGGAGCTGCACGGTGCTCTGCGGGGCGAGCTGACCAAGGCCATGTGCTACAAGGTCCACGACAGCTTTTTCCTGCGCGATGGCAAGACCAGACTTTTTCCCGCGGGCTGTGCCAGAGTTGTTTATCTATTGCGCAACCCACTGGACGTGGCCGTGTCGCTCAAGCACCACTACGACTTGCCCGACATGGACGCCGCCATCGACCAACTGGCCGGCCGTCCGGTCGCCTTTGGCCACCTGGGTCGCGCCAGCACCCAAATGCGGCAGTATTTCGGCAACTGGTCGGCCCATGTGCGTGGCTGGTGCGATGCGTCGGACATCGAGATCCTGCGCCTGCGCTACGAGGACCTGTTGCGCGATCCCAAGCAGGCATTTTCGACCGTCCTCCAGTTTTTGCGCTGGCCGTTGGACGAGGCGCGGCTGGCGCGGGCGCTGGAGGCCAGCCGCTTCGAGCGCTTGCGTGCCGAAGAGCAACAACACGGCTTCAGCGAGCACTATGCGGGCAGTTCGGCATTTTTTCGGGCCGGTCGCGCCGAGGGCTGGCGGGACCATCTCAGTCCGTCCCAAGTCGCGCGGCTGATCGAGGACCATGGCGAAGTTATGGAACGGTTTGGCTACTTGGGAAGCCTGCTCGGGTAAAAGCTCGGGTCGAGCAGCCGGTTTAACGTGTAGGCGCAAGATGCGTGTGAATTGGATTCACATGTTAATTTGCTTCGACATGATAAATTTTTATTTTACGACTTGCAGTGCACCACGCGTCATGGTAGATTTGCTCAAGTTTCCCCAACTAAATCTGAACATCCATAGAACTTAGTTGCATTCGTTTCCAGGAGGAAATATGAGTGAACCTTTCCTTGGTGAAATCAAAATGGTCTCGTTCACCTACGCACCCGCAGGCTGGGCCATTTGCGACGGAACTCTTCTCCCCATCCAACAGAATCAGGCCCTGTACTCGCTGCTCTTCACGTCTTTCGGGGGCGATGGCCGTACGACCTTCGCTCTGCCCGATATGCGTGGCAGAGTTCCTGTCTCGATCGGTCAACACCCCGTAGGTTACGCCCAAGGCACAGAGCTCGTACCCTTGAGCATTGCCCAGATCCCGTCCCACAGCCATACCGTCAACGCGACCAGCGCAGCCGGGGATCGCACCTCGATCGGCGTCGATGGCACGGCGCTCTATGCAACGGGGAACTACAGCTACGGCTACACGAGTTCGACGTCGACAACGGCAATGAACCAACTGATGATCGAGGCCACGGGTGGTGGTCAGTCACACAATAACATCCAGCCCTGTCTGGTGATCAACTACTGCATCGCGATCACCGGTACCTATCCCCAACGGTCGTAAGGAGACGCCCATGAGTGATTATTTTGTTGGCGAAATTCGTCTGTTTGGTGGCGCCTATGCACCAGAGGACTGGCACATTTGCGACGGCACGACGCTGAAAATTAGCGACTATCAACTCCTTTACGCCGTAATTGGCGTGACGTATGGAGGGGATGGGACCACCACCTTCAAGCTGCCGGACTTGCGAGGGCGACTTCCCATGGGTCAAGGAACCGGGCCAGGGCTGACCACAAGAGTCGTTGGGAATATGGTCGGGTCGGAGACCGTCGCCTTGACGTCGGCGAACTTGCCGAGCCATACGCATGTGCCCTATGGCACGAGTGACAACGCGACAACTGCAACCGCCAACGGTCAATTGCTGGCAACGACAACCTTTGGTTTCTACGCAGACGGCCAGCCGCCCACGGGCATTATCAAGCCTTTTGCGGCAAGCGCGGTCAGCACGACAGGGCAAGGGGCCGCCCATCCCAATATCATGCCCTGTGTCGGCATGAACTACATCATCGCACTGCAGGGTCTATTCCCGCCCAGACCTAATTAGGAGGTTACCATGGCAGAACCGTATATCGGCGAGATTCGCCTGTTCACTTATCAATTCACCCCGGAAGGTTGGTTGACCTGCGATGGCAGCGTTCAGCCGATTCAGCAGTACCCGGCGTTGTTTGGGGTCATTGGCGTCAATTATGGGGGAGATGGCAAAACCACCTTCAAAGTTCCCGATCTTCGCGATAATGCCTCGATTGGTGTAGGCACGGGCCCGGGTTTGACGCAGCGTACTTTGGCAGGACGCTATGGCACCAGCACGGTGACCTTGACTGCAAGCCAGATGCCCAGCCACAGCCACGTCATGAATGGGGAAGTCAGTCAGGAATTGGTCATGGGCCCGACCAATGTGATACCTGGCGCGACACGCAAGGTGGGCACAACCCTTGTTTCCTATTACAAGGGTAATGCGACCGTCAACAGCAGCTTTGACGAGGATATGTTAAACAGCGTTGGCGGCGGGCAACCCCATAACAACATCCAGCCCAGTCTGACACTGCGCTTCTGCATCGCAACAGATGGTGTCTTTCCCGTCCGTCCTTGATCGGACTAGACAAGATCTCCACGTAACCAAAGGTCGAACCGAGCGCCGCTCAGACCGCGCAGCAAGAGCATGGCTGTGCGCAGGTCGGTGTTCGGTTCGCCACACCAGCTGGCGTTCAAGGCCGCCAGGCGAGCTAGGTCCACCACCAGAGCGTGGGGGTGGTGCTGCAGGGCGTCGAGCTGGGCCTGGAGGTGCTGCTGTTGCGAGGCGGCCCAGGAGCCGAGATCGGGGATGATGTAATCGTTGCGTTCAGAGCGGTTGCGCAATTCAGAGGGCAGCGCGTCGCCAAACGCACGACGCAAGAGCGCGCGCCTCTGCCCTGCGTGGACATGCTGGTGGGGCGGCAGGGTCAGCGCAAAGCTGACCAATTGGAGGTCGAGTAGCGGTCGCGCCAATGCCAGTTGGCGATGTCTGGCGAGGTTAGCTACCTCTTCGAAACCCCTGCCACTCTGAATATAGGTCAAGCCCTGGCAGCCTGCCGCGCGGACGCCTGGCTGCAAGCGAAAGCCGCGGGAGGGATTGCGCGACAGTGCGTCCAGCGCGCCTGCCTGGCGCGCATAGGCTTCGGTGCAAAGCGCATTTACTTGCCAGGGTGCGGCACCGTCGCGCAGGTGCAGTGCCAGGTGCCAAAGCCAGCGCGGCAGCAGGGGAACGACCAACTCATGGCGCAGAATGCGCCAGACGGGGTCGCCGGTACGCCTCGAACGGGCCAGGCTTTCCCCCACGAGCTGGCGCCAATGGCCACGTTTCAGGAGGTCGCAGAGGAAGCCGGCGCCCCGCGGTGAGACAGCGTGATCACCGCCATAGCCGGTCAACATCACTTCGATGCCAAGGTTCTCTGCCCTGCGGAACAGCAGGTCCAGACGCTGCACCAACGGAGGAACTGGCGCTTCGGCCAGCGCCATCAGCTCAGGAGCCGCAATCAGCGGTTCATCGCGGCCATCGAGATAGTGCAACACGAGGTTGGGAAGCCGTCTTTTCAAGGCTTCGCAGACCTCGCGCGTCGCCACCGGCACGGCGTCCAATTGCGGAGCCGTCACTGAGACAAAGGCGTGAAGCTCCGCTCCTCGCGCAGCCAGCAGCTCGGCGCTGCGCAAGGCGATGCAGGCGGAATCGAAGCCGCCCGAGAGGCAGAGCCCGACTCGGCGATGGGTGCCCATGCAGCGCAGCAGAGCGTTGTCGAAGCGCTGGTGAAACTCCTGCAACATTGTTTCGGGGGTGAAAGGGGTTTCTTGAAGCGTTTCAGGCTGCCAATAGGGAGCGAGCACCAGGCCGGCTTTTGAAAAGGTCAGTGTCGTGCCGCCAGGAAGGCGGGCGACATCTCGGAAAAACGTGCGTTGGGGGTCGATGCCGGCGCTTTGACTGCCGAGAAATTCGACCATGCGAGCGGGATCCGGCTCCTGGGAAACCCAGGGAAAGGCGAGCAGTGCCGTGATTTGGCTGGCGAAAACCAGACAGTTGTTGCGCACACTGAAGAAGAAGGGTCGATGGCCCAGGTGGTCGCGGAAGCAGAACAGCTGTCGCCGTTCAGTGTCCCAGAGCGCCACCGCGTACTCGCCGAGCAGGTGCGCGACACAGGCTGGACCCCACCGCAAGTAGGCGGCAGCGGTCAGCTCGAGGTCGCTGATTCGCGGTTGCTGGGGCGCGAGCAGGGGTTGCAGCGTCTCGCGATTGTCCAGACGGATGTCACCGACCAGTAGCAGCGGCGACTGAAGGGGTCCCCACTCCCTTGGGGCTGGTGCTCGCGCACACATCCCAAAAACGGCCGGCGCCTGGATGATGGACCGCTGAGTGCCGCTAGGATTCATACGAGCCCGCGCTAGGCCGTGCTCGAAATGGGACATGTGCGTCTCGAGGTTCTCGAAGTCAATCAGACCCACAAAGCTGATCATCGCTGCAGCGCTCCACATCGACTCAAGAAACCGGCATTCCCTTGCGATAAGCGTAGTATGTTACTTATCACGCAAGCGGAGGATTTATGCCCCAAGCACCCATCGACCCACAACCGAAAAAAGCCTGGCAAGCGCCGACCTTGACACCCCACGACATCGAACCGCAAGGCGGGCCTGTTTCTGGTGTCAGCGACAACGCCACGTTCCATAGCTAAGGGACGTGTGGGGGATCGGGATGTGGGTCATCCCGATCCCGCCAGCAAGCATTTGCCAGAAAGGCAGGGTCAGCAAAGAAAGCCTGACCCCGCGGCGGCATCACTCTTTGTTGAGGCGCGCTTTCATGGCGGCCAGTTTGTCGTTGACGGCGCCGGAAGCCGAGGTCGTGGCAGTCAATTTTTCGAACTCTTTTTCCAGGCTGTCGCCGCCTTCGTTGGCAAGTTCCTCGGCCGCATCCGCTTCATAGGAAGCATTCTCGGCCTTGGCTCTCATGCGCGCGATCAGGTTTGAGGTTTCGTTTTTGCTGCCAATTTTTGCCTTGGCCTCGTAGATCTCCTTTTTGACTTCGGCGGCGCCGGCTTGAGCAACGAGGATGTCCTTGTTGCGGCGCAACTCCGCCAGGTCGTCCTCCATCTTCTTGAGGGCAACCTTCAGGCCGTCCACATCCTTGCGCATGCCCTGCCACTGGGTGTCAAGGGCGACGGCATTGGTTTCGTGTTCTTCGGCGCGGACCAGTGCCTTAGTGGCAAGCTCCTCGTTGCCGGAGACCAGCGCGCGCTCGGCCTTCTGTTCCCAGCTGGACTTTTCCTCCTGCTGTTTGAGCAGCAGTGCCTTTTGACGGCGCTCAGAGGCGATGACCTTCTGGATCTTCTCGCGGACGTCGGCGATCTGTGCCTCGCGGTCGCGAATCGCCTGCTCGAGCATGACATCGGGTTTCTCGAGGTTGTCGAGCGCCTTGTTGGTGTGGGCCTGGCCAATTTTGAACAGTCTGCTGAAAATACTCATGGTCGACTCCCTTCCTCAGATATGCTTTTTCAGGATGTTCGCCACCCGATCGGAGGCGAGTTCGAGCGAGTCCAGGACGCACATCAGCTCGTTGGCGTCGAGGTTGTGAGCCTCGCGGCTCTCGACCAGCACCAGGCGCGGGTCGTCGACCGCGGTTGCATCGATACCGACGCTGACCGGCAGGATCTCGGTGTTCAGGCTCAACAGCTCCATGAACAGTTCCGCGCCGCCCAGGCCCTCAAGGGAGCCGAGGTCCATTTCGAAAAACAGAGCTTGATCGCGGGTGTGCAGGAAGACGGGGGGTTCGCCCGCGCGGGTGATCTTGACGACCGTGGAGGTGATCGTTTCGACCTCGTAATCGTGATCTTGGAGGAAGTGAAGCAGTTCCACTTCGCTCCTTCTGTGCACCTTGACTGACGATAGCATGACAACTCCTTTGGTAAAAGTCGAAATTGAACTGCCGAGGTAGGCCGGGCTAGGGACCCTCGATGACGGCCAAATCCCCGGCGTGCTCGGCGAGCACGATCAGGGTATCGCCGTCAGCGATGACGAGGCGTTTATCCGGATTGACGAGCGTTTTCTCGCCCTGGACGACGCCGATGATCTGAAGGTTGGCCAAAGTATCGAGCGCTCTGCGCTGAAACTCGACCAGGGGACCGGTGCGAGAGGTGCGGTGGAGGTACAGCTGGCTTCCTCGACTGGCGGTAATGATTTGGTTTACCGCCGCGCCGACACCGGGATTCTGGAACTCCATCGCAAGAAGGCAACTAGCGACACCATCGGTGGAGACGATGCCGTCCACATTTGTACGTTCCATGGTGCGCAAACTCTTCTCGGAAACCATTTCGACCACGGTTTTGATGGCACGGCCAGATTCGCGACTGATCAGTTCGATCAGCGAGCCGGTGGTGTAGGTGCGGTCGTCGCTGCGCGCATTGTTGGGGTCTTCGGCCAGGATCACGACGCCTGCACAATGGAGGATGTTGGCGCGGCGCAGCACCTCTTCGCTGCTGCAGGACCCGAAGACGAAATGAAAGCCGGCCTTGACAAGGCTGGGTGGCAATTCGCGCAGATTGTCGCAGACGAGGACGCACTCGCTCTTGGCATGAACGGGGATCGCTTGGAGTTCCCGCTGGAGCTCGAGCACCTTCTCCTCACTGGGAAAATTGCAGATTATGATGTGGTTGCGAAGGTTGATTTTCACTTCACCTCTCCTGCGTCGGGCGGACCAGTCGAGCAGCGTGTTGGCGACGGTGCCGACGAGATAGCCAATAATGCCGATCCCCAGCAGCATGCAGGGATAGGAGATGATATAGCGCCCCAGAAAGGTATGGGCATAGTAGTCGCCATAACCTACCGTGGTCATGGTCACCATCGACCACCAGATGGCATCGCCCATGGACAAGTGTTCCTGGACCCCGCGTTCGGCGTAGTAGAAGGCGGCGCCAAACAGGAGATTGAGCGAGGCCGCGAACACCAAGACCCTGAGAAGGTCGAAGCGCGCGGCCAGCTTGAGGGTGCGGATCAGTTGGAACAGGATCATGAGCGTCGATCCGAGAGGGGATCAATACCAGCGCCAGACAGGGCTGATGTAGTAAGGATCCTCGACATAATAGACGTAGACTTCGGTGGTGATTGGTTCGGCCTCGACGGTCGTACTGCCGGGGATTGGCGGCGGGACAACCGTGGCGGCCTCTTCTTCCCAGAGCTCTTGGTTGAGTTTGCTGCCTTGGAAGATGATGTCCTTCAATACGGAATCGCCATCGAACTCCTCGCCGTCCTCGTCCTCATAAGCCAGTTGCTCGACCTTCAGCGCGCTGTTGCAAATTTCCAGGAGGTCGTCCCAGATACTGCCGAGCAACAGGTCGAACTGCCAACCGCTGCGCTCATCGTCGATACGGCCTTCGTTGAGCAGGGCCATGAAGACGACCTCCAGCGGGTCGATGCCCTTGAAGACGGCCACAGCGATGCGCAGGTCCTCCCAGCGCTCTTCTTCGAGGAACTCGTTCCAGAGGTCTTCGTCCTCGTACTCGAAAAATTCCTCGAAGGCGAACTCGCCGCTCTCCAAATCCACAGCGCAGTAAACGTCGAAATTCTTGAGAAAGTCCTGATAGCGGCGCTTGAAATTGCGCAGGCACTCGCGGCCCTTTTCGGTGGCGACATAACAGCGGTCGTTTTGAATGTCGATCCACTCGTGGGCCAGCATATAGGTCAACAGGTCCTCGAGGTGGCTGTCGTCACCGCGCAGCATGAGCGGGTAGATGACCTTTTGGTTGATGATCTTGTCGAGCAGGAACCAGGAGGCGAACTGCTTGCGTTTCTCTTCGGTGATTTTGTAAGTCATGATGCCCTCCATGTCGGCTTAGGCGAATGCGGCGTTGACCAGAAAGGCGACCATCAGGGCCGAGCCACCTTCGATCAGGGCGGCGCCCCAGTTGCGGTCCTGGCTGATCTCACTGTCCAGCTTGTGGTTGGGCAAAATGAATTTGTCGACCAGGAACCGGGTCAGCACGAGCAGGACGACACCGTTGCAGAACCAGATCGCAAAGGCGACCAACGAGGGAGTGGCGTGGATGGTGTTGGCCATGAGGACGCCGACAGCAGTCAGGGTCATGCCGAAGCCGACGCCAGCGGCGACATTGTCCGACTCGATTTCCTTGTGGAGGTCGTAGGAGGCCATGCGCTGATAGACATAGCCGAAGACGACGAAGCCCAGCTGGCCGACGACGAAGAAGATGGCCGCACTGATGAGGTCGTGGACCCAGCTGACACCCATACCCTCACTGGCGACGACGGCGCGCAGCAGAAAGGCGGTGCCGATGGCTGAGCCGGCTTGGATCGCGCCGGTACCACAGTTCTGGTCCTCGTAAATTTCCTTGTCGGCGCTGAAATGGCGCAACAGCAGTTTGTCGTTGCACCAGAGCGCGAGGTTGAGCAGGACGATACCGATCAGGCTCCAAATGCCGACGTTGATCAGATCGCTGACAAATTCATCGGAGGGTCCGTCGAGGATGCCGAGGATGATCAGGGCCTGGGCGATGAGGTAACCCGTATAGCTGATGGCTGCGGCCTTGTTGTCCTTAGTGGTCAGCTCGGCATTGAGATCGCGCGGGGTCAGTCCGTCCTTGATCAGCTTGCCGATCCAGAGCAGCAGGAGCGCTTCGAGAAGAAAGGCAAGCGCCTCGAAGCTGACGTAGTGGGCGGCGTCGTGGATATCGAACAGTTCTTCCCAAAGCATGATGTCTCCTCCAATAAATGCGAGAAACTATTTGCCGAAACCGCCAAAGCCCCGACTGGAACTGCGTCCACCGGTGCTGCGGGAGCCTGAGCTGGATGATTGGGAGCGACCAAACCCGCCACTCTTGACGGATTTGGTGACCGAGCGGGCCCGGAAGGATTTTTGGGATTGGGTCGGGTTGGCGAGACTCTGGCGAATGCCGGTGCTGGCGGTCTTGCCGGCGTTGGGGCTGGCGATGCCGGTATTGATCGGCGCATAGGTGCGGCGCACGCCGCCATAGCTACCATAGTTGCCGCTGTTCCAGAAGTTCGAGGCATAACCGCGGCCGTAGGAGACGTAGGAGTGGTAGGGACGCGGGTACCAGGGCGACCAATAGCTTGGGTAGTAACCCCAGGAGAAAGGCGAGAAGTAAGGCGGGTGAGGCGCCATCAGATATCCGAGCAGGAACCAGCCGGCGGCGGGAAAGGTGGCCGTGTGGTAATGATTGCTGCCGTAGATTTGCTGATTGCCTGAGACCTGAACGGTGGCTTTCTCCTCATCATCGCGCTTGATCTCGATGGTGGCAAGCTCTTGCTCCTGACCTTCCTCGGGTTGAGTGGTCAGTGAAAAGCCATATGCATCCTTGTTGCCGAACTCGGTGACCTTGATGAAGTCCACCTTGCCATCGGCGTTCAGGTCGAGGTTATTGATGCCGTCCTTTTCATTGAGACGGCGTTCCAGATCCTCGGCATCCTTGGCTTCGCGCACGAGCGGCACGAGCAACTCCAAATCGAGTCCCTCCGAGGCGGCCTTGTCGGCAATCACGGTCACATCATCACCCTCTGCCGGTGGCGCCTGGCTGTCGGCGGAGCTGCTGCCGGAGCAGGAAAAGTAAGCCCAGATCAAAAAGAAGGCTGCGAAGATCAGGAAAAAGGTTTTCATCACCGGTTCTCCTCGGTTCGGATGAAGCGTATTTCATCCAACAAACTAACCTACAAAAAGGCTGTCGTCAAGCTGTGGCTCGAATTCAATAAGCCAAAGCGTCGGAATAATAGCGAAAGATCACATTGTTGACGATGGTGTTGACGGCTTCCTCGTCGGTTCGCAGGCCTTCCTTGCCGAAGGCCAACGAGGCCCGCAGGACGTCAGCTGTGATGTGGCGCACCGGCACGGTCACTTCTGTAAGAGCGGCAATGCGTTGGTCGAAGCGATGGGCGTCTTGATTGTCGTCGCGCCCGGCCAGCCAAAAGCCCCAGTCGCCGAACGTCGGCACGTTCTCGTGGTAGGGCAGGGTAGCGAAACCGGCAGCGTTCATGGTACGGCCAATACAGAGAAAGGCTTCGCGGCTGTGGACCGGCGACGTCGCCTGTTGGACCATCACGCCGTCGCGGTTGAGCTTCTGGCGCAAGCGCGCGTAGAAGTTCTGAGCGTAGAGCTTGGAGAGCTCCAGATTGTTGGGGTCGGGGAAGTCGATGATGATGACGTCGTAACTGCCCTGGATTTGGTCGACGAACAGCGCGGCGTCGAGATTGACCAAGGCGACTTCGGCGACGGCATGCTCGCTCTGGGCGAACCAGCCGGTGCGGTTGGGGGTCTGCACGACCAGCTTTTCCGTGGGTTCCCGCAGGGCACCATTTTCCAGGACCTTGACCCTGGCGTTGCTGAGGCTGCCGTGATTGAGCTCGACCAAGGTCGGGTTGGTGCGCGCCAGGTCGGTCATGCCCGGATCCAGGTCGACCAGGGTGACTTCCGCGACATCGGGGTATTTGAGAATTTCCCGCAGGGCCAAGCCATCACCGCCGCCCAAGACGAGCACTTTCTCTCGGCGGGGACTCAAGGCCATGGCCGGGTGGACCAGCATTTCATGGTAAATGTGTTCATCGAAGCTGGAGAATTGGGTGTTGCCGTTGATGTAGCAATACAGGCTGCCGGAGGGCGCCCGTGTCATGACAATGTGCTGATATTTGGTGGAGCTGCTGTAAACGATGGGGTCGAGGTAGAGCCATTGCTCCGCCTGGGCGCTCCAGTGGGGCGCCCGGACCAATCCGATCACCAGGCCGATGCAGGCCAAGAGCGTTGCGCCGAAGACCAGCGCGGGTCGATGGGTGAGGCGGCGGAACCAGGCTAGGGCCAGCAACGCGCAGACCAGGTTGAAGACGCCCAGCACGAAGCTCATTTGCGTCAGGGTGAAAAAGCGCGGTAGCACAAAGACCCACATCAGTGCACCAGCGAAGGCTCCGATGTAATCCATGCGCAACACGCCACCAATGTTGACCGCCAGCTCGGGCACGAACGTCTCGTTGATGCGGGTCAGGATCGGGATCTCCAGACCGATCAGAAAGCCGACCGAGATAGTGGCGCCATACTGAACCAGGACATAGTGGTCGCGGTATTCGCCGAAGCTGAACAGCAGCAGGATCGGCCCGAAGGCACCGATCAGCGCCAGCAGGATTTCGAAGAGGATGAACTTGTCGAACAAGGCTTCGTCGCGGATGTGTTTCTGGAGGTCCGAACCGATGCCCATGAACAGCATCATCAGGCCAATCGTGATGGCCCATTGGTGGACGGAGTTGCCGAGCAGATCCGCGGAAATTTTGGAGAACGTGTATTCGTATGCGATGCCGCAGCCGCCCATGATAAAGGTCATGGCGTAGATCGCGGTGCGGGCGCTGCGCTGGTGCTGGATATCGGGAGTGGACATATGTCGGCCTGAGAGGGGCGCGGCGAGCAAACCCGGCGAATGGGTCGCTCGCGCGAGTGGTGGGGCGGCCTCCCGCCCCGGTTTCAGCTTTCGTTGACCTGGTGAAGGTAAACGTCGCGTTTGGGGTAGGGGATCTCGATGCCGTGCTGGCCGAATGCTTTGTAGACTTCGGTCAGCAGGCGGTCGACGGTCGGTTCGCGCAGCTCTGGCAGGGCGACCCAGACCAGCAGTTCGAAGTCGACGCTGCTGTCGCCAAAGGCCTTGACCCGCACTCTTCGCTGGGGCTCGTTGAGCACCAAGGGTTCTCCGTCGGCCACTTCTTCGAGGGTGCTGCGCACTTTCTCGAGGTCGCTGCCATAGGCTACGCCGATGGGAATGCGCAGGCGCGAGTGAACGGCAGGGCCGCCACTCAGGTTGACGATGCGGCTATTGCCAATGATCGCGTTGGGAATGACGATCTCGACATTGTCGAGGGTGATCAGGCGGGTGGAGCGAATGCCGATATCGGTCACCCTACCGCGGTCACCATCTTCAAGCACGATGAAGTCACCCAGCTTGTAGGGCGCGTCAGCGATGATCGAGATGCCGGCGAAGAGGTTGGCCAGGGTGTCCTTGGCGGCGAAGCCGAGCGCGATGCCGGCGATCCCGGCCGAGGCGAACCAGCCGGTCACGTTCTGTTCCCAGACCAGGATCAGGCAGTAAACCGCGCCGATCACGATCACGGTCTTGGTGACAATCTGGAACAGTGGCAAAGTGCGTTTCTGCACCAGATTCGTCTCTTTGGCGCCTTTGGCCAGATACTCGAGCACGACTTGCGCCGCACGCAAGCCGGCGATCATCCAAATCAGCACGGCCAGGGTCGAGAGCAAATGGTGGCAATAGTGATGCAGGGTCTCGTACTCGGGGAAGGATTGGACCAGACCTTGGTAGGTGGCGAACAGCAGGATCGCCATGGTCAGCGGCCAGTGCACGATGGCGATGAGGCGGTCGTCGATATCGGACTTAGTTTTTAGGGCCAAGCGCGCGATCAGCGGCAGCAGCAGCAGATTCGCAACGAAAGCCAGCAATGCGCCGCCGACGATGAAGGCCAAAAACTGCAACCAGGGGTGCAATCCGAGCATGGCCAGGAGATTGTCGAAATCCATGACTTCCTCCCAAAAATTGGCGCCATTGTAGCACGCCCTTCCGCCCTTGACAGCCCGAATCGAGCCAAGCAGATTCGGGAGACGTATACGGGATAGTTTATAATGGTGGGTCGGCGCAGTGCCGCGAGGGGTTGATGATGACAGTAAGGGCAGAAGATACAACCGCCGAGGAAAGCGCCTGGAGCAAGCTGCGCAGAGCGGCTAGGCTCTATGACAAGAGCTACCGCCGCTTATTGGCACTGGCAGCGGGGGAGTGGCGCCTGCTGACCGGGGCGACGGTATTCCTCTGCATCGGCAGTTTGGCCGGTCTGGCCATGCCCAAAGCCGTCGGCATCCTCCTGGACGACGCCATGCGTCATGGGGTGGATTCGCCACTGATACGCATCATGCTGGGGCTATGCCTCTTGCAGGGTGTCGCGGTATCCTTGCGCTTTTATATGTTTACCCTGGCAGGGCAGCGCATCGTCTCCAAGCTGCGCGCTCAGGTTTACGAACACATCATCGGCCAGGACATCGGCTTCTTTGACCAGCGCAAGACCGGCGAGCTGCTGAGTCGCCTGACTTCCGACACGCAGGTGTTGCAGGCGACCGTCACGGTCAACACTTCGATGGTGTTGCGCAACCTCGCGCTGGCAGCCGGCAGCCTGGCCATGTTGTGTTACATTTCGCCCCTGCTGACCGGGTTGATGCTGCTGGTCGTGCCGGCGCTGGTGATTGCGATTCTCGTCACCGCGCGACCCTTGCGCCTGCTCTCGCGCCGCGTCCAGGACGCCATTGCCCGCGCATCCGAAATTGCCGCCGAAACGCTTTCGGGCATCCGCACCGTGCGCAGTTTTGGGCGCGAGGGACGCGAGGCCGAACGCTTCGGTGGCGCCATCCTCGAGTCCTTCACGGCCATGCGCACGCGCAGTCGTTTCATGGCCTATTTCCAGGGTGGTGTTTCCTTTGCCGGCTACGCCGCGGTGGCTCTGGTCCTGTGGTACGGCTGTCAGCTCGTTGTTCAGGGCGAGATGAGTATCGGCCAGCTGACCTCGTTCATGATGTACACGGTCGTCCTCGCTTTCGCGTTGGGCACCCTTGGCAGCGTGTTCACCGAGTTCGTCTCCGCGGCCGGTGCCGCCGAGCGCCTGTTTCAACTGCTCGACACCGAGCCAGCTGTGGCGCTGCAAGGCGGGCAGGTGCCGGAGTCGATTCGCGGCCGGATCTGCTTTGAGGAGGTCAGCTTTCGCTATCCGACCCGACCCGAGGCACTGGCGCTGGAGCGGGTCAATTTCACCATCGAACCGGGCGAAGTCGTGGCTCTCGTCGGTCCCTCCGGCAGCGGCAAGAGTACCGTTGCCGCGCTGCTCTGTCGGTTTTACGAGCCCAGCTCCGGCCGAATCACCCTTGATGGCATGCCTATGCGTGAACTGGATCCCACTTGGCTGAGGCGGCGCATCGGTGTCGTCAGTCAGGAACCGATCCTGTTCTCGACCTCGATCCTGGCCAATATCGGATATGGGCTGGACAGTTTCGACGAGGCCGACATCGTGCGTGCCGCCACCCTGGCCAACGCCCACGAGTTCATCACCAGCTTCGCCGACGGCTACCTGACCCAGGTCGGCGAGCGCGGCGTTCGCCTCAGCGGTGGCCAGAAACAGCGCGTCGCGATCGCCAGGGCGATTCTCAAGGATCCCGAGATCCTGATCCTCGACGAGGCCACCAGCGCGCTCGACGCCGAAAGCGAACATTTGGTCAAACAGGCGCTCGACCGCCTGATGGCCGGTCGCACCTCGATCGTCATCGCCCACCGCCTCTCGACCGTCAAGGACGCCGACCGAGTGCTCGTGCTCGACCGCGGCCAGATCGTCGAGAGCGGCAGCCACGCACAGCTGATGGCCCGAGTCGGCGGAATTTACCGCCAGCTGGTCGAACGCCAGGTCCTGGCGCACCCCTATCTTCAACTGAACCCGAGCCTCGAGGGTGGCGAATGAGGCGCCAGACGGGCCGGGCCGCGAAACAGAGGCTTTTCTAAATGCTTGGTTTGGCTATATAATGAGCCAAACGGGAGGCGACAATAATGCCGAATCAGGAACGGCCATTGCGGGAGCGGATTTGGGAGTTTACGAAGGACCTCTCCGTCAAGGTCTCCAAAAAGGCCGAGAAACATTGGAAAATCAATACGCTGCGCGTGGAGATCGCCTCGATCAAGCACCGCATCAACGTCAAATACAAGGAACTGGGCCGTTATGTCTTCGAGTCCCAGAAGGCGGGCGCTTTGGATTCCGAGAGTTTTCGAACCGGAAGCCAAGAGTTCTTTGACGAACTTCACGACCTTGAACATGAAGTGGTCACGCGCGAACAGCGCATCGAAATACTGGAGCTCGAATTGCCGCCGGTCTCCTACGCCGATGAGGTAGCCCGTTATCGCGACCTACCCGACTTCGAAGAGGAAGACGTGCCGCCGCTGCCGACCATTCCCAACGAGGCGCTCGAGCGCAGCTTGGCCGAACTGCGCGCCAAGGTCCAGCCCAAAACCGGCGACGAAAGCGCGGTACAAGACACCTTGAACGAAACCCCTGACATCGCACTAGCAGAAGCAGAGCACGCCGCCGGCGATGGACGCGAGCTGCCCGAGACAGCAAGTCAACCCGCTGTTCAAGACGGACAGACGACAGCCTTGGCCGAGGTGGTGCCGCCACCCGTGCCGCGAGAGGACTGACCATGAAAGATACCCGACTGTATAAGCGCATCCCCTGCGAAGGCCATGGCGAGCTGGTGTTCAGCGAAGAACGCCTCCGGGTCGAAGCGGTCAATCTCAGCAAGGGTGGTGTGTGCCTGAAAATGAACGAGGCGGATTGGCTGCGCCACGGACTCGACGAAAAGGATCGCGTCGGCGGCGAACTCACCGTGGACGGCGATGCGTTTCGTTTCCAAGCGCGCATCTGTTGGAGTACCAACGCCAAAAAGTCGGTGTTCTTTGGCGTTGAATTCAAAGATCACGACAAGCATATCATCGACGCAGTGCTCGAGCGGCTGTCCCTGGTCGACGATCCGCCCCCCAACGACAGTTTCAACCTGTAACACCGCACCGCGAACCTTAATTGGTTGTCTTGCAATTGCGGCTCGACGAGGGTTGGGGTAGAATTGTGGTTGTATCAATCGCGTCACCTCGCATAGGTCGAGGGGAACTCTCATGGGAACGAAACCCGAACCAACCTGCCACAAGACAGGATTCGGTATGACATCGCCCCGATTTAGTCTCGACGTTTCATACTCGGACAAGGAGTTAGGTGAACCTGGTGAGCCGTGGGGTATTATTAGATCTCATCCTCGGGATCCTCTTTTCGGGACTTGGCTGTGCGCTGTGTGCGCCCCTATGGGCCCAGGGCCGTGCCGCGCGCTTCGACCACCTCACCACTCAAGATGGCTTGACCCACAACATCGTGCACTGCATCGCCCAGGATCCTCGCGGTTTCATCTGGATCGGCACCGGGTCGGGCCTTAGCCGCTTCGATGGCTACCACGTCCGCAGTTATTATCACGACAGCGCCAACGTCAACACCCTGACTTCCTCTGAGGTGCGCTCGCTATACGTCGATCGGGCGGGCACCCTTTGGGTTGGCACCAACCGCGGCCTCAATCAGTACATCGCCGACTACGACCGCTTCGAGCGCACCTGGATCACCGATAGCGCCTCCCAGGAGTACCAGAGCATCACCACCATCCTCGAAACGCGCACCGAGGAAATGTGGGTCGGCACCTATGGCAACGGCCTGTTCCGCCGCAGCAAGGGCGGCCGCTTCAGTCAGTCCAAACACGACGCTGCCGACCTCGACAGCCTCAGCAGCGATGGCGTGCTGCGCCTGTTCGAGGACGAGCAAGGCCTGATCTGGGTCGGTACCTATGACGGCCTCAACCTTTACCACAATTCCGAGCGGCGTTTCGAATATTTCGGCGAAAAGAATGGCCTGGCCCCTGGTCCGATCATGGGGATCTGCCAGGACGCCCACGGTACCTTGTGGGTGGCCTCGTACTACGGTCTTGCCAGTTGGCAGCCGCGCGAGCGCAAGTTCGCCAAGCGCGCCATCCAAGTGCCGGTGTTTCGCAACATCATTGCCTCTAGTGACGACAGTCTGTTGATCGCCTCCGATGGCCTGTACAATTTCAACCCCACCAACAACGAACTCTCTCACTTTAGCAAGAACTTGCAAGACCCCTATAGCCTGAGTCACGACACGGTCATCTCCTTGTTTGTCGATCGCGATGGCGTCGCCTGGGCCGGCAGCGATGGCGGCGGCGTCGACACCTTCGATACCCGCCAGCTCAATTTCCGCAACTATTTGCAGAGTGGGGCAAGCGCGGGCCTGAACGATCGCGCCGTCTCCGCGGTGCGCCAAGACAGCCGCGGCAACGTCTGGGCCGGCACCGAAAGCGGCCTCAATCGCATCGATCGCAAGCGCGACCTGGTGACCCGCGTCGACTTGGAAGGCAAAGACGAGCGCAGCTACGTGCTCTCGCTGCTGGAGGATCACAACGGCGCGCTCTGGGTCGGCACGGTTCGCGGGCTGGTCAAGCTCGAGCCCGATCAGCGCAAGACCACCTATCGTTCCACCACGCCGCCGCCCTGGAATATCAGTTACGACTCCGTGCTCTCCCTGCACGAGGACCGGGTTGGGCGCATCTGGATCGGCACCCAGGGCGGCCTCGATGTGTACACGCCGGGTCAGCCCGGTTTTCGCCACTACTCGCGCAATTCCGAACCGCTCAAACTCACCAGCGATCAGATCAACAGCATCGCCGACGGTGTCGATGGCACCATCTGGGTCGGCACCACCATCGGCCTCAATGCGCTCGACCTGGTTCACGGCAGGGCCAGGCACTACCTGCGCGACGAAAGCGTCGTCAATTCGCTCAGCAACTCTTGTGTCAATCACATCCTCGTGGCCCACGACGGGACCCTTTGGGTCGCCACCAACGACGGTCTCAACCACCTCGACAACGAGCGCCAGCAGTTCCAGGAGTTCCGCAATCGCGACGGTCTGGCCTCCAACTTCATCTGCGGCATCCTCGAAGATGATCAGGGCATGCTCTGGATCAGCACCGACAAGGGCTTGTCGCGCCTCGATCCCGTCACCAAGGCGATTCGCAATTACGATGTCCACGATGGCTTGCAGGGCAATATCTTCAACCTGGGCGTAGCCTATCGCAGCCCGCGCGGCGAGCTTTTCTTCGGCGGCACCAACGGCCTGACTTCCTTTTTCCCCAAGGATCTGCAGCGCGATCTGGACAAGCCGATGATCCAAGTCACGAACTTCGCTGTCTTCGACGAGATCATGGCGCCCCGTTACATCGATCCCAAGTCGCCCTTGGAGAAGGTGGTCGAGGCCACCGACGAGATCACCCTGTCCTATAAACAAAACATGATCCAGTTCGACTTTGCCGTCATGCATTATGGCAATCCTCGCAAAAACCGCTTCAAGTTCAAGCTCGAGGGCCAAGATGCCCAATGGGTCCTGCGTGACGCCAGCAACCCTTCCGCCTCCTACACCAACCTCGATCCCGGTACCTACAAGTTTCGCGTCATCGGCGCCCACTACCACGATGTCTGGAACTCTGACGGTCGGACCATTACCATCAAGATCAATTCGCCACCCTGGCTGACTTGGTACGCTTACCTGATCTATGCCTTGACCTTGGTCCTGATCGTCTGGGCCTACATCCGCGCCCAAAACCGTAAATTGGCGATGGAACGCGCCATCAACGAGCGCCAGCGCGAGGTCAACATCCAGCAGCACGAGGTCAACGAGCGCCTGCGCAAACTTGACCGCTTCAAGGACGAGATCCTCGCCAACACCAGTCACGAGCTGCGCACACCGCTCAACGGCATCATCGGCCTGGCTGACAGCTTGCGCGATGGTTCGGCCGGCTCCTTGACCGAGCCGGCGCGCCGCGATCTGGCCACGATCGTCTCCTGCGGCAAGCGGCTCAGCAGCCTGATCAACGACATTCTCGACTACTCGCGCCTCAAAAACAGCGACCTTCGCCTCAACCGGTCCAGCGTCGACCTTCATCTCGTCGCCGATATGGTGCTCAAGCTTTCCAAACCCCTGCTCGGGCTCAAGGATATCAAGCTGATCGAGGCCATTCCCAAGGACCTGCCGACCGTGCAAGCCGACGAGAACCGCTTGATGCAGATCCTCCATAACCTCGTCGGCAATGCCATCAAGTTCACCGAAAAGGGCCATGTCAAAATCAGCGCCAACCTCATGGGCGACAAGGTCCAGGTCAATGTCAGCGATACCGGCGTCGGGATCCCCGAGGAAAAGTTCGACCAGATCTTCGAAGCCTTCGAGCAGGGCGATGCCTCCGCGGTCCGTTCCTTTGGTGGGACCGGCCTTGGCTTGGCGATCACCCGCCGCCTGGTCAACTTGCACGGCGGCGAGATTCGCGTCAATTCCGTCATCGGCACCGGCACCACCTTCTCGTTTTCCCTGCCCGTCTCGGGTCAACCCGTCGGCGAGATGCCCATCCCCCGCAGCGGCCAGGGAGATGATGTGTTCTCCCTTGAGGAAGAGATTCCGACCCTGAGCGGTGCCGAAGCAGCCATCGCCGATGTCGCGCACCAGGGCAGCGGCACCATCCTCGTCGTCGATGACGAACCGGTCAATCGCAAAGTCCTGCTCAACTATCTGAGCCCCCACGGCTACCGGCTGTTGGAGGCCTCAGGCGGTCAGGAGGCCCTGCGCCTCGTCAGCCAAGACGCGTCGATCGATCTGGTTCTGCTGGATATTATGATGCCGCGCATGTCGGGCTACGAGGTCTGTACCCGCATCCGTGAAATGCGCTCTGTCAATGAATTGCCCGTCATCTTCCTCTCTGCCAAGAACCAGACCAGCGACCTGCTCGAAGGGTTTGTCGTCGGTGGCAACGACTACCTGGCCAAGCCGATCACCAAGGCCGAACTGCTGGCCCGGGTCAAGACCCATTTGGAGCTGCTGGACGTCAATCGCAACCTCGAACACAAGGTTCAGGAGCGCACCCGCGAGCTGGAGACCAAGAATCAGAAGATCCTCGAGCAACAGGAGGAGCTGATCCGCAAACAGCGCCAATTGGTGATTCAGGAGAAGATGGCATCGCTGGGTACCCTGACCGCCGGCATCGCCCACGAGATTAACAACCCCGTCAATTTCGCCTATGGCAGCGTCCAAAATCTGGTCGTCGACCTAGAGCGGTTCCGCGAGTTTTTCTTCGATCTGGCCGGTCCCGATGCGGACGAGGAAATAGTCGAGGCCTTCCGCGAGAAGATGGATCCTTTGTTTGAGCATTCGGAGACCATCATCGAAGGCACTCGCCGCATCAGCGGCATTGTCAAGGAGCTGCAGACCTTCTCGCGCATGGACGAAGCCGATATCAAACACGTCAGTCTGGTCGATGGTCTGGAGTCGACGATCTCGCTCGTCAAGTCCAGTTTTGCCGCCAGTGTCACCTTTGTCTGCCGGTTCGACGACCCTCTGGAGATCGAATGCTGGCCCGCGGAGATGAACCAGGTTTTCATGAACCTGATCATCAACGGTTGCCAGGCGATCGTCGAGAAGCAGCGATCGAACGGTCTCAAGGCAGGGGAGACGCTGACGATTACGACCTTCAAGGAAGATGGCTGTGCCGTCGTGCGCTTCCAGGATGAGGGCTGTGGCATGACCCCCGAGGTGCGCGGCCGCATCTTCGATCCCTTCTTCACCACCAAGCCGGTTGGCGAGGGCAGCGGCCTTGGGCTCTCGATCAGCTATGAAGTCGTTAAAAAGCACAAGGGCCGCATTGAGGTCACCAGCCACGTCGGCGTCGGCACCACCATGACGATTTTCCTGCCGTTGGACGTCACGCTCTCTAAGTGAAATCATCGGGCCCTTGAAACCACCGTAGGTTTAGCTTTCTCACTGTTGATCGTTGAGTCAAGCAATACAACCGGAGGTCCCAACCGATGACGCTTCATGTCTTCCCGCAACTCAATCCCTTCAAGGGCAAACTGGCCCATGTCTACGAACTTTCCGCGGACGTTACGGAGAGCTACAAAGGCCGGGTCTTCAAGATTCCTGCCGGCTTCCAATACGACGGTGCCAGTGTCCCATCAGCGCTTTACCAGCTGATCGGCACCCCCTTCAATCCCCAGTTCATGCGAGCGGCCGCCTTTCATGATTGGCTCTACCACACCCATCAGCTCAAGAGAAAAGAAGCCGATAAAATGCTTTGCGATTTGCTCGAGCAAGATGGCGTCGGCAGTGGCAAATCCTTCCTGATCTACCAAGCGGTGCGGCTGGCGGGAAGTCTTTTCTATCCCAACGACCAAGAGGACCTCGCCTATATGAACGCCCTGCGCAATGCCATCCTCGCCCGCGGCCAGATCCCCGCCGATTATGGTCTCTGATCAAGTCGTCGATCCCGCTACGGCGCCGACCGCGCCGTGTTACAATCGAACGGCTCGATTCAATCAACTCGGAGGCCCCCGTGATCAAGGTCAGCGTGCTCTACCAGAGCACACCCGAAGCACCCTTCAACATGCAGTATTACTTGGAAAAGCACACGCCCTTGGCGCTAGAGGTCCTGGCGGATTCCTGCCGCGGTCTGACCATCGACCGCGGCCTCAGTGGCCCCATGCCTGGCACCGATCCCACCTATACCGTCATCGCCAATCTGCTGTTCGACTCCCTGGAGGACTTCCAGATGGCCTTCATGCTCCATGGGGCAACCCTTATGGCGGACTTCCCCAACTACACCGCCATTACCCCCATCATTCAAATCAACGAGGTAACTCGCTGAGCGGATGGCGCGTGCCTCACCAGGAACACGCGCCGCATCTTCAGGCCTTGGGCGGGATTTTGCTCATCGCGTGTTCGGTCATCGCCGTGATCGTCAGACTGGGATTGACCCCCAAGTTACCCGGCACCATCGAGCCGTCGCAGATATAGAAGTTGTCGTAGCCAAAAACCTTGTTGTCCTTGTCGATCACGCCGTCCTCGGGTGTTTCGCCCATGGGCGCGCCACCAAGAATATGCGCGGTCACCGGCGAGTTGAACAGCACCTCGTTGAAACTGCTAACCGGTATACCGTTGACCTTTTCGGCGAAGCGTCGCGTGACTTGATTGGCCAGGGGAATGTTGGTGGGAATCTTCTTGCCGTGCTCGAGTCGGCTGGCCAGGAAGAAGATGCCCAGCATCTTGCGCGGCACCAGTTCGATGTAGTTCTCCAGCGTCTGCATGGCCAGCAAGATGCTGGTCCGCTCGGCCCAGTGGTAGGGCCAGCGCACGCGGAAGAAGTCGATGGGATGACGCACCAGGTTTGTGGCAAAGTCGCCTAGCCGACGCAGATGACTCTCGCCCTCGCTGAGGTAGACGGCAAGCGTGCTGATCAGGCCACTGCCCTTGGGGTAGCGCACGACCTCCATGTGGGTGTGCTCGTCCACGTAGACCGAGGCCGAAATCGCGATGCCGCGGGCGAAGTCCGTCTCGTCGTTGCGCGCCGTGACGCCTAAGATCGACTCGCTGTTGGTGCAGACCTTGTCGCCGACCCGCGGCGAGAGCCCTGGCAAGCTGCCGCTCATGCGGCAGCGGAACAAGAGCCCCATCGTGCCGAGCACGCCGGCAGCGAGCACTACCCCGCGCACGCGCAAACGCTTGCGGTCCTTGCGCAGCCAGGCGCCGCTGCGCTCGTGGACGATCTCGTAACCGCCCTCTGGCAGCGCTCGGATGTCGCGCACCGTGCGCTCCGGCAGAATCCGCGCGCCGCGTTTCTCGGCGAAGTAGAGGTAGTTGCGGTCCAAGGTGTTCTTGGCGCCAACCCGGCAGCCGACCATACAGCCGCCGCACAAGGTGCAGCCCGTCCGCGCCGGACCCTCGCCGCCGAAAAAGGGGTCCTCGGCCTCGACGCCAGGCTTGCCGAAATACACGCCGACCGGCGTTGGCGTAAAGGAATGGCCGCGACCCAACTCCTCGGCACAGTCGCGCAGGACCCGATCACCAGGCCCCTCGAAGCGGCTGGTGGTGACGCCGAGCATGCGCTTGGCCTCGGCGTAATGCGGTGCCAGCGCCGTTTTCCAATCGCGCAATTTGGCCCAGGGTCCGGACTGGTAAAAAGCCTCGGGCGGCTCGTACAGCGTGTTGGCATAGACCAGGCTGCCGCCACCGACGCCGGCGCCCGACAGGATCAACACGTGGCGCAGCAGGGTATAGCGCATGAAGCCCTTGAGCCCCAGCGCTGGCGCGAACACGAAGTTCCTGATGTTCCAGTTTGTCTTGGGGAAGTCTTCTTTTTCGAAACGCCGGCCGGCCTCGAGCACTGCCACCGAATAGCCCTTCTCGGCCAGGCGCATCGCGCTTACGCTGCCGCCGAAACCGGAACCGATCACGGCATAATCCACATCGTAGCCCACCCATCACCTCCAGGTGCTGGCACTTACCGTTTCGCGTTGCCCGCAACAATGTACCCCATTTCCCGAAGCGGAACAAATGAAATGAACTCCTGCTCAGAAAATTGCCGCGGGAGGACATCGCGCCGGCTTACTCTCCCGCCTGTTCTTCTATATACTAGGCGAAGACAGACAGGCGGCGCGGACCCCCCGCCAACGCCCCCTCATCGCGGAGCCCATCATGGAAAAGTTTTTTGCGACCACGCCCAAAGGGCTCGAGGAATTACTTGCTCAGGAGCTGACCCAGCTCGGCGCGCTGGAGCTCAAGCAGACCATCGCCGGCGTCTCCTTCAGCGCAACTTGGCCGGTCGCCTACCGCGCCCTGCTCTGGTCGCGCCTGGCCAGCCGCATCTTCTATCCGCTTAAGTCGTTTGTCGCCAATGATCAGGACGAACTCTACAGCGGCCTGAAGGCGATTGACTGGAGCGCCCACATGACGGTCGAGACGCGCTTTATGGTCGACGCCCATGTCAGCGACGCCGCCATCTCTCACAGCCGCTTCGCCGCTCAGCGCAGCAAGGACGCCATTGTCGATCATTTCCGTGAGCGCAGCGGACGCCGGCCCGATGTCGACCGCGAGGCACCCGATCTGCGCATTGGCGTCCACCTGCGCGGCGAGCGCGCCCAAGTCTCGATCGACCTGGCCGGCCTGGCTCTGTCCCACCGCGGCTATCGCCGCGATGCGGGCGAGGCGCCGCTGCGCGAGAACTTGGCGGCCGCCATCCTGCTGCGGGCTGGCTGGCCCGAGGTCGCCGCGGAGGGCGGCGCACTGGTCGACCCCATGTGCGGCTCCGGCACCCTGCTGATCGAGGGCTTGATGATGGCCGCCGATGTCGCCCCCGGAAACCTGCGCGAGCGCTTTGGCATCCAGGGTTGGGCCCGCTTCGATGCCGCGCTGTGGGCAGAGGCTCGCGCCGAGGCATGCGCTCGCAGCGAGCAGGGCCTGGACCGGTTGCGCGCCCAGAAACTGGCCTTTGCCGGCTTCGACCAGGATAAAGAGGTGCTCGAGCACGCCCGCGCCAATGCCGAGCGTGCCGGGTTCACCGGCCTGATTCAGTGGGGTGCGCGCGCGCTCGGTCACTGGAAACCCGCCAATGCCCGTGGCTGGCGTCCCGGTCTAGTCGTCGTCAACCCACCCTACGGCGAGCGTCTCGGCGACGCCGGCGAACTGCCCGCCCTTTACGCCGAACTGGGCCGCGTGCTGGTCCAAACCTTCCGCGGCTGGCGTGCCGCCGTCTTCACCGGCAACCCCCAACTGGGCAAGCGCATGGGCCTGCGTGCCGAAAAGCGCTACAAGCTGTTCAATGGCGCCTTGCCCTGCGAGCTACTGCGCTTCAAGGTCGAGGAGGAGTGGGTCGTCAAACACGGCGGCAAACCCATGGCCGCCGGCGCCTTGTCCGAGGGCGCCAACGCGTTCCGCAACCGTCTGCGCAAGAACCTGGACGGCCTGGCTAAGTGGATCGCGGCCGAAAAGATCGAAGCCTATCGCGTCTACGATGCCGACATGCCCGAGTACAACGTCGCCATTGACCGCTATGGTGACGTGGTCATCGTCAGCGAGTACGCGCCGCCCGCCGATGTCGAGCTGGTCCGCTCCGAACAGCGCCTGGCCGACGTTCTGACCGTGCTACCGGAAGTGCTGGGTGTCGCCCGCGAGCGCATCGCCCTCAAGCAGCGCCGCCGTCGCAAGGGCGAGGACCGCTACGACAAGCTGGAGCGCCGCGGCGAGCTGGTCGAAGTCCGCGAGCACGGCCTGCGCTTCCTGATCAACCCCTTCGACTACCTGGATGTCGGTCTGTTCAATGACCACCGCCCGATCCGTGCCCGCATTCGCGAGCTGGCTAAGGGCAAACGCTTTCTCAACCTCTTCGCCTATACCGGCACCGCCACTGTCGCCGCAGCCGTTGGCGGCGCCCGCCAGACCCGCACCGTCGACCTCTCGCACACCTACCTGGAGTGGGCCGAGCACAACCTTGAGCTCAACGGCCATCGCCTTGGCAGTGCCCATGAATTCGAGCGTGCCGATTGCCAAGCTTGGCTGGAGCGCGCCCGCGGCAGCTACGACCTGATCTTCCTGGACCCGCCAACCTTCTCCAACTCCAAGAGCTTCGAGGGCAACTTCGAGGTTCAGCGCGATCATGTCCAGCTGATTCTAGAGACCGCGCGCTTGCTTGCACCCGACGGGCTGTTGCTGTTCTCCAACAACTTCCGGCGCTTCCGCATCGATGACGAAGCCCTGGTCGATCACGGCCTCGAGGTCGTCGACATCAGTGCCGCCACCATCCCGCCCGATTTTGCGCGCAACGCGCGCATCCATTGCTGCTTCGAGATCCGCAAGCGCCGCCGCTGAAGCTCAATGGCGCTGCACCGTGATCAGTGTGCCTTCTTGGCCATGCCGAACTCGAATCCCGGTCAAAAACAGCCGGCCACCGACTTCGTCGCCGAACGGGTCGGGCACGAAGCGCACAGCCGTTGACTTGGGATCGTGCCCGTAACCGCGGCACAGGCCGTCGCCGCCAACGGCCAATTCACCGGATTTGTGGCGCTGACACGGTTGGAGTTGGCGGTCGACCACATAGGCCTGGGTATGGGCCAACGGATAGCCCAGCGACTCGCTGCCCTGGGCGGTGCATACGCGGCGGATCAGTGCCGAGGTGGTGGTCTCGCCCTGGCCATGGAGGTAGGAAACCGTCACCGAGCACATTTGGCGCATCTGGGCCAACGTCTTGCCATGGGGCTCAGCGCCGCTCAGCAGAATGTGGTGGAGCCCTTCCGGCGGCGAGGTGTTGCCGTCCGAAAACAACAGTTTGATGCCCGCCTCGGCGCAGTGCAGGTGACTGACCCGGTGGCGCGAGAGGAACGTCTTGAAGTCAGGATCCGTCTGACCGAGGCGCGGTTCGGCACAGCGGTTGGCCAATAGGCCCAGCTGCGGCAGGTGCGCCAAAACGACCGGCTCCGCTAGACCAAAAGCCACTTCGCAGGCAATCTCGTCGACGCCCAGGCCCTTGAGACGATCGACCAGTGGACCGACCGCGCCGGCCGTGCCGAAAAGGGCAACCGTGGCGTTGGGCTGGGCGATCGCTTCGCGCGCCATCGTCTTGGCGGTGTTCTTGTCGATGCCGCGCGCTTGGAGCCAACGGCGGTAGGAGGGCTGGAGCTGCTCCGGAATGACGCCGTCGCGACTGAGCCAAACCGGCAACATGAAGGTCACGTGACCAGGTCCCTCGTGTCCGGCCGAAGCGCGCGCGCCGCGGTAAACCTCGATCCAACGGCCGAGCTCGTCGAGACTGCGGCCGTTAGCGCGCAGCAGCACGCGGGCGCCGCGTGTGCCTGCCTCGCGGAAGGAGGCCTCGTCGGCCACGACTTGAACGAAGCCAGTCTCCTTGGGGGTCTGGCCGAGAAACGGCTCGAGTCGACCCCGTGAAAGGGTGCGAATCAGGGCCCAGTCACGCAGCTCGGCCGCGGTGATCTGACTGGGGTTGGCCGGGTAGCGCAGGCGCACGCGGTTCGAGTTGACTGCGGCCTGGGTCGCCCAGACTAGGGCGTTGGCGCGGTTCGTACCTTCCTGATCGCCGACCAGCCAGAGCGCCTGATAGGGTCCCTTGTCGGCGAACGAGCAAACCGCCGGCAGGAAGCTGGCGGCGACGATTTCGTCGTCGCCGGTGGGGATCCCCTCCCAGGCGATGCTGAAGGCGATGCCGCGACCGCGTTGGGTCAGCTGCTTCTGGTCGACGTCGGTCGTCAGCGGATTGGGGTCGGCGATCACGAGTTTGGAGCCCAGCGCCAGCGGCAGCAGCAGCTCGGCGATACCGCCGGCGTCATTGAGATTGGCGGCAGCGCACCAGACCGGCTTGCGGTCGACATCGTCGGCCGACATCTCGAGGTGCGCTGCCAAGGCGGCCGGCAGTTGAATCAGGTTGGCGTGGCTGATGCTAATCCAGCGGCGAATGCCGTCGTTCGACTGGTGGCGCAGGTAAGCCAGGGAGGCCGGCGTCACGCCTACTTCCGGATTTTCGGGGGAGGCTTCACTGATTGCGGCCGCACTGAAGTCCAGCGGGAACAGCGGTGGCAGCTCTTCTTTGGGAAACAAATAAGCCAGGTAGCGCGGGCACAGCACCAGTTCACAGCGCGCCTCACGGGCCAGTTGATCGGGTGGCGCCACGCCGCCGTGGGGCAGGATCGGAACCAGGACCGCGCCCGCTTTGAGCACCGCCAAGACCGCGGCCACCATCTCGAGCGAGCGCTCGCAGCACAGTCCGACCGGGACTTCATGACCGACCCCGCGACTGATCAACGCATGGGCTAGACGATTTGCGGCCGCGTTGAGTTGCGCGTAGGTCCAGGTGCGGTCGCCTTGAATCACCACCAGGTGATCGGATGCGCGCGAGGACTGCTTTTGGAACAACTGGTGCAAGCTAGTGCGGCGCTTGCGGATGCGTTTGGAGGGTTCGGTCAACAGCAGGCGCTGGCGCTCCTCAAGGCTGAGCAAGTGCCATTCGTCGGTGTGTAAATTGGGGTCCTGAACCAGAGCCGCGAGGAGGTTGTTGAAATGAGTCGCCATGCGGGCGATCGTGGTCGCCTCGAATAGGTCCGCACGGTACTCCAGCACGGCGCTAAAATCGCCGCTGGAACGGCTTTCGATCACGGTCAGGGTCAGCTCGTGGGTGGTGCTGCGCTGCTCGAAGTCGATGCCACGCAGTTCCAGGCCACACAGGTTCATGCTGGCCTCGCCCTCGCCAAGGGCGAAGCGGCTGAGTCCGACGTCGCCCATGGGGGGCCGGCTCTGGTAGAGGAAGAGGACCTGGCAAAAGTCCTGGTTGGGCGCGTTCCAGACGTCGGCCAGGCGCTCGCACAAAAGCGCATAGGGAAAGCTTTGATTGTCCTGAGCGGACAGCAAAGTGGCATACAGGCGTTTGACGAAGTCGCTGAACCGCGGCGTGGCCGAGAGGTTGGCGCGGATCGGCAGGAGGTTGGCCAGGGGGCCAACCAGCTGCCCCAGTGGTGCGCGATCACGGCCGGTCGAAAGGGTGCCGACCAGGAGATCGTCCTGGCAGGCATAGCGGTGCAGCAAGAAGAACCAGGCCGACATCAACACGGCGCAGAGGGTGGTGCCCTGGGTGCGGGCCAGGGATTCCAGCTCCCAAACCAGGCCCATGGGGATCGTGAAGTCGATCACAGCGGCGCGGTCGGTGGTCATGCGCTCGCGCTTGCGATCGGTGGGCAATTCCAGCCTAGAGGGGCGCGGTACCAGCGTGCGCTGCCAGTAAGCCCAGGTGCGGCGGCCGACCGGCCCGGCAAGCAGTTGCTCGTGCCAATCCACGTAGTCGGTATAGGCCAGCGCTGAGCGCGGCAGTTCGGGTGCCTGATCGCGCAGAAGATCGCGGTAGAAAGCGCCAAACTCATGGACCATCAATGCCAGGGACCACAGGTCGAGCGCGACCGGGTCGGCGACCCAGAGCATGACTGGGCCATCGTTCTTGCGGTGAAACAGGATCACTCGCCAGAAGGGACCCTCGCCCAGGGGGTGGTGGGCCTCGTCGGCGATGTGCTCGACCAGCTCCGCGGGGCTCCACTGATGGGCATCCAGTTCGTCCAGCTTGAGCGGCAACTGCGGATGGGTCCATTGGAAGGGTTCGCCCTCGTGGACGCCGATCGTGGTGCGCAGCATCTCGTGGCGTTCTACCAGCAGGTTGAGCGCCTGGATCAGCACCTCGGTGCGGATGTCGGCCGGCAGGGCAGCGGCAAACGAAATGTTGTGACGGCCGCGGGTCGAGCTCCGGCCCCAGCTCTGTCGTTGGTTATAGG
>CAYRFM010000031.1:58552-74855 GCA_964423555.1 uncultured Holophagae bacterium | reverse complement strand
CGGCAGACATGATCACCTCCTGGGCGGGATGAAGCATTCTACAAAGCAGCGCAGGTTCAAGTCTAGGGTAGACCGAATCGAACCTCTTCCAGCTTGCTCCACGGTTACGCCAGCCCGACGGCTGGCGCCACGGGTGACAATTTTCACGAGCGCCCGATACAACCGCCGCCAACAGCCGTGAAAACCTGCATAAGCTCCGTGAAACCTGTGTCTTAACTTCGTTACCGAGTCTACTGTTTTCGCGGCGATCAGGGCCCTACAATTCATCCTGTCAGGCCGGGAAGATCGCTTCGGACCTGCTCACGCCCTCTACCCGGTCTGCGGACCCCCACCACGCACAAGGATGGACGATCATGGACTCTCAAGGCTTTATCGAACTCCAACGCCTGCCCTATGGCGAGCGGCTCGAGCGCCAGTACGCCTACCACCAACAGGAACTGGCCCAGGGCTGCCTGCTCGGTCGCGAGGGCGACGGACCCGCCCTGGCTACCCAACTCTTTAAGGATATGTTCAGCGAGGCCTTCCACGAGGTCCTCAACTTCGGCTCCAACAATTACCTGGGCCTCTCCCATCACCCCTACGTGATCGAGCGGGTCAAGACGGCCATCGACAACTACGGCACCGGCACCGGCGGCTCGCCCGCCTTCTCCGGCTATACCAGCCATCACAAGCGCCTCGAGAAGCGCCTGGCCGCCCTGGCCGGTCACGAGGACGCCGTGCTCCTGCCCAGCGGCTTCATGGCCAACCTCTGCTGGGTCAATGGCCTGATGAACCGCCAGGACGTCCTGCTCTATGACAAGTTCAGCCACGCCTCCGTGATCAACGCCATCAAGATGACCGGCGTGCCCTTCTTTGGCTTCGACCCCGAGGACCTGACCGGCTTCCGCGAACTGATCGCCAAGGTCAAGCAGCGCTCCGCCCCCAACGCCCAGATCTTTTGCACCGTCGAAGGTGTGCGCAGCGTCGACGGCACGGTCATCCAACTGGCCGAATGGATTCAGATCTGCCGCGAGGAGGGCCTGGTCACGATCCTCGACGACGCCCACGGGCTCGGCACGCTCGGCCGCCGCGGCCACGGCACGCTGGAATACCTGGACCTGCTCGGTCAGGTCGACTTCCGCATGAGCACCTGCAGCAAGGGCCTCGGCGCCCAAGGCGCCTTCGTCTCCGGCAGCGCCAAAGGCATCTTCTACCTGCGCAGCTTCGCCAAACCCTACGTCTTCACCACCGCCCTGGCCCACCCAACCGTCGCCGCCATCGACGCCGGCCTCGACGTCCTGGATCAGGAGCCCGAGCTGCTGGCGCGCCTGCACCTCAACGTCGACTACATGCGCGCCGAGCTCGAGGACATGGGTCATCGGGTCGGCTACTCGCCCGCTGGCATCATCCCCGTCTACCTGCCCGACGGCGTCGCCCGCGTCTTCAACCGCACGCTCTACCAGCGCGGTCTGTTCGCCCACGTGATGGAGTACCCCATGGTCGCACCCGGTCAGGAACGCCTGCGCCTCTCGATCATGGCCAACCACAAACGCGAGCACCTGGACCAGGCCCTCAGCCTGATCGCCGCCGCCTCGCGCGAACTGGGCATTCTCGCCTGAACCACCGCGGCGGGCCCTGCCCGCCCCATCGCCACGCGACCCCCGAGGAAGCCATGACCCCCCAAGCCGCCACCGACAACCCGGCCCACTGGCCAGATCCCGACCAGCTCGGCGTCGCCGAGACGCTGACGGGCGAGGCCCGCCTCGACCGCGAGCGTCTGCGCGCCATTGCCGAGATCGGCATCTTCGACCTGTTCGACGAAGGCGACGCCCACGGCCCCAGTCAGCTGCTCTACCTGGAGACGCTGCGTCAACTGGCCAGCTTCGCGCCGACCCTGGCGCGGCTGGTGGCGGCCTGTCACGATCTGCGCCTGATTCGGCCCACAGCCGCGGGCCCCTGCTGGGGCGCGATCGCCGTGCCCGAACAACTGGAATGCGCGGACCTGGGCGGCGGTCACTGGCTGCTCTCGGGCACGCTGACCCTGGACCTGCCGCCCCAGTGGCTGGACAGCGTGCTGGTCCCCTGTGGCGACGGTCGCTTCCTATGCCTGCACCAGCCGCTCGCGACCTGTGACCTCGAGGTCCTCGACCAGCCCGGCCAAATCACCCGCTACCGCCTGCGTTTGAGCCGTCGCAGCGTCTCGCCCCTCGACCAGCGCCGCGGCAGCGCCAGCCACCTGCGGATCAAGGCCGCGCTGGATCTGGGCGCGCAGCTGCTGGGCTGCCTGGACGCCGCCCACAACCTGGCCGAAAGCTTCGCCGCCGAGCGGGTGCTGTTCCGCAAACGCCTGGCCGACAACGGCTTCATTGCCGGTCGCCACCAGGCGATGCGCGCCGAGAGCGCTCGCCTGTGGAGCGCGCTGCTTGACCTGGCCGGCCGTGCCCGCGGCGGCGCGATCGCCGACGACGAGCAACGCCTGCTCGGCCATTTCGGCCGCCGCGCGCTCGATCAGGTCGCCGAAGCCCTGCAGCTGTGCGGCGGCACCGGTCTGATGGACGAGTTCGGCATGCCCGCCTGTTACCGCCGCGTCCTCCATCTGCTGGAGACCTACCGGCCCCCACTCGACGACAGCGAAGGCGATCGCGAAATCGCCCGCAATACCCTGACCGCGATGACCGCCTACGGCGCCTTCCTCCAGCGCGAGGACAGCGCCGCCGCCTCAGCCTGGTCGCGCTTGCACGAGCTTGCTACCCTGGAGGTCCAACCGTGAAAGTCCTGCTCTTACCCGTCCTGTGGTGCGCCTCCGCCCTGTTCGCCCAGGAGACTGCGGTCGATGTGACCCACGTCTTCGAGAACGAGAGTATCTACGAAGCGTCCGACGCCCGCCATGGTCTGGACCAATCCGCTTACGCCTACAAGCCACGGCTGCGCTTGAGTCACGGCCAGACCTCCGCCGAGCTGGAGGTCGACTTCCGCTACGACAGCTACTATCAACTCCGTTCCGGCGACGATTTCGCTGCCGCCGAACGCGACCAACAGCAGGACCAGTTCCTGATCCGCAACGCCTGGTTCTCCTACAGCGGCGACCAGTGGGACCTGACGGTCGGCAAGCAGATCCTGCGCTGGGGCTACACCACCGGCGCCCAAACCGTGCTCGACGTCGTCAACGCCCAGGACCGCCGCTCGCCCTTCGCCCAGATCAACGACAACCCGATCGGCACCAACATGGTGCGCTTCGAATGGTACGGCCACGAAAACCTGCGGCTCTCCACCTTCCTCGGCTACGACAACCAGTACGACGAGGTCCCGGTCTACGAGAGCCGCTATAACAGCGTGCCGCTGCCTTGGCGCGAGGACGACGGCGCCCAGCTGGGCGGCGGCGCCCGCCTGGAACTGGAACTGCGCGACAACAGCCGCCTGGCCCTGATGGTCGCCTCGGTCGCCGACACGGCCAGCACCTATCTGACCGTCAGTGGCCAGGAGGAACTGCACGCCCAACACCGGCGCTACACGCTCGGCGGCGTCTCCTATCTGGGCGAGGTCCCTGGCGGCAGCTTCAAAGCGGACCTGGGCTACACCTTCGCCAAAAGCTTCACCCGTGTCGACGAACTGGGCGCCCACCCGGTCGAGCATGATGTGTTCCACGGCCGCGCCTATTACGACTACCTGGCGATCCCCAACCTGACCCTGACGCTTGGCTACAGCACCCAGCGCTTGCTGGGCTACCAGGCCCCGCTGCTCGAGCCGAAGCTGAGCCAGCGCTGGTACTTCCAGGGCGAGCGCGAGCTGATCGACTGGAACGCAGTGCTCAGCCTCAACCTGCGCAAATCGCAGGGCGAGCTGACGACCCTTGGCAACGAGGGCACCACCGCGACCTTGGCCTACACCTACATCGGTTTCGACAACCTCTACCTGACGCTGGCCGCGCGCCGCGTCTTCCGCGATGGCGCCGACCAGCCCTTTGAAAACGGCATCATCTTCGCCGCCCGCTACACCTACTGACGCGCCCAGCGCTCGCGTCAGCGCACCCCGCCCCAAAAAATCGCCGCCACCGCGGCCAGGAGTACCCCATGACCGACATTCGCAACAAAGTCTTCCAGTCCTTCTGTCAGATCACCAACCGCCTCAAACGCGCCGGCTATACACCCCAAAACCTCTCGCCCGAGTCCTTCCTCGGTGGCGAGCTGGGCATCGACTCGATCGAAATGCTGGAAATTTGGTACGACCTCGAACAGGAGCTCGGCATCCACATCGACGACGAGGCCAAACGCGACATCTACACCGTCGGCGAAGCGATCGACGTCGTCACCCGCATCGTCGAGGCAGGTTCCCTTGTTCAAGCATGACCTCCTCGACGGCAAGGTCGCCCTGATCACCGGTGGCGGGACGGGCCTGGGCAAGATCATGGCCCAGCACTTCCTGACCTACGGCGCGCGCGTGGCCATCACCGGTCGCCGCGCGGACGTGTTGGCCGAGGCCGCCGCCGAGCTGGATCCCAGCGGTGAGCGGGTGCTCTACCACGCCTGCGACGTCCGCCACCTGATCGATGTCGAGAACGCCGTCACTGCCACCCGCGCGCGCTTCGGCGCGATCGACATCCTCGTCAACAACGCCGCCGGCAACTTCATCTCGCCCACGGAGGACCTCTCGCCCAACGCCTTCAAACTGATCTCCGACATCGTGCTGATGGGCACCGTCAACTGCACGCTCACGATCTGCAAGGACTGGATCGAGCGGCAGCGCGGCGGCACGGTCCTCAACATCCTCACCGCCTACGCCCAAACCGGCTCCGGCTTCGTCGTCCCCTCCGCCTGCGCCAAGGCCGGCGTCGAGGCCCTGACCAAGTCGCTGGCCGCCGAATGGGGCAAGTACGGCATCCGCATGATCGGCATCGCGCCCGGACCCTTCCCCACCGAGGGCGCCTTCAGCCGCCTGATCCCCAGTGGCGACTGGGAGAGCTTCTGCACCCGCAGGATCCCGCTCGGTCGCTTTGGCCGCCTCGAGGAGCTCGGCAACCTCGCTACCTTCCTGGTCTCGCCCCACGCCGAGTACATCAGCGGCGAGATCATCCGCATCGACGGTGCGGAGATTCCCTTCCTCGCCGGGGAGTTCAGCTTCCTGGACGAGGTCGACCGCAACCAGTGGCGCGAGTACCGCAAGAAAGTGCGCCGCACGACCCCCAAAACCCAAGCTTCCTGAGAAGCAAAAACCGCAACCCGCAACCATCGACTGTTTAAAACCTTAGGAGACCACCCCATGGAAATCAAAGATCGCGTCCGCAATGTCGTTCTCAACATCGTCGAAATGGAAGCCCATGAAGTGCCCGATAGCGAGGAGTTCCGCAACCTCGACATCGACTCGCTGATGGCGCTGGACATGCTCACCGACCTCGAGCGCGAGTTCCAGATCCGCCTGCCCGAAGAAGTCCTGCGCCACTTCACCTCCATCGACGCCATCACGGCACTGCTCCAGGAAAAGCTGCTCTGCGTCGCCGCGTGAGCCGTGTATGCTCGGGCCGCTTCCGGTCGGGGCAGGTGATCTGAGCCGCGGACCCGCCGCGTCAGCTCACCCATCACTGGACATCGCACTGACAAGACGAGGTACCACCGCCGCATGGTGGTTCCGCCCAAGATCGCGAGCCTGGCGGCCCGGGTCGCCAGCTCCGATGTCCCCCGTACGTCCGGGCGGCGCAAGCGCGCCGCCCGCCGGCCAATTTCAGTCACGAGGAAGTCATGAACGCCACCCGCTGCGAACACACGCTCGCCACTTATCTCGCCGACGGCTGCTCGTTGGTCGAGGCCTTCCGCCGCACCATTGATGCCCACCCCGCCGCGGGCATGACCCATGTGGACGGCGACGGCGCCGAAACCTTTGAAAACTACTGCCAGCTCATGCACCGCGCCGCCCGCGTCCTCACCGGCCTGCGCAAGCTCGGTGCCCAAGCCGGCGAACCCGTGCTGCTGCAAATCGAGAAGAGCGACGAGTTTGTCGCCGCCTTCTGGGGCGCGCTGCTGGGCGGCCTGGTGCCCGTGCCGCTGTCGGTGCCCAGCTCCTACCGCGGCGAGGACCAGGAGTACCGCAAGTTCCGCGCGGTCTACGAGAGCCTGGAGGCGCCGCTGGTCCTGGCCGATAGTCACCTGGGCCACGAACTGGCCGAACAGGCGCTCGGCCCCCTGCCGGGCCTGCGCTACGGTCATGTCGTCGAGCTGGTCCAAAACGAGGCGACCCAGAACTTCCACGTCGCCGATCAAGGCGACCTGGCCTTCCTGATGTTCTCCTCCGGCTCGACCGGCCTGCCCAAGGGCGTGCGCCTCAGCCATGGCAACCTGCTCCACAATATCCGCCAGATCGCCGAGCGCAGCCGGCTCACCAGCGCCGACGTCAGCGTCAACTGGTTGCCGTTCTCCCACGACATGGGCCTGATCCTGTTCCACCTCTGCCACTGCCTCTGCGGCATCTCCCAGGTCAAGCTCTCCAATTTCACGTTCGTGCGCCGTCCCGAGCTCTACCTCGAGAAACTGGCCCTGCACCGCGCCACCCTGACCGGCAGCCCCAACTTCGGTCTGGACCACCTGATCCAAGGTCCCGGCCAAGCGCTGCCCCGCGAGCTCGACCTCTCCCACCTGCGCCTGCTCTACAACGGTGCCGAACCGATCAACGCCGAGATCTGCCGCCGCTTCGTGGCCACCTTCGCCCCGGCCGGCCTGGCGCCCTCGGTGATCAGCCCCGGCTACGGCATCGCCGAGGCCTGCGTCACCGCCACCCAGCATCCTTGGGAAAGCGATGCCGCCCGCGCGCTCTGCCCGTCGCTGGTGCTCGACCGCGAGCGCTTCAGCCGCGAGGGCCAGGTCCAGCTCGCGGAGGCTGGTAGCGACCGCGCCACCATCGAGTTCGTCAACCTCGGCCAGCCCATGCCCGGCATGGCCGCCCGCATCGTCGCCAGCGACGGCCAGGTGCTCGCCGAGGACCAGGTCGGCCAGATCCAGTTCACCGGCCCCAACCTGACCGAGGGCTACCACAGGAACGGCCTGGCCAACCGCGCCCTGTTCTCGGGCGAATGGCTCAACACCGGCGACCTGGGCTTCATCCACGGCGGCGATATCTTCATCACCGGTCGCGCCAAGGACATCATCTTCGTCAACGGCCAGAACTTCTACAGCCACGACCTGGAGCAGGTCCTGGTCGACCGCGGCTGCGCCGAACTGGGCCAAGTCGCCGTCGTCGGCTACCAGCAGCCCGAAAGTGGCGAGCGCATCGCCGTCTTCTTCGTCACCCGCAAACGCGGCGCCGCCGTGCTGGAGCAGGTCGCCGCCCTGCGCGCGGCCCTGGCCGGCAGCTTCCGCTTCGATGCCGACCTGTTCGTGCCGATCCGCCGCATGCCCCGCACCACCAGCGGCAAGCTGCAGCGCTACCTGCTGCGCGAGCAGCTGCTGGACGGCAGCTTCGCCGAGACCCTGGCCGAGCTGGACCAGCTGCGCGCCGACCAGGCCGATGTCCAGGCACCCGTCGGCGCGCTGGAGACCGAGCTCCACGCCCTGCTTGCGGAGCTACTGGGCCTGGTGCCCACCTCCTTCGGCATGACCGACAACTTGCTGTCCCTGGGCGCCGACTCGATCCGCATCGCCCGCCTGGTCCAGCGCATCAATGCCGACCACGGCGTCGCGCTGGCCCTGGCGCGCGTCTATGCCGAGCCGAACCTGGCAGCGCTCGCCCGCCTCGTGCGCGAGGCCCGCGCCCTCGGTCGCACACCCACGCTGCCGCCGATTGTCGCCAGCGGCCAGCCCAGCTTCCGCCTCAGCCACGGCCAAGAGCAGCTGTTCTTCCTCTATTTGATGGACCGCGCCTCCGGCCGCTACAACGAGGCCCACGCCTTGACCCTTGAGGGCGACCTCGACTTCCCCCGCTTCCGCCAGGCCTTTGCCCAGGTCGTCGCCTGCCAACCCGCCATGCGCACCCGCTTCGTCCTGCGCGGCGACCAGACCCGCCAGGAAGTCTTGGAACGTCTCGAGCCGCAACTGGAACTGCGCGATCTGCGCGACCTCAGCCCCGAGGCCGCTGAGCTGGTCATCGACGCCGAGCTCAGCGAGGATGCCGCGCAGCCGTTCAAGCTCGAACAGGCGCCACTGTTCCGCGTGCGCCTCTATCGCAAGGCCACATTCAGCTACGTTTTCTACCTCAACATGCACCACATCATCACCGATGCCTGGAGCTTCGGTGCCCTCCTGGACCAATTGCAGCGCGCCTACGCCGCCCTCGGCCGCGGCGAACAGCCGCCCGCCGCGCCGGCGCTGTGTTACGGCGACTGGGCCGAATGGCAGACGCGCCTGCTGGAGAAGAAGCAGTTTGCAGCCGCCCAGTCCTTCTGGGCCAACCAACTGGCAGGCGTCGAGACGCCAGCGCTGCCCCGCGATTTCAAGGGCCGCGACAACGAAACCAGCGGGGCCAGTACCCGCTTCGAGCTGGAGGCCGACCAGCTCGACCGCCTGCAGCGCTTCGCCCGGCTCCAGGGCCTGAGCCTGTTCCAACTGCTGCTGGGCGCCTATTACATGACCCTCGAGCGCCTGACCGGCAGCACCGACCTGTGCGTCGGCACCGTCGTCAGCGGCCGTGACCTGCCCGGCCTGGACGAGCTGGTCGGCTGTTTCGTCAACACCCTGCCCCTGCGCTTCCGCCTGGATCTGGACGAAACCGGGGCGGCCTTCCTGGACCGTCTGCGCGAGGCCTGTGTAGCCAGCTTCGACCACAAGCACTACCCCTATCCGCTGATCAAGGAGGCCGCCGGCCGCAACGACGACTGTTTCTCGGCCGTGTTGGTCATGCAGAACACGCCCTTGGCCCTGGACGGCGGCGAGCTGCGCCTGGGCCAGCCGCGCCATTACCGCAACGGCAGCAAGATCGATCTCTACCTCACCGCCCGCGAGGTCGAGGGCGTTCTGCAACTGGACTGCGAGTACAACGACAGCCAGTTCCGCGAGGAGACGATCGCCGCCTGGATCGGCCTGTTCCGCCAGGCCCTGAGTCAGCTGGTCGCAAACGCGGAACAGCCCCTGCGCCAACTCGACCTGATCAGCGCCCACCAGCGCGCCCATTGGCGCGCCTACAACCAGACTGAGCGCGACTACCCGCGCGCGCTCTGCGCCCACCAGCTGTTCGAGCGCAGCGCCGCCGCGGCGCCGGGCGCGCCCGCCGTCGCCGATCGCCAGACCCGCCTGAGCTACGGCGAGCTCAACGCTCGCGCCAACCGCATCGCCCACAGCCTCGGCGAGGTGCGCGGCCAGTTTGTGGCGATCCTGCTGGAGCGCGGGGTCGACACCGTCGCCGCGATCCTCGGCGCGCTCAAGGCCGGCGCCGCCTACCTGCCGCTGGACGCCACTTTCCCCGTCGCCCGCATCGCCGACATGCTGGAGCAGACCGGCGCCCGCGTCCTCATCAGCCAGGGCGAACTTTCGGGCCAGCTCGACCAGCTGGCGGCCGTGCCCAGTCTCGAGCGGGTCGTGCTGACCCAAGGCAACTGGCGTCACCCGCGCCTGACCGTGCTGGACAGCGAGCACTTGGACGAGGCACCGCCGCACAATCCCGAACTGGCCGTGGCGACCACCGACAAGGCCTACGTCATCTTCACCTCCGGCTCGACCGGTCGGCCCAAGGGCGTGGTCAACCACCACGCCGCCCTGGCCAACATGCTGCACTGGGTGGTCGAGGCTTTCGGCTACCGCGCCGGTGAGGTCATGTGCCAGTTCGCGCCGTTCAGCTTCGACGTCTCGGTCGCCGAGATTTTCCCGACCCTGGCCGCCGGTATGAGCCTCTACATCCTCGGCGAGGACGAGCGTCGCTCGCCCGAGACCTACCTCGACCTGCTCGAGCGCGAGCGGGTCCAGGTCGCCACGGTCACGCCCGCCTTCTTCTACCAGGTCAAGGACTGGCTGCTCGAGTTCCGCCGCCACCGCCTCGCCGACCTGCGCCTGTTCATCTTTGGCGGCGAGGCCCTGCGCGCCGACCAAGTACTCGCCTTCCGCGCCGCCGTGCCCCACACCCAACTCGTCAACGTCTACGGACCGACCGAGACGACCGTGCTCTCCAGCTACCACTTCATCGACCCGAACCGCGACCGCGAGCGCCCGATCGTGGTGCTCGGCAAGCCGATCGCCAACACCCGTATCCACCTGCTCGACGCCGAGGACCGGCTCTGCCCGATCGGCGCGATCGGCGAGATCTGCATTGGCGGCGATGGCTTGACGCTCGGCTACCTGGGCGATCCCGAAAAAACCGCGGCCGCCTTTGCCGACAGCGCGGCCCTGGGCGAGCGGGTCTATCGCTCCGGCGACCTGGCCCGTTTTCTCGCCGATGGCACACTCGAGTTCGTCGGTCGCAAGGACACCCAGGTCAAGCTGCGCGGCTACCGCATCGAGCTGGCCGAGATCGAGACCGCCCTGAAAAGCTGCCCCGGCGTCGCCGAGGCGGTCGTCCAAGTCGTCAACCGCGGCGAGAGCGCCAAGGTCCTGGTCGCCTGGTACAGCCTCGACGCCGTCCTCACCGAGCACGAGCTGCTGGCCCGCCTGCGCGAGCGCCTGCCCACTTATATGGTGCCCGCCCTTCTCGTGCCCGTCGAGCGCTTTGCCCTGACCGCCAACCTCAAGATCGACCGCAAGGCATTGCCCGCGCCAGATTTCGCGGCCCGCGCCAGCGAGGGCCAGCCGTTCGCCGAGCCCGTCGGCGCGCGCGAACAGACCGTGGCCGCGATCTGGGGCCGCCTGCTCGGCCTGGAGCGGGTCGGCCGCTTCGACAACTTCTTCGAGCTGGGCGGCGACTCGCTCTTGGTGACCCGACTCTACGCCGCGCTCAAGGCCGAGTGCGGCGACGGCATTGGCCTGCGCGCCCTCTTGGAGCGCGCGGTCCTGGCCGATCAGGCCGCCTACCTGGACGAGGCTCTGGCCCAGGGCAGCAGCCGCGAGGAGATCCCGCGCCTGGCCCCGGCAGCGCGCTATCCGCTTTCCCAGGCCCAGCAGCGCCTGGTCTTCCTCCAGAACCTGCACCCCGGCAGCGCCGCTTACAACATCCCCGTCCACCTGGAGATCAGCGGCCCGCTCGACCCCGAGCGTCTGCGCCTGGCGCTCGAGCAGGTCGTCGCTCTTCACCCCAACCTGCGTGCCTGTATCGACCAGGACGGCGGCGCGCCGACCCTGATCGTGGCCGACAGAATTGCGGTCGCGCTGCCGGTCCTGGACCTGCGCCAGGACCCCCAGCGCGAACAGCGCCGCCGCGAGGCAGCACGCGCCCTGCTGGCCACCGCCATCCCCATCGACCGAGCGCCGCTGTTTCGCGCCCAGGTCCTCGAGCTGGCGCCCGAGCGCTTCGAATTCAGCCTCGTCGTCCACCACCTCGTCGCCGACGGCCGCAGCCTGGAGGTCGTGCTCAGTCAGCTGCGCCAGGCCTATACCGCTGCCTGTGAGGACCGACCGCTTCAGTTGTCGGCGCCCGAGCGCGCTTATCACGACTTCGCCGCCTGGCAGAACACGGGTCTGCAGGCGGGCAGCTTCGCCGCCGACGCCGCCTTCTGGCGCGATCAAGTCACCGCGCTACCCGTCCTCAACCTGCCTTGGGACCGCACCAACGTCGAGAGCCGCGAGCAACAGGGCGTGCAGGAGGCCGTCGTCTTCCCGCCCGAGCTGTTCTCCGCCGTCAACGCGCTCAAGAGCCGCGAGCGCCTGACCTTCTTCGCCACCATGCTCGGTCTGTTCCAGCTGTTCCTCGCCCGCCGCTGCCAGCAGGCCGACTTCTGTGTCGGCATCAGCGTTTCCGGCCGCACCCGCGCCGGCTTCGACGATGTCGTCGGCCTGTTCGTCAACACCGTGCCCGTCCGCATCCGTCTGGAACCAGGCGCGAGCGCTCGCGACCACCTGCACGCCACCCAAGGGCGCCTCAACCACATCCAGGACCACCAGGACTACCCGCTCAACGAGATCGTGCGCGTCGCCGGCTTGGGTCCCGAACACCGCCGCAGCCCGCTGTTCAATGTGCTCTTCAACACCGAGAACATCCCCATGCGCATGCAGATGGGCCCGCTGGAACTGCGCATGTCCGGCATCAATACCGGCACCGCCAAGTTCGATCTGGTCGTCTCCTACGCCGTCGTGCCAGAGGGCCTCTGGTTCCGCTTCGAATACGACAGCCAGCGCTTCGAGGCCGCCACCATCGCCCACCTGATCGAGGCCTTCCGCACCTTTTTGGGCGAAGTAGCCGCCGACCCCGACCAACCAGCCCTGGCCGCGCCCGCGGCCCCCGTCGACGACATCATGGCCCTGCTCGACCGCATCGAGGCGCGTTCCTGACGCCCCAGGCCCACATCACCCCAAGGAGTCTCCCATGCAGATGATGACCAACACCCTGCTCAAGCTGTTCGAACAGCAGCTCATCACCAAACAAGTTGCCTACCTGCTGCTGAAAGAGGTCGAAACCCTCAAGGACAGCGTGCAGGTCGCGCCCCGCCACGAGAGCGTGGCGATCGAGCTATCGACCGAGACGCGCGCCCTGCTGGAGCGCTGGCAACGCGGCGAGGGCCAGGGGCGCCTGGCTTTGGGCGCCGTCTTCGCCTTCCTCGGCGGCCTGCTGGTCAACAAGCCCGCCTACGCTCTGCTCGTCGTCCGCGGCGAGGAACGCCGCCATCTCGAGCTCGACCTGCCCGGCAGCGCCAGCTTCGCCGCGATGCTGGACCAGCTGGCCCAAGCGGGCGCCCTGGCCGGCAGCGAGGTCGTCGCCGGCGCCTACGAACTGGCCCTGCTCGAGCCGGCGCCCGCACCCGACCAGGAGCTGCCCTGCAGTCTGCTGGCCTGCTCGCTCGAACTCACCGCAAACGGGCTCCAACCGCGCCTCCACTTCCGCGCCGGTGCGCTGGAGGATGGCTGGACCGCCGGGCTGGCCCTGCAGTTCGACCACTTCCTGCGCGCCTTCCTGGAGCGGCCCGAAGCGCCGGCCGACGAACTCGACCTGCTGCCCCCCGTCCATAAGGAACTGCTGCGCCACTACAACCAGACCAGCCAGTACGTGCCCCAGGAAAAGACCACCCACGAGCTGTTTTACGCCCAGGCCGCCCGCACCCCCGAGCGGGTCGCCATCGCCGCGTCCGGCGAGCTGCGCAGCTACGCCCAAGTCAACCAGCGCTCCAACCAGCTGGCCCATCTGCTCGTCGACCTGGGCGCCAAGCCCAACGATCTGATCGGCGTCATCGCCCATCGCGAGGTCGAGCTGCCCATCGCCCTGCTGGGCGTGCTAAAAAGCGGCGCCGCCTACGTGCCGATGGAACCCACTTACCCCAGCGAGCGGGTCGACCACATCCTGCGCAATACCCGTGCTCGCGTGCTCGTCACCACCGCCGCCGTACTGGCCGAGGGCCGCTTCGACCTCGACAGCCTGCCCGAGCTCAAGTACATCGTCTGCCTGGATGCCTGGCAGGGTCGCAAGTTCCGCGCCCGCGTCCTCGACCAGGCCCGCATCGCGCGCCAACGCCGCACCGACCTGGCACCCCGCTCCAAGCCCGAGGACCTGGCCTACATCATCTTCACCTCCGGCTCGACCGGCAAGCCCAAGGGCGTCGTCATCCGCCACTACAGCGTCGTCAACACCATCGTCGGCATCAACAACCTCTACGGCGTCACCCGCGAGGACAAGGTCTTCTGTTTCTCCTCTGTCTGTTTCGACCTCTCCGTCTACGACATGTTCGGCGCCTGGGCCGTCGGCGCCGAGGTCGTCTTCGCCTCCGAGCGCCAGATCAAGGATCCTCAGGCCCTCATGGACCTGATCGAGCGCCGCGGCGCCACCATCTGGGACAGCGTGCCGACCGGCATGAAGCAGCTCGTCCTCGGCCTCGAACACAGCGGCCGCCAAAACTCGACCCTGCGCCTGGTGATGCTGTCCGGCGAGTTCATTCCCCTGACCCTGCCCGACGCCATCCGCCGCCATTTCCCAAAGACCCGCATCACCAGCTTGGGCGGCGCCACCGAGGGCACCGTCTGGAGCATCTACTACTATCCCGTCGAACAGGTCGACCCGCGCTGGAACTCGATTCCCTACGGTAAGCCGCTGGCCAACCAGACCTACCAAGTGCTCAACGAAAAGCTGCAGCCCTGTGCCCTTGGCCAGGTCGGCATGCTCTACATCGGCGGAAAAGGCGTCGCCGCCGGCTACTTCAACGACCCCGAGAGGACCGCCGCCGCCTTCATCCAGAACCCGCTCAGCCAGGATCCCAGCGACATCATTTACCGCACCGGCGACCTGGGCCGCATGCGCTTCGACGGCAACATCGAGATCATGGGCCGGGCCGATAGCCAGGTCAAGATCCGCGGCTTCAGGGTCGAGATGGGCGAGGTCGAGGCACAGCTGGAGCTGTGCCCGCAGGTCGAGGAATGCGCCATCCTCGTCAAGCGCGACGAGGACGGCAACAACCGCCTGGTCGCCTACTACGTCGCCGCCGAGCAGGGTGTGGCCGCTGGCCAGCTGCGCGATTGGCTGACCGCCAAGCTGCCCGCCTACATGGTGCCCAGTCAGTTCATCAAGGTCGAGCGTATGCCCGTCAACGCCTCCGGCAAGCTGGACCGCAAGGCCCTGGCCCGCATCGGCGAGGGCACCTCCGTCGAAACCCAGCAGGACTTCGTCGCCCCCGAGAGCGAGAACCAGCGCACCGTTGCCGGCATCCTCTGCGAGCTCCTGCGTCTGGAAAGGGTCGGCCTCCACGACGACTTCTTCCTGATCGGCGGCGACTCGCTGCTCAGCTTGCAGTACAGCGGCAAGCTCAAGGCCGCCGGTTTCCAGGCCGGTCCCGCCGACATCTTCAACCACCCGACCATCGCCGGCCTGTTGGCCCACTTGGCCAGCGGCGGCGGTGTAGCCGGAGACGCGCGCGCCCACGAGCCCGGTCCCGTGGCCCTGGGACCGATGCAGCGCCGCTTCTTCCAGGTCCTCCAGCTGGCAGAGCCCGACCACTGGAACCAGTCGATCGAGTTGGCCGTGCCCAGGTCGCTGGATCTCGACCGCCTCGAGCAGGCCCTGGCCGCCGTCGTCGCTCACCATCCCAGCCTGCGGACCCGCTTCCGTCAGGAGGACGGCCAGTGGCACCAGGAGGTCGTCGCCGAGCTGGCCTGCCCGCTGATGCGCCTGCACTGCAAGGGTCTGACGGTGATCGGTCGCCTGCACCACCTCAAGCAGCTCAAACTCGAGCTGCAACAAGGTATCCACATCGAACGCGGACCACTGATGCGTCTGGCCCACGTCACCCAGCGCGGCAACCACGACCTGCTGATTTGGACCGCGCACCACCTGCTCACCGACGCTTACTGCTGGAGGGTCCTGATCGAGGACTTGGCCGCCGCCTACGCTAGCCTCAGCGCCGGCGAGACGCCGCGCCTCTCCCGCAGCGATGCCTACCGCAGCTACGTCGAGACCCTGGGCGAAGTCGCCCTGCGCCTGCCCGATGACGAGCGCCGTCACTGGCAGGAGCTGCTCTCGCGCCAGCGCTTCGTCGTGCCCGTCGACCGCGCCCAGGCCTCTAACCTCGAGCGCGACACCGTCAGCCTGCGCTGGAACCTGGGCGTGGCCGAGACCCGCGAGCTGCAGGAACGCCTGCGGGAACGGGGCGCGACCCTCCACGACGCCGTGCTGACCGCGTTCACCCGTTCGCTCGGCGCTTGGACCGGCAACCGCCAGGTGGCTGTCGATATTGTCAGCAACGGCCGCGACGTGCGCGGCGCCGAACTGGACATGAGTCGCACCATCGGCTGGTGCGCGCCGATCCACCCCTTCACCACCGAGCACGGCGAGGTCACGCCCTGCGAGAGCCTGGCAATCGTGCAACGCGACTGGCAGGAGCATCAGCGCTACCAGAACCACTTCCTGCCGCTGCGCTTCAGCGGCGACCACGATCTGGCCGAACAGTTCGCGGAGTACCGCGACCAGGACGTCCTGTTCAACTACCTTGGCGACTTCGACAGCGTCGCCGTCGATCCCAGCTGGCAGATCCGCGGCAACGCCGGTCTCGACCGCGGCGCCGCCAACCGGCGCACCCACTTGCTGGAGTTCGAGGGCTTCGTCGCCGGCGATCGCCTGATCTTCGCCCTCCACTACGCCAAGGGGCTGCATCGGGCAGGCCAGATCCGCAACTTGCGCGACCACTTCAAAACCGCATTGCTGGCGCTGCGCTAATTGCACCGCTGGCAGTCAGGAAACAGCTGTTTTCGGCGACCAGAATCGCACCCGGCGATTGTAGCGCAAATTCCAAATTTGCGCAGTGGCAGTCAGGCAGCAGCTGTATTCGGCGACCAGAATCGGACCAGGC
>CAYRFM010000031.1:0-58452 GCA_964423555.1 uncultured Holophagae bacterium | reverse complement strand
TTCCAAATTTGCGCAGTGGCAGTCAGGCAGCAGCTGTATTCGGCGACCAGAATCGGACCCGGCGATTGTAGCGCAAATTCCAAAGTTGCGCAGTGGCAGTCAGGCAGCAGCTGTATTCGGCGACCAGAATCGCACCAGGCGTTTGTGGCGCAACTTCCAAATTTGCGCAGTGGCAGTCACCGCCAGTTCACAGCGGACTGTGGTGCACCTTCCAACATAGTGAATGGCTATCACTGCCATTTTTACAACGGTCCCACTTCGAACAGGCATAGCAAAAGTACATCCCAGGAGTTCCCCATGCACAAGGCAGACCTAACAAAGTCCCGCGGCGAAATCATCGTACCCGAAAACCACCAAAACCCCACCGGCCGCACAATCAGCCTGCCCTTCGTGCGCACGCCGGCCCAGCGCAGCGGTGCGGGCCTGCCCGTCTACTACCTGAACGGTGGGCCAGGCGTCAGCAACTTCAGCGCGCCCTCGCCCCAGATCGGTGCCCGCCACGATATCGTGCGGCTGGAGTACCGCGGCGTCGGCAGCTGTTCGGCCGTGCTGCAGGCGCCCAGGGTACCCGGCGTACTGGCAGCGGTCCGCCACGAGCTTAACCTGGCCGAGGCCGAGCGCCTGGTGCCCGCCATGACCCGCGCCATGGGCGAGGCCGAGCGCCGCTTCGACCTGGCCGGTTTTACCGTCGCCGGCATCGTCGAGGATTTGGAGACATTGCGCCAGTTCCTCGGCCACGAGCGCATCCACCTGCTGGGCCACAGCTTCGGCACGCGCATCGCGCTGGCTTACATGGCCAAATACCCACAACACGTCGATCGCGCCGTGCTGGCCGCCCCCAACCCGCCCGGCCGCTTCATCTGGAGCCCGGCCGCTACCGACCGCCTGCTGCGCCGCTACGCCGAGCTGTACCGCCGCCAGTACCCGGAGCGCGGCGATCTCTACGACCTGCTCCACAGTGTCATGGCCAAGCTGCCGCGGCGCTGGCTGACCTTCCCGATCCACCGTGCCAAGGTCCAGATGATGAGCTACATGCTGCTGTTCAATCCCTTCGGCGCTCGCTACGTCTTCGACTGCTTCCACGCCGCCGGGCGCGGCAACGCCAGCGGCCTGGCCTTCGTCTCCCAGAGCTACGACCACTTGCTGCCGACCCTGTTCAGCTGGGGCGCGTTCCTGGCCATGGGCGTCAGCGCCGACTACGATCCGCGCCGGCTGGAGGAAGTCGACCGCGAGGGCCGCGATGCCATCTTCGGCTCCCCATCGAGCCTGCTGTTCGGCGCCGCCCGCGACACGCTCAGCGCCGCCGTCGCGCGCAACCACCGGCCCTACCGCAGTGAGGTCGAGACCCTGCTGCTGACCGGCGAGCTGGACGCCAGCACGCCGCCCGCCAACATCGCCGCCGACCTGTTGCCGGGCATGCCACGCGCCAAACACCTGGACGTCGCCGGCATGGGCCACGTCGGCCCGATGTACAACCACCCAAGCGTCACCGCCAATCTGCTGCTCAACTTCTATGAAAGCGGCCAGGTCGGCAGCTTCCCCGGCACGGTCCCCGACCTCCGCACCGGCGTCGGCTTCCCCCTCCTCGCCAGCTCCGGCCTGGGCTTCGCGGCCCTAATGGGCAGCTCCCTCTACCACAAACTACGCGCCTGACGAACCCGTGGGGCCAGCCGCCGGGCTGGCCTCATTGGCAGGGAAGGGGTCGGATGACTGTTTACAGCGGTCACTCTCTCATACGACTCTGTCAGGTTTACATCACCAAGTGCGAAAATCTTTCTTGAGGAGGTCTTGAATGACATCACTACTCGGATAATTGACCCGATTGGGCTTCTCACCATAGCCGACATGAACTTCCGTCGAGGCGAGCTCCGACACGCTACTGCCCAAGAGCCGGCGAATTTCTTCAGATTGAATGGCCTGACTCCAAAAAGTTTTGCCAACCCCCCGCGCGCCAACCACCAAACTACTTTCCAAGCGCAAGGCGCGCATGTGAGATTTAGGGACAAAGACCCAATCTTTCTTAGGTACCTCGCCGTGGGTAGAGGTATCCGAGGGCAACGCCGCGACTAGGGCCTGTCGTATCTGATGTCGGTCCAGCGCTACTGTCTCCACTTCATCCTCCGTCCTGCAGGAGTTGAATCAGGGGGTTGACCAGCCCACCAAAGACCAGTTTAATGACCTCTTGGTCAAGCGATCCGAAGGGGTCTTCCAAGCTCCGCAGGCTCATGAATGAGCGATTCCAGCGAATAGGTAGCGGGTAATGGGGTCCCTGCTCGTTCATGTCCCAAGTCTCGACGTCTTCTCCTGGAATCTCGCCCGCTGGAACCTCGTCATACAATTCCTCCGTGAAGGTGGCCCAAGCTGTTTCCAGCAGACTCTGGAAATATTCCGGTCCACCGACTTCGGGGATCATCGCGCCAACCACCTGGAGCCGCTCGCGGATGGAGCGCGCGACACCGCGCTTTTGCCAATGGCGGAACAGAGCGCGCAAACCAACCCAGGTCTGAGGCCCATCCAGAGCAAAGAGCAGCACTCTTGAATTAGGTATTTCGGTCACGCATGCCGAGGCGATCTCGTCGAGTCCCGAGCGAGAGTCGATCAGGGTAACGTCGGGCTGGTAGCGCGCTTCAAGGGCCAGGACAAGCCGGACAAGGCGTCGAAACCAGGGCTCGACGAGACCCACGTCGCTGGTTTTTGACATGTAAACACGACCCAGCTTGGAGAGGTACTCGCCAGGATCGGCCCCATGCGCCGGTACAACGCGCACGTCACCGTTACTCGAGAGGCTGCTCAAACCAGCCATTTCCCTGAGGATTAGGTCCCCTTGATCGACAAGATCTTCGACCAGCCAGTCCGTGACACCAAACATTGGTTGCTGGTCCTCGCTAAGCAGCGAGGACGAAAGACCGGGAGACTCGAGATCGAGGTCCAGCACGAGCACATTCTTTCCCTGTTTCGCGAGTGCCCAAGCAGTTGCCGCAAGCGCGGTTGACCGCCCGACCCCGCCATTGACGGAATAGAACACGATGCGCGGCATTGGCGCAGAAGGAGAGATAACCGCCCAATTCGGTTCCAAGGCCCAGCGATCCGCGATCCATACAGCGGGATCTCCCTCGAGGGGAAACACGTCTTGCTGTTCGCGCCATTGTTCCAGTCCTTCAACATATAGGAAAAGCTCATCCGCATCGCAGGTGTGGGCGCCTAACTTTTCGACGACCTCGTTGGCAAAGCGGGTCAGAATTTCTTCGGCTCCGGGCTGCGACTCCCACGCAGCGTCAAGGACTAGCCTAATCCGTCCGTACAGGTCACGATTAATGACAACGGGTCTGAGCAAAGCGCCTGTAGGCCCGAACAGGATCTTGGCAAGTTCCGGCTAGGTCTGATCAAACGTAATCAAAGGACCCCTCCAAGCTGTGCTCTCACAACCAGTGCTTGAATGACCTCAGCTCCCTGCTTGTGCTTTTCGACTTTATTGGCGCCAAAGGCCTTTGAAACTCGGCCCGTTTAGCGCTGATTGATTCAATTTCAATCAAAAAAGTGAAGACGACCGGCACTCTGAGGCTCAGGTCACGGAACTCAAGACAACCACCGTTCGGAGGTTTTACTCAGAGGTATTGATCAGTTCCTTGAGCTGCTTACCCACTTTAAAATAGGGTACCTTCTTGGCGTCGACCTCGACCGAATCGCCCGTGCGGGGGTTACGGCCCAGGCGAGACGAGCGCTGGCGGATTCGGAAGCTGCCGAATCCTCGCAGTTCGACACCCTCGTCCCGGTTCAGGGAGTCGATGATGCACTCGAGAAAAGTGTTGACGGCGGTTTCCGCGTCCTTCTTGCTCACTTCGCAATTCTTGGCAACAGCTTCGATTAAATCGGCCTTGGTCATGGGCTCCCTTCCATACTTCCAGAAAGCTCGACACTGCCTGAGCAGGCTCTGGTCGTCTCTACGATTGGTCACCTTTCACCTTATCCAAGCAGGATAGGGCTTGTCAAGGCATAAAATGATTTTTTGCAGATGGTTGGAGAGTTTTCCACAAGTTGCCCCTCACAAACCACTTCAATCGCGGGATTTTTCCCCAATCAGGCCTCGATACGAACCACCGCTATTCCTTCCAAGAGCTTGCGTGCTTCGGAGAGCAGTCGCTCGCGATGGCGCATCACCTCGCGCCGCCATTGCGGGTCATGCACCCTGATGACAAGAGCGTCGTCGACCAAGGTCACCTGATCAAGGTGCGCCGCGATCGCCGGGCCCAGCACCTGGGCAGGCATGCCTGGCACCAGCGCCGCGCGAAAACTGGGGTGGTCGAGCTCGCGGGTCAAGGGAAGGGTCAATGCGCCTATCCCCAACATTCGGCGTTTGCGTTGCATCCAAGTTCCCCCTGCTCGCTACATCCTAACGACCTTCGAGTTTACCCCAAACGCCCGCCTGCACCCAAGACCGTGTACCAATCCATCGCCATCCTGACCTGTCTCTCCAGCGTGTCATCAGCCCTCCCATGCTGCTTAGAACAACTGTGACGGATCGCACAGTCATCATACAGGATCATCAAATCCAAATCTTTAGAACAACTGGCACAAGGCTTGCCTAGTTTTCCACCGCATCTCGAACGATGGTTTCCCGATGCGCTCGAAATTGGTTTGGAGGATTGCATGGTTCGCAATCTCGCACTCGCCGCCCTCGTCTTGGCGAGCTCGTTCGCTCTCGCGATCGAAGTCGGCACGTCGGTCGCCTCTGTGGCCCACGAGGGCAGTCATGAAACAGTCGGCAGCATCACTCTGACGCTAGCAGATAATGACCTCGTCGCCGCCTCTTTCGAGACGCCCATCTATATACGTCTAGCGCTTAACCAGTTCCGCGGCTGGTCAGAGACCATGGTCGACATGCGACCAGGCTCCAACTTGGACGTACCGATCAATGTCGCCATTTACCCCAAAGACGGTGCGGTCCTCAACCCCGCGCTGCCCGTCGATGCCGTCCAAATCGTGCGCCTCATCGAGGGCGAGCCCTTCGCCTGGCTCAAGGTCACCAGCAGTTCCTCGTTTTGGACCCTGATCTCCGGCACACCGGCCCCGCCGGCCTCCAATCGCAAGGTCAGCATGACGATCGGCGTGCGCGGCAATCTCTCCGTCCGCGATGGCGCCCATACCCCCTCCGGCGGCAACGAGTATGCCACCACCCACGAGCTGGCCGATACCCGCTTGCTCGCTAACTATTTCAACACGCCTGGCTTTGGCAACGGCGACCTCGAAACCGTCGACCTGATCGCCTTCGATCAGAACACGCGCGGCGTCGAAAACGCCGACCCCTTTCCTGGCAACAACACCGGGATCGGCTTCACCAACGACTATATCGTGGCCCGCGCCGTCAATTTCTACCCCTGCTTCGAATACCACTTCAAGCAGGGTGTCTATGACGCCCCCCCTCACGAGGTCGCCCTCAACAACCTCGACCTGGTCCAACGGCGCACCTATAACCACACCATTCCCGCCGTGTTTTTGACCAATTCCAGCGACTTCGACTGGGAACCCGGCTCGAGCTTTTTCCTCGTCCACAACAGCTACAACCCCGACTACGCCATCAACCAGACCTCGCCGCCGTCCTGGTACGACCCGCAAGTACCGGTCACCCACCTGCTTTCGATCGACCTGCAAATCATCGTCAGCGCCGGCGACTCCACCTGGCAAGTGGAAAAACTGACCTTTGCCGACCGCTTCATGGGCTACCGCTTCCACCTCGTCGCAGGGCGCTTCAAACCCTACGAATCGCTGCGCTTGGAAGGCTTGAAACTGACGACGACCGTCAGTCGACCCGAGGAAGTGCCCGGCGCGCTGGAATTGACGGCCTGGGGCCTGTATCGCGCGCAAGGCGTCAACACCTCCACGGAGCCCCGTCTGCTGCCCCCGATCCCCGCGGTGACCGCCAGGCTTTCGCTCGCCCAAGACCGTCCCCAAATGGTCCTGCCCTATGTGCCCTGGGATCGCCCCAACCTCGAGTTCTGGGCGCACCTCTCCAATCCCCATGACCAACCCACCCGTTACGCCTTGGTGATCTACCACTCGTTCGGCTTGATTCAGAGGGTCGTTGGCGAGCAAATCCTGCCGCCCCATGGCGAGGTCACGATCCCCTTCAATCAGTGGCAAGAAAAGAAACAGATGGGTTGGGTCGCCATTTACGCCGACCGCCCCCTGGCAGCCGTGGGCGAGATTCGCGACCTGGCTGGCGAGTCGCTGGACGTCTACGCCCCCACGCGCGAGTTGGTGGACAAGCTCTACGGCGCTCACGTCACCGCCGACAGCGCCTGGAATACCCACGCCTACATGGCCAGTGGCGATCCAACGATCGACCCCACTTTCACCTACCGTACATCGAACAACAACGACGACCGGTTGGTCTCGGGTTTCCTCGTTCCCAGCGGCACGGGCGACCTGGACGAGAGCGACTTCAGCCTCACTGGCGCGCGCCCGACCTGGTTCGAAGTTGACGCAGGCACGGACACCGGCGCCGGCTTGGTGCTCTACGACACCAAGGACCAACGCATGTTGACGACCGTGCCCATGGAGAGCCAGCCGAGTACCGAATGGCGCTATGAACACGTGGGCAACGAGGGTAACGGTTGGTTCAACGGCCTGGTCCTGACCAATCTTGCCGATGAGCAGACCCAAGTCACCCTGACGGGATACACGGTCGATGGACAAACCCTTGCTTCTGCGACGTTTGCGATCATGCCTTACGAGCGCCGCGTCGACCTCTTGCCCAATCTGCTTCAAGCCCATACGGCCATCGCCCGACTCCACGTCAAAGCCACGCAGCCGGTGCTCTCGTTTATGTTGCTCGGTCGGCTCGAGGGCGACCGCATGACGGCGATTCCCGGAGATCTGACTTCGGCCAAAAGACTGGAGTTGCCTTACTTGCCCGCCGCCAGTGCGTATTGGGTCGGTCTGGCGCTGATCAACCGCACCAGCTCCGATGCCATCGCTTACCTGACGCCGCTGAACGCCGCCGGCGAAGCAGGCGCGGAGGCCACGGTGGTGATACCCGCAGGGTCCAAGCGCCAGTTCATGCTGAGCGAGCTAATGCCAAACGCGGGCCAAGCGACGCACCTGCGCATCACGGCCAGCCAGCCTCTCGACGCCTTCGCGCTGACGGGCAGCCTCGACAACCGTCGCCTAGCGACGCTGCCGCTGCAGCCGCTCGACGGCGCCGAATGGCAGTAGCCCAGGCGGGCCCTGCCTACTTGAGGATCTCGGTACGCACCGTCAAGTCATCCACACGATCGAGGTCGACCGTGACCCCCAGCCCCGGCTGGTCGCGCGGCACGGTCACCATGCCGTGCGCATCCATCGTCCACTCGGGCGTGACGATATCCTGGTGCCAGTAACGCTTGCTGGGGCTCAGGTCGCCGGGCAGAGTGAAGCCTGGCAGCGAGGCCAGGGCCACGTTATAGGCACGGCCGATCCCCGACTCCAGCATGCCGCCGCACCAGACCGGCAGTCCGCTGGCCACCGCCAGATCGTGAATCGCCAGGGATTCCGTGAAACCGCCGACCCGGCCGGGCTTGATGTTGATAATCTTGCCCGAGCCCAACTCGATCATCTCGCGGGCGCGGTCGCGGTTGAGAATGCTCTCGTCCAGGCAGATCGGCGTTTTGAGCTCGCGCTGCAGGGCCGCGTGTTGAAAGACGTCGTCCCAGGCCAGCGGCTGTTCCAGCATGATCAGGTTGAAGGCGTCGAGCTTGCGCAACAGGTCGAAGTCATCGCGGGTGTAGGCGTTGTTGGCATCGCCCATCAGCGCGGCATCCGGACCCAGGGCCTCTCGCACCGCGGCCAGGTAGGCGAGATCGGCGCCGGGTTTGATCTTGATCTTGATCTTCGGATAGCCCTCCGCAAAGGCCGCACGGGCGCGCTCGACCAGCGCGGCTGGTGAGTCCTGGATGCCGATCGAGATGCCGGTGGCGATGCGCTCGCGGGTGCCACCCAACAGCTCGGACAGGCTGATGCCGCGCCGCACGGCCTCAAGCGCCCAGCAGCCCATCTCCAGGGTCGCCTTGGCCATGTTGTGGCCGCGGAAGTTGACCTGTAGCGCATCGTGCACCTCGCGCGGGTGCTCGAAGGAACGGTTGAGCACGCGCGGCGCGATGTAACGGCTCAGCACCAGCCAGCAGGTGTCGATCGTCTCGGGCGCATAGTTTGGCTCGATTCCCGCCACCGACTCGGCAAAAACGATGTGGCCATCGGTATCGGTCAGTTCGACCAACAGGATGCGCCGCAGATCCTCGACGCCGGAGGAAATGCGAAACGGTTCCACCAAGGGCAGGTGGATCTCTCGGAGGACCAACTTGTTCAAATGAAAGCTCATGTTCTCTCCTCGCCTGGGGCTTGCAGGACATAAAAGCTACGTCCTGATTGACGGCAACTGTAGAAGCGTACCACTCGGTAGCCGAGCGGGAAGTAATGGGTGAAGGCTGCGCGGGTGCAGTCGCGCCAGCGCTTGCCCATGCCGGGTACCTCTTTGGCGGACTGGATGTCGCGCGGAATTTCCAGGCGCAGGATGGGTTCATGTGGCAGGGAGAAGGCTCCGATCAGGGGCGCACCCTCTGCATCCGTGTTGACGATCGGGCTCTGCAGGGCCCAAGCGGGCGGCTGGTCCAGCGGCGTGCGCAGAATGGCCTCGACCCTTGGATCGCGGATGCGCCAGGCGTGCACAAAGCGGTCGGTCCCCAGGCCCCGCTGCAGGACGCTGCTCGAGCCGTCGCCGTAGACGTCGATCTGGTAGTCGATGGGCAGGCCCCCGAGGTGGTTAATGTTGAGATGGGCGTTCTTGCTCTCCAGGGGATCATAGGTCCAATGCACCTCATCGACCCCACCCAAGGCGAAGAGGAACTCTCGCTGGAACAGCTTCAACTCCTTGCCAAGGCGGTAGCGCCGATAGGCTGGGTGCACGCCCATCATGTGGCTCCAGTGCAGGAGTCGACCCTCGCTTGGCCCGGTCAGGCCATAGAGCAGGCCGACCATGGTGCCATCCTCGAGAAACGCACCGCCGACCAAGCCCCCCACTTTCTGATTGATCATCAGCACACTGGCGGGCAGGCATTCGATAAAGTCCTGCCCCCAAACCTCACGCTCGAGCCAAATAAACTTGTTGTGATCCTCGGCGCCCTGTAGCGTGCGCAGGGTGAAGTTGATGCTGCTACCATCGTCAGCGCTCAAGCGGATCTGTCGTTCGAAGTGTTGGGCCATGTAGCACATCCTGCAAACTGGTGAAAATCATGGTATAAGAACTCGGGGTTTTGATCAACGGAAACTGCCGGAGGCTTCAATGGAAACCCGAGACAGCAGCGCCTTCGAGCCCTATGCGCGGGCCTTCGAGGACCGGGAAGCGCCGTTCTTGTGCTGGTACGCCTTCACGGCCCAAGGATGCAATCGGCTGGACCTGAGCCGCGGCGCCTTCCTGGCGTTGGCTGCCCGTGCGGCACAAGCGCTGCGCCAACACGGCATCGGCAAGGGCGACAGGGTCGTGCACGGCTTTGGCCAGAACCATTATCTGGATCTGGTCTTTCGCCTGGGTGCGACCTGGCTGGGCGCGGTGCCGGTGACCGTCAACTGGGAAGCCGATACCCCCGAGCGCGTTTGTTATAAGGTGCAACACACCGGTGCACGCCTGCTGATCCACGACGAACTCTTTGCCCCGAAATACCTGCCAACGATTGCTGCCACGCTGCCGAGTTTACCCCTGCTCGACCTGGCCCAGCCCCTCGGCGACTGGTGTGCAATCGCCGACGATCCCGAGGACCTGAGCGATCAGGACGAAAGGATCGTCATCTTCACCTCGGGGACCACCGGCCTGCCCAAGGGCGTCTCCCACGACTACACCAGTTATTCGGCCAATAGCGCCACCTTCGACGACTTTTGGGGCCTGCATGCGCGCGACCCCCTGACGACCTTGGTCACCAGCGCGCTGCACCACGCCAACGCGACCGCCATCTGCGACTGGAGCATGCGCCGGGCCGGCGGACGCATCCACCTGCTCTCGCGCTACACCACCGCCTACTGGTCCGTGCTCTGCGAACTGGCGGAAGCGACAACTGGCCTGTTGGTGGCGCCGATGGTCAGCCGCCATTTCGATTTCCTGGCGGAACTCGATGCCCGCGACCAACTGCCCGAGCCGCACGCCTGTGTGCCGCCTTGGCAAAGGTCCAGATCCTGATCGGCTCGGCGCCGTTGGGGCCGACCACGATCGGTCGCATCCGCGACTTCGCTGGGCACCTGCCGGTGGTCCGCTTCGGCTCCTCGGAAACTTGCCTGCAGGTCATGGGCATTCCGCCGACCATGAGCGACGCGGCCCGCCTGGCCGCGTTCGAGCGGGGCTGGGCCGAACCCGAACGCTGCGGCTACTACATCGGTCGCAGCCACGCGGGCCACACCGAGGTGCGGGTCGTCGCCGCCATCGAGCCCGACCAACCCGGCTTCATGGCCGAGCTCCCCGCCGGCACACCAGGCTACTTGGTCACGCGGGGCGCCAACCTCTTCTGCGGCTATGTCGGCGAACCCGAGGAGACCGCGAAAGTCCTCTATCAGGGCTGGTACCTGGGCCTGCGCGATATCGGCTTTCGCCTGCGCAACCCCGACGATGGCGGCGATGACTTCTACTGGATGAGCCGCAAGAGCACGCTCCTGATCAAGGGTGGCGCCAACTACGCCTACGACCAGATCGATGCCGAACTCAACGCCTTCCTGCGCGAGCGGCTAGGCCTCTCCGCCGGCGAAGTGGAGGTGGCCGTCATCGGACTGCGCCTCCTCAGCGAGCACGAGGATGCGACCTGTGCCACCGTTTACCTGCATCCCGACAGCCCTGAACGCCGCGCCGCCATCGAGCGCCTGCTGCTCGGCCCAGAGGCCCGTGCGCTGACCAAGGGCGCACGTCCGGACCAACTCCATTTCGGCCCGATCGCCCGCAACTTCAAGGGGGCGGTGCTGGTCGAGGAACTCAAGCAAGCCTTTCTCGACCGGGGAGCACCATGGACTACCTGAACCTATTCACCAAGAATTTCCTGGACTATGCCCGCTACATGCTCCACGAACCGTTCCGCTTCGCCTTCGACAACTACCTGTACTGGCTGATCGGACTCTCGGCGCTGGTCTATGGCTTGGAGCTGTTGTTCCCCTGGCGTCGCGACCAGCCGCGCCTGCGCCGCGACTTCTGGCTCGACGGCTTCTACATGTTCTTCAACTTCTTCCTGTTCTCGGCGATCGGCTATTATGCGCTGTCCCAGGTGGCGGTCCAGGCGTTCAACGATGGCCTGGCCCACTTTGGCATCCACAATCTGGTCGCGCTGCGGGTCTCGCATCTGGCCACCTGGCAGCAGCTGCTGATCATGTTCGTCGCCCGCGATTTCATCCACTTCAACGTCCACCGCCTGCTGCATCGCGTGCCGCTCCTGTGGGAGTTCCACAAGGTCCACCACTCGGTCACGGAGATGGGTTTCGCCGCCCACCTGCGCTTTCACCCCCTCGAGACCGTCGTCTATCGCACGCTCGAGTACTTACCCCTGGCGATGATCGGTTTCGGCATCCAGGAATTCCTGATCGTGCACCTGATCGCCCTGACGATCGGCCATCTCAACCACGCCAACATGGCCCTGCCCTTGGGCCCGCTGAAGTACCTGCTCAACAACGCGCGCATGCACATTTGGCACCATGTGGCGGACGTGCCGGCGCCCTACAGGTACGGCATCAATTTTGGCATCAGCCTAAGCCTGTGGGACTACCTGTTCGGCACGGCCTGCATCCCGGTCTGCGGTCGCGATATCCGCCTGGGCTTCGCCGACCTGGATCAGTTCCCCAGAGGATTTCTGCGCCAAGTCACCTGGCCCTGGAGCCGGGCGCGAGCGCATTCCACGGATCGCGCGGCCTGAGGCCGCGTCGATCCTGCACCTTTCCCGAGCAGAACACCGTCCTACAAGCATGGGGGTTTCGCCGTGAAGGGCTTTCGACGGGCTATCCGTCGCTCATCATGCCGCTCCGCCATGGAGGCCGGCACCCAAGATCAAGGACGAGGTGATTCATGAAGTTACATATCGCGGCTATGCTCAGCCTGGCCGTATGGCTTTCGGCTGTGGCCGCTGAAATACCGCCAGCGACGCCCGAGGGGGGTTTCCGCTTTCAGACCGAGAAATTCGCCGACCTGGCCATCCTGCGCTACCAGGTTCCCGGTTTCGAGGAACTTGCACCCAAACAGAAAGAGCTGGTCTACTACCTGTACCAAGCAGCGCTCAGTGGTCGCGACCTGATCTGGGCGCAGAACTGCAAGGTGGATCTGCTGGTGCGCCACACGCTCGAAGCCATCGTCAAGAGCTACGAAGGCGACCGCAAGAGCGAGGAATTTGCCAAGTTCATGCTCTACACCAAGCGGGTCTGGTTCGCCAATGGCATCCACCACCACTACTCCAACAACAAGATGTTCCCCGACTTCAGCAAAGAGACGTTCGCGGCGCTTGTGAAGGCCAGCAAAGGACTGCCGCTCAAAGCGGGCCAAGACGTCGAGGCCTTTATCGCCGAGCTAGAGCCGATCATCTTCGATCCCCAAGTCCTGCCCAAACGGGTCAACCTCGCCGACGGCGTCGACCTGGTTCAGACCTCCGCTACCAACTTCTACGAGGGCGTGACCCAGGCCGAAGTCGAGGCATTCTACGCTAAGAAAGTCGACAAGCAGGATCCCAAGCCCGTCTCCCACGGCCTCAACTCCAAACTGGTCAAGCGCAATGGTGTGATCAGCGAGGAAGTCATGAAGGTCGACGGCCTTTACGGCGCCAGCATCGCCAAAATCGTCGGCTGGCTGGAGAAGGCGGTCCAGGTCGCCGAAAACGACAAGCAGAAGAAAGCGCTCGAGCTGTTGGTTGCCTATTACAAGACGGGTGACCTGGCGACTTTCGACGCCTATAACATCGCCTGGGTCCAGGACACCGAGTCGAGGGTCGACGTCGTCAACGGTTTCATCGAAACGTACGGCGATCCCCTGAGCTATCGCGGCAGTTTCGAATCGGTCGTCTCGATCAAGGATTTGGACGCGACCAAACGCATCGCCGCCATCAGCGACAAGGCGCAATGGTTCGAGGACCACTCGCCGATTCTGCCCGAACATAAGCGAGAAAGCGTGACCGGCATCTCCGCCAAGGTCATCACGGTCGTCGTCGAATCCGGCGACAGCTCGCCTTCCACTCCGATCGGCATCAATCTGCCGAATGCCAACTGGATTCGCGCCACGCATGGCTCCAAATCCGTCAACCTGGGCAACATCGTGCGCGCCTATAACGAAGTCAAGAGCGGCTCCGGCCTGCTTCAGGAGTTCTCCTGGTCCAAGGAGCACATCGAGCGCGGCGAAAAATTCGGTGCACTTTCCGACGACCTCCACACCGACATGCACGAGGTCATCGGCCATGCCTCCGGTCAAATCGAGGCAGGCGTCGGACAACCCGCGGACACGCTCAAGAACTACAACGCGACGTTGGAAGAGGCGCGGGCCGATTTAGTCGCCCTGTACTACCTCTACGACCCCAAGCTGATCGAGATCGGCGTGATGGACTCATTGGACTGCGGCAAGGCGCAGTATGACTATTACATCCTCAATGGCCTGATGATCCAGCTGCGTCGTCTGCCCCTGGGCGAGAATCTGGAAGAGGCTCACATGCGCAACCGCCAGCTCGTCGCCAAATGGGTTTATGAGCACGGCCGCGCGGACAACGTCATCGAGCGCAAGGAGCGCGACGGCAAGATCTACTTCGTGATCAACGACTACACCAAGTTGCGCGGGCTGTTCGGCGATCTGCTCCGGGAGATTCAACGGGTCAAATCCAAGGGCGACTACGAAGCAGGTCGCCGGCTCGTCGAGGACTACGGCGTCAAAGTCGATGCCGAGGTCCACAAGAACGTGCTGGAGCGCATCGCCAAATTGGCGGTCGCCCCCTACAGTGGCTTCATCAACCCCAAACTCGAACCGGTCGTCGTCGACGGCAAGATCGTCGACGTCAAAATCTCCTTTCCTGAGGATTTCACGACGCAGATGCTCGAGTACAGCCGCGATTACGGCTTCCTGCCTGCACGGCTCTAAACGAGAGGGGGTGCCGGGTCAGACCCGGTGCCCTCAATCGCCGGCCGCTGCGTCTCTGGCGCAGCGGAACCCGACCGTTGCGTTGCAGAAGGTTGCGTTCCGGAAAAAGCGCTGGAAGACCTCTAGGTCCTTGCCGCGGCTCTTGAAGGAACCGCCACGCAGTACCTTGTCGCTGCCCTGGCTGGTGTTGACGGGGTTGCGGGTGTCGCGGGTCTTGTAGTAAAACTCGGCCTCATAGGTATCCTCGACCCATTCGTTGACATTCCCCAAAATTTCATAGATGCCGTAGTCATTGGCGGGGAAGGCCGTGACCTTGGTGGCGCGATGCTCAGAGAAAAGCTCGTAGACCGCGCGTTTGGCGTCCGAATAATCGCCCCACCAGTAGCGCTGTCGTTCCGTGCCACCACGTGCGGCTTTCTCCCATTCCGCCTCGGTGGGCAGTCGCTTCTTGCGCCAGGCGGCGTACTGTCTCGCGGCATACCAACTGACATAGGCAACTGGCCGGTCCATGTCGTCGGGTGAGGGGTGATTGCCGATCCAATGTTTGAGATAGTTGCCATCGTGGTATTTCGGGTCGATCCGCGCGGGTGCCCATTCGGGATTGGCGGTCACGAACTCCTCAAATTGACGGTTCGTCACCTCGGTCTTGTCGATAAAGAAGGTATTGACAAAGACCCGATGGGCGGGTCGCGCGTTGGTCGTGCGGTCATCGCCGCGCAGGTACTCGCCGCGCGGTACAATCGCCATGCCGGTTGGCGGCGTCCACTTGATGTACCTGTCGTAAAGCGCGAAGGCTTCCTTGTCGCCGTTGATATCGTAGACTTCCTTATAGCGATCGGCGGCCTTGCGATATTGGCCCGCCTCGCGCAGGGCGTCGGCGTCACGCAACATCTCCATCATCTTTTTGTCCAGTTCGCCAATGGCCGAATTGGCCGTGAAGTTACCGGGATCCAGGGCCGCCAATTCCTTGGCGAGTTTGAACTGGTCTTTAAAGTTCTTGCGGCTAATGGCATCGGAAAGCGCAATTTGCTTAGCTTGAATCTGACTTAGCAAACGCTGCTCGCGGAGGGAGGAGAGGGAGGTCTGAATCGTGGGGTCCTTGGGATCGAGGACCGCGATCATCTCGTAGGTCTTTTCGGCGTTATCGAATTGCTGGCGGGAGACTTGGTGCTGCGCCACCTCGCTCAAGGATTTGACGAGCGTGCGGTTCATTTCCTTGACGAACTTGGTGTCGGGGGTGATTTGGGCGAGAACCTGCAAGGGCTCGACCATCTCGGTATAGCGTTGGGCTGCGAACAAGTTCTCGAGCTGCTTGGTCAGCTCGCCGACTTTCACCTCCGCCAAGCGCTGCTTGAGATCCGTCAGTTTCTTGCGCACCTCGCGATCGCTGCCATCCGCCTCCGTCAGCGCCGACAACAGGGATAATGCTCCCATGTCATTGCCCGATTGCAGCATACTGTCGGCCTCTTGCGCCTTGGCGGTCTTGATGCGATTGAAGGACGCTTCAGCGGCTTTGTTCTTGGGGTCCTTGGCGAGAATTTTGGCATAGGTGCCCAGGGCATCGTTGACGCCATCGACCAACAAACGCCCATCCTGCTCGTACTCAGTCGCTCTGGACTGAAGGTTCTCCACTTGTTTTTTGAGTTCGTTGTTCTGCTTGGCGAGACTGGCGCTCAATGTGGTCAACTGGTGCTCAAGCGCGCTGGAAGGGTGTTGGTTCAGCTCCTTTTTGATGCGCTCCAGGGCCTGATCGTATTCGTTGGCCTGAACCAGGCGGTTGACCTCGTCGACCACACCCTGATCGTGTTTCTTGCGCTGGCTGGAAAAGAACCAAAAGGAGAGCGCGGCAATGACAAGCGCCGCAAGACCCAGGGTAACGGCGACAATGCGCGGGTCAAACTTGTGCACGACCTTGGCTTTGGGCTTGGCCTTGCCCTTTTCCTTGACCTTGCCCTTGGCGGCGGCCGGGGCGCTCACGCTGCGTTCCGCGGCGGCGAGGGACCCCGCCAGGGCTGAAGCGGTCGAAGCCGGAGCCGGTTCGTCCTCCATGGCCTCGAAGCTGAAGGCGCCGTCGTCCGTGCTTAAGGGTGATGACTCCGCCCTGGCAGCAGGCTTGGCCGGTGGGGCTGGTTTGAAACCGAGGTCATCGGCCACCGGCAGGCCAAATTCGTCTACCGCCTCGCTCTGATCGAAGTTGAAAGCGCTGGCGGCCGGGGGAGTGGGCGACGCGGGCGCGGGCGCCCCAAAGCCGAAGTCGTCTTGGTCGGCCGGTGCATCGAAGCCAAAATCATCGTCGATGATTTTGGGTTCGTCAAAGCCCAGTCCGCCGTTGGCACCCGCGAAATTGAAGTCGTCGCCGCCCTCGGCGCCAAAAGCATAGTCGTGACCCGGCTGGTCGTCGAAGGAAAAGTTTCCGCCCGCGCTCGGGGCGCCGAAACCAAAGTCGTCATCGCCGCTATGGGGCGCATCGCCAAAGCCGAAATCGTCCCCGCCCGCTTGGGGGCTGGCACCGAAGTTAAATTCATCGCCTCCAGCGGCAGCACTGCCGCCTTTGGGGCTGTCGCTAAAGCCGAAGTCGTCATCGCCGAGGTTTTCATCTAGACTGAAATCACCGCCCTGCTTGGAGGGTTCTTGGGCAAACGAAAAGGGATCGTCCTTGCCGCTGTCGAAGCCGAATGGGTCGTTCTGTGGGGCAGGCGTCTCGAAGCCAAAGGCAGCGCCCTCATCGGCGAACGGATCGGCGCCACCGCGAGAGAATTCGTTTTCATCAGGGGCGCCGTAACGATTGGGTTCCTGAGGGAAGGCGAAGTCGTCCTCGCCCTCACCCTCGAGCTCGAAGTCGCTGTCGGCGCTGGCCGATAGGCCCCCAGGCGGCTCGCTCGGCGCATCGGGATTGAAAGAGAAGCCCTCGTCGGGATTGGTGGCATCGAGATCGTCGCCAAAGCCAAAGTCATCCCCGCCCGGATCCGGCTCGGGTGGCTGATCACGGCCGATACCCAGCGCGGCGAAGGGGTCGCCATCCTCTTCCTCCACATCAAGGGAGGCGAAGGGATCGAGCTTTTGAGGACGGTGCAACTCGCGCTCGAAGGCCGCCTCCAGGGCGTTGGGGTCGTGGCTGTCCAGTTCGCCCAGGGTGTAATTGCCGGAGCTGGCGGGCTGTTCGAAGGCATCGCTGGCTTGGGTTGGGGCACCTATTTGGACCTCGGATTCGCTCCCCAGATCGGCTTCAAAGTCGAAGGACCCCCCGGTAAAGCCACCTGCATCGAATTGAAAATCGTCGTGTTGAGGGTTGGCGTTTGGCTGACCGCCAAAGCTGAAGGGATTGACCTGGTCGGCCTCGTCGAAGTTGAGACCGGCACCGCCCCCAAACGCTGAGAATCCGCCCTCGAAGTCGTCGTCCTTGGCGGCAGGCGGCGCGGCGGCCTGGCTTGATGGCTTGGTCGCGGGGCGCGCCATGGGCTCGCCAAAGGCATCGTCTAAATTGATGATGCCGCTGGGCGTTCCCAAGTTAAAGTCGTCGTCCAAATCACCCGCACCGCCGGCGGTGTTGTCCAAGCCCAAATCGAAGCCATCTTCACCGCCACTGAACTCGAAGCTCTGTTCGGCCTTGTCGCTTTGCTCGAAGTCGAATTCTGCTGGCGTGGCATCGGGATTCGTGTCGTCGCTCAACTCGTAGGAGTGCTCGGTTTGACCCGAAAGCTCCTCGGCCTGCTTTTCGCTGATCAGATCGAAACCGAAATCCTGATCATCCTGCGCGTCAAAACCAAAGGGCGCCGTGCTGACCATCGTGCCGCCACCCGCGTCCTCGGGGGGCAGCCCCAGGGCGTTGCGCAACTCCTCAATGCTCTGAAAGCGGTCCTCCGGGCGTTTGGCCATGGCCTTGAGAATCGTGGCCGAAAGAGCTTCGTCGATGCGTGGATTGACCTTGATTGGACTGGGAATGCGCGACGAACTATGGCGCTCCTGCAGCTCCTCGAAGGTGCTGCCCCCATAGGGAATCTTACCGGTCGCCATTTGGAACAGGACGATGCCCATGGAGTAGATGTTGTGACGGACATCCATGGTGTCGGCGTTCTCGAAGCGTTCGGGCGCATAGAAACGCGCGGCTGGCACCAGGTTCTGGTTCTTGCGGTAGGTCTCCACCGCCCGGGAAAACTCCGTGCCCATGTCCCGCAGGAAGGCATGGCCGTCGGGCTGCACCATGATCTTGCGGGGATTGAGGAAGCGCGGCACGATGCCCAGATGGTGCAAATACTCGAGCGCGTTGAGGATATCAGCGGCGATGGTCTGAAAGTCAGGCAGGGGGAACTCGCCAGTAAAATCGCGCATGATTTTGGCCAGGGATTCGCTTTCGACATAGCGCTGCACCAAAAACAGGCGCCCACCGTCGTCCAGGATGTTTTCCAGCGGCAGCACACGCGGGTGATGCCAGTCGATCATGCCCCCCGCATCGGCCAAAAGCCGGTCCTTGAAGCCCGCGAGTACCAAGAGCTGCGGGGTAATCATTTTGAGGACGAAAGCCTCGCCTGAAACCACATGCTCGCCCAGAAAGGTCTCGGCAATCGGATTTCGACCCAGTGATTGCGATATTTTGTATTGATCAACAGTCTGTCCGATCATATGCGCTCCAATCAAGTGCAAAGTGCTTTATTTTAAGCTCATCGGCGGGTCAAGGGAAAGCCTAAGGCAACGCAGCTGGACCGTTTCGTGAAAATACCGGGCAATCACGCACGGGTAGAGGACGCGGAACGGGCTTTTCGCTTGATTCGACAACCAGACTGAGGCAGAGTGTTGCCAGAACGTCAGAGGGAGGAGAAACCATGTCAGGGCAGGCAGGTCCAAACAGGCGAAGGGCCGTGTGCGGCGCGCGCGACACCCATGACTGAGCGTCGTTCAGGTTCACTGGGATGGCTGCGCCTGATCGCCTACCCGATCCTGCTGTTGTTGCTGTACCAGCTCGGCGCCTGGTGGGCGCGCCAGATGACCTACCCCATCCCCACGCCTCAGCGGGGATCACCACCTGAGCCAATTCGGGCCGTGGCCCTGGAAACGGAACCCGGCCAAATGGTCCGGGCCTACTTCTTGCCCTGCCCGCGGGAAGCAGCGCCCGTGGTCGTCTTCTTCCACGGTGGCGGTCAGGATCTCGACAACCTCGTCGACAGTGGGTTTATCCAGCGTTTCCCGACCCTGGGCGTGCACTTGCTGGCGATCGACTATCCCGGTTATGGCACCAGTTCCGGCGCCCCCAGCGAAGCGAGGATCGCCGATGCCGCCGATGCCGCCATGGATTGGGCCATCATCAACTACCCGGATGCACCCAAAGTGATCATGGGCTGGGCGCTGGGTGCGGCCGTCGCGGTCCAGACCGCCCAGCGCTTCAAGGGCCAATACGACGGTCTCGTGCTGGTCAGCGCTTGGCGCGATTTGCCAAGCGCCGCCGACCACCACACGCCGCGCTGGCTGGTGCGCTTGTTGTGGCGTGAGCGCTATGACGCCGCCAATGCAGCGACGGGCTTGCAGGCACCCAGCCTCGTCATCCACGGCAGTCTCGACGACGTGGTGCCCATTGACCAGGGCAGGCTCGTGGCCCGAATCCTCGGCGCCCATGGTGCTTGCGAATTCGTAGCGGTCACCGACCGCGGTCACGACGACATCATGGACGCCTCCTTGACCTGGCTGAAATTGCGCCATTTTCTGCAGGCCTTCGCCGCGACCACGGACTGAGGGGGCTGCTGACGTGTCGGAATCGCCTCGCCACGGTGGGGCAGGGCCTGTATACTTTGGAGTGCGTAGATCGCCGATACCCGCTTGCGCGCTAGGAGGTCGCATGAGGCTTGCTCGCTTGGGCCTGCCACGTCATTGGACGATTGCCCCCTGGCATTTGGCGCTCGCGGCTGCCGCGGTGCTCGGCCTGATCCTGATGCCGTTGACCTCGGCCTGGCCGCTGTCGGTCCTCGCGGCCCAGTTCCTTTCCCTGATCGCGATCGCCACAGGCTTGCCGCTGTTCGCCCTAGGCCTGTGGCTGTTGCGACCCCCGCGTAAACTTGCCCCCAAACCAGTGGCCAGCCACCGCCGTGTCAGCCGCGACGGCTGGGCCTTCTTCTTCTACTTCGGACTGGTCCAATTGCTGCTGATCGCGGCAATCCTCCTGCTCGAACTTATGCTCTTGTGGTTCATGGGCCCGCGCACCTGGACCTTGGTCGCCCTCGGGGGGCTCCACTGCTGCGCCTTGTTCCTGGTCGCCGGCATGCTGGCCAGGCCTCGACCGGGCCTCGTCACGCTCGGCCTATGTTGGCGGGCCGTGCACCCGGCAGAATTTTCTTCGAACCTGGCGGCAGTGGGTGGAGAACTGGTGCTCTCCGAGCGCTATGCTCAGGCCGTTGCCAAGGACAGCGGCTCGGATGCCACCTCGCTCGCCGCGATCACGCGCGCCTTGGATATCGGCAGTCACGGCGGCGAAAGCCGCGATCTAGCCCTGTGGCAGGGCCACTTGACCGGCTTCAGACACGAGCTGGGCAGGCGCGCATTGGCCTGTGTCCGCGTCAGCTTGTCAGCCATGGCCCTCGCTTTGTTGCTGCAGATCGTTTTGCCCGCGTCGCGTATCCGCCCGGCCTTTCAGCCGGGTAACCCAGGCCGCCTAGCCCGCTGGCTGGTCGCCCAGGCACAGATCTTCGAGGAGCTCGACCCGGAAAAGCAGCTCGAGGCACAGGCGGAGCAACAAAAGGCGGACAATCCCAATTGGCGCATCGCCGACGACGCGACCGAGTACCAAACCGACGAAGAGAGCGACAGTTCCTACCAACCGGGCACCGATGCCAGCGGTGCAACCGAGCACCTGCAGCCAGGATCGACGACAAATCCGCCTGTTCCATGGGGACAAAGCGATCCGGCCGATCGCCAGGCAGGCGTCGACACCGGGGCCAGCGCCCCCGTGGCGGAACCACCAACCGGCAAAGAGGGTGCACAAACAGGCCAAATGGGCAGGGATGGCGACCGCCCAGGGGGAGGCGGGAGTCAGGGCATTGACGACCCGGACAACGCCCAGGCAGCCTCCTCGGACGGCGCGGGCCAGGCATCGTCCAATGCTTCTGACCGGCCCGTAAAAAGAGTCCGCGAAGTCCGCGAGCAAGCGGTGCAGGCGCCCAGTGGCAGCGATGGTTCGCCCAGCCGGATTCGCGCACTGACCGACACATCTATGCGCAATGCGAGCGAGGACGGTCCGGCGGTCAGTCGGGTCACGGAACGGCGCCAGAGCGGCCAAACCGAAAGCGCGGGCGGCGAAGGCGCGCAGCAAGGAAGCAACGGCCAGCAGCAGGCCAGCGGTAGCCAGCAGCAGCCTGGTGGCGGACAGCAGCAGGCCGGTGGTAGCCAGAAGCCAGCTGGTGGGAGCCAGCAGCAGGCTGGCGGCGGACAGCAGCAGCCTGGTGGCGGACAGCAGCAAGCCGGCGGCGGACAGCCGCAAAGAGGCGGTGGACAGCAGCAAACCGGCGGACAGCCGCAAAGAGGCGGTGGGCAGGGACAACAGCAGCGTGGCGCACAAAGTGGCGCGGGAGCAGGCCAAAGTCAACGCCCGGAGGGCCAGGGCCAAGGATCCGGATCAGGCTCTGCCAACGACATGGGAGCAAGCGGTGCGAGGGCCCAGGCCCTAACAGGAGGCAGATCGGGCGGGCCAGGGCAGCCTGGCAAGAGCACCCCCAAATCTGGCAATCGTTCGAGTGGTGACCCGGGTCAAGCCCCTGGTTCGGACCAAGCAAGCGGCACAGGCAGCGGCGGATCGGGGCAATCCGCCAGCTCGGGATCGGGCCAGGGTTCGGCCTCTGGACAATCCCCACAAGACCAGACCACCCAAAAGACCCGTTTGGGCTCCACCAGCTCCTCAAACCACTCGTCCGCGAAGACAGGCGCGGGCTCCGGAGGCGGGCCTGGCTCGAGCGAGGGCCGACCCCGCAGCTCGCCGCCACCTGGTGAACCCCTGATCACCGTTTCTCTTCCGCCGATGTCCGATCAGATCCAGAGTCTGCGGGCCGGCAAAAAGGATCCGAACGAGAAATGGTCCCCTACCAAGCAGGCCGAGAGTCAGGATGAACACAAAGGTGGCGAGCAGACCAAAGAGGCGTCGGGAGCAGGCAAGACCCGCACCGTCGTCCAGCGCTTGCCCAACTGGATTCTCTTGATTCTGGAGCCCGAGTCGACCACCAAGAAAACGGAGTGAATAGTGAATAAAGCCATCTCAACCTTTGCCCTCGAGCTGCTCAGCGCCGTTCAGGAACGCATGTTCGGCGTCGAGGAGATCACCCGATTGTCGCTCGTGGCACTCTATACCGGCGGCCACATCCTGTTGGAGGGCAACCCAGGCATGGGCAAGACCGAGCTCGTCAAGACGCTGGCCGGCGTGCTGCGCTTCCCCTTCGGCCGCATCCAGTTCACGCCTGACCTGATGCCGGCGGATATCACCGGTACCTACATGCCGGATCCAGACAGGCCCGGCGGTGCCCTGGCCTTCCGACCAGGTCCCGTCTTCACCTCGCTGCTGCTGGCCGACGAGATCAACCGCGCCACCCCCAAGACCCAGGCGGCGATGCTGGAGGCGATGGCGGAGAAACAGGTCACCGTACTGGGTGAGGTGCGCAAGCTAGAGGCGCCCTTCATGGTGCTGGCGACCCAGAACCCCATCGACCAGGAGGGTACCTACAACTTGCCAGAAGCCCAGGCCGACCGCTTTATGTTCAAGGCGATCATGCCAGTGCCCAACAACACCACTCTGCGACGGATTCTGGCCAAAACGACCGGCGCGCTGGCCCAGCCCCTGGCGGAGCCGGACCCGGTCAACCACGCGGCCCTGCCGCGCGATCGCGAGGACAGCCTGAAGAAGTACCAGGAACTGCGCCAGCGCATCGAAGCCGTCCCGCCGCTGCCCTCGCTCGAGGCCCATATCGTCAACCTGATGCAGGCCTCCAATGGCCATTGGGGCGAATTGGAGGGCTTGGACAAGCCCCAGTTAGAGCGGCTCAAGCGCCTGGGCGAGCTGATCACCTACGGGCTTGGCCCGCGGGCCGGCATCGCCCTGATGGCGGGCGCCAAGGCGGTGGCCCTGCTCTTCTCGAACTCGGGCGGCTACGCGGAGGGTCCGTGCCTGGCCGAAATCGCGCTACCGGTCCTGCGCCACCGCCTCAAGCTCGAGCTGGACTGGGACGAGCGCTACCAAGCCATGGTCGAGCGCCGCGGCGACAACCCCCAGTGGCTCTTCGAGAAGCTGATGACGGACCTGATCCTAGCCACGGCCCCCAAGGCCGGCGAGTACCAGACCACCGTCCGCAACGCCCTGCGCCTGCGCCCCTACAGCCTCGGAGAGCGCTGGTGAATAGCCGGTGATAGCCGTTGATCGACCTTCCCCCAACTGATAAACTCGGATGCAGGAGTTGCCTATGACGACAAGAGAAAAGCCCGACTACCTTGATGCGCACAAACGCCATTGGCAGGATGCTGAGCTTTTGTACAAAGCAGGGCGCCTCCCTAATGCCGATTTGCTCTATGGTCACTCTGCCGAGTCCGGTTTGATGGCGATGATGATCAAAAATGGCTTGCCTTTGACCTCTTGGGGTACTCCGGAAGATGATTACCGAGTCCACGCGAACGAGTTGTGGGATCTAGTAAAATCTTGGGACCAGGGACGTAACAATATCTCGCTAGGGATAAACCCTTTCTACCAATGGCGAGTGTCTCACCGCTATTTCAACCAGAACTCCAGCCAATTCGAAATCGCCAAGGTAAATTTTCACAAAAAGGGCGCACAGCAGATCAAGGCTATTGTCGACACCGCAGAACGGAACGGGACACTGCCATGATCATGTTTGACGATATTGTTCCCGGCTTGACTGAAACGTTCTCAGATCCCGCCCTTCCAAAGCTCCGTCCGATGTTGATCAATCGCGACCTTTTTGGGCGCGTTCGGCTGGTGGTGGAAGAAAAATGGAAGGAAACCCCTGATTTAGAAATTCTGAGGATAGCTGTTTCCCAAACGCTTGGCGCTCACGCCTATCCGATCAGCAATCTGATTTTGTTTGTCGATTCTCTCGACCCTTGGCTGACGCGGCAAACAAGCTTCAGACTCGACCCCCATACCGACATATACATCGTTGATCGACTCGCAGTCGAAAGCACTTGGGCTGTTTCAGCGCTAACGGATTTAGCACGACCGCGCATTGTCTACTATTCGATCAAGGGCGGTGTGGGTCGGTCGACGGCATTGGCCGCTACTGCATGGTCGCTCGCACGTCAGGGCAAGAACGTGCTGGTGCTCGACCTTGATCTGGAGTCACCAGGCCTTTCCTCGACCCTCCTCGGCAAACATCGCCAGCCCAAATATGGCATCACTGATTGGTTGGTGGAAGATCTGGTCGACCAGGGCAATGACCTGCTTGAGGACATGAGCGGCCTAAGCGATTTTTCAAATACTGGCCGGATCCGGGTTGTGCCTGCACACGGCATGGAACCCGGCGAGTACCTTGCGAAACTGGGCAGGGTTTATATGGCCAAGACAGACCCGTCCGGGCAGAAACACACCTGGACCACCCGTCTGGAACGCCTCATTGATGAGCTCGAAGCCAAGTATACGCCCGATGTAACCCTCATCGATGCGAGGTCCGGAATCGACGAAATTGCCTCGGCCTGTGTCAGCGATATTCCCAACACGCTGGTGCTGATGTTCGCATTTGACGACCTTCAGACCTGGTTTGGTTTGCAAGCTCTCTTTCGTCATTGGCGAAGACGAGAAGAGGCAGTACTCATGCGCGAGCGACTTCAAATCGTCGGCGCCATGGTGCCTGAATTAGGCTCTGAAGCTTACTTCAAGGATCTACTTGAGACATCCTGGAAATATTGTTCCGACGAGTTATACGACACGGTCGTTGCTGGCGAGGTCCCGAAAGGGAGCGCTATGAATTGGGATAAGCACGATAGCGCAGGACTCCACTTTCCGTGGCCCGTCAAATGGCACCGCTCGTTCTCGGCCATGCGTAGCCTGGAGGGAAGATTCGGTGAACTGGATGAAAGCACCATTCAGGACGTGTTCGGAGGGCTGATCCGCCCCCTGACGCTGTTGTTGGAGCCGACCGAGTGAGCGAGATATGAGTATGCTTGATGCCAAAAGGATCAGGGAGGCGGTGTTCGGCGCTTTGCCGTTCGACACATCTTTTCAGGGAAACGCACCCGAACCACAAGGTATTTTTGTCCCCAGCACGCACCGCAGGGCACTTCAGCTGGAAAGCAGTCTTGTCGTGGGTGGACGCGGTGTCGGTAAAACCTTTTGGTGCTCGGCCATCATTTCGCCACAAACCCGAAATTTGCTGGGCGAGACCGTGGCAGAATTGGCCGCAACGGAAGTTCATCCTGGCTTCAGCGAAACACCGAGGGTCGAGCTTTACCCGAGCGCCGATGTCTTCCGTACGCTTCTCGAACGCGGCTTCAGCCCCTATAACATTTGGCGTGGCGTGCTGGCGCGCTGGGCTCATGCCCAATTACAGGAACACGAGTCCGACCCTTCCTGGCAGGACACCCTTACCTGGGTGGTCGATGATCCGGAAAAGCTCGATCGACGTCTCTCCCAACTGGATCTGAGCTTGAAAAGCCGGAATAAATTTGGCTTGATCCTCTTCGATGCCTTGGACCGTTTGGCCTTAGATTGGCGAACAATGGACACCATCATTCGAGACTTGATGCGCGTCGTCTTGAGCCTGAAACCCTATGGGAAACTTAGGGGCAAAATCTTCCTGCGCGAGGATCATTTCCACCATCGCAGGATCGCAGACTTCCCCGATGCCTCCAAATTGACGGCAACACGCACAGAGTTAACCTGGGAACTCCAAGATCTCCACGGTCTGCTATGGCATTACTGCTGCAACGCTCGCGACCCCCATGGCAAGATACTGCGTGCTTTTGTTGAACAGGTGGTGGGCCGCCCCCCAAAGGAAATCAAAAACAACATCTGGAGTATTGATCGAGAAACCTTCAACGACAGCACCCTACGTGCCCTTTTCCATGTGTTGGCAGGGAAATATATGGGAAAAGATGCCAGAAGAGGTAACACCTACTTGTGGTCTGTTGGCCACCTCGCGGATGGCAGGGGGCAAACCTCTCCCCGCTCTTATCTTGCAGCCTTGAGAGGCGCTGCTGAAGATTCGCTGCAAAACTACGCCGACCACGGGCACCCCTTGCATTTCGAGAGTATCAAGCGCGGCGTGGTAGCGGCCTCCAAAATCAGAATCGAGGAGTTGGCCGAGGATTATCCTTGGGTGAAAACGTTAATGGCCCCCTTGAAGGGAAAAAATGTCCCATGCGAAAAGGAGGACGTGATCGGCGCCTGGCAAGATCACTACAGCTCACCCAGCGAAGCAGTTGCCCCTGGCGACGAGGAGCCACGCCTTCCCCCAGAGCATTTGGATCAGGGCTGGTTTGGCGTCATTCAGGACTTGGCTGATCTAGGCGTCTTTGATCCATTGAATGACGGTCGTCTCAATATGCCAGACCTTTACCGCGTTGGCTTTGGATTAGGCCGCCATGGCGGCGTGAAGCCGTCTAGGTGAGGTCAAGCCGATGACTTACTGTGTACAAACGCCTTATCCCTGAGGCGCGACCGATGACGCGCGCCAATTAGTCCAAAACTTCCATGGGACTGTTGGCAACCAGAGCCCTTCTGGTCCAATCCTGAAGCGCTTGGGAGGTAGCCTTTTCAATGCGCTCAAGGATTTGTTTGGGTACCTCGCCGAACCGGTTGAGAAATATGGTGGTCAGCATATTGCGAGCAGCCAGGAGTCCTTCTTCCCGGCCTTCCTGAAGAGCGAGAACGCGAATTTGACCGTGGATTCCACCTGTCCATTCCATACCAGCCTCCTTCATTGATACATTTAATCGCTCTGGGACGAGCGGGTACTCGCCGATGACAGCGTCTCTAGACCTAGCGGCGGATCAGCTTTTGCAGCGTGCGATCGAGGACCGAGGCGAAGTTGGCGCGGTCCTTGGGTTGGTAGGCCGGCGGGCCGCCGCCCATCATGCCCTGATCGCGCAGATCGGCGAGCAGGTTGCGCGTGGCCAGGCGCGACTTGACGTTGTCCTCGTCGAAGAGCTGGCCGCGCGGGTCGATCCCCAGCGCGCCGGCATCGACAATGCGCGCGGCCAAGGGGATATCGGCGGTGATCACCAGGTCGCCAGGACTCACGCTGTTGGCGATGTGGTCGTCGGCCACGTCGAAACCGGCGCCGACCAAGTGCAGGCTCAAATGGGGCGATTTGGGCAGGTTCATGGCGGAATTGGCCACGAAGATCGTCTCGATGGCGTAGCGATCGGCGGCGCGGTAGATCAGTTCCTTGGCAGCGCGTGGACAGGCGTCGGCGTCGACCCAGAGCCTCATGTTTCCGCCTGCTCGCGGATGCGCACCAACAGCTGCGCGATCTCCGCCTCCGTCAAGGCAATACCGAACTTCTGGCGCAGCGCCCGGTCATAGGCCGCCGCGTCGGTCAGTGCCACGGCCACTTCGCCGCCGCCGCTGCGGGTGGTCAGACGCAGCTTGGAGAGCGTGATCCGACCAGACTCCGTGACCCGCGTGCACAGGGTATTGCGCGTAAAATGCGATTCCGGCGACTCTTGCGTGAACTGGCACATCGCCTCGAAGGCCACCAGCGGATATGCGGTTTCGGTGAACTGGTATTGGTCCTGCCAGCCCTCGTCACCGCGGCGCCGCGACAGCTGCCACAGACCCTCGTGCACGGTCAGCCGATAGAACCAGCCCGCTTGCGCCCAAGTCCCCTCGCTGAAGGGCAGCGGGTCCAGGAAACTGTCGCCAAAACCGACATCGGCGATCCAGCCAGGATCGCGACCGACGGCCAACAGCATGTGGGCAAATTCATCCGTCAAACCGCGCGGGGTATGGACCCTGGCCGAGAGTACGCGGACCTCGAAGCCTAGCTCGCGCAACAGCCAGGCGAAGAGACCGTTGAGTTCGTAGCAGAAGCCGCCGCGTCGCGCGCGGACAACCTTGTCGAACAAAGGCGCCAGATCGACGTGGATCGATCGCCGCAGCGAGACGTCCAAGTTCTCGAACGGCACCTGTTCCAAATGAGCGCGATGCAGCCGCTTGAGGGTCGCGAATTCGGGCCGGCGTGAACCGGTATGGCCGATGCGCTCCAGGTAGTCCCGCAGCGCATGGGCCGGTGGCCAAGCCTCGGCGGCCCGCTCGCTCATCAGACAGCCAGGACCAGGGCATCGGCCACCAGTTCGGCGATGTCCTTGGTCTGGATCTCTTCTTCCTTGTTGTGATGGGCGACGCCGTCGGTGATCATGATTGTACAGTAAGGGCAGGCGGTGGCGATGACCTTCGGCTGCTGATCGAGTGCCTGAGTGACCCGCTCGACATTGATGCGGCTGCCGATCGTTTCCTCCATCCACATGCGGCCGCCACCGGCACCGCAGCACATGGATTTCTCGCGACTCATGGCAAACTCGAGCGGCGTGTCCTTGGTCAGACGGGCAATAACTCGGCGCGGTGCCTCGTACTCTTTGTTGTGACGGCCCAGGTAACAGGGCTCGTGGTAGATGACCCGCTCCAGGTCGGCCGCGATTTTGATGCGGCCTTCGGCCAGTAGCTGATCGATCAGCTGGGTATGGTGGATGACCTTGTAGTTGCCGCCAAAGTCCGGGTACTCGTTTTTCAAGGAATTGAAGGCATGGGGGTCACAGGTGACAATGTTCTTGACCTCGTATGAGTTGAGCGTCTCGACCAGCGTCCCCGCAAGGGTTTGGAACAGCATTTCGTTGCCGGCGCGGCGCACACACTCACCAGTGGATCCCTCTTCAGCGCCGAGAATCGCGAACTTGACGCCGGCAGCCGCGAGGATTTTCACGAATGCCTTGGCGACCTTCTGGTTGCGCGCGTCAAAGCTCTGCGCCGAGCCGACATAGAACAGATAGTCGAGACCGGCCACCTGATCGACGTCCTCGACCAGCGGTACGTCCAGGTCCTCGGCCCAGGCGCCGCGCGTGTCGGAGTTGAGCCCCCAGGGGTTGGAGGAACGCTCGTAGTTCTCGAAAGCGTTCTGCAGCTCGGCGGGCACTTCGCCCTCCATCATGACCCTGTGCTGGCGCAGTTTGTAGAATTTGTTGAGGTGCTCCAGCTCGATCGGGCAGGCCTGCTCGCAGTAGCCGCAGGTGGTGCAGGCCCAGAGCGTGTCTTCGGAGATGATCTCGCCAATCAGCGGCGGCAGCTCGACCGGATCGGGCGAAAGCAACTGCTCGCGCACGTCGGCAAGGTGGTGTTTGATGCTGTCGTTGACCCATTTCAGGGAAAGCGGCTTGTCCGTGAGGAAGGTCGGGCAGGCATCCTTGCAGCGCCCGCACTCGGTACAGGTGAAGGCGTCCAGACCGTCCTTCCAGAGCAGGTCCTTGGCGTTCTGGATGCCGACGCGCGGCTCGGTGTCGCCGGCGTCGTCACCCATCAGCGCCTCGAGGTCGACTTTAGGCACCTTGTTGAGCGGCGACTGGTGGGCGAAGAACAGCGCTGGCAGCGCAGTCAAGATGTGGAAGTGCTCGCCCATGGGGATGATCACCAGGAAGGTGAAGACGGTAATGATCTGAATCCAGTAAAAGGAGTGGAAGAACAATTGCTGCCAGTGGACCGGTACGATTGAAAAGATGTGCCCAAGCGTGTTGCCGACAAAGGCAAAGCTGGCCTCGTGGTGCAGCATGGGGTGATCGCCGTAGAGGGCAAACTTGAAACCGTCGTAGAGAAAGTCGGTGACCATGATCGTCATGATCAGGCTGAGCACGACAATCGCCTCGCGGTTGGGCTCGAAGCGCTTGGGCTTGAGCACGAAGCGGCGGTAAAAGGCATAGCCGACAGCACCCATCACGGCCAGCTCGATCAGGTCTTTGAGCGTTGCGTAAAGACCGCCCACGAGGCCGGGGTAAACGAAGAACTTGCCGACCGAGGGGTCGTCGTAATAAGCGATGGTGAACAGCTGGAGCTTGCGGAACAACAGGGTCATGAAGCCCCAAAAGATGATGGTGTGCATGATCCCCGGCTTGCGGTCGCCCTGGATCATGCGGCTCTGCATGAAACCTTTGGAAATGACATTGCGCAGGCGATCTCGCCAGCGATCCCAGCGGACTTCGGGCTGGAGGGCGCGAATGATCGTGAGCCGGATATTGAGGAAATGGAAAAACAGCGCGAAGCTGATGACGACGATCAACGAAAAAGCGATACCATTCATCCTTAACCACCTGGAACCATGAATTCATCACCCAAGGTCCTAGCATAACAAGTTGCGCGTGAATAGGGAAGCGCTTAGGCAGTGCGGCAACAGCAGGGTCGATCGCGCCCTGTCATGGGGCCGGATCCTCGGCCAGGGCCGCGTAGTCGCCCGGCGTGTCCAGATCCGCGTAAAAGCCGCCGTGCTGGCTCGGAAAGAGGCGGACGGCGGCCGGGTGACGCGCCAACAGCGAGCGGCAGCCGTCCGCTTCGGGCACGGCCAAAAGCGCGTCGCGGAAAGCGGCGTGGAACAGCACGGGGTTGCCGAACCGCCCCTGCCAGCTGGGCCGCACGATCGCCGGCGCGCCGCGGTGCCGCGCGAAATGGTCGATCAGACCAGTCAGTGGCTCCGGGCTAAGGCTGATCTGGTCGGCGAGGCAGATCAAGAAGCCCTCCGCATCGTGAGCGGCAGCCGCGACACCTGCTTGGATCGAGCTGGTCATGCCGCTCTCGAAGCTGGCGTTGAGGACGACCCGGAACGGGTGCGCGGCCAGCAGGGGCTGGATACGCTCGGCCTGGTGGCCAAGGACGACGATGCGCTCGAGGAACGGGAGCTGGGCGAGGAGCTCGAGCTGGTGTTCGAGCACGGTCAGGCCGTGGAGTGGCAGGAGCAGTTTATTGGGTCCGGCCATGCGCCGCGACTGACCAGCGGCCAGCAATATCGCGCTGATCCTGGGCCAGGGCTTCCGCTCAGCCACGAGCGCTCTCCCCTAGCTGTTCTAGGCACTGGGCCAACGCCAGCCAGGGCAGCTCCAGGCAGCGCAGGCGCGCGCGCTGGTGGCGCAGCTCAAGCAGCGGCAGCAGACTGTCGGGCCAGTGCGTGCCAACCGCTTCCGACTCGACCAAGACCCCGTGCAAGCCTGGCAGGAACGCGCGCACCTCGGCGAGCGGGCGCTGCGTCAGGTAGGCGCGCAGCATCGAGGCCGAGGCCGAGGTCAGGACACAGGCGCGCACGGCGAGGCCAACTTCCGCGACCCGCTCGCCCTCGAGGCGCAGTTCCAGAGCCATGCGGTCGCCGCAGAGCGGGTTGTCGACGGTAGCCGCGCAATCGGGACAGCTCAGCCGTTGCTGATTGGCGGAATCGCGGGCGTGGGCAAGGATGCGGTCGCGGTACAGGCCTTCCATGCTCAGCTCCGCCGCAGGGTCAGCAGCTCGCAGACGATGCTCAGCGCGATCTCGAACGGCGTCGCGCCGCCCAGGGCCAGTCCGGCGGGCGCGTGGATCACGTCCAACTCCGCTTCCTCCCGGCCCTGCTCGCGCAGCCAGTCAAGCACCAGCCCGGCGCGCTTGCGGCTGGCGATCAGGCCGACATAGGGCACGCCCTTTGCCAGCGCCGCCAAGGCCGCCTGGTGGTCGCCCTTGTGCTGGCTGGCAATGATCAAGCAAGTGGTGGGGCCGGCTTCGGGCAAAACCAGCTCGAGGTCGTCGCGCATCAGGCAGGTGCGGGCCGGATAATCGGCTTTGGCCGCATCGGGGTGATTGACAGTCACCGGCCAGCCCAACAGGTCGGCCAGGCGCGCCAGTTCCTCGACGATGCGGCCGCGACCCAGCAGCATCAGGGCCGGAACCCGGGGCAGTGTTGCGGGCGCGGCGGGACAGGCGCGCAGCGGTCGACCATCGGCGCCATGGGCCGCGGCCAGCAGCTCGGCCAGCAAGGTCAGCGCCTGGGCGACGGTGCTCTCAGCGGCCGCGGTCGGGGCGACGACCGGCACGACCGCGCGGCCGCAGTGGTAGAGGTTCGGTGCCGCGCCGCTCAGATCGACCAGCCACGTCGGCGCCGGGTCCGCCGGGGGCGGTGTCGCCAGGACCTGCACGGTGGGGTAATGGGCTGGATCGATAGCGTTGCCGTGGACCGTAACGACCGCCTCGGCATGTTCCGCGAGCACCGCCAGGACGCGCCCCACGGGCGTGTCGCCCAGGATCACCAGCGCGTGCGCTGGCAGGACTGGTTCGAGGTATACGTCCATCATGCCGCCACAGGGCATACCGACGCCCAGCAGTTCGTCGTCCAGATCGACCGTGACCACCCGCGGCGCTCCCACGGCCAGTGCTTCCAGACTCTGCTCGACCACGTAACTCTCGGCGCAACCGCCACCGATCCAGCCGTGGAGATTGCGGCCCTCGGCCGAGATCAGAGCCCGGGCGCCGGGTTTGGCGGAACTGGAGCCGCGCACTGCGATGACGGTGGCGACGACAAAGCGCTCGGCATGAGCGCGGATAGCGAGGTAATGGTCGAGAAAACGCTGCTGCATGGGGCCTCCGAGCGCTTGAGTTTACCACGATCGCGCAACGCGATCGACCTCTGGGCAAGCCTGAGGAGGCCGCCGTGCGGGAATCCGCCTGTACCTCGGCGCTCACCACCTTTTCGCGGTTGCCCTTTTTCCTTGCAGGTTGCAAGATATAGGGGAGCACCGCGGTCTCGACTCTGTCCCGACCGCTGCGACTACCGGGAGGTTGAAGGAAATGAGCTACGAGCTAACCGATTTCCAAGAAGAAATCATCGACGCCAGTATGACCGTGCCGGTCGTGGTGGACTTCTGGGCCCCATGGTGTGGTCCTTGCCGCGCGCTCGGGCCCCTGCTCGAGAAAATGGCGGCGGCCGCCGAAGGGCGTTGGAAGCTTGTCAAAGTCAACGTGGACGAGAACCAGGCCTTGGCCCATTCCTTTCAGGTACAGAGTATTCCCGCCGTCTTTCTGGTCGATAAAGGCCAAATCGTCGACGGCTTCGCGGGCGCCTTGCCCGAACCGCAGATCAAGGCCTGGCTCGAACCGCACCTGCCCAAGGCGATGCCCCAACCCAAACCGAAAGGCGGTCTGGCCACCGTCGAAGCGGCTCTGGCCGCGGGCCACGAAGAGCAGGCGATCGCGCTGCTGCGCCAGCTCCTGAGCGAGGATCCCAGCAAGGAAGAGATTCGCCTGAAACTGGCACACACCCTAGTGTTCTCGGCGCCCGCCGAAGCGCTGACCCTGCTGGCGGCGATCGAGGCGACCTCCAAGCTGCACGACCGCGCGGCCAAGTTGATCATGCTCTGTCATGCCCTGCAGGACGACGTCGCCGCCCTGCCCGAGCACGCGGCAAAGAAGTACCTGACCGCGGCCTACCAGGCCCTGGCCACCAAAACCTTCGAACAAGCGCTGGACGAGTTCCTCGAAGTGCTTTACCGCGACAAGGAGTACCACGAGGGCGCCGCCCGCAAGGGGATCATCGGCCTGTTCGAGTACCTGGGCCGCGATCATGCCACCACCAAGGCCTACCAGCGCCGCTTCGAAATGGCGATGTTCTGAGCAACGGCGCGGTCGCGAGGCCGCGCCACATTGCTCGATACCGGCTGTGATGCGGTGAAGTGACCGCTTTTTCAAAAAAAAGACCTGTCCCAACAAAGCGAGCGCCTGTTTGCTCAGCGCGGGACCGGGGCGATGAGCTGAACAGCCCTCCACAAAAAAACGGGACGGCTCAGCTGCTCTGGACAGCGCGCCCCAAAAAGCGCGGGTCCGGTCAGATGAACTGTACAGCCTCTCGAAAAACGCGTGCCCGGTCAGATTTCATCGAAAGCTTGGCAGTAAAAAAGCGACAGTTCAAGTAATCGGAAACGGGCGCACGGGAAAACAACGGACCCTTGAAGTGGCCTGGTCAGACCCTGTTTCAAAATTTCGAAGGGTCGCCACGACGTGCGCATGGGTCCATTTTTTAATCGCCGCCCGCTCTGGCCCGTCACAGGCGGTCAGGATCCGATATAGCCCTTGCGGTAGCGGAGCTCGACGCCCTTGCGCTTGATGGTGACCTTGATGTCGCGGAACTTGCCGGGCTTGCCGGGCGGGCTCTTGTAGCCGAGCGTGTAGAAGAAGCGGCTTTCGCGGATCGACTTGTCGAGCGCGCCCTCTAGCTTGAACACCTGGCGGAAGGTGCCACCCGACTGTTCGGCCAGGTCGCGCAAACCCTCGATCACTTCCTGGCCGTAGCGGCGGTAGGCACTGCTGACGCCCAGGCTGGGTGAGTCGCGATGCTCGACGCTGAAAGAGCGCGCCTCGGCCTTGGTGCCGTTGAAGACGTCGAAGGTGTTAAACACGACCCGGTTCTTGATGCAGGCGTGGGCGACCCGATCGAAGTTGGCCTCTAGGCCGATGTCGCCGGCAAAATAGCTGGAGCGTCCGTTACCGCAATTGGCGGCACGCATGTAGCCGTCGAGCAGATCGGTGGCGGCGGTCAGGCGTCGCAGCACGAAACCGGGCGAGATCACCAGCATTGATTTGAGGTCGCTGCCCTGCTCGAACTTGTAGGCCAGGATCTCCAGTTCGCCAATGACCCGCTCGCTGCGGAGGCGGTGCTGCTCGATATAGTCGGAAACCGTATCGCTCATGCACTGGCAGGCCTGACCGCGAGAGCCGGGGAACTTGGCGCAGTCCTCGAGCGCGGCTTCGAGGTCGGAAAAGTCGGCCCAGTCGTTGTTGAGGTTGCTGCCACCGTAACGACTGTTACGACCCTGGAAGCCGCCGGCCTTGGTGCTGCTCGCGCTAGTGCCGAGGCCGGGGAGATCGGTGTCGAAGCTACTGCGCTTGTAGCGGTTCTCCAGGAAGCGATCCTGGTAGTTGGCCAACGCGCTCTTGACGTCGTCTACTTGGTTCGTAAAACCCTTCGTCAACGAGCCGCGGTCCAGCGCGTAGAGGTTCAATTTATAGGACACCTGGGGGTCCAATCCGTCCAGAAATTGGTTCAACATGGCGAAGACTTTGTTGAGTTCGCGTACCGGCACACTCTCGAAGTCCAGGGCAATGATGATCTGCTGGACCAACTTGGCCGGCGGCGCATCTTCCGGTGCGATGGAGGCGCCCTCTTCGGTGATCACGATCGGTGCCTTGGGATGGTCGTAGTCGAGCACGTCGAAGAAGCTGATCGGCACCGGTTTCTTGTCCTCGGTGACCTCGAAATCGGCAAGGGTCAAGTCCTTGACCGGTTCGCCCGACTTAGTGACCACGGCCACGTCCAGCAGCACATAATCGACCCGGAACCGCTCCTCGATCGGATGGTCCTCGTGTTTCTGAAAGAGTAGCAAGCTCAGCAGCAGCGTCAGGGTCACGGCCCACCTCCTCGCGCGATCATGGTCGCCATAAAGCAGAGCAAGAATAACACCAAAGCCCCTGGAGTCGCTCCAGGAATTCAAACAGGCCCATCCGTCGCTGTGCTAAGATTCAAGCAACGAGGAGGAAGCGACCATGTTTCAAGACCCCCTACTCCAGACCCTGCTGGAGCGTTCTATCGAAGCGGCCCGGCGCGCTAGCGAAACGATCATGACTTATTATGGCAAGGACTTGGAAATTTGGAGCAAGGGGATCGGCACCCACACGGGCGACTGTGTGACCGAGGCGGACCACCAGGCCCAGGCGGTGATTTTCTCGAGCTTGTTCGGCAACGACTTGGCAGAGGATCCGCTGTTCGCGGACGTGGCCGTGCTGGCCGAGGAGATGCCTGACTACCACGCCTCCGAGCGCTTCGCCAAGAAGTACACCTTTCTCATCGACCCCCTGGACGGCACGCGCGGCTTTCTGGACCACAACAACTCGTTCGCCACCTCGATCGGCCTGATCGAGCAGGACGGCACGCCAGTCTTTGGCGTCGTCCAGCTACCCGGCTTCCGCCGCCTCTACGTGGGCGCGCACCGGCAACGTGCCGAGGAGAACGGCACGGCACTGGCCCCGCCTGCGCTGGAGGGCGAAATCGTCCTGCTGGTCTCGGAGGCCGAGATCTTCGGCGCGGCCCAGAACGCGGCCTGGCACCATATCTGCGCGGTCCTGCGCGAGCGCACCGGCATCGCGACCATACGTCCCCAAGTGATCGGCAGCCCCGTCCACAAGGGCTGCTATACCGTCGCCGGCGGCAAACCCGCGCTGTACCTGGGCCTGCCGCGCGCCAAGAAAGGTGTCAGCCTGTGGGACTTGGGCGCCATCGCCAGCATCGTTAGCGGCGCCGGCGGCCACGTCTCTGATGCCTATGGCAACGCCCTCGAGCTCAATCGCCGCGAGTCGATCTACGCCCATCACAAGGGCTTTCTGTTTGCCTCCCATCCCGCCATTGCCGAGGCCACGCTCCAGGCCCTCGCTCAACTTGACAACATCGTCTTCTGAAGGAAGTCGCCATGATCGAGTCTGTCGTCCTCGAAGAGTTCAGTGGATTCGCCCCCCAGAAATTCGATTTTTGCCCTGGTCTAAATGTCCTGATCGGCATCAATGGTTCGGGCAAGTCTCACCTAATGAAGCTATTGTATTCGATCTGGAAGACCTGGGAGGTCCATGGTGAGGCCGAAACGGGTGACCTCGAAATTTTCCTAAAACAGAAGTTAGCCTCTGTATTCAAGCCCCAGGGCAACAAGCTCGAGCGATTGGTGCGTCGGCGTAGGGGCCAGAATACAGCGAAAGTGAGCTTGAGCGGGGCTGGTCAAACACTTGAATTTCAAATCTCGGCCAAGGGCGTTTCCATTGGCCAGCACCATCCCACCCACATAGAGGACAACGCCATATTCCTCCCCAGCCGCGAAGTCTTGGCGATGTACGCAGGCTTTATCCACGCCTACCAGAACCGTATCCTAAGTTTCGATGAGACCTATTTCGACTTGTGCGTGGCCATGTCGGGTTCGACCTTGAGAGGCGTACCCAAGGAGGAGGCTTCCGCGCTAGCCAAGCCCCTGGAAAAAATTCTAGGTGGCAAAGTCCGTTTGGAGGGTGATGAGTTTAAGGTAAAGCTCAAGAATGGCGACATGGAATCTCACCTATTGGCCGAGGGCTTGCGCAAAATAGCTTCCGTGATCCACCTGATCCGCAACGGCACGCTTGGAAGGAAGAGCATCCTGTTTTGGGACGAACCCGAAGCTAATCTCAATCCTCAGCTGGTCGTCAAGGTCGTCGAGACCCTATTGGCGCTCGCAGCAAGCGGCATGCAAATCTTTATTGCCAGTCACGATTTCCTCATGACGCACGAGCTTTCATTGAGGGCTGAATACAAAAAAAACAAGGCACCGATGCGCTTTTTTTCGCTTTACCCCAGCGAGGAAGGCGTGATTCACTCATCGGGCGAGGTGCTGGCGGAACTGGAGCGAAACACGATTCTCGACGAGTTCTCGGCTCACTATGATCGCGAACAAGCATATTTCAATGGGTAAACAATCCGTGGACATCCGTTTTAGCCAAACAGGTCAAAACAGAGCTCGCATGGCTCGGCGCCCGTTGTCTCGCCGTTCAGCCCAAGTACGAACGCCCTGGCCTCACCGTCACCTATAACTCGCGCCCATAGCCGCGTGCGGATGCACCAGAAATCCGGCCCAATTACGCCGTGCGAAAACATGCGGCTTGAGTTAAAATTGAAAGAAGACCCCCCCTCACCGCTGAGCACCGCTTTTCTGCTCTCGGTTTGGCCTTGCCCGGACGGAGTTGACCGATGCGTGCCTGGATATTGGTTTTCGCTCTTCTTTCCCTCCATGCCTTGGCGCAGGAAGACATGGATTTCTTCAATCTCGGGATCGACGACCTCAACGACCTCTCGGTAGTGTCCGCGTCTCTGCAGGAGGAACCCTTGCGCGAGGCCCCGGTGCCGGTCACCGTCATCACCGCGGAAATGATCCGCAAAAGCGGCGCCCGCAATCTCAGCGACCTGCTGGTCTGGTTCGTGCCCGGCATGACCCACTCCCAGGACCACAATGAAGTCAACGTCGCGATGCGCGGCATTTACGGATCCTCGCAGCAGAAGTTCCTGATCCTGATCGAGGGCCACCGTCTCAATACCCGCGCGTTTTCCCAGGCCTCGCCCGACTTCAGCGTCGGTCTCGACAAGATCCGTCAGATTGAAATTCTGCGAGGGCCGGGCTCCTCGCTCTACGGCAACGTCGCTCTGACCGCGGTAGTCAACATCATCCTATTCAAGGGCAACGAAATTGACGGCTTGGAGGCCACGGTCGGCAGTGGCAACTACGGCCAGGCAAGTGCCTCGCTGTTGTTTGGCAAGGTCTTTGACGGCCTGGACGTGCTCGGTTGGGGCAGCTTCTATCGCGCGGCGGGAGAAAGGATTGACGTGCCGCCTGAACGGGACTGGATTCCCTCCCCTCCGCCTCCGCCGCGCGGGGGCCAAGCGATCCTCGATCGCTACGATGAGCCGCCCTCGTTCGATCTGGGTTTGACCCTCAAGGCCGCCCGCTGGTCGCTGTTTGCCGCTTATCGCCAAGGCAAGTACTCCTCGCCCTTCTCAGACGGCGGCATCACGGGCCAGATCCTCGACTACCACGACTACCCCACCTACGACGGCGTCGGCATCGGCCTGGCCACGACCACGCTCCACTTAGGTGCCAAGACGTTCTTCGACCTGGGCCAGGACGCACGCCTCGAGCTCAATGCCTACCTGGACCGCGCACACATCGTGGGTGGTACTGTGGCCAGGCCCGAGAGTCAAACCATCGTCTACCCCACCTGGCACGACTCGGATTTCGGCCTGATCACTCAGTATCTGAACGCCTATACGCTCGGCGGCCGGCCCGGCCATCTGCTGGCCGGGTTGCAAATCGACCTGATGCGCCTGGAGGACAGCAAGATCCACACGATTCTGCCGGATGGCTCGACGACCGACACGATGCTGATGAGAACAGGCGACGAAGGCATCTATTCGGGTTTTGTCCAGATCAAGCAGAACTTGAGCGAACCGCTCCTGCTCAACGCCGGCGTGCGCTACGACTACAAGGAGCGCGGCGATGCCGGCAATCTCAGCAACCTCGAACCGCGTTTTGCCCTCGTCTATCTGGCCTCGCCCACCAGCGACTGGAAACTGTCCTACGCCTCGTCCTTCGTCGATGCTCCCTATTTTTACCGCTACAACCAGCTGCCCAGCTACCGCGGCGGCCTGAACTTGACACCTGAGTACCTCGACGCCCTGCAACTGACCAACACGACCCGCTGGCACGAGAACCGCCACAAGCTTGAGGTCAATATCTACCACAACGAGCTGCGCGACTTCGTTTTTCGCGACACCTCCGTCGCCATTGAGGACGTGGACAAACCCATTTACAAGAATGCCGGCCAGCTGGAGTCGATCGGTCTGGAAAGCACCTACGAATACATCGACACGCGCTGCCGCCTGCACGGCAACGCCACCTGGCAGCACGCCCTCAACGCCGAGGACTACGGCGAGGCCGACGGCCACGTGTTCTACGTGCCCTCGCTGACGGCCAACCTGGCTGCCGACTTCAAGTTGCCCGCGCCGTTTGGCCGCAGCACCTGGTACAACCTGACCCTGCGCTACCTCGGCCAACAACGCGCGCCGATCGTCGGACGCCATCCCAACCCCCAGCTACTGGACCATCGCACGGCCGCGACAACCCTGGTCAATACGGGCATTTACCTAGAAAACCTCTGGCAAACCAGTCTCAACCTGGACCTGCGCGTGTTCAACCTGTTCGACGAGGACTACGAACAGGGCGGCAGCGTCCAATACCCCTACCCCCAAGCCGGCCGCTGGTGGCAGGTCAAACTCACCTGCGCCTTTTGAGCGATTTCGATTCTGCCGTTTCAAACAGCATTGGGACCAGCTCATGCTCGAACGCAATCGGGCACGGGACGACGACCCTCTTGAAATCCTTTCTTCGCGCCTTCGCGACTTCGCGTGGCCGACCGCCATAGCTGTGGTTAGACGCTGCCAAGTTAGGAGGAGCTTGCATGCCTGTCGCTGTTTATGGTATAGTGCTGGGTTTGGCGATCGGAGCGCTTCCTCTGAAGGGCTTCGAGCACCGTCGGCGGCTTGGTCGCTCCCAAGAAAGTGCTTGGCATACGGACGGGTTCCGAGTATCATGCAAAGTCTTTGTGGAGCACAGCGCCCCAGAACCGAATTTTCGCGAGGATAGTGGAATAAATGCCCATCGTAAACATCGACAGTAACGCTTCGATCGATCACATCTTGAAGGAATTCAAGCGCCAGTGCGAACGCTCCGGTCTGTACTCCGAGATGAAGAAACGCCGTCATTTCGTCAAGCCCAGCGAGCAGCGCCGCGCCGCCAAATTGGCCGCCCGCAAGAAGCTCCTCAAGAAGCTGCGCAAAGAACAACAGCGCATGCGCAAGATGGACTGGCGCTGAGCCAAATCGCGAAGGTCCCCGGCGCTGCCGGGGCGCTCGCGCCATCTGCAGTATGAGCCGAGATGCACTTGGACTAGCCTTAGGCTAGGTCCGTCGCTCGCCAACCAAGCTTTTCTCCCGACGGCTGCCGTTTTTTGCTAAGATGTGCCCAGGGATGTTGGGAGGGCGAGTTACCAGGTGCTTCTCACGGTTTTCTATGTCTTCATTGTTGCCAGCCTGTTCCTCACGGTACTCATCGTCCTGACCCGATCCGGCGAAGAAATCGCCCGTCTCAAGCGTTTGCACGAGACCACGTGTCAGGAAATGACCGAACTGGAGCAGCGTCACGGGCGCCTGCGCGAGTGTCTCGCGGAACTCGCCTACGCCCGTGGACGCGCCGATATCTGCGCCCGGCTGCCACGCCTCTTGGCCGAGTGCTATCAGTTCCCCTTTGTTTGGATTGATCGTCTCATGCACGAGCAGCCGTCCTTTGCCAGCGGTTTCAATGCGAAGACCGGCGCGGAGGGCGATCCCCTGGGCTTGGGCAGCGAACTCAGCGCGATGGTGCTTGCCGCGGGTAAAGGCTTTATTTACCAATCGCGCCAGCATTCGGGCAACGTCGTCCAACTATTGCCGAGTCAGCTCGGCGCGATCTTGTCGGTGCCCCTGCTGGACGACAAACGACCCTGGGCCGTGCTGCACCTGGCCGACACGGAGGATCATCCGCTGAAAGAGCAGCAGACGGATACGCTGCGCCAAGTGCTGGCCTTGGTCAGCGCAATCGTGACCCTCGAGAGCCAAACTGCGCGTGTGGCCCAAGTCGAGGCGGAATGCCGTCACTTGGCCTTGATTCACGGCGGCGTGCTGCTGGAGCTGGATGGCGAAGGTCGCATTGAGGCCGCCAGTCCGGGTTTCGAAGAGACGTTTGGTTACAGCGAGGCGGAACTGGTCACGCGCGAAATGGTATCGCTGCTGGAGCCGACGTGCACGTTTGCCGAGCTTGTCGCCAGCCACCTCGAGGGCGAAAGTCCCGCGCCGAGCGGTGAGTGTCAGGTGCTGGCCAAGTCTGGCGTCGCCACACCCGGCGTGCTGACCTTGCATGCCCGGACGTGGCGCGACCGACCCAGCTATTCCGTCTTGATCAGCGATCTGCGCCCGCAGCGCGAGCTCATGACCCGACTCGAGGATGCGCGCGAGAACCTGAGCAGCGCCGACAATGCCGCGCGCCATTTTATGGCCAATATCAACCACGCCCTGCGCACGCCGCTCAACGGCATTGTCGGCATGGCCGATTTGCTGGCGGAAACGGAGCTCGCCAACGAGCAGCGGGACTACCTGGCGACGTTGCAGGACGCCCTGCAGGTGCTGACGGAGAATCTCGACGGTCTCCACGAACTGGCCTTCCCACTGGGCTGCGCCCAGGTGGCTTTCGACCCTCGCGAACTCTTGGAAGAGCTGGCCGATCTCGTGGCGGGTCGCTTCCGCGATCAGCATCTACATGTTCTGCTCGATTGTGCGGCGGAATTGCCGTCTCGGGTCAGCGGGCCGCTGGCGCGACTGCGGCAAACGCTCCTGCACCTGATCGGCCAAATGGTGCGTCCGCCCGAGCATACCTGCCTGGTGCTCGGCCTCAGCCACCAGGTCTGGAACGGCCTGCCCTGTTTGAACTTCGGTATGCGGGTCGAACCGAAACTCTGGGATCGCGAGCAGGTCGAGGCGATGCTGGCCACCGAGCCCGCTTTTGGCCTGAGTGCCGCGGGTTTTAGCGAGAGCGGCTTCAACCTGAACTTAGCCCGCCAGCTGGCCCGGCTGCTCCAGGGTGAGCTGCGTTTCGTGGAGGAACCTGAGTCCCAGCACCTTTTCCTGCGCGTGCCATTCGAGCAGATGGTGCAGGAGAGTGGCGAAGCGCCGCCGCTGGAAGGGTTCCGGGTGATCGTCGTCGAGACGCGGACTGGGGTGGCCGCCGCCGTGGTCGACCTGCTCCGGCAGTGCGGCTGTCGGGCCGAGCAAGCCAGCGCGGCGGAACAGGCCCTGGGCATGCTGCGCGCCGCCGAGGCCAGCGGCCAGCCGTGCCACTTTGTCTTTTTCCCCTACGGCGCGCCGTTCAGCAGGATGCTTGCCCAGGGCCAGGCCCTTTCGCCTTCGACCCATTACCTGATTTACAGCGCCCCTAACCAGCGGCTTGAAGCGGTGCGCCTCCTCGAGGAGGGCGCCAGTTACTGCCTGAGCCTACCGCTCAAGCGCAAGCGCGTCGTCGAGCTACTGCAGAATCTGGTGCGCGATAAGGTGGTTGCGACCGGTAAACCCGGCGTCGTCACTACGCTGCCGGCGCGGCGGCTGCTCCTGGTCGAAGACAATCTGATCAACCAGAAGCTTATGCGCAAAGTGCTGAATACGTTAGGGCTGTACTGCGAGGTGGTCGACAACGGCGCCGCTGCCGTCGAAGCCGTGACGCGTGGCAGTTTCGACCTGGTGCTGATGGATATCAACCTGCCGCTGATGGACGGCCTCGAGGCGACGCGGCGGATTCGCGATCAGGGATACACGCTGCCGATCCTGGCGATGACGGCCGATGTACCTCAGGAAGTCGGCTATTGCGAGCGCCACGGCCTCAACGAGGTGCTGACCAAACCCATCCGCGTGCGCGAGCTGGCGACGACCTTGCAACACTACCTGGCGGCGGGCGCGTGAGCACGCGTATTACAAGGAAGGAGGCGCGAGATGTGCGGACGATTCAGCTTACATTTGCCAGCCAAGTCGATCGCCGAGTTCTTTCTGACGCTGAACCTGAAGGATGTGGTGCCGCGCTATAACATCGCGCCGACACAAGCGGTGCTGGCGGTGTTGCGCGCCCCCCAGCGGCCCGCTGAGCGCCTGGCCGTGCCGCTCTACTGGGGCCTGATCCCCGCTTGGGCCAAGGACATGAAGATTGCCCAGAAGCTGACCAACGCGCGCTGTGAAACCCTCGGCGAGAAACCCTCGTTCCGCGGCGCTTACCGCTATCGCCGCTGCCTGATCCCGGCCAGCGGCTTTTACGAGTGGCAGCAACAGGGCAGGGTCAAACAGGCGATCTACATCAGTTCCGCCCTCGACGAGCCCTTGGCTTTCGCAGGTTTGTGGGAGCATTGGTCCGGTCCCGAGGGCGAGGAGATCAGCTCCTGCACGATCGTCACGACCGCCGCCAACGGCGTGATGGCGCCGATCCACGACCGCATGCCGGTGATCTTGGGGCGCGAGGACTTTGACCTGTGGCTGGATCCCGAGGTTCAGGACCCAGCCCTGCTGCGGCATCTCCTGGTGCCCTGTCCCGACGCCTGGCTGCGCACCTTGGCCGTGGGCAGTTATGTCCACAACTTCCGCAACGAGGGCCCGCGCTGCCTCGAACCCGCCGCGCCGCGTGGCGGGCCCGAGCAGCTCAGCCTGTTCTGATCACTCGGGTCGCTGGAGCCCGAGCTGGTTGAGTTTCTGGTGCAGGTGTGGGCGTTGGATGTCGAGGATGCGGGCAGTTTCGCTGACATTCCAGTTGGTCTTCTGCAGCACCAACTCCAGGTACTCCTTCTCGCACTGGGTCTTGAAGTCGCGCAGCGAAACGAAACGCGTGACCTGCGAGGGCCGCAGGATGCCGCTGGAGGCCGGAGTGGCGCTCTCGCGCAGCATTGAGGTCGGCAATTGGTCGACCGTGATCGGGTCGCCGCCAAAGATGACGACCCGTTCGGCGATATTCTTGAGCTCGCGGATGTTGCCCGGCCAACTGTGGCGCTTGAGTACCGCCATCGCCTCGGGATCGACCTGCTTGTTGGGCAGGTTGTTGACGCGGCAGCTGGTCTCCATGAAGTGCATGAACAACAGCGGGATGTCCTCGCTGCGCTCGCGCAGGGACGGCACTTCGATGGGGATCGCCGAGAGCCGGAAGTAGAGGTCCTCGCGGAAGCGCTTCTCCTCGACCATTTTCTCGAGCGCGCAGTGGGTGGCGGCGATCACGCGCACGTCGACATCGCGGTCGCGGTTGTCGCCGACTCTGCGGACCTTGCTGTCCTCGAGGACCCGCAGCAGGCGCGCCTGCAACTGCACGTCCATGTCGCCGATCTCGTCGAGGAACAGCGTGCCGGTGTGGGCTTGCTCGAACAGGCCCTGCTTGTCGTTGCGGGCATCGGTGAAGGCGCCGCGCACATGGCCGAACAACTCGGCCTCGATCAGGTGGCTGGGAATGGCGGCGCAGTTGACCTTGACGAAGGGCTTGTTGGCGCGCGGGCTATTCTCGTGGATGCAAGCGGCGACCAGCTCCTTGCCGGTTCCCGACTCGCCGCGGATCAGTACCCGGCCCTGGGTCGGCGCCACCCGCTCGATCAACTGGCGCAGGCGCGAGACACCGGCCGAGGTGCCGAGGATGGTCGTACCGCGCCCTGGCATAGCCGCCTTCAACTCGCGGATATGGGCCTTGAGTTGGGCGACTTCCAGGCAGTTCTTGACGGACTGCAGCAGGCGCTCGTTGGAGACGGGCTTCTCGAGGAAGTCGTAGACACCGTATTTGAGCGCGTCGACTGTTTCGCTGATCGAGGCCTCGCCTGAGACGATGATCGTCGGAGGCAGACTGGCGCGTTCGTGGAGCTCGCGCACCAGGTCGACGCCGGTCATGCGCTCGAGGCGCACATCCAGCAGCAACAGATCCGGGCGGCCGTGCTTGCCCAGCCAGGCAATGGCCTCCTCGGCCGAGGGCAAGCCCTCGCAGGTGTAGCCCACATCCTCCAGCTGAAACAACAGGTTGGCGCGGATCTTCTTGTTGTCTTCCACGACCAGAATCATTGCCATGTATCGAGGTCCTCCTTGGATCTGGGAAAAATGAGACGGAAACAGGTGCCTGCGGGACCCGTGTCTTTAAGTACGAGGTCGCCGCCGTGGTCGAGCATGATTTTTTGAGCGATCGACAAACCCAGGCCCATGCCCTCGCCGATCTTGCGACTGGTGGTGTAGGGCTTGAAGACGGAGGCGCGGATCTCGGCGGGGATGCCCGGCCCGTTGTCGCTGACGTCGACGGCGGGGTACTCGCCCTCGAAGGCGATTTTGAGCGAGACCACGCCGGTGTTGGGTTCGATTGCCAGAGCGCTGTTGTTGCAGAGGTTGACCAGCACCTGGCGGACCATGTCCTTGTCCAGATCGACGACCAAGGCCTCGTGACCGGGTTCGAGACGGATGGTGAGATGCGCCCAGGCCTCGGAAAAACGCTCGCTGAAACGCGCCAGCATCTCGTGGAGCACGGTCGGCGCCAGCTTGGGTTTGCCGATTTTGGCGAACGAGGTGAAGGCGGCGGTGAACTCCTTGAGGTGGTCTAGCTCTTCGTTGACGCTCTGCTCGAGTTGGCGGGTGCGACTGGCCAGTTCCGGCGCGTGCTTGCAAACGTAACTGGTCATGGCGCCGAGCTCCATGCGCGCGGCGGTCAGCGGTGTGCGGATCTCGTGGGCGTGGCGGCGCGCGGCTTCCTGCCAGGCGGAGAGCGCGTCGAGGTTGGTGAGACGCTGGCGCTGACGGGCCAGGACGCGGGAGGTCTTTTCGATCATGCTGCCGATGCGGCCCAGCAGATCGTGGCCTTGATCGGCGACGACGATGTCGGTCCGACCCTCGCTGAGTGCGACCAGGTAGGTTTGCAGTCGCTCGAGTCGGCGCGCCTGGCGGCGATGTTGCCAGAAGTAGATACCGGTACTGCCGAGAATGATGGTGCCGAGCAGCGACATCAGGGCCAGCTCGAAGTTCTGGCCCATATCGGTGCGGCTGTGCTCGAGGATCAGGTAGTTGTCGCGCAGGGCCTTGATCGACTCGAAACGTGCGCGGTAGACCTGGACCTCTTGCGGATGGAGTTCGGCCAGCCTGCGCTGGTCCTCCATCGAGGCGCTCAGGAAGGTCTGGACATTGGACTGCAGCGCTAGGTCCAGCAGCATGTTGGAGATACCGCGCTGGAAGATATAGAAGATCACGGTCGCGCCCAACAGCATGACGCAGAAAGAGGCCCAGATGGTCTTTACCACGAGCGGAACTCGGACTTGTAGCTGTAGCGGATCAGGGATTTGCGGCGGATAGAGGAGGTCACCAGCAGGTCGAGCACCTTGTTGGGGTCGTTGCGTTCGCTGGATTGGTTGCCCAAGTGTTCGTGGAACCAGCGCTGGGTGCGTTCGGCCTCGATTTGGGAGAAGGGCAGGATGTCGATGGTCGTCTCGATTTGCCAAACGGCCTTGCTGTCGACGCGGGCGAGGGGCAGGGGATAGGAGGCGAACCAGGCGACGAGGGCGTCGAAGGAGGCGATCTGAATTTTTTGAATGCTGCCGAAGACATTCCAGAGGGTCACGAAATAGACGCGATCCCAGGGTTCGAAGCGAATATCGATGCGGCAGCTGCCGAGGAAGCGATCGGCCGACGAGCGGGCTTCCAGGGTGATCGCCAGGGTCGTCGTCAGGCCGGAATCCAGTTGGCTGCGCACCTTCTCCTGGTCGAGGAAGTCTTTGGACAGCGCCAGGTTCAAAAGGCCCTTGCTACCCAATTTATAGGTGGTCGGCGTTGCCGCCAGACATGCGGGCGCGAAGAGCAGGAGTACGAGCAGTCGGGTCATTGCCAGAGCTCCTCGTTTTCCGTTTGGTAGACCAAGGACAGGCGCACGAGGCCAAATTTGTCGCGGCTGGCGATGCTCAGGCGGGCCGAAATGCTGCGGAACCAGGACACTTCGGGGTCGTAGTACTCCCAGAGAGTCGAGCGGTTGGTGACGATGCCCACCTCTTCCTCAAGGCGGAAGTCGCGCTTGCTGCCGAGGAAGCTGACGTCGATGAGGTTGCGGGCATGCATCAAGGTCAGGCCGACTTTGTGGACGTCGTAAGAGCGTGGGTAGTCGAAGTCGGAGTCGGCCCCCTTGGCCTTGAGGTCGATACGGCCCGAGCGAAGCAGGAAAGATGCCGAGAACGTGTGATTGGGGCGGTACGCCCAGAAGGACTGACCCGTGATCACGGAGTAATAGTTGTTCGCGGTCAGGCGATCGTAGGGGAGGTTGGGGTCGTCATTGGAGGCATCGCGGAACTCGCGGTCCAGGAGGATGCCCATTTTGACGTAGTTGCCGGACAAGGGGAACAGCGGATGGTCCTTGGTGTCGTAGACCCAGGCCAGCTCCGACTTGTGGTTGCGAAAGTTGGTGCCCTGGTGCTTGACGACCGGGAAAAAAACGGTCTGGGTCTCGGAGATCTTGCCGGCATTGAGCTTGTAGTTGAAGCCCAGGCGCTGGTTGGGGGTGATCTGGGTGCCGATCTGGAAGGTGAAACCCATGGCGTCCCGGCTCTTGACCTGAGTCGGCAGGCGCAGTTCGGGAAAGGCGGAGAAGTTTTTGCCAAAGCCGCCGGGGTACTGCACCGCCACGGAGGCGACGACATTGCGGTTAAAGAGATTGTGGTGGGTATAGGCGATACCCGGATTATCTGGGCCGAAGACCGCGAGATCGCCGAAACGGTTGGGAAACCAGCGATAGCCCATGGTCACGCCGGTGATGCCGGTTTCCGGGTCGACCGATGCGTGGTCCTGCTCCTGGCCGCCGGTGTCGTCGTCGAGGTAGTCGTAGACGTCGTTTTCGATGTAGGTGCTGTCGGAATAGAGCACGTAGAAGAAGCGCCGGGTCTCGACGATGTGGATGATCAACTGGTAGGCGCCGCGCTGGCTGCCGCGGCCCAGGCGCATCTCGACCTCGAGCACGAACTGTAACTTTTGTAGCCGGTAGACGGCCTGGCGCAGGTCTTCCTCGGTGTAGCTCTGGTGCTCGACGAGCGCGAGGGTCGAGCGCATGACGCTTTCGCTCTGGCTCGAATCGCCCTCGAAGACGATGGACTCGATATAGAACTGCTCGCTCCTGGCCCATATGGACATGCCCACGAACATCATGAACAGGAAAATGAAGCGGGACATAGTACCTCCACAGCCAACATAAGCATACGTGACAACCAAGTCAAGCGGCAAGCGAGGACGGCACGAGGTGTCGTGCTTTTCCTACTGCTTTTTGAGTGGGATCAACCGCGCTCGGGTATAATGCCCTGGGGATGTGGCTTCATTCCTCAAATCGCATCAGGGGGAACTGGCATGAGTTGGTTGCTCGAATTCCTGCTCTTCGCGGGCCTAGTGGCGCTGGTCGCACAGGTCTTGCCCGGCATTAAACTCAAGAATTTTCAAACCGCCCTGGTGGTGGCGCTGGTCTTTTCACTGCTGAATCTCGGCGTCAACCTGCTGTTTTTCTTGATTATCCAGCCCCTCCAGTGGATTACCCTCGGTCTGATGACCTTTGTCCTCAACACCTTGCTGTTGTGGGCGACCGACAAGATGCTCGACGACTTCGAGATCAAGGATATCCCGACCACCTTCCTCGCGGCCGTCATTCTGACGATTGGCCGCGTTATCATCGATCGTGTCATTTAGGAGTCACCCATGGTACGCACCCTTTTGCTGATGACCCTCAGTTTCCTGCTCTTGGCCTGTCACGAGGGCCAACACGAGACCGCCGTGGAAAACGAGGCACCGATCCCCGTCGCCGCCGATGCCCTGGCGAAAATGGCGGAGGCCGACCAATTTGACGGTACGGTCGATCACCTTGTCGCCAAATGCGCCGCCTGCGCCCTGCAGATGGATGGCAAGCCCGAGTATGGCATCAAGTTGGGCGACTACACGATGCATTTCTGCTCCGAGGCCTGCCGCAAGAACTACAGCAAAGACCCCGAGAGCAAACTTGCGCAATTGACGGTTCCCCAACCCACCGCGGCGGAGTGAGCTTTTGGCCGTTGCCGCGCTGATCTTCGATCTCGACGACACCCTGTTCGACACCTGGGGCCAGCTGGTGCAGCCGGCGGCGCGCGAGGCCTGTGCCGCCATGATCGCGGCCGGCCTCGACGCCGAATTGGAGCTGGCATTGGCGACGCGGGCCGCACTGTTCGCGGAGCAGCCACGCGCGGACGTCCACAGCCGCATGGTGGCGGCGCTCGGCGTGCGGCCAGGGCAGGATCCGGAACAGGTCCGCCTGGCCGGTCACCGCGCCTACTTCTGCCGCGAGGTGGAGCCGCATATCGCGCTCGAGCCCGCCACGGCCGCGCTACTCCACGAATTGCGCGAGCGCTACGCCCTGTTCCTGGTCACGACCGGCGCGCCCCCGACACAGCGCAGCAAGGTCCTGTACCTGGGCCTGGCGCCGCATTTCCGCGAGGTCCACTATGTGGACGGCGATGCCGGCCAGACCAAGCGCGACGCCTTTGCGCGGATTCTGGCCGAGCACGGCTTTCCTCCCCATGAGGTCGTCTGCGTCGGTGATCGGCCCGATCGCGAGATCCTGGCGGCCAACCAGTTGGGCATGATCTCGGTGCGGGTGCGCGGCGGCGAGTTCGCCCATCTGCGTCCCGAACAGGCACTAGAGCGCGCACGCCACGAGATCGAAACGATCAGCGAACTGCGCGCGCTGCTGGCCCAACCCAGCTGAGAGAAACGGTCGCGCGCCTCAGTCGGCGAGCGCGACCCGGGTGGTGTTCGGGACCGTGGTGTCGGCGATCAGCTTCGAACGATGGGGAATCGTCTGGTCGTAGGGCAGGTTCTCGACCTCGTAGATCTTGCGGATCTTCTTGATGTAGCCCTTGGTTTCCTTGTAGGGCGGGACGCCGCCGTATTTGTCTACCGCGTTCTCGCCTGCATTGTAGCCGGCCAGGGCCAGTTCGACGTTGCCCTCGAAATAGGCCAGCAGGAAGCGCAGGTAGAGGATGCCGCCTTTGACGTTTTGGTGGGGATCCCAGACGTTGGTGATGCCGAAGCGCTGCGCCGTCTCGGGGATCAGCTGCATCAGGCCCTGGGCGCCCTTGTTGGAGGAGACGCGGGCATTGCGCGCGGATTCGACCTCGATCACGGCCTTGACCAGATCGCGGTCCACGCCGTATGCGTCGGCGATCGGGTCGACGAGGCCGTCGATCTGTTCGCGGGTGAGCTGGTATTTGGAGTTCCGACCGGTGTAGCCGATGTGGGCGAGGCGATCCTCTTCGGCGGCCTGCTGGCGCAGCTCTTCGCGCATGGCAGGTGGCACGAAGGTACGCACCAGTTCGTAGCCTTTGTCGGTGATTTTCTTGTCGGTAATGATCATGACGCCGTCGGGGCCTTTGTAGCGATAGAACTGTGCCATCAGTGAACCGCTGGGAAGGATCGCCAAAATCAGGATCAGAGTAGCGCGAACCATGAACACCTTCCGAGTCAAAATAGCCAACGCGGGCAATCGAAATACGGCCCACCATCCGATAAAGTCTAAACAATTTCAGGTGCTGACACGGATGGCGCAGTTTCTAACTATAACACAGTGTTCCGTCAACGCCTTGTGAATTTTGCCAGGGGTTTGAAAAAACCTCGGTCCGAGGGCTTCTTCGCGCCCCCGGACCGCGGCTCCTCGAGTGCTAGGGCGCGCTGCTGGGCGCCGCCTGTTTGTCCAGGGAGAAGATGAAACTGCGCAGATTCGCCGCCCGCTCGTCGGTAATCGGCTCCAGCGGCCCACCATAGGTCGCCTGCGACCAGAGCCACATGCTGCGGATCTTGGCCATGGTCACCGCCTCTTCGTCCAGTTCCGGTCCGAGTTTGCGGCCGCTGCTGTGTTCCAAGCCTTTGCCGTCGAGGCCGTGACAGTAGTTGCAGTAGCCCCAGTCCTCCGCGCCGGCGGCCGCGTTACCCGACGGGTTGACGACATTCGCCGTCTCGGGCAAGCCGGCTTCGGCCCAATCCCGCAGCGCGTTTTTCTCCGCGTTCGTCAGTTGGGTGCCATAGTCCAGCGGCATCCTGCGCACGTCGATGGGGTCGACCGGGTTGACCCGCGAGTCGGTGTAGAGGTTGACTTCGTGCTCGAACAGACCGTCCTTGATGAAGCGACCGATGGCGTCGGCGCCACGGATCACCTGGTTGCCCTGGAGGTGGGTGGCGTAGGTGGTCAGGTCGAGATCGGGGACGATGTTGTTGGGGGCCGTGGGCGGGAGGGGGATGGCGTGGCAGTAGCCGCATTTGAGTTCGAGCAGCTCGCCAATGCCGTTTTGATAAGTGGGCTCGCCCGTGATGGTGACTTCGACGGGCGGCTCATCGGCCAGGGTGTCGGCGTTGGAACAGGCCTCCATGAAGAGACCGAGCACGAGCAACAAAAGGAATGTAAAGCGCATGGTCAGTCTCCTTAGAAGCGATAGCCAACGCTGAAAATCAGGTTGGCCAGGTAGTCGTCGGTGGCGTTCTGCTCGAGGGTAATGCCGAACGAGCGCCAGTCATAGGTGACGCCCAGCCCTCCGTAATAGGTGCTGTCGTCGTTTTCCAAATAGACCCCGTCGACCTCGATGGTGAGGTCGGTGTCATTGCTGATACCGCCGGCGAAACCGTAGAAATGCCAGGCGTTGTAGGTTTTGCCCAAGGTGAAGTCGAAGGCCTGGTTGGTGTATTTGAATACGTCCTTGGCCTCTGGTTCGGTGATCGGTCCCTCGACCTCGCCGTCGCTGTAGCTGCCGCGCAGGGCCGCATCTAGGCCGGCGAAGTGGAAGCGATAGCCCAACTCGACGGAAACGAAGTCGGCCTTGTAATCCTGAAAGGTGATGCCGGGCGCGAAGGCCGCGCCTGCGAAGATGCCACTGGACCAGACATAGCGACCGCGCAACTTGGGAACGACCGAGGGCGGGTCGAGCGGTTCGTCCTTGATGCCGACCTTGGCGTTGATGGTGGGCTGGGGGTTGAGGTCGAAGCTCAGTTCCAGCGTGTTCTTGTCGAAGATGATCGGCGCGCTGGCAGGGCGGAAATCCAGCAGGTAACTGTTGATGTTCTGCAGGCGTGCGGCCTGCTCCTGAAACGTCGTCTGGGCCAGGCCGAACCCGCTGCCGGCCAACAGAAGCAAAAGAAATGATTTCACTGACTTCTCCTTGTCATCAATGGGACAAACATACCTGTCACGAGTTATCGAACCTACTTACGTGTGGGATTAGGTTGGGATTGTGATGAATCGCACAAAAGGGCGCGAATGGCCCGCCTTTCTCGTTCGGAGGCGGTGCTATAATCAGCTCGTCTTCGACCCTGCGGCAAGGAGCCCTGTTTGATTTCCATCCTGATCATCGGCAACGAAATCCTCTCGAACCAGGTCAAGGACCACAACCTCAAGGTCATGCTCGAGGAGCTGAATGCGCGCAGCTACCCGATCGACGAGGTGCGCATCGTGCGCGACGATCTGACCACGATCAGCCGCGCGGTCCGCGAATTGTCGGACCGCAGCCGCTTCCTGATCAGCACGGGTGGCGTCGGGCCGACCCACGACGATATCACGCTCGAGGCCTATGCCCACGCCTTCGAGATGGCGCTGGCGATCCATCCCCAACAGGAGGCTCGGCTGCGCGCCTGGGCGGGTGACAAACCGCTTAACGAGAGCATGTTGCGCATGGCGCGCATGCCTGCCGAGACGGTTCTGATCGAGCTCGGCCCCCACACTTGGCCGCTGGTCCAGGTGCGCAACTGTTTCGTGCTGCCAGGCCTGCCGGAGGTTTTCGACAAGAAGTTCAAGGCCCTGCTCGAGGTCCTGCCCCCCGCCGCCAAGCGCTATTTTGCCGAGGTCCTGACGCGGGCCGACGAGACCGAGTTCGCTGCCGGACTGACGGTGATCCAGCAGAACTTCGCCGATGTCGAGGTCGGCTCCTATCCCACATATAACCGCGCCGATTATGCCGCTCAGGTGACCTTCAAGGGCACCGACCGCGCCCAGGTCGCGGCCGCACACGCGCAATTCGAGCAGTTGATCCGCGTGCACGGCTCGTTGGTGCGCTCCCATCCGCCCGTCTGAACCGAGCTCCTGGAGGAACCATGACCGCGACGCCCCTTGTCCTCTTGCACGGCGCCCTGGCCGACCATCGCCAGTTCGATCCGTTGTTGCCTCATCTGGGTCGCTTCGAGACCGTGATCGCGCCCGACTTCGGCGGCCATGGCGCGCGCCCCCTCGAGGGTACCTTCGCCCCCCAGACCTTCGCGGATGAGCTGCTGGCCCTGCTGGACCAGCGGGGCTGGGCTCAGGTCGACCTGTTCGGCTACAGTCTCGGTGGCTACGTGGCCATGATGCTGGCCCGGCAGGCGCCGACACGAGTGCGCCGCGTCCAGACTTTGGCCACCAAATACATCTGGACGGCCGAGAGCGCCGAGCGCGAGACGCGCTTCCTCGATGCGGACAAGCTGGCCGCCAAGGTACCTGGCTTTGCCGCTCAGCTGGAGGCGATCCATACGGCCATGGGCTGGCGCGAAGTGCTGGCCGCCACGGCGGCGATGATGCGCGCGCTGGCGAGCGGCGCGCCGCTCGACACGGACTTGGCGCGGATCGCTCAGCCGGTCCAGCTCTCGGTGGGCGATCGCGATACGACCGCCGGGGTCGAGGATACCATGCGCACCTGGCGGCAGTTGCCCCAGGCGGCGCTTGAGGTGATCCCGGGCCTGGCCCACCCCTTCGAGAAGGCGGATCCGGCCCGGGTAGCGTCCTCGATCAACGCTTTCTTTGGGGCTTAGGGGCGCTTCGCCTCGGCCAAGTCAAAGCGGATCCGCAGATCCCGCAGCGGTGCCGCGGGGTCGTTGGAGCGGATCTTCAGGGTCTTGTCGTAGGCGCCGCTGAGCCGGGTCGTGTCGATGGCGACCTCGAGCGTACCCGATTCGCCGGGGGCCAGGCGGTCGCGGTCGAGTGTGGCCTTGGTGCAGCCACAGGGCGTCTCGACCTCGGCGATGGTCAGGTCCTCGTTGCCGGCGTTGGTGAAGGCGATCGAGGCCTTGACCGGCTGGCCCTTGGTCTGGGCGGCCAGCTGCAGATCGCGGTCGATGTCGAGGCTGGGGCCATTGGCGGCGAAGGCGAGGGCCGAGAGGGCCAGGGTGACGAGCAATAGTGATTTCATGGAACATCCTCCATACTTTGCGTTTGTACCGGCATGCCGGCAAGGTGAAGGATAGCTCTTGGGCCGCGCGGTCAGGTTCAGACGAGGTCACGTTGACGTTACACCGAGGTCTTGAAAATATTCGAGTTTTGCAAAGAAATTTCGCTGCTCCATTTGGAAAAACCAGGTCATTATCGGTATTTTGCGATGTTGCGCAAGGCTCTTGCTTGCCATTTGCCCGATGCTGGATTACATTGTAGACCTTCGGACCCCTGTGAACGCGGACTACCGCCGTTCCCACCTAGTCCATGACGATTGTCGCTGCACCTGCCGGGCACCGATTTGCCGTGTCGATGTTCAAGAAGCCCAAGGGGTGAAACGATAAGCGTGGTAAGGGGATAGACCATGATGAAGTTTCGGGTACTGCTGGTCAACGACGATCCTGCATCCGCCAAGATGATGCAGAACATCCTCCGCCACCATCGGCTCCTCCAGCACGAGGAGGCCAAGAGCGGCGAGCTCGCCTTGGCGCGGATCCGTGACGTAGCACCCTTCCACATCATCCTGTGCGATCTCGAGAGCCAGACCTTCGGCAATCTTCAGGTGCTGCAGGCGGCCAAGGCCCGCTCGCCCGACACGCGCGTTATTGTGATCGCGGGTTTCGGTGATCACCAGCTCGTCATTGATGCCATCAAGTCCGGGGCCTACGGTTATTTGCACAAGCCGTTCCGGCCCGAAGAGCTGAACCTGTTGCTCAACAATCTCACCCATATGTTTCAGCAGTGTGCCGAGATCGATCGGCTCAACGCCGAGTCGACCGAACTGGAGCGCGGCTTCGCCGAGAACCGCTCGCGCATCGCCGACCTCGAGCGCGAGGTGGCCGGCCTGCGCGACAGTCTGCGCAAGTACGAGCCCGAGCAGGAGGCGCTCGACCTGGACGTGGCGATCGCCCGGGCGACTGCCGAACGCACCGGCCAAGCGCGCAGCTACAACGTGTTCCAGGAGTTGACCAATCTGACCAACCTGCTGGAGGAGCGCAAGATCAACGACGACGAATACAGCAAATTCCGCCGCACGATTCTGGAAAAGGCCTACCAGGTGTCATTGGACTAGGGGATTTGATATACTGATACGTGTTCGTCCCCGTCTCGTCGCCCTGTTCACTCGCAAAGCGGCACAGGATCAAAGGATTCGAAGGAATCATGGAACAGCTGGATACACTGTTGTCCACGGTGGTTCAATGGGCCGCCGACGCGATTGAAATCGCGACGCCCGACGCGCGCCTGATTTTTGTCAACGAGGCCTTCGAGCGCCTGACGGGCTTTACCCTGGCCGAGGTCAAGGGCCGCACACCCGCCGAATTCCTGCGCAGCGAGCTCCAGGACCCTTCCGTTTACGACACGATCTGGGAGACGATCCAGCACAAACGACCCTACACCGGCCGGCTCTATCGCCGCATCAAGAGCGGCGAGCACCGCATCTTCGAGATCACCGTGGCCCCTGTGCTCGGGCCGGATCACGAGATCGCCTATTTCACCGCGATCTCTCGCGATGTCACCGCCGCCATGCTGGACGAGCAGCAGAAATTGGAGCTGCTCGAGCAGGTGACCTACCTGCAGAAACGCGAGAGTCTCGGGCTGATGGCGGGCCGCTTCGCCCATGACTTCAACAATCTGCTGACCAGTATCGGTGGCTGTCTCGACCTCCTGGAGGAGGGTCAAGACGAAGAACAGCGGTTGTTGATGGCCAATGCCCAGCTGGCGCTGAGTCGGGCCAGCGAATTGACTCACCAGATGCTGCTCTACAGCGGTGGCAAGATGGAAAGTCATACCCGGGTCAACATCAACCGCATCGCCGAGGAGATGAAGATCCTCTTCCACGTGCCGCTGGACCGCCGCATTCGCTTGACCTTTAACCTGGCCGAGCCGCTGCCCGAGGTGATGGGTGATCGTACGCAGTTGGGTCAAGTCATGCTCAATTTGGTGACGAACGCGGCCGACGCCATTGGCGAGCGCGTGGGCGAGATCGCGGTCTGCACGGCGGAGCATCGCCTGACCCGCGACGGCGCCTCGCACTTGCTGCACAACAGTCACCTGCCACCTGGCCGCTACGTCTCGCTGGAAGTGCGCGACACGGGTTCGGGCATTCCCAACAGCCTGCTGCCCAAGATTTTCGATCCCTTCGTGACCACCAAGAAGCACGGCCATGGCCTGGGCTTGAGCTCGGTGCTGGGGATCGTGCGCGCCCACGGCGGCGATGTCAGGGTCGAGAGCCGACTCGGAGCGGGCACCCGCTTCCTGGTCTTCCTGCCGCTGCTGGAGAAGCTGCCGCGTCTGGCGCCGGTGCCGCCGCGGCTGCCCTTGCGGCGCCGCCAGGTCCTGGTCGTCGAGAGCGATGCCCTGGTGCGCTCCGTGCTGGCCAAGTCCCTGGAGTTGGCGCGCATGCAGGTGCTGCCCACCGGCGACGGGCGCGAGGCCTGGGACGTCTATCAGGAAAACCCCAAGGGGTTCGACTTGGTGTTGCTGGATTTGATGCATGGCTCGTTTGGCGAGGGCTCGCTGCTCTCGCGGATCAAACAGCACAACCCCGAGCAGCGCATCGCCCGCTGCGGGCGCTATGACCACCTCGGCGAACTGCGGCCCGAGCTGGTGCTCGAGCGGCCCTTCAGCGCCCAGAAACTGGTCAGCGAAGTGCTGGCCCTGATGGATCCCTGAGCAGTTGTAAACATTACATGATTTTTGCATGTCTGGCTGCGCCTCGCTCCCTCAAAGCGAGGTAAAATAGGGCGATGTTTGTCTTTAGGAGGACACTTATGTTCAATACGACCCGTTGGATCACCACTCTTGCGTTCGGCCTGCTGGCGGTTTCCGCGTTTGCTGCGGACGTCACCATCGAGGGCAACGACCAGATGCAGTACAACATCAAGTCGTTCACGGTCAAGCCTGGTGAAACGGTCAATCTGACGCTCAAGCACGTCGGCAAGCTGCCGAAGACGGCGATGGGGCACAATGTCGTGATTCTGAAGATGGGAACCGACGCACAGAGCTGGGGCCTCTCCGTACCCAGCAAGGGCGGCAACCCTGGCAACGACTACATCCCCACCGATAAGAGCGCGATCGTCGCCCACACGAAGATGGTCGGCGGCGGTGAGTCGGTGAAGATCACGTTCAAAGCTCCCGCCAAGCCCGGTTCCTATCCGTACTGCTGCACCTTCCCCGGCCACGTGGCGATGATGCGCGGCGTGATGGAAGTCAAGTAAGCACCCTGGTTCGCGTGGACCCACGCTCCCGCTCCCGGCACGCCTGCCGTGCCCGCGTGGGTCCCTCATTGAGGTCAATCACATGCTTGCGACCAGCTCTTACCCTTCGGAGCGCGCGAGTTCGCGCAGTTTGCCTTGCAACTGCTCCAGGTCAGGGAATTGCTTCAGGTCGACATGTCGCACAGACCATTTATAGTAACCGTCTAAGATGTCGTTTTGACCCCGGAGCGGCAAGACCCGGCTGAGGCCGGCGAGCAAGTTCTTGCCGTGGAACCATTTGCGATACTCGAAGCCTTCATAGAAGGCGTCAGGGGAAAACAGCTTGACGAATTCTGAATAGACTTCTGCTATGTGTTGTTCCGTGGTGAGAGGCTGGAAATGGGAACTGAGGTGGTGTTTGACCTGGTCCAAATTGTAGCTGTCGTCGAGCTTGGCAGGTAATTTATCGTCTTTTCCGATCCAAGAGGTTCTGATAAGTGACTGGTTGTCGCGACACTTTTTGATCGTCCAGCGGGCAGCCTGATAAAAGCGGATGGATTTTGCCGCGCTGATCATACAGGCCTTGATCGCGGCAGGGCTATCATCGAAGCTTTTGGTGGATGGTTTGTGTCTGTTGCAGCGACCACCATTCGTGTTCCCTGCGGCCTTCGCACTGAAACCGAAGGCGCTGAAGCTGCTGTAGCGCAAGATGCAATCTTGCGCCGGGCGGCGGGTGAATTCTCAAAGCGGTCTTTTCAGTAGAGCGTAACTCCGGGAGCGTCCCACTGACATGAGCCTGATTTTTGCCAAACGTCGAGAGACGACCTTTTCGGCTAAGCT
>CAYRFM010000030.1:0-75666 GCA_964423555.1 uncultured Holophagae bacterium | reverse complement strand
GCAACGCGTATTGTACACCCGCCGCCCGGCGCAAGATTGCATCTTGCGCTACAGCGGCTACAGCGCCTGCGGGTCCTTGGCGCACGATTGTGGACCCCCGTACGCCAAGGCCCCCTGCTTCTGACCGATCGATTCTCGTGGTGGTTCAGGATATCGATCTAGGGTAGCCGGATCACGTAGCCGGTGCGGGCCGCTAGGCTGGCAATCGGCTTGTAACCCGTGACGCCGTTGACCGTGACCACACTCCCCTTCTGGACCGTGGCACCGCTCAGCAATTCCTCTGCATGGTCGTAGTCGGCGTTCAAGGGGATGCTGTAGTCGTTGACCGTGCCGCCCGAGAGGTTGAGGATAACCAACACGCTCTGGCCTGAGGACTGGCGCAGGAAAGCGACGAGGTTGTTGGCACTGGTGTTGATCAGGTTGAGGTCGCCCTTGGCCAGGGCCGGATGGTCGCGGCGCAGGTGAACCAGCTTGCGGTAGTGGTTGAGCAGGCTGCCGCCATTGGCCGTTTGAGCAGCGATATTGACCTGCGGATAGTCGCTGTTGGGCGGCTCCCAGGGGGTGACGGACGAGAAGCCGGCGTGGTTGGCGGAACTCCACTGCAGCGGCGTGCGAATCAACTCGTCGGGCTTGGCACCGGTCATGCCAATCTCTTCGCCATAATAGATGAACGGCACACCTGGCATCGTCAGCAGCAGGGTCGCGGCCAGTTTGGCTTTGCCTTGGTCGCCACCCAGCTCGGTCATGACCCGATTCTGGTCATGGTTCGTGATAAAGGTCGCGAACTGGCTGGGCGGGAAATGACTCCAGACCCGCGTAAGCTCCGACTCCAATCGTGCGCCGTTGGCATTGTTGGCGGCGTCCAGGATCGCCGCTGCCAAGTCGAACTGGAAGGTCATATCCATCTCGCCGGCGTAGGTGGCGACGATATCGGACGTCGTCCAGACCTCGCCGACGGTCATGGCGTCGGGCTTGAGACCCTTGTAGAAGGCGATGTACTCTTTCAGCCACTGGTGCGTCTCGGGCGTGTCGGCCTGGACGCTGCCATTCTCCACCAAGTGGCGGATGGCATCCAAACGGAAGCCATCGACGTTCATGGATTCGAGCCAGAAGCGCGAGACATCGCGCATATAACTGGTCACGGCGCCATTGCGGAAGTTCCAGTCGGGCATGCCAGACCAGAACACACCGTAATACCAAGCATCGCCAGAGCGATGCCAGACGGTCTCACCCCAGGGACCGACGTAGCCGGGATTGGTGGGACTCCAGACAAACCAATCGCGGTAATTGGAAGCGGGATCCTTGGCGGCGAGGAAGCGCGGGTGCTGGCTGGAAGCGTGGTTGAGGACCAGGTCGAGGATGACCTTGATGCCGCGTGCGTGGGCGGCATTCAGAAAGGCCTGGAAGTCGGCATTGGTGCCGTAGTCGGCCTCGACCTGGAGGTAATCCGTCACGTCATAGCCGTGGTAAGAGGGCGACTGCATGATCGGCATCAACCACAGGGCGTTGACGCCAAGGTCGGTGCTGGTATTGGGGTTCCCGTCGTTGAGGTAGTCCAGCCGCTCGGTCAAACCCTTGAGATCGCCGATGCCGTCATTGGCCTTGGCACCCTCGACCGAATCGGCAAAGGAGCGCACGAAAACCTCGTAATAGACCGCGTCATTCCACCAGGGACTGGGATCGACGCTCGGTTTGGCAGGAGGACTGGGCACGTTGGTCTGGGGCGGGGGCGTGGCTCCGCCAGAGCCGGAATCGTCTCCGCCGCCTCCACTGCATCCCAACAGCAGATGGCCGCTCAGTAAAATTGTAAGGAAAAAGGTGCCGGTGCGCCGCATGTGATCACCTCGCGCGATGGATGTCCCTTTCCCTGCCCTCGAGGCATTCTAGCACGAACCACTGAAGATACAAAAAAAGAAGGCGTGACCGGAATCACGCCTCCCTATACCCTGGAACGAATGTGTTTGGTTAAAGCTCACCCAGGGAAGGTTCATTGCCTCTTCGGGATCGTGCCCGCATCTGCAAAGGCACCTAAGACTAACAGATGCACGCATGCTCCGTCAGTCACAAAATTCGCCATGTTGTGAAATATCACAGACCAGAAACAAAACTGTTACCGAAGCTTGACCTTGACCCTGTTTTGGGGATCGGGCTGCTCGCCCGGCAAATGCCCAACTTTGCCCCTCTCTCCACAGGCCACACCATATAAAGTATTGCAAATACCCTGAAGACACATTATATTGGGGATGCCTCCGGTGTCGAAATCGTACGTTTGCGGTTTGGCCAAAAGGGAATCCGGTGAAAATCCGGAACTGTCGCGCAGCGGTGTGCGGGAACGAACGCCTCATTCAGGCACTGGTCCAGGTGGGACTGGGAAGCCGAGGTAAGTAGGATGCCCGCGAGTCCGAAGACCTGCCGGAGGCTGGTGGACCTTGTCCGCCAGGTACCCGAGCCTTCGCGCCAAAGGTTCTTCGGTTCTTGACCGCCAGCCATCCACAAGGCGGCACCCTCCGATGCTTCGCGATTCCTCAGTACCCATTCCGCCATTGTTCCGGAGGTACCATGAACGCTCATCCCACCGCCGCGCCACCCGCGCCTCTGTCGATTTTTGAGGTCGTCTTTCCCGACAAGACCAACCACTACGAAACCCTGTTCGGCGGCCAAGTCCTGCAGATGATGGACAAGGCCGCCTTTCTCGTCGCCAGTCGCCACGCCCGACGCCACGTCGTCACCGTGGCCGCCAAGGATGTGCGCTTCAGCGCACCCGTCAAGGTCGGCAATATTATCGAAGTCCAGGGCGCGCTAACGGCCGTCGGCCGCAGCTCGATGGAGATCGAAACATGTCTGTTCGCCGAGGAGACCCTGACGAGCGAGCGCACGCTCTGCGCCCAGGGCCGCTTCACCCTGGTGGCGCTCGACCATACCGGCAAACCCGTGGCCGTGCCGGCCCTGGGAGGTGCCGCATGAGCGCCACCGCAACAAGCACGCTCTTCCAGGTGGTTCGCCGCAATGGCGGCCTGGTGCCGTTTGACAGCGAGAAGATTCGCCTGGCCCTGACCAAGGCCTTCATGGCGGTGGCAGCCCATGGCGAACTGGCGCCGGCCACCCGCCACCAGATCCAACAGCTGACCGAGGCCGCGACCCAAGCGGTGCAGCGCAACCGCCAACCGGGTGACAAGATCTTCATCGAAGACATCCAGGACCACGTCGAGCTGGCCCTGATGCGCGCCGAGGCCCACGCGGTCGCCCGCGCCTACGTGCTCTATCGCGAGGAGCGCGCCCGCGAACGCCAGGCCCGCAGCCAGCAGGCGGAAGACCCACACACGGCCCTGCGCGCGCAGTTGCGCCAACGACTCTCGCCACTCTGCGCGGATCTGCCAGGGGTCGCGCCCGCGGAATTGGCCGAGACCGCACTGCTCAACCTCTTCCCCGGCGCCAGTGACCGCGACGTCAACCAAGCACTGATCATGAGCGCGCGCGACCGCTTCGAGCAGGATCCGGTCTTCGACAAGGTCGCCGCACGTTTGCTGCGCGCCAACATGGTCGACGAGGTCGCAGCGGCACTTAGCCAACCGGCTCCGGCCGACAGCTACGCGCCGCTGTTCCGCGCCTACCTCCAAGCGGGCGTCGCGGCTGGCCTGATCCACGCCGAGCTCCTCGATTTCGACCTCGCCCGCCTCGAGGCCGCCCTTGAGCCCTCCGCCGACGCGCGCTTCGGCTACTTGGGCCTGCAGACGCTCTACGACCGCTACCTGCTGCACCGCGGTGGCACGCGCTTCGAACTGCCCCAGTTCTTTTTCATGCGGGTCGCCATGGGCCTGGCCCTGCGCGAACCCGAGCGCGAGGCTCGGGCTGAAGCCTTCTACCGCCTGCTCGCCGAAATGCGCTTCATGTGCAGCACGCCGACCCTGTTCAACAGCGGCACCACCCGGCCCCAGCTCTCCAGTTGCTTCCTGACCACGATCCCCGACGACCTGGGCGGGATCTACAGCGCCATCCGCGACAACGCCCTCTTGGCCAAGTACGCCGGCGGCATCGGCAACGACTGGACGCCGATCCGCGGACTCGGCGCCGCGATTCGCGGCACCAACGGCAAGTCCATGGGGGTCGTGCCCTTCATGAAGGTCGCCAACGACACGGCCGTGGCCGTCAACCAGGGCGGCAAGCGCAAGGGCGCCGTCTGCGCCTACCTCGAGTGCTGGCATATCGACTTCGAGGAGTTCACCGAACTGCGCAAGAACACCGGCGACGACCGCCGTCGCACCCACGACATGAACACCGCCGCCTGGGTACCGGACCTGTTCATGAAGCGCCTCGAGGACGATGCCGACTGGACCCTGTTCTCGCCCGACGAATGCCGCGACCTGCACGAGCTTTGGAGCCAGGCCTTCGAGCGCCGCTACCTCGAATTGGAGGCCGCCGCCGACCGCGGCGAGCTCGCTGTCTGGAAGCGTCTGCCCGCCCAGCGCCTGTGGCGCAAGCTGCTGACGATGCTGTTCGAGACTGGCCATCCCTGGATCACCTTCAAGGATGCCTGTAACGCGCGCTCGCCCCAGGCCCACGTCGGCGTCGTCCACGGCTCCAACCTGTGCACCGAGATCACGCTCAACACCTCGGAGGACGAGGTGGCGGTCTGCAATCTGGGCAGCGTCAACCTGGCCGCGCACCTGGGCGCCGATGGCCTGGACCTGACCGCCCTGCGCGCAACGGTTCACCTGGCCATGCGCATGCTGGACAACGTCATCGACATCAACTTCTACACCGTGCCCCAGGCGCGCCGCGCCAACCTGCGCCATCGCCCAGTCGGTCTGGGTCTGATGGGCTTTCAGGACGCGCTCTACCGCCTGGGCCTGCCCTACGCCTGCGAGGCGGCCATGCAGTTCGCCGACCGCAGTGCCGAGGCCCTCGCCTATTACGCGATCGAGGCTTCGGCCGAGCTGGCCCGCGAGCGCGGCAACTATCCCAGCTTCCAGGGCTCGCTCTGGCACCAGGGCATCCTGCCCCTCGACAGCCTCGCGCGTCTCGAGCACGAACGGGCGCGACCGCTGGAGTTGGACCGCGCCCGCAGCCTCGACTGGGACAGCCTGCGCGAAATAGTCCGCGGGGGGATGCGCAACAGCAACTGCCTGGCGATCGCGCCCACGGCCACCATTTCCAACATCTGCGGCGTCAGCCAATCGATCGAGCCGACCTACCGCAACCTCTTCGTCAAGTCCAACATGAGCGGCGATTTCACCTTGCTCAACGAGCACCTGGTGGCCGCGCTCGAGGCGCGCGGCCTGTGGGATCCGATGATGGCCTCCGACCTCAAGTACAGCGACGGTCGCCTAGAAAACCTGGCCCGCGTGCCCGACGAGCTCAAGCGCCTGTTCGCGACCGCCTTCGAGATCGAGCCCCACTGGCTGATCGAGGCCGCCGCCCGGCGCCAAAAGTGGTTGGACCAAGCCCAGTCGCTCAACCTCTATCTCGAACGACCTAGCGGCCGCGAGCTAGACCAGATGTATCGCCTGGCTTGGCGCAAGGGTCTCAAGACGACTTACTACCTGCGCACGCTCGGCGCCACCCATGCCGAAAAAGTGACCGTCCAGAGCACCGCCCTCAACGCCGTCTGCAGCATCGACAACCCCGACTGTGAAGCCTGTCAATAAGGAGGACCCCATGTTCGATGTCACCGCCGAGCCCGCCCGTGGCGCCACCGGCCTCGAGAAAGTCGCCCTTGGCGCGGCCCGCATCCGGGTCGACGAGAAACGCATCATCAACTGCCAGGCCGATCTCAACCAGCTGATCCCCTTCAAGTACAGCTGGGCCTGGGACAAGTATTTGGCCGGCTGCGCCAACCACTGGATGCCCCAGGAGATCAACATGAGCGCCGATGTCGCGCTCTGGAACCGCCGTGACGGCCTGACAGAGGACGAGCGCACCATCATCAAGCGCAGCCTCGGCTACTTCTCGACCGCCGACTCGCTGGTCGCCAACAACCTCGTGTTGGCGATCTACCGCCACATCACCAACCCCGAGTGCCGCCAGTACCTGCTGCGCCAGGCCTTCGAGGAGGCGCTGCACACCCACGCCTACCAATACGTCATCCAAAGCCTGGGCCTGGACGAGGCCGAGGTTTTCAACATGTACCGCGAAATTCCCTCGGTCCACGAGAAGGCCGCCTTCAGCCTCCAGTTCACCCGCGCCCTGGCGGATCCCAACTTCCATACCGGCACGCCGGAGACCGATCGCGAGCTCCTTCGCAACCTGGTCGGCTTTTACGTCATCACCGAGGGCATCTTCTTCTATGTGGGTTTTGTGCAGATGCTCTCGTTCGGACGTCAGAACCGCATGGTCGGCGCCTCCGAGCAGTTCCAGTACATCCTGCGCGACGAGAGCATGCACCTCAACTTCGGCGTCGATGTCATCAACCAAATCAAGCAGGAGAACCCACAGCTGTGGACGGATGGCCTGGTCGCCGAACTCCAGGCAATGATCCGCCGCGCCGTCGACCTGGAGACGGCCTATGCCGTCGACACCATGCCGCGCGGCGTGCTCGGCCTCAACGCCCAGGCCTTCGCCGAGTACCTGCGCTACATCGCCAACCGCCGCTGTCGCCAGATCGGCCTGGAGGAACTGTGGCCGGGCGCCCAGAACCCGTTTCCCTGGATGAGCGAGGCCTTGGACCTGAAAAAGGAGAAGAATTTCTTCGAAACCCGCGTGCTCGAGTACCAGAGTGGTAGCGCACTGAGCTGGGATTGAGGTAGCGCCCCTGAGGCCAGCTCTCGGGCTGGCCCTTCAGGAGCGCTTGAGCTAGCTAGAAGTCCCGTTTGGGTCGGAGGGCGTCAGTGCGCCACGTGCACGGACCCTTTGGGAGGACCTGGGAACCGATCGATTACGCACTTCGATCACGGCCGCGACGCGCCCTTCCACCTCAGTTCCGATCGCCTGGCGCTTGCGATAATACTTTTTTTCACGTTATTCCAGAAGTTGACATCTCAATATGTTTAGCCTATGATCACGTTTACTGCCGATCCTATGATTGGTCGAGTCTAGAACTGGAGGACTTATGTCTTTTCTTGTCGGCCTACTCCTGCTTGTGACCCTAGAGGAAACTCTAGAATCCAGGTCGCTCACTGAATTCGATGGCTCTAAGCCGATTGTTGGCCTATTTGGTGAGGTGATACCGACCTCGTTTTTCACCAAACCTATGACTGACGTCGTTGCGAATCCATCTAACTATCGCGGCCATCTTTATTTACGAAACAACCCATCAGGTCTACCTACCAACGCGATACTCGTCAATGATTGCGAGTATGAAAACGCAATTTTGATCTCAGGCGTCGAACTAAAAACCGGTAAGAGTCGAAATTTCTTGATCAAGCTCAATCCTTACGATGACATTGTGATTGATGCTCCTCAATTTTCACGATTCTCGCAAGTTCACGCCCTGTCGCTCCTTCCTTTTAGGATGTATTTCGACAAGGCGCTTAACCAAGCAAAGGGGACGAGCTCCGAATTGCTCATTGAACCACCCATCGCGATCGAGTCTGAAGCGATGAGTTTTGGTCAAGGGTGTGACAAGTATTCGGGCGAAGCACGTTGTACGGTTCAAAATACGAACGGACCTGGAACGGGCGGCACAGCCGTAGGCTACTTTCGAACGGGAAGCTGGGGTCCCTTTGGTGGCGGGACTTATTTTCAAGAATTATATGTTGATTACCCGGGCAATGGAATTCCCTATCACGATGATCAACACTTGGTGACATGTCAAGAGGGATCCACCCCAGAGGATCGCTATATCACAGGTTCTGTAACGGGTCGCCTGATCCGGTGGACACAAGTTGGCAGCGTTATCATAAGCAACCAAACCGGCTCTGCTGTGTGCCTCGTGGCTACCTTTAGCGAATATCCATGTGATGTCGATACTAATGGCAACGGAATACCAGACAAGCCTGCCACCTGGTCCGTAACTAAGACTCAATAGGAGACCACGATGAAAATATTGCCAGCAACAGTGCTCTGGTTAGTTTGTTGCTCTGCCTTCTCTTCACAACCCCACGCCATCCATGAATATAGTGGGAACACTCCGATTTATGGACTATTTGGCGAAAGGGTACCTACCTCCTTTTTCTCTATGGATCTGACACGGATTGGCGAAAGTGCCGATTACTCGGCTAGATTCAGACTGAAAAAGTCATTAAAGAATAAAATGGCTGTTGCTCTGATTGTCAATGAGACCGATGTCGAAAATGCTGTGGTCCTCTCCACGCGAAAGCGTGAGCGCAATAGGAATTATCTCATTCAAGTGCCTGCCAACGATCTGATCGAGGTACGCCTTGATCAGATCGATGAAGACAGTGAGATGACCGTGAGGTCAGCGTGCGCGTTTCGGGTGATATTCGATGCTCCGGTTCTTCAAAATGGTGCACTGGTAGACATGCTTGAGGTCACACAGAGGGACGTATCGCCAGACAAAGTCACTAACCTCTACGCTAATTGTTCATACTGGAACAGTAGCGGCTATTGCAGGGTCAAAAATCTCAACGGGCCCGCAGCCGGAGGCACCGCCGTGGGTTGGTTTCAGCTGGACACGTGGGGTCCTAATGACCCAAATCACAACCTACTCACCGTCCATTACCCCTACAAAGGTGTTCCTTTTCACATCGACAGGGAGGACCTTGAATGCCAATTCGTCGGTGGAATCCCCGTCGACACGAACCGTACCGTTTCCCTGTTAACGGCCAGGATCATCGACTGGGAAAATATTGGTCATACCCTTGTGTTCGGCGATGTCGGCAAGGGGACCTGTTCCATCGCCTTGGATCCTAATTACCCCTGTTTGGTCGATACCAACGGAAATAACCTTCCAGATACTGCCGCGGAGTGGGAAATTACCCGTAATTAAGGACGGACCCGATGACGAATCTTTTGATGTACATTTTGCTCGCATTTCATGAGCAAGACCCCAGACTGGCCGAAGCATTGCACCTGGCACACGCCTATCTCGATCCCCAATTGAAACAAAACTCGGAAGTTACGGTCCAGGAACAGGTTTCGGCGTCACCTTTGGGGTATCATGTGATTTTCAAAAGATACTACCGGGGTCTTGAGATACATGAAAGCAATCCTCCTTCGATTCATTTCGACACCCAGCTTCAGCCCATGGGTGCCCGCTCCACGGGAGTAAAGCTTTCCGCCTTTCCCACACACCGCGCCCTATCCGCCCACCACCTGGAGGCGCTCCTCCAACAGGTGAACCAGCAGGCCACCTCAGCTTACGCGTGCACCCAGCAGAAGCGCTATTACCAAACGCGGGGGAAGGATATCGCGCCCTTGACGAGGCTGGTGCTCGAGTCGGACAAGGGCGACCTCCTTTGGGTCAATGTGGATACCAGGTCCATGAACATCGCCAACCGCTTCAACCCCATCTTGAGTGCCAACGGTGAAGGATATGTTTGGCCCCATAACACCGTTGCCGCTGAGCGCATGGACAGCTCCTGTGCCGAGTTGGTGCAGGTACCGCTCGACCATCTGGATGGCAGTGGCTATCTCAGGGGCGCCTATGCGGATCTCACCCAGGATTTATTCTATTTCCCCGATTCCCTCAGTCGCCGCGGCTTCCACTACCAGCCGGGAATGGCCTTCGAACCCTCTGGCAACTACCTTTACGCGCCCGATGATCTGCGTTTTGCCGAGGTCAGTATTTACTATTGGATTAACAGCGCCCAGTTGTATCTACAAGCGCGCGGCTATCATATTTTCGAACGACCCATCAGCGCGCGCGCCCACTACCGCGAAGGCAGCAATGCAAGTTTTAACTTGTACACGAAGGGCCTTTCCTTTGACGATGGTTTTATCGACAGTGCCCAGGATGCCGACGTCATCGTGCACGAATATGGCCACGCGATCCTGGACGAGATCGTCGGCGAAAAACTCTACGATGATTACGGGACCATGTTCCACGAAGGGTTTGCCGATTTCTTCAGCTACCTGGTCAGCCAGGCCAGTGCCGACGATGTCGGCGTGGACCGCTACCCCGAGTATATGGCGGAGGCGTTTGGCGCGTTTCAGCCCATGCTACCCAGCTATTTGCGCTCGCTGCTGCGACCTGCGTTCAAGTTCCCAGAGCTCAAGCAGGAGCCCCACGCGGACGGTCAGCTCTGGTCCTCGGCGTTTTTTGAGCTCTCCGAAGTGCTGGGTCGGGAAACGGCGTCCGCGCTGCTCTTCCAGAGCCTGTACCACCTGCGCTCAGCTCGGCCGGACCAGGTTGCCCAAACGCTTTTTGCGGTGGACCGCGATTATTTCCAGGGCGCTTTTCGCGGGACGATCGAAAAGGTTTTGAGCGACCGGGGCCTGATCGGCGCTGAAGCCAGCAATATGGTCGAATTGAGCGTCGGACAAACGCTAGAATTCGCGCCGGGTAAGACGCTGATCCGCTTTCAGGCACCGGCGAGCGCCACTGCCCTGAGTTTGGGCTGTTCCGTGGCTGTCGATTCGTTCAGTCTCCTGCTTGCCAAAGACCGGGTGCCCACCGCCTATGACTACGACAAATCCTATGCCTACGTCCATATACCGGTCCAACTTCCGATCACGGAGCACACGCGGGTTCCGCTTGAGCCAGGCGCGTTTTATTTCCTGTCCTTGAATGCCATTGGCACGGTACAAATGTCCCTGTCGGAACTGCCGCCTGCCCCGGTCACAGTACTTGAGCCAGAGGTACCGCAGCCGTTTGCAATCACCCAAACGACCGCATCGTCCTTCAAGTTGACCGGACTCGCGGGCAAATCGCGAATTCGCCTGAGCTTGAGCACTGCCAGTCAGGGCTGGGCCTATTTGTTTCTTTCTCCGAACACCCCCTTCGAATTAGAAGATCACAACCTGGAGGGTGTCCATGGCGAGTACGTGAGGGAAGGCGGTACCTGGATCCTAAATCTGGACGAACTCTTCCCTGGCGAGGACGAACTTTTCCTGACGCTCGATGACAGTTATGTGTCCCGCGATGAAGTCATCGAAGGCACAGTTCTTTGGGCGCCCGTCCCGGACCGGGTTGGCCCAACGCGCCTAGGTGTGAACCAGAGTCACCACCTGGTCCTGGGTGACCCTTGGGAAAATTCCTGGACCTTCGAATTGAACGAGCCGGCGACGGCCCTGCGCATCCGCACCGACGCGACTCATCCCTTCCGGCTGTCCGTGCCAGATTTCAGCTTCTCCTCGGTACCCGATGCCGTCTCCACCCTCCAGAACCAAGTCCATACAACCCTTGCTACACCTGACTACTGGGCCGTCTTTAGTCGCATTGACCTGCTCACGCCCTTTCAGACGGGTCCTGGCATCTATACGGTTCATCTGACTGGCCAAAAGGGTGACGAGCTGGTTCTCGACATCCAGACCCTTGCCGCCCCATTGGCCCTGCCGCTCACAGCCAACCAGCCCGAACGACGCACGATCGCGCCCAAAGAACTGGTCCACTACCAGTTTAACCTGCCCGCCGATGCACAGGCGTTCCTGCTTCACCAAAGCGCCATGGCGACCGGCCAGAAACTCGAAATCGCCCTGCACGAAACTCAGCCCTTCAATCTTAGGCGCTTGCCCTGGTATGGCGAATTCAACGAAACAGACCTCTATTATCGCGAGGCATACGAAGTTGTCCCTGTCGATGATCAGTACCGTCAAGACTCACACTTCGCCCCTGGAGCGGATTACACCCTCTGGCTGTACAACCCTGGTGACCAACCGGTGCCGCTTGATCTGTCCCTGAGCTTTGATACCTCGCCTCGTGTCGATGCCTACCTCGCCGATGGTGAAGTGGTCAGCTTGGGCCACCAGGGCACCCAAGGTCTCGATGGCAGCCGTGATTATACTGCCTCCTATCTGGTCGCGGCGCCACCGGGCACAAAACGGGTCGACTTCAAATTCGAGCATCTTTCCGGATCCCGAAGTGTGGTGGTAAAGGTCTACGGCTTGGATGACCGCATCTATGCCACCCTGCTCAACCAGATGGAAGTGGACGCCTACGAGTTGCGCACCTCGCCCGACCAGCCCTTTTGGATCACCTTTAACTACAACACGATCTTGCCCGAACCAGGCGCTGAGAAACCCATTTTCAAGGTCCATGTCACCTATGCTTCTGACTCGCCGCACAATGCCGTCCTAAGTCCCGAACGCAGCCGCATCCAGGGCGGGCTGGTTAGCGGTACCGCGACAAATGTCTTGAAATGGCCGACCCAGCTGGATATTCCGCCAGACACGCGCCAGGTGGACCTCGCCTGGATCGCGACGGACCACGCGATTGATGCGGCGGTCCGATTCACCGCGGATGCGGGGCTTGAGGTTCCTTCTGATCTCGGCCTGATCAACACAACGCTTTCCGGCTCGCGCATGGATTTCCGCATTGCGGCCGAGACGCCCTTTTCCTCGATCCCGGACGAACACTGGGTCATCGCACAGTACATGGCACCCACGGTCAAGTACTTCGTCGGCTACGATGAAAACGCCAAGCCTTTTCGATTCGAGCTGGCGGCGCGCTACCGCGACCACCAAGCTCAGATGGCGCTCCAAGTTCCTAGCAGCCTCGGCGAGGCGGAGGTTGCAGCAGCGCGCCATCGCTTTTTCAATCCAGGTTTGGAGCGTCGGGAACTGCTGATCAACACGAACGAAGGCCAGCAGACGGTCACGCTTCCAGCCGGCGGTTTTGTCACTCTGGAGAACCCGCCCGGCGCCAATCTCACCCTCAGCAGCGCTGGCGATATCCTCGCTTTTCAGAGTTTGAGTGGCCCAGGCTATGTCACCAGTGCCGCTACGGCCGCTTTCACGGAGAGCAATCTCCTGGTTCCTCATGTGTCGCCTGATCGCTCCGATTGGACCGCTTATCTGTCCGTGGTCCAACCCAGTGCTACCGGTCTGACCCTGACGCTGCCCGATCAGACAGGTACCCCCTTCGCACAGGGTTTAACCCAAATCGAAAACCCAAACCCCATCGCATCCTGGCGAAAACTTGCCACACACGCTCGTGAAGGTGAAGTATTTGGGGAACTCGATATGTCGGCCATCGAGTACTGGCAGAATGGCCAACAGGTCGTTGCCGAGTTTCCCAGCGACAAAGGGTCACGGACCTATTTTGTGCCGCACCTCCCCGATAACCCGGCCTGGTGGAGCGGACTGACGCTTGCCAATCTGTCGAAGAATACGGCCGAGGTGACCGTCAGGGCCTATGGCTCACAGGGTGCTATCGCCCAGGTATTCACGACGCACCTCGAGCCGGGAGCCAGTAAGGTCGGCCTCATGGACACCTTTCTTCCGGAAGGTGAGACAGCAACCGCCCTCGTTTGGTTGCGGATCGACGCCACCGAGGAACTTCTCGCCATGTCGTTTATGGGCGGCATTCACGCTGGGGACAGCGCCGGATTTGCCCTGCCTGGACGCGATGGTCTGGACTTGGTATTACCAGGAAGTCTGGTTGTGGGTCACCACGGAATCGCAATCGTCAATACGGTGGCCCAGTCGGGTGAATTCGTGCTCGAGGCCCTCGACACCGCGGGTAGGGTCCTCGTGCGGCAGACCCACGTGGTATCTCCCTATCAACGTGTGCTCCTCACCGACAACATGTTCGGACTCCCAGCTGGCCAAGAGTATCTACTGCGTGTGACCACGGAGAATGTTCGATTGGTCGGGCTTCAACTCGATATCGACGACCAGGGACGGCTCGCCACGACCGCAGGCCAGGTCATTCGTTAGGGGTGCGTTCCACGGGAACCATGTGCGAGGTAAATCCAGAGGACGGATAAAAGGGGTTGGCGCTATCGCTTCGGAAGCCCATAGCACTCATCTGGAGCCACGGGCTTGCCGATAGATGAGTGTCTGCTTCCCCAATTCGAGAGGTACTTATGCGTCCACTGGCGTTGTTCACTCTGTGCTTTGCCTTGGGCCTCCGAGCCCAGGAGATGGCGCCCCGTCTTTACGACATGGGCAGTCCCACCTTCACCGAACTCTGGGTCGACCCCGTCGCCGGCGACGATAGCCGCGACGGCAGCTCCCGCGCCCAGGCCCTGGCCGGCCTCAACGAAGCCTGGACCCGCATACCCCAGGGCAGTCCATTGACGACCGGCATTCGCATCCGCATCGCCAGCGGTGTGCTGGAACAGCCGCGCCTACCCAACTACATGGAATCGCGCTATGGCACCTATAGCGCACCGATCCTGATCGAGGCCGCCGACGGCGCCGGCACGGTCAACATCCGCGAACCCCTCAACATCTACGACTGCCACTATCTCTACCTCAAAGACCTCGACATCGGCCACGAACACGGCAGCGGCGACATGATCCATTTCGAGGCCTGCAGCCATGTGTTCGTCAAGAACTGCAACATCCAAGCGGACCGCAACGCGGCGCAAGAGTGCATGAAGGTCAACCAGACCCAGTACATCTATATCGAGGATTGCGACATTCAGGGCGCCCAGGACAACGCTCTGGACTTTGTCGCTGTCCAGTACGGCCATGTGGTCGACAACGCCATCCACGACGCCGAGGACTGGTGCATGTACGCCAAGGGCGGATCGGCCTATTTGCGCATCGAGGGCAACGCGTTCTACCAGGGCGGGACGGGTGGCTTCTCGGCCGGTCAAGGTACCGGCTTCGAGTTCATGACCTCGCCCTGGATCCACTACGAGGCCTATAACCTGGTCATCATCAACAATATCGTCTATGACTGCGACGGCGCAGCCTTTGGCGTCCAGGGCGGTTACAACATCCTCCTGGCCCACAACACCGCCTACCGCATCGGCGCGCGCAGCCACCTCTTCGAGGCCGTGGCCGGCTACCGTTCCTGCGACGGCGATCCGGTCCGTTGCGGCGCCAACAACGCCGCCGGCGGCTGGGGTCCCGGCGCGCCTGGCAGCGAAGCGCCGATCCCCAACCGCAACGTCTACATCTATAACAACATCTTCTACAATCCACCGGGCTTTCAGAGCCAGTATCAGCATTTCACCATCTTCTCGCCGACCTCGCCGCCACCGTCGACCAACCTGCCCGATCCGGTCCTGTTCGACACCAACCTGCGTCTGCAGGGCAACATCGTCTGGAACGGTCCGGCCGATCACCCCTTGGGCATCGAGGACAGCGAGGCCTGCACCGACGCCAACCCGACCTGCAACCAAGCGCAATTGCGGGCGGACAACGCCATCAATACGATCCAACCGCAGTTCACCAACGTCGCGACACGGGACTTCACGCCCTTGCCTGGCGGCAATATTACGACCTACGCCCCTCGCGGCTGGTCGGCGTTCAGCGGCGGCGATCTCCCCTCCCCGCCCACTGCGCCCCAGGGCGTGCTCAACATCGCAGTGACTCGCGACATCACTGGCGCGACGCGCACGGGTCAGGCCACGGTCGGCGCCTACCAGGTCAACGCCAGCTGCGGCGACTGTACGCCGACCTACACCCATACGCTCTACCTGCCCCACTACACCTTCGTCAACGGTGCTTGGTCGACCCTGCTGACCCTGGTCAATCCCACCAGCGACGAGCAGCATGCCCGCATCACCGCCTACGGCAACGACGGCGCCCAGGTCGGCAGCTGGAAGGTGACCCTGGCAGCCCAGGGCGGTTATAGCCACCCGGTCGAGACGCTCAGCCCTCAGCCCTCGGCCCAGGCCGGCTGGATGCAGATCGAGACGACCGATGCCGACATCACCGGCCTGATGAAGTTCACCTTCCTGGAGACTGGTGGCACCTCGAGCCTGCCATTGACGAGCAGTGGCAGCCATCGCCTGGTCTTGCCGCTGCTGGAGAGCACCGCCTCGCTAGTCGCAGGTCTGGCCATCGCCAATTTGGCAGCCGTCGATGCCAATGCTTTCCTGACGCTCGACGATATCGACGGCAGCAGCCACCTGACCCGCAGCCTCGTGCTCACCCCCCACCAAAAGGTAGTCAGCGTGCTGGCGACACAATTCCCTGGGGAAACCCTGCCTGCCAAAGGATTCTTGACCATCACCAGCGATCAGGACCTGACCGGCTTCGCCCTGACCTTCAACAGCACCAACACCGTCATCGTTGCCGTTCCGGCTACGGTGCAGTAAAACCGGGCCGCCGGCAGGTTACACGAAAGGCTGGTTGGGGGAAATGCAGGGCGTTTCCCTCAGCCTTGCCCTACGCGTGGGACCTCTCGCTCGCATCGGGTGACCGCCGCCCGGCGCAAGATTGCATCTTGCGCTACAGCAGCTCAGCGCCTGCGGCGCCAGGGACCCTTGGCGGAAGAAGTGATGCGCTTACGACCTTGATCAGGTAGGACAACCAGCGCGTTCCAGTGTTATAGAGGGACTGAGGCCGACTTGTCCGTCGGCCTCACCGAGACCAGGCTTTAGTTTGCCAGAGCGGCGAGAAGCATGCGCCATTGGTGGCGCTTGGATTTGAGGGCGTATTTCATTTCCAGGTACTTCCGACGCAGCTCGACGTTCTCGAATTTCTCCGCCATGGTCGCGCGACGGGCCTCGACCCATTCCTTCTTGACCCTAGCCCATTCGTTGAGCGCGATCACGCACTGATCGTAGGACTGGTGCAGCGCTTCGCTCAGCTTGGCCGCTTCACTGCTCTTCTCGGCCTTGACCAGGGCGCGCTGCAATTGCATCTTCATGCGCGCTTTCTCGATCTGGAGCTTGCTGGCCTGCTTGAGATTGCTGGTCAGGCCCAGATGGGAGCCGAGGCGAATCAGCCACTTGGACGGATCGAACTGCCACCAGCGCACGCCGTTGCGGTAGTCGTGCTGGAAGGTATGGTGGAAGTTATGATAGCCCTCGCCATAGGTGAAGAAGGAAAGGAACGTGTTATCGCGGGCGGTGCTGCCCTCGGAATAAGGGCGCGTACCCCAGATGTGGGCCAGCGAATTGATGAAGAACGTGAAGTGGTGGTTGAGCACGACCCGCAGGAAGAAGGCCAGGATGATGACGCCGAGCGGGCGGCCGACGGCCAAACCGAGCAGATAGGGGATCACGCCATTGGTGATCACGGCCAGGGCCAGGTAGTGCTTGTGCTGCCAGGCGACGATCGGATCGCGGTAGAGATCCTGGACGTTCGAATTGTCGGGCACGTAGCGAGGGTAATTGCGCATGACCCAGCCTATGTGGGAGTACCAGAAACCGCGGGTCGCCGCGTAGGGATCCTTGTCGGGGTCATCGACGAAGCGGTGGTGGCTGCGATGATCCCCAGACCAATTGATAATGCTGTTCTGGCAAGAAGCTGCACCGAAGATGGCGAAGAACAAGCGGATCGACCAATGCGCCTTGTAGGTCTTGTGGGACCACAGGCGGTGGTACCCGCCGGTGATCGACAGACCTGTGGCGAAAAGGTAGAAGAAGAAGATCGACCATTCGTAAAGGTTGAAGCCGACCGTGATCTGGTACATGGGAACCAGGATCAGTGCCCCAATCGGTGTAATGGTCAAAAAGGCCGTGTTCAGCCAGTTAATGGGAGCCGTTTGCTGCATTTTGCCTCCGTCGCCGCGCGCTCAAAAAAAGCGAAAAAAAAGAGCGTGGCGAGCCCGGAGGAACCAGCTGCGGCAAGTGAAAGGGTCCGCGCGGTTCGATCGGCATTGAGAGGGTGAATGCACCCTGCGATAACCCGACCACCCCTTCATTTTCGTTCAAATCCGTGAAAATAGATAGGAAAAAAGCGCCAGCAAACCCACGCCCTTACCTGCTTTTGGCTGAACACTTGCTCATTCGAGTCGCGCTCGAGACGACGCGCCGCTCGACGTCTCCAAGCGCTCGCTCAAGGGTCATCTGGACTTTGCCAGAGTGGACAGTGGTCGCTGGCGCAGGCGCCAGTAGCCGGACGGCTCTTGGCGCAGACTCCAGAGTTGCGGTGCTTGCTTGGGCCCCAGATTGATCAACGAGAAACTTTTGTCGCCTTGCAACATGCCGCCACGCTCGGTTACCTGTACGGTCATTTGGCCCTCGCCTCCAAACTCCATCTCGAAACTGCGACCGCCGTGGTTGACGCCTTCGGAGATGACCTGATCGGGCTCATTGGCGAAGGGAATCAGCCCACCGCCACGGTAGTAGATCTTGAGGCCCTGTTCATCGCTGAGCGCCAGATCCTTGCGACCGTCGCCGTTGAGATCGTAGTCCAGCGAGATCATGCCGCGGTCCGCATCCTTGAGTTTCCACATCCGCGTCGTCGGCTTGGGCTGGAGGTAGCCGTCTTTCCAGGGAAAGCAGTCGACCCGGAACTTGTCGCGGATCAGACCCTTGTAGTAGTAGAACGTGATGCCGCGGGCGTCGACCTCGATCGGGCCTGTCTGCCACAGGTTCTGATTCGTCTTCAGACTCTGGGTCGCCACCGGATCCCAGTCACCTGGCCCCCGCCCGGCATAGACCAGGAACCCCATCTCCTCGAACAGTGACATATTCTTGGTGGGCCGGGTCATGAGCACCATCTCGTCCTTGCCATCACCGTCGAGGTCGCCCAGCTGGTAGGTGACAATGTCCTCGCCGTTGGGAAATTGCACCTTGCATTGGTGCTCGCGCCAATGGTCGCCCTCCCGTACGGCGGACCAGATGCGGGCCTCGCCGTGTTGCGGGCTGCGCACCGGCGCGGCGATCAGGTCCGACACACCATCGCCGTTGAGGTCGCGCGTCTGCGGCATGGGCCAGGTCAGCACCATGCGGTCGCGGTTGACATCGACCGTAGGCGTGGCCGCGAAGCGCTCGGCACACTCGCCTTGCAACAGTTCATACCCGGCAAAGGTCGGCACCAGCAGGCCAACCTCTAAGTCGAGGGGCTGCATGCCTGGCCGCACTTTGGTGCCCTGGTTGAAATCGTTGGCCAAGACCCAGCCCTGTTCACCGCGGTAATCGAGGACCAGGCCACGGAAGTAAGAGCGCACCCAGAAGTCGCTGCCGACGCCGGTGGGTTTGAGCTCCCCGCCCAGGGGCGTGTGGACCAATTCGTGGAAGGTATCGTCCTGGCTGGCGCCGTCATGGACCCAGATGCGACCGGCCTGATCGGGCGCCTTAGAGGAGCCTTCGACGACCCAAATATCGAGCACGCCATCGCTGTTGAGATCTTCGAAACGGACCTCCGGATGGCGCAGGAAGGAGGGAATCAGCAAGTTGGGCTCGGTCTCGGGCGCACCGCTGAACAGGAGAAAACAGAGTGCCAGGATCATGGTTTGCGCTCCAGAATGCCGACCAGGGTGTGGTTGTTGGTCAGTTTGACGGCCACCAGCGAAGCGCGGCCATCGCCGTCTAGGTCACGCCCGTAGAGTTGGTCGGGATCGCGCAATGCCTTGGGCAGGGCGCGTTTCCAGGGCGTGCTGCCGATGCCGGCGGCGGTGACCGGGGTGATGGCGACGGAATCGTCGCCGGGCAGCATGATGTCGATCCAGCCATCGCCGTCGAAATCGGCGGCCAGCTGCGCGAAGGAGGGAAAACGCAAGCGCCGCAGGTTGATTTTCCAGGTCATGGGGAAAGGTCCGCCAGCGAGGGTGCGGAAACTGCCATCGGGGTTTTGTAGGCTGAGGCTGAGCAGGAACTTCATGCTCATATGACCGGTGATGACGATCTTGGCGGCCTGAAACATCGAGAGCTTGAAGGCGATGCCGGCCAAGTCGACCCTGCCGTCGCCGTTGATGTCCAGGAACGGCGGCGCCAATTGCGGGCCGTCGCCGTCGCTGTGGACGACCATCCCGGGCACGAACTGGTCGGCCGTGGGCGTCTTGGCGAAGATCAGGGGCGCGGTCGCCAGGTAGGTGCGAACCTTGGTCTGGACTTTGGGCAGATCCTTGAGGCGATTGATATCGCCCTCCTCGGTGGTCATCAGATCCAACAGGCCGTCGCCGTTGAAATCGGCCAGGGTGCCGTCCAGGTCGCGATCGAAGCGCGCGCCACCTTCACCCAGCTCGTAGCCGAGCAAGTGGTCATCGTCGATGAAGGTCAGCTCCGGGCGGGGATCTGCATCGAGGTTGAGCAGTTTCGGCAGCGGCAATTTAATGCGGTGACCACCGGGTCCGACAGAGCTGTTCTCGAAGGCGGTCAGGGGGTAAGCGACCAGGCGCTGGTGCTCGTCGGCCAGGTCGACAACCCGCACGCCGGGAAAGTCGGGAACGACCCAAAAGGCGCCGCGCTCGTCCTCGTGCCAGAAGGGAAAGTCGCTGAGCGATGCGGCCTCTTGGGCCAAAAGGCCCGGCGTGACCAGCTCGCGCTCGCTGCTCCAGGCGCCATCGCGCCAGCGGCAGCGCTCCAGCTTCGCGTTCTGCCAGAGCATCAGAAAGTGGCCTGCCGCGGTCTTGGAGAGCGCAAAACCCAGCACCGGGATCTGGCCTAGCTCGCGGGTTTGGGTGCGCTGATAGCCGCCATTGGCGTAGAGACAGGTAACCAGGAGCTTCTCGCGGGTGGTCTGGTCGGCATAGACGCCGCGCAGGCCGCCCTCGTCGAACCAGGTATCCATCGTGCCCTCGCTCTTGGTGCGCAACATCAGCGCCACCAGATCCAGGTGGCCGTCATCGTCGAGGTCCACCCATTCCATTTGTAAAGGCACGCCTTCCAAATCGATGGTGGCGTCTTTGTTGCCAGCGTAAAGCCCGCTCGACACGATCAGGGAGAGCAGGCAAGTCATATATTTGAACATAGTGCGATCCATCCTCGCTAGGTCTCGGGTCAGAGGTGGAACGCGCCGTGAAGCGATAGGTTTAGCCAGATTCCATGGTGGGCCCTCAGGGATCCATGCGGCGCAACGGGGCAACCGCCGCCCGGTGCAAGATTGCCTCTTGCGCTACAGCACCGGCGCAACCTTTCGGATGGGCTTTACCTTGTAATCTTGTGTCCTGGCTTAGGGGTCCAGGCGGCGCAGGGCGAAGGCGGCCAGCAGCAGTAGGCCGGTCAGCGCCATGAGCAGATTGCGTAGCGGGCGGCCCGCGGCTTCGGCAGCGCGGCGCTGTAGCAAGGGGCTGTCGGGGGCCGGGTTGTAGCGACCGCCGCCGATTCGGCAGAGGTCGAGCAACAGCGCCTCGTCCAAGCCCTGACTGAGCGACTCGCCGCGCAGGACCGCCGCGACCGAGCCAGCCGGCGGCACCACGATCGGGATCCGCTGTGGCCGCGGCAGGGCATCGGTGCCCGCCTCGCTCAAACGCAGACTCGCCCGCTGGGCGTAGTTCTTGCGCGGCACGCGCGCCTGGCCTTCGAACAGTCCAGGAACGGTGGGATCGGCGCGCATCGGCAGCGGGATGGGACTGCCCTGCTCGGGCTCCAGGACCAAGGTCAGCTGGTCGACGGCCGGGATCTTGCCTTCCTTGACCAGCAGGCAGACGCGCAGGCTGAGGACTTCGCCGCGATCGACGACACGGATGCTGTAGCGGTCGCGCTCGGTGAAACCGATGATCTCGCGCAGCCAGCGCGGAATGGCGGCGCGGGCCGGGCCCTGGTCGTAGAAGCGCGGACCCAGCTCGGCGCAGAACACGCCCGTGCGGCCCCTGCCCGCATCGATGAAGGCCAAGATCGGGTCGGTCAGCTTGGGCCGCACCGCGATCAGCTCGGTCTCGTCCTTGGGGTGACTGACCGCCGAGCCGTCTAGGGTCAATCGCGGCATGGGGATCTGTTCCTCGGGCCGCTGGAACGTCTCGATCATCAGCGGTTCGAAGGGCTCCTCCTCCCAGAACTTCTTGCGCGGCTCGGGATTGAAGTAGGGAATCGTGATCTGGGAAGGATCGAAGCCAGGACCGGCCAGAAACGGGTCGGCCAGGTCGTAGAGCGGCGAGCTGGAGGGGATCGAGCTCTGGTTGACGGCGAAAACCGTGGCCCGGCAGTCGGGCCGGATCGAGACTTCGTTGAATTCGCCGTCGGAAATGAAGATCAGGCCGCAGTCCATCAGGCGGCGGTTGGCCAGCAGACTGAGCGCCGCGCGCGGGTCGGTGCCCCCCCCAGGCTCCAGGCCGTCGATGACCTGAAGGGCGCGGTTCTTGCCCATGTCGTCCATGCGCAAATCTTCGACGGGATGTCCGACATCCGTGGTGAAGGTCAGGATGTCGAGGCTGTCCTTGGGGCGCAGCAGGTTGGCGACGATGTAGCTGGCGATGACCTTGGCCAGCTCGAGGCCCGTGCCGGCCATGGAGCCCGAGGTGTCGATCATCAGAATCACCTGGCGCGGCGGCGGATCGGGCATGTAGGGTCGTGGCCCAGGGTGTACGGGCAGCACCTCCTCCAGCGGGGTATCCCGATAGCTGGCCAGTACGGTGGGTCGTTCGGGGTCGCGCTGCCCACCGTTGACGAGGAACAAGCCCATGCCGCCTAGCTTGACGGATTCGGCCATGGCGCGCAGTTCATCTGTTCGAAAGCGATCTGCCGCGACGCCGGACAGCACGACGGCGTCGTATTCGGCGATGCCGTGTTGGGCCAAGGCCTCGGGCGCGATCACGGTCAGTTTGGCCAAGGATTGGGGCACAACCGCCGTCCAGCGCGTGTCGCCACCGATCACCAAGACCTGCGGCGGGCGCGCGACCATGGTGAAGACGCGGCGCCGGTGCGAGAGGCCGCCGTCGGCGAGGGTCACGTCCAGGTACTGCAGGCCATAGCCCTCGAATTGGAGCGGTTGGCGCAGGCGCGCCCATTGGTCGAGCTGCACGGGCGCGGCGGTGAGGCGCCGCGCGCCGAGGAAGTCGCGCCGGGACTCGAGGCCGGCGTTGCGCTGGATCGTCAGCTGGGCAAGGCGAGGGCTGCCAGTGCTGTTGCTGAGCACGCCGCGCAGGGTCGTCAGCCCGCCGGCGGCAACGGTTTCGGGCAGGTCGAGGGCGGCGATGCCCAGACCGGGTCGACCGGCCTCGACCGGGATGACTTGGATCGCGATGCCAGCAGCGGCCAGAGCCCGCGCCTGGGCGCGGGCATCGCCCTGCGTCTCGTTGCCGTCACTGACAAGCAGCACATGCCCCGCGCCACCAGCCGCCGCGATCAAGCGACCGGCTTCGGCCAGGCCGGCGCCTAGGTCACTGGCCTCCCGAGGGGCCAGGGCGTTTTCCTGCAGGGCCGCGACGCGGCCGGGCAGTTGATCGATGGGCACGGGCTCGACCACGGCAGACGCGCGCGCACCAAAGGCGACGACGGCGGCGGCGGTGTGGTTGCGGACCCCCGCCGGCAGCGCGGCGCTGCGGCTGCGCAGGTGCTCGACCAGTTCTGCGCGCAGGCGTGGCCAGCCGCCATCGGCGCGCAGCCCGCTGTCGGAGACGTCGAGCACCAGCACGAGCAGGTTGCGCTCGTCGCCGCGCTCTGGCAAGAGCATCGGGTTCCAGGCGGCCGCCCACAGCGCCAGGGCCGCCAGCACCGTGAGCGCGGCCACCCAGATGCGCGTGGCGCGCAAGCGTCCCAACGCGGCCCAGCGATCGACGAGACCGCGGCTGGCCAGCGCCAGCAGCACGGCAAGGACCAGGGCGAGGACCGGCCAGTGCCAGGGCGCGAAGGGGGCGAAGCTCAACGCCATCGGCCACCTCCCCAGATCGAGAGGGTCCGTTCGACCGCGAACAACAGGGCGATCAGGACCAGCAGGCGCGGCCAGAGCGGATGCTCCTCGTCGACCAGGCTAATGGCCGTCAGCGCCGAGAGCGCGCCATGGCTGCGCGGGGTCTGGGCGGTGTTGCCCTCGCCGGGATGGATCGCCAGGCGGTTGTCCGCCACTTCAACGGCGCCAGGTTGCGTCAACTGGTAGAGCGGCGGTGCGGACGCGGCACCAAGCAGGTGGCGGACGCCGTTGAAGAAGCAGGTCGTCGAGACATTGCTCAGGTTCTCGTCGCCCCTGACCGGCAGGCCTGGCACAAAGGCCGTCGGCGGCTCGCGTCGCTGGGCCAGCAGCACCTCGCCGCTCTGGTTGCGCAGGACCGGCTCGAAATCGTCGTTGAGCTGATAGCCGGCCAGTTGCAGTCGTTCGACGGCATCCAGATCGAGCTCGGCCAGCAGGTCACTGGCCTCAATGAAATCGCCGAGTTCGTTGGGACTGGCTGCCCGTCGATAGCCACCGCCAATCAGCAGGGTCGGCAGGTTGAGCGCATCGCCTGGATAGGCCATGACGCGGAAGCGCGGGTTGGCCTCGTCCTGAATCCAGTGCAAGCGCTCGAACAGGCTGCGGTCGGGCAGGCGCCAGTCGACCCGCAGAGCGCGGTCGTCGGGGACTTGGATGGCCATGCGGTCGTCCAAGGTCCAGGCGCCGCCAGGTTCGAGTTCGAGGGTATAACGTCCGCCGCCACTGGGCTTGAAGTCGGCCCGCCAGACGGGCTCATCCGCCGGCTGATAGCTCTGATCGAGCAGGACTTGGCCGTCGGGCCCGCGCACGCTGACGCGCGCGTGCTCGGGCGGCGGTCCGTAGCTGGCGACGCTGACCCTGAGCTTGCGGGTCGTGCCGGTCAAGGGATCGGCGAGGCTTTCGACGCCGGTGAAGCCCAGGTTGCCGACAGCGGGGCCGACGTGGCGCCAGATCACGATCGGACGGGTGGCGCGATCGACCCAGTCGGGCGCGGGCATGTCGCTGATGACGACCAGGTGGGTGAAGCGCTGGCGGGCATCGGCGCTGGCGGCCAGACTCTGGGCGCCGCGCAGGAGCTCCAGGTCGGTGCCCAGCGGGCGCGCGGTCAAGCGGGCCAGGGCCGCGCGCAGCGGCTGGGCGCTGCTACCCTCGGCGAGGTCGGCCCGTTCGAGGTCAAAGCTGGAGAGGCGGGCGAAGAAGTGGGCGCTGTCGGCCTCGTCCTCGAGGCGGTCCAGCACGGCCTCGGCCTCGGCGCGCGCCAGGGCGAAGCGCGTGCCCTCGGGGTGTTGAACGAGCATGCTGCCAGAGGTGTCGACGAGGAGCCAGACGCTGAGGCCCTTGGTCCGAGTGGCGTCCAGCTGGCAATCGCGCAGGCCGATGGCGGCGATCAGCAGGGCCACGAGCGGCAGGTGCAGATAGAGCGGGCGCGAGCGGGCCGGATTGGCCAAGGCTAGGCGTGGCGCGGCCTTGCGTGCGGGCGGCAGCTCGGAAAAGAAGCGCGCGGCGCTGAGGCGAAAGCGCTGAAAGCGCGGCCGCGCGAGATGGACGGCGACGACGGCGGCAAGCAGCGCACCCGCGAGCCAGAGACTCATGCCTTGTCCCGCATGAACAGGCGCTGTAACACGCGGTCGCCGAGGAAGCGGTCGCGGAAAAAGTCAGCCGGGTCGGAGCGCTGATCCGGCCAGGCCCAGGTCAGGTGGTCGAGACGTCCGACCCGAGCGCGCTCGAGGAAGGCCTGCTTGTGGGTCTGGATGCGCCCCGCGACGGCGGCCAGGGCGGGATCGTCGATATCGTAATGGGGGTGCTCGACCGCTAGGCCAGGCCCCTCGAGGTGACGGGCGCCGAGCCCCAGGCTGGCGCGCTCGGCGGGCCAGCTGTCGAGGTCGAGCAGGATCACCCAGCGCAGGCCGTCGACGGCGGCGACGAGCTGGCGCGCCAAGTCCTTGCCCTGGGACTCACCGTCGAAGTAGAGGTCGGTCAGGACCAGCCAAACGGCGGCTGGTGGCATGACTTGGCGCAGCACGGCCAAGTTCGGCTGCTCCTGCTCGTCGTCCGCGCAAAGGCGCTCAAGAGCACCGTGGAGCTGCCCTCGGGCGGCGGCCCCGCGCAACTGGGCAACGGCGTTGGGGCCACGACCGAACAGCCGGTGGAGCACGACCCGATCGCCCTCGCGCAGGGCGACCCTGGCGATCGCCTCGGCCAACCAGGCGGCGATCTGCAGCTTGGGCAGGGCCTCGGGTAGGCGCATAGACGCGCGGGTATCGAGGGAGAGCACCAGGGTGAACTGCTCGTCGGCCAGAAATGAGCGCACCAACAAATCGTTGGGCCCGCCATAGCGCGCGGAGGCACGCCAGTCGACATGGCGGACATCGTCGCCTAAGCGATAGTGTTCGAACTCGCGGAACTCCAGACTTTGGCCCTTGCGCCGCATCAGGTGCCCGCCCAGCAGGTCGGGTCGCAACTTGCGGCGGCTGGCGAGTCGGTAGCGTTCGAGAAGATCGGTTGAAAGCGGAAGCGGCGGTACGATCATGGCCCATTTTACAAGCGGCGCGGCGAAAGAAACAAGAGCCCTGCACACCGATGCGCAGGTTGGGCAGGGACTTTGGAAATTTTATTAAAAAAACGAAGGATCGGCTGGCCCAGGCGTCCTAATCCCATGTGAACGAAACTACGAGGGAGGTACCCCGATGAAAGGACTCTATTTGTTACCCGTGCTGACGCTTTTCTGCTGCGGCCAACAGAACCTGCCCAAGCAGACCCAACCCGAACAGGTGGCGCTGATGCGCACCTACAAGGTTCCCGACGGCATGGGTGAGATGGTCGTCAATGCGCTCAACAACAACCTGTCGATGATTTCCAAATCTGAGGCACCGGGCCGAGCCGAGCTGCTGCCCAACGGCAGCGTGCTGTTGCTGGGACCGCCGCAGATCCAGGAGGGTATGAAGGACCTGTTGGCCAACCTTGAGGGCGCGCCCAACCTCGAGGTCAATACCCAGATGGAGCTGTGGGTCCTGCTGGTCAACCGCGGCAAGGGTGAAGAGCTGCCGCGGGATCTGGCCGAGGCGCTGAAGACCGTCGAGCCGGCAGCCGACCAGCACTACCGAGTGATGGAGAGGTTCACGGTCCAGGGCGCGACCGGACAGCGTATCAGAGTGCTGGGACGGTTTCTGAGACTCGAGGCCGAACTTCAGAAACGCGGTGGTCAGAAACGCGCCAATGTAACCGTTAATTTCAGTCAGTCTATTCTGACCTCGAGCATCTACTTGGAGGATGAGCGCTATCTGATGTTGGGCCAATCCAGTTTCATGTTAGACCAAGATATGGCCCAGTCAATGAACATGGAGCCCGGCGTTTTTCCCCTTCGCTACGTCTTCAGGGCGATCGAATCGCAGACCACTCTCTGAGGAAAGCGCCTTGGACCAGGAGACCTTCGAGGCGCTCTACCTCCAGGAGGAACGAGCGCTTTACAACACCGTCTATCGCTGGGTCTGGAACGAGGCCGAGGCGGCCGATCTGATCCAGGAGGCGTTCGCGCGCCTCTGGGATCGGCGCGATCAGGTCGAGCCCGCCTCGGCCAAGGCCTACGTCTACCGCACGGCGCTGAACCTGGCCGCAAGCCGCCTGCGCTGGCAGCGACTGCGCCAGTGGACGGGGTTGGACGGCCTGCGCGCCGGCCGCAGCCCCGAGGCGGCGCTGCTGGCAGAGGAGCGCGAGCGCCGCGTGAGGGCGGCAATCGAGGCGCTGCCGGACAAGCTGAGGCGGGTGATGATCCTGGTCCGCTTCGCGACCATGAGCTATCGCGAGATCGCCGAGGTGTTGGGCATTCCCGAGGGCACGGTCGGTTCGCGCTATAATAAAGGATTGACGCGGTTGGCGAATGAGCTCGCCGACTTGGCGTAAGGAGGCCGAAATGTTGGAATCATGGCTCGAGGAACGCACGCCCCCACCCCATGGGCTGATTCGTCTCCGTCAACGCCTGTCTGCACGTCAGGCGAATCGCCAGCGCCGGCGCTGGGTCCTGGGCCTGGCCGCGACGATGCTGCTCTTGGCGGCGTTGCTGTCCCCTCGCCTACTTCGACGCTCGGAGCCCTCAATCGACCTGGATCCCCAGGGCCTGCTCAAGGTCGCGACAACCACTGAACCCCGCCTGGCCGCTGGCGCGTGCTACAAATTGGCGGAGTCGTCACGCATGGTCTACTACCAAGTCGTGGCCTTGCCAAATCAGGGCACGAGCGATCAAGCGCCTTGAGGCTCGGCGGCAGGACCTGGGATCTCCAAGTGAAACGGCGCCTTATCGAGCATGTGGAAGCGCGCGAAGGCCCGCGATAGCGCTGCCAAGGGGTGGCGCACCGAAACAAGTGAATAAAAATGATCCTTCGCTCGGGTCAGTTTTTGAATATCATGCTCCAAGTAACCAATATACAGGTTACGCAATTGTTCGCTGAGAACATAGCGATAATGATCTCGTCGTATTTTGAGATGAGGCTCTGAATCAAGCCCGTTCACGGCAATCGATTCTCTGCCAACATCCGATTTAGATACAATCTGAGCATTCAGAGCTGATTCTTCGTCATCCTCATTAAAAAAATAGTCAAGATGTTCCTCTGGATCTTGTTTAGAGGGATCTACAATCCCCGCCTCATCTACAGCAGGCGCCCCACCATTGCTTTGACTTAAGGCCATACGAATCGGAAACTTATCTAACTTCTCCCCATTGCACACAGGGCAAGCCAACAATAAGTTCTCCCATGTGTTTCGTAGCTCGGGGTACTTAGACTTTGGCCAAAAATGTTCAACCTCTTTACCTCGCCCTCTTCGAGGAATTCTGGATTCACAATAGCAACATTTTTCATGCTGCATGTGCCAAAGTGTTTGCACGACAGTATCCAAATTATAACGGTCTTTGCGTTTACTTGGTTTTGTCAGCACAGCCGGGCAAGGCGCTCGGTTAACTTTTATCATCCTTGCCCCCGTAAACGGCCGCCTTCAAGCGCCGGAGATCGGCGAAGAGCCGTCTGCGATAATCGGTATGAGCATCTCGCTCAATACTTGTCTTGCCATCCGGGGCAATGGCTTCTCCGATGATCTTTACGGCCTCTTGATAACGCCGCTCTTCGTCCGGGTTGCGCTTTACACCCAAATCGCTGAGAATGGATGCCTCACGCAATACGGCCGCCAACTCTGGATCAGCCTGAATCACATAGTCGAAAGCAAAAGAACCCAAAACCTGGTCCACCGTGTACCCTTTAAGTTTGGGAGCACTCTCCAGCAAGATCTGGCCTTCACTCCGAGTGAGACACCAAACTCTGTTTCCTGATTGATCTGATTCGAGCGTCGATGCAATCAGCGGACTGTGGGTCGTCGCCACGAATTGACAATCTGGGAATACCTTCATCAAATCCAATAGGAAGTGTTGCTGCCATTTGGGATGGAGATGTTGATCAATTTCATCGACGAGTACAATGCCTTCAACGCGATCAGAGAGATCACCGCCTCCAGCTAGCATATGGCGTCCTAAAAGATCGAGCAGCCATTGAATCGTGCCACGGTAACCATCGCTGAGTGCTTTAAAAGGTTGTTGCCCCCACGGCCCTTTGAGCTGGAACTGGTCTCCTTCCCTAACGACAGAGTGTTGGTCCGACATCCTTAAAACCGCATGGATTTTAGCCATAAGCTTATTTTGGGCTTCAGCGTTGGTTGTTGACTTCAGAACAGCCTCGGGATCAAAGAGTTCGGTCTTGTAGTCGAAGAGATTGGCCACGGCTTCGCGGGCGGTGTAAGCTTTGGCGTAGCCAATGGCGTAGCTGGAACGCTCGGTGCCATAAGCGCAAAGGAATACCCGCTGCCATGGAAAATCTTCAGATGAAGTAGACTGGCGGACCTGCTCCTCCCGACCACGCCGCGTTAACTCAGTCGTAATTTGATAGGAGAGGTTGGACTCTGAGTCCCACAATTCCACCTCGATCTGGCCCTGATCACGGCCCTTCATGATGAAACCACCCGGAACCAGCGTAATCAGCGCTGCGGCCGAGGTTTCTTGACACAACCCCAAGGCCAGCGCGCGTAGAATACTGGTCTTACCGGTTGCATTGTCGCCGAGCAGCAGGGTGCAATTTGCACCAGGGCCAAATGCGAGCTCTAAATCATCGAAACAGCGGATATGCCTGAGTTTCAATCGTTTGAGGCGAAGCGGCGCAGCGATGGGTGTGACTGGGTTTGGGATGTTCTTTTGGCCTTCTCTTAGTGATAAGATCACTCGTTCGACACTCTTCGAGATGGTGTAGAGTGCCTGGTCTTGCTCCGTTCCGTCAAGTTCCGCCAAGGGATGATGCAGCGGGTATAAAGGCTTGATATCCAGCCAAGGTTCGAAATCTTGAAGAGGACGAACGGCACAGAGGAGTAAAGGGCACCCCTCTTTCGCTCGCCGTAGGGCCAATTCATACTCAGGAAGGGCTGTAATGTTAGGGCTCAGAAACAGTAAGAAGGCGCGTGCTTCTTCAAGCCGTTCTCGCGTTGCTTGAATCCAGGGTGTACCGGGCAAAATTAGCGATCCATCCCAATAGGCAACGTTCTTCATCTCCGCCATTTGAAGGTAACGATCGACCCATTCGCGATCGGAGGGATGGTAAACGATGAAGACCAGATCCTTTGCCGACATGCCTGATTCCCCCAGTACCTCGAAGTCGACCTTATCTTAAGGTATATCGACACGAAATTGTACCCTATTCACGGTCGACGATCGGAGGCAGGGGGCACCGGAGGGCGGACATGGAGGGTCGGGGCGCCGAGCGCGTCTCGACAGGCGAACCTGAAGTAGTCGTGCTGGACGCCCCGCCTCATTACCTTACCGTGAAGCTGGTCGCAGCCTCGCGGGTGTAGCTGTTGCGGAAGAAGTAGCGGGCCTCATAGTCGCCGGCCGGTAGGCCGGTGAAGCTGAGGCTGCCGTGGCGAACGCCACCGGTATATTGCCAGGTGATGAACTTGCGATCCGTCTTGCCGGCCTGGTAGAGGCCGACCCAGTCGCGGCTGTCGCCCGAGCCGTTGAGGAACTGGATCGTGATCTGGGCATTGGCAGCGTAGCTGTCGAGGGCGCTGTCTACGCGGGGCAAGCTGGTCACCGCGAAGGAACGGGTTGCGCCGATCTGGTTGTAACCGTCACAGCAGTAGAAGTGGGCGAGGAAATCCCCCGTCTCGTTCAGCCCGCTCGCAAAGCTGACCTGGCCGCTGGTGGCAGCACTGGGAATATAGCTCCAGACCAGGCGGCTGCCAGTGCTGCGGGTCAGATCGATCCAGTCGCGGCTGCTGCCGCTGCCCCCGGCAAAGTTGACGTTCACCGTCATGCCCGGCGCGTAGGCGCGGCGGTCCAGCTGGATGCCGGCGGGTTGCGCCGGCGCGACGGTGAAGGAACCCACCGCCTCTTCCGAATAGCTGTCGTTGAAGAACAGCCGTGCCTGGTAGTCGCCCTCGGCCAGCCCGGCGAAGCGCAGGTTGCCAGCAGTGATCCCGGCCGTACCGGTCTTGGTGCCATCCGTGTAGAGCCAGCCCAGGCTCTTGCCCGGACCCGTCGGCGTCGCCGCCTGGTAGAGGCCGACCCAGTCGGTGCGGTTGCCGGCAGCCCCACTGAAGGCGATGTCGATTGCCTCGCCGGGCAAGAAGCTGGCCTTGGCGGGGACGACTTCAGGCGCGCTGCCAGCGATGGGAATTTCGAAAGTGGCGACGACGGCCCGGTGGTCGGAGCCCCAGGGCGTGACGGCGATGTCGGTGTTGGGGTTGGCCGGGTCGTGGCCGAGCACCTTGGCGTCGGTCAAGACCACCTGCGGGCCCGTGAAATAGACGAAGTCGATGCGGTCGTGCTTTTCGTTGGGCTCGACGTAGGGGGCTGGGTAGCCGGCGGTCCAGGTATGGCCGGGGCGATTGACGACGTCCGGGTTGTGCTCGCGGTAGGCATCGAGCATGCCGATCTGGGCCAACTCTGTGGAAACGGGCCAAGCCACTGTCTTGCCGAAGTTGCGATAGGCCGCCTCGGGTCCCCAATCCAGGTGGGAGGGCACGTTGAAGTCGCCGGTCAGGAAGCAGATCGTGCCCGCGGCCACGCGGGTGCGCAGCTCGCTGAACAGACCCGCCATCTCGGCCATGTGGCCGGACTGTTCGTTGGCCAGGACTTGACTCACACTCTTGCCGTCGCGCAGGTCGTAAGGCCCGTAAGGGTAAGGCGTGAGGTGGACGTTGTAGTGGGCCACTCTGCGGCCGTTGCCAAGATCCAGCAGCACACCGCGGTTGAGTTGGCCGACGATCGGGAAACGGCTGACGATCTGATTGTTGGTGTCGTAGTAAAAGCCCAGGGCATCGGCCAGGCGGGCCAGGTTCCCGGAACTCTCCTGGATGCCGACGATATCGGCATCGGCGACCCTGACAGCCTGGATGATTTGGTTGAAATCGACCCGGGTCCCACCGACCCAGATGTTGAAGGTCATGACTTTGATCTCCTCGGTCTGGGCGAAGGAGACCAGCGAACAGCACAGCAGTAGCGCGACACAGAGCTGTCGCAGGAAGCCAAGCGACTTGGCTCGCACAGTAGAAATCACGATTTAACTCCTCTCAGCGTTGGCTTGGAACGCCAAACGTACGAAATGGAGCTCAGGCAGTCCGCGAAAACAGCTGAGCAGGCAGGGCACGGCCAGAGCAGCGACAAAGGGTCGCAGTTCACCCTGGACTGAACACGGCTGATATCCTAGACCAGATCGGCTTGGACAAAAGCTAGAAGAATGTCCCGCAACTATGGCGAAATGACGATGTATCCATGCTCATCTGACAAAAGGCTCTCAATCCTTGGCTCAGTCAGACCGCCGGAAAACGCGAAAGTTCGTGCAAACATGTCCCAGATTTGGCTTATCCTTTTGGTTTTATTGCCGAAAGGATGGAGAAGGCTGGAATTCACATAGCCCATCTCGCCGCTCCGAGCCCAAATCGAGTGGTGGGGACACAGGGACCCCGAGCTGGCCATGGCCATATACAAAGAAAAACTTCTAACTTCGATCAAGAATCACGACCCCAGTCTGCGCGACTTTGTCATCGCAGGTTTGATCGGGGATCGCGCCCGTTTCATGGGCGATTGCTTGGAGCTGATGTTGCAGTTCCCTGGTCAGACGCGCCTGACCCTGCTCAGTGCCATGGTCGAGGACGACGGCCAGGACCTGATCCCGATCTTTATGACCTTCATTGCCAAAGAAGCCAATCTGTTATTCGCCAAGTCGCTGGTCGGCCTGATGGCGCAGTTCAGCCATTTCGAGGCGCTGACCGCACTGAAGGAGCTGGCGCCGAAACTTCACCCCGAAGTCAAGCAGGCGGCCGTGCGGGCGATCACCAAGCTCAACGGCAAGTTCTTGGAACAGTTTTACATGGACGAGTTCCGCGCCGGGCGCGACAACCCCAAACGCATCCGCCATGCGGCCGAAACCATGTTGGCCCAGCCCCACCCCAGCTACATCCCCTTCCTCAACGAGATCATCCTCGAAAGTGAAGCCGCTTATCGCGAGAATGGCTTATTCGTGCTCGAGGGCCAAGCCGATGCCAGCTCACGGCCAGCGTTGCAGCAGCTGTTGGCGAGTCTCGTACTCGAGCAACAGCGCAACGACCCGCTTTGCGATTTTCTGCTGGGCGAGAAGGCGGCAACCATCACTTCGGTCAATGAGTACATGAACGCACTTAGCATGCTTGCCGGTTGGGAGGCCGGCCTAGCCGAAAAGCTCGCGGCCGAAATCCTGGCAAAAAAAACGACGACCACCCTGGAATGGATCGACCATTCGTTTGGCCCCTTCCCACGGGCCCTGCGCGAGGCGCTTCACACCTATCTTGCCCAAAAGCTGATCAGTGCTCGCGCCGACGAGAACAAGGAGAACCGCCTCTCGGTCGCCGTTTCGACCCTGCGCGAGGTACGCGAGAACCAGATGCGCACGATCCTGCACACGCTCGGCCGCCTGGCTCGCGAGTTTCAGCTGGCCGATCTCGAGACCGCCATTGAAACCCAATTGCCCTCACCTGCGCCCTGCTCGACCTATCGGGTCGCGTTCCACGCGGGCCTGCGTGGCGCGAGGTCGATCGAGCGCCTGACGGCGATGCTGAAGCAAAGCCGCGATCGTCGACTGCTCGGCGAGATCATCGCCGCGCTAAACGAATGCGAACCCCGTCACCAGCCCGAGGGCCTGTTTGCCCTTATATTAGCGCTTGAGGACCGCGCCCTGCGCCGCGCGGCCATGGAACTATGGGCGCATTGCCAGCCACTGGAACAACAGATCGAGCGCCTGCTGGATCACAGCAACGAAGAGCTGGTCGCCGACGCGCTCCAAGTGATTGCCAGCCAAGGTCTCGAGCCTGGCTACGCCGCCTTGCTGGCACGCCTGCCCCAACAGACTGAAGGCGCTACGCAAATCCTCTACCTTAAGGCCTTGGCCGCCTTCCCGCGCGGTCAGACGGGTCAGGCGGTTCTGCCCTTTTCGCGCCTCGAACACGAGCCTCCCGTGCGACAGGCCGCCGTCCAAACCCTTGTTCGCGCTGGCGGGCCGTATCGGGGAGCCCTGTTGTTCCTGGGGATCGCCAGCTTTCCTGAAGAGAAGCGCGGTGAGGGTATCACGAACTTTCTGCGCCATGTGGAGCAGCTCTCCGCCGACGAACTGCCGCCCGACCTATTGGAACAGGCCGAATCCTGGGCCGAGCTGCTGAACCACAAGAACGCGCGCTTCCGCGACGGCGCACTGGGCATTCTGGCCCGGGCCGACTGGACGGGTAAACTGGACCCCGACTGGCCCTCGACCCTCGACGGCGTCTTGGCGGCGCCCGGATTGCAGCGGCCTGAAGGCGAACGGGAACGGGTGCGGCTGTTGCAGACCCGCGCCCGTGAACGCCTTCAGCAGGGCAGCCTTAAGACGCTCAAAGAGGACCGCTTCCGCGCGGAGCTGATCATGCTCATGGAGGCCATCGAGACGGCCACCCATTACGAGAAGGTCTATGCCCTGCGCAAACTCAACGTGATCTACCGCGAGGAACTGATCCAGGCCCAGGACAAGCAGCGATTGATTTACCGGATCGCGCAATATTTCAGTCAGTCGGAGGGCGATCTGGCAGGCCTCAAACTGGCGGTCTCGATCGCCGCCAAAATCGGCGCGCAGAGCCTGCTCGAGCAGGTCGAGAAACTGGAGCACCACGAGGATGCCGAACTGGCGCGCTTCGCCCGCAACGCTCGGGGCTTGGCCCTGCGCAACGCCGGTCTGAGCCGCGAGGTCGGCTCGATACTCCTGCTCGATCCGACCGTGATCATGGCGCGCACGCTTGGCAAGAACCTGGAACAGATGGGCTTTGAGGTCGCCGTCCACACCAAGCCGCTCGAAGCCCTGCAGGCACTGGTCGGCCAGCCCTACGATCTGCTATTGGTCGCCTACCATCTCGGAGAACTGACCGGCGTGGCGTTCTTGCGCGAGGCAAAGAACCGCCATATTTTGCCCGAGCGCGTGATTTTCATGACCTCGGCCCGCAACGAGGACGAGCAGCGCGAAATGGTCGTAGCCGGCGCCGACGCGGTATTGCACAAGCCGTTCTCCATGGAGAAGCTCTACCAACGCATTCGCGAGCCAGGATTTTTCGAGGAAGAGGAAGCGGAACAGGATTGAGGCGGCCTCAACGGGTAGCGCCGGGCTCCTTGCCCATGCTTTCGTAGGCAAAAACCAAGATTTCGGCTACCACTACGAATAGATCCTCGGGAATGTCCTGCATGTAATCCAGTCGAAACAAGGTGTCAACCAGACCGCTTTTGTCCTCAGTGATCGGAATCCGTTGGGCCCGTGCGCGCCGCAGGATCTCCTCGGCCACAGGACCCTCGCCCTTGCCGACGACGTAGGGCTTGTCGTCCTTGCCATGCTCGTAGGCCAGTCCCACCGCGCGCTTCGGTCGCTGTTTTCCCTGCACGCGAGTCCCTCCTCAGGCTTCCAGATCCAGTCCACTGGACGCGGTTGGATTCGACCTCTCTATCGGCGCGGCCTCGTCAATGCGAAAGTGCACCAGCTCACCGTTCTCGGCGTAGACCAGCGTGCCCTCAATCCAATCACCCAGCGCGAGCGCGACCCTTGTGCGCGCCTCGAGCCGCAGCCAACAGCCCTGCAGGTACACGCCCAAAGTGACCTGCTCGCCCGCGACCTGCAGCACTCGTGCGCGCATCTCAGGCCTTCTGACCAGCAGACTCTACCAGCGCGTTCATGCGCTGGACCAGGCTCAGCAGGGCGTAGGGTTTGACCAGAACCTCGACCGGCTTGAAAGCCATCAGTTGCATAAGCTGGTCCTCCGTGGGGCGTTTGGCCAACACGACAACCGGCACCGGATTGAAGTTATGGCGCAGGGTTGCCAACAACCGTAGAGGCGTGTCAAAATCGTCGTCATAAGAGACGATCACGACCTGGAAGACTTGGGACTTAAGCTTTTGCATGGCGGTGCGAATCTTTTTGACGGCCGTCACCTGAAAGCCATGGGGCGCGAGATCGTCGTCCAGCTGGACTCGCGCATAGAACTCGGACTCAACCAGAAGCACTTGCTTCAAGGGTGTGGCCATGGCTTTCCTCGACCGCATTTTCTTGCCCACGCCGGGTCCAGACAAGCATAACTCAATTTGCGACCTTGTGGGTGGGGATCCTCACGCCCTCGAATCACCGGCCGCCGTGCCGCCGGGAAAAAAGGGGTCGACGCCGCGAGCGACGCCGACCAGGATTGGAAGACCACTCGTTCAAAAGCCTTAGCCTTGCAGAAGCTGGAGAACCGCCTGGGTCGATTGGTTGGCCTGGGCCAGAGCCGAGACACCGGTCTGGGTCAGGACCTGGTATTTGGTCAGGTTCACGACTTCCTCGGCCACGTCGGCGTCGCGGATCTGCGATTCGGCGGCCTGCAGGTTCTCCGAAGTGATGCCCAGACTGTTGATCGTCGTGTTCAGGCGCTGTTGCTTGGCGCCCAGGGCCCCTCGGTTGGACGAGATCGTCTCGATCGCGGTGGTAATTTGGCCCAGTGCGGTCGAGGCGTTGAGCGACGTCGTCAAGTCGCCGGTCACCAACAGACCGGCCGAGTCGATGCCGACCGTTGTGACCGACACGACTTCGGTCGCCGTTTCGCCGACCCTGACGTCGTAGGTCGTGCCAAAGACGTTCAAACCGTCGTATTTGGTGTCGGAATCCAGCGAGTTCAAGGCAGCCTTGATCTCGGTAAACTCCTGGTCGAGCGCGGCGCGCCCGGCCGAAGTGGTCGTACCCGAGGCAGCTTGCTCCGCGAGCTCCGCGGCGCGGGTGAGGATATTGACCGCCTCTTCCATCACGCCCTCGGCCACCTGGATGCGGCCGACGCCGTCGTTGGCGTTGCGGCGCGCCTGGTTGAGGATGCGGATATCGGCGCGTAAGTTACTAGAAATCTGGAGTCCGGCTGCGTCGTCGGCCGAAAGGTTGATGCGCTCGCCCGTAGACAGGCGGCCGATCGTGCGGTTCAGGCCGATCTCGGAAAGGCCGAGGTTGCGTTTGGCCAAAAGCGCGGGAACGTTATTAAGTATCGATGCCATGGTCTTCCTCCTTGGTTTGAGCAGACGACGTCCGGCGGTCGTCCTCCACTCGAGCAAGTTCAAAGGAACTTGATCATCAAGAGTGGAGGGCCAACCGGACCGTCTGGCACATCCTTGTTAGTGCGGCTCCAAGCCGCGTTGAGGGATCTGGCCCTCAGTGAATCCATTCTCCGCCGCTGGGACCCCAGGTGTTTCCAACGCCTGGCCCGGAACTGTCCGGTGTCCTTCGATGCCAACAGCACGAATGGTTTAGCAATGAGTGTGCCAACTGCTTAACCCATTTGAAGGGTGCCATTTAAGCACTTTTTTACACGTTTGGGCAGACCGCGATCGGTTCTTTGGAAGTTTTTGCCTAGCACCTAGCTCTGCGGCGGCAAGACATACCCGGCAGAAGGTGCAACAGGGGGAAGGCTTCTGCACATCGGCCGATGCTCACCCCTATTCGTTTAGCGGTGCCAACTTGTGATGATTGCTTGCGGACACCAACTTGCATACAATGTGCCGGTGTAGCAGACTGTAACCCTTACCTGGCAGCATCGCTCGCTTGATTATTCTCCACACATCCGACTGGCACCTGGGCCACCACCTCCACGACCATCCCCGCGATTGGGAGCATGCGCGCTTTCTGGCTTGGCTGGCCGACCAGCTCGACGAACATCACGTCGACACCCTATTGATCTGTGGCGATATCTACGACCACGCCAACCCCGCCTCGGCCTCACAGCGCATGCTCTACGAGTTCCTGGCCGAGATTCACCGACGTCGCCCGTCTCACTTTCGCACCCTCATCGTCGGTGGCAACCACGATTCCGCGATCCGTCTGGATGCGCCCATCCCGCTTTTGGACGCCATGCGCGTCCACGTTGTCGGTGGCCTGCCGCGCGAGCGCGACCAACTGGACTTCGACCGGCTGATCGTACCCCTGACCGACGCAGCTGGACGCATCCGCGCCTGGGTCGGCGCCATGCCTTACTTGCGCCAGTCGGACCTCCCCAACGTCGACGAAGCACAAGGCGATCCTCTGATCGAGGGGGTTCGCACCCGTTACGAAGCGCTTTTCGCAGAATTGCGCCGGCGCCAGGAGCCTGGCCAGGCGCTGATCGCCACCGGACATTGCTACATGGCCGGCGGCTCGCTCAGTGAACACAGCGAGCGCCGTATCCTCGGCGGCAATCAGCACGCTCTGCCCGCAGCGCTGTTTCCCGACTGGCTGAGCTACGGCGCCCTGGGTCACCTCCACAAAGCCCAAAGAGTCGCCGGGCGCGACAACCTGCGTTATTGCGGCTCACCCATTCCTCTCTCCTTTGCCGAACAGCACTACCAACATCAAGTGGTGCTGGTCCACCTCGAAGGCGAGCAGGTCGTTGAACTCACCCCCATCGCAGTACCGCGCGGGGTCGAAATGATCCGTCTTGGGCCCCTAGAGCTGGATGAATTGGAGCCGGTATTGCGCGACCTGCCCAGCCTGGCCGAACTGCCTCCCGATCAGCGCCGTCCTTGGCTCGAGGTGCGGGTCCGCCTCGATCAGCCTCAGCCTGGCTTGCGCCGCCGCATCGAGGCCGCACTCGAAGGTCGTGCTCCGCTCCTGCTCAAGATCACCCCCGACCGCAGTCGCAAAGAGGAGGACATCGCCAATCCCACTTTGCCCCTCGAACTGGCCGAATGGCAGCCTCAGGAGGTCTTTGAGCGCTGTTATCGCAAACGATATCCTGGTCTGCTGCCATCTGTCTATGCCCAGGCCTTCGCCGAGCTGCTTGTTCGTGTCGAGGAGGAGCAGTGAAAATCCTGGCCATCCGCGGCAAGAACCTGGCCAGCCTTTGCCGGTCGTTTGAGCTGGACTTGACGAGGTCACCCCTCCGCGACGCGGGGCTGTTTGCTATCACCGGACCCACTGGGGCCGGCAAGACAACGATCCTCGACGCCATGTGCCTAGCGCTTTTTGACGAGGTACCCCGCTACAGCAGCAGTCACCGCTTCCAAAACCAGGACACCCGCGATCCTGGTCTCTCCAGCACCGACCCGCGCAACCTGCTGCGCCACGGCGCCATCGAGGGTCTCGCGGAGGTCGACTTTCGCGGTATCGACCGCAGGGCCTACCGCGCGACCTGGACTGTCCGCCGCGCCTACAACCGGGCCGATGGCCAGCTGCAGAACCAGAATATGAGCATGCGCTGCCTCGACGACGATCTGCGCTTCGGCGACACCCGCACCGAGGTCAAGCGCGCCATCGTCGAGAAACTCGGGCTGGACTACGTCCAATTCTGCCGCTCCGTGCTCCTCGCTCAAGGGGAGTTCGCTAACTTCATCCGCTCAGACCCCAAGAAACGCGCCGAATTGCTGGAGCGCATCACTGGCACACAGCTCTACTCGCGCCTCTCGATCGCAGCACATCAACGTCACCGCGAGGAACAGCAGCGGCTGTTCGAGTTGGGCAGCGAGCGCGGCGCCCTCAACTTGATGGACGAAGAGCAACTTACAGCGCTGCAACACCAAACCGAGTTGTTGTTAGCGGCTGAACGCGAAGGTCACGAGCGTCTGCAAGGCTACGAGCAGGCCGAGGCACAACTGCGCCGCGGGCGCGAGCTGCAAAAGGCGCTGACGGAGGCCGCCCGACAGGTCGAAGAAACCCAGGCGGCATTGACCCTCCTGACGGGGCAAAACATCGAAGCGATCCTCGCCGCCCAACCCTTGCGGCCCTACGCGGAGGCTCGCGATCGCGTCCAAGCGCGCCTCGCCGAGATGGCGGCCGAAGCGCCGCGACTCGACGCGGTGCTGGCAGAACGCGAACAGCACCATGAACAGTCCGTAGCAGCCAGTAGCCAAGCTCAAGCACAGATCGAAGCGCTCGAGACGCAGTTCCAAGCCCTCGAGCCTGACTTGGCCGCTGCTGAAGCACTTGACCTGCGCATCAGTGACCGCCGCAAGCAGTTGCGTGAGGACGACCTGGCCGTCGCCTCGCAGGCCAAGAAACTGAGCCAGGCCCAGCAATGCTTGGCGGATTTGGAACGAGCCACCGCAGCATTGGCAGGCACGCGTCAAGCCCTTCAGGCTTGGCTCGCCGAACACGAAGGTGATGCTGCCCTGGCCGCGCAGTGGCAACTTTGGCAAGCATTGCTCAGCGAGGCAGCCTCGCTGCAGGCCGATTTGGACCAGAAGCCTGCCGTGAGCCGCGCCCAGCGAGAACTGGCCGAGCTGACGGACCAACTGAAGAGCCAGACACTGGCGCTCGAGGAGGCCGAACAGTATCGCGACGACCGCCACGCCGCCGCGGCTGCGCTGGAGCGGCGCGCTCAGGAACACTCGCGAGATGCACTCGATCAGGAGCTGGAGCGACTGACTCGGGACAAAACGGCATGTGCGGCCATCGAGGCCGATTTCACGCGACTGGCCGAGTTCGAAGCCCAGAAGAGCCAGGAGACGGTGGCTCTGACCGTGCTCGAGGAGCGCTTGGGCCAAGTGCAGCGCGACCTGCCGGAACTGGTTGCGGCCAACCGCGATCTCGAGTTGGCCCTCGCCGAGAGCCGCCGTGCCCTTCGCTTGGCCGAGGAAAGTCTGGACCTGGCCCAACGCCGCGCCGATCTGCTTCTGCCGGGCCACCCTTGCCCGCTCTGTGGTGCGGCCGAGCACGCCTGGCATCCTTTCGTGGCCGTGCACGATTTCCTCGAGAGCCAGCGCCAACGCACAGACGACCTGGAGAAGGCACTAAGCGACGGCCGCGAAAGACAACATGCGATCAAAGCAGAGCAGGCTGCTACCGTCGACCGAATCGAGGAACGCCGCCGCGCACATCTCGACCTGGCCAACCGCCAAGCACTTCAGCAAGAACAGCTCGAAACCCATTGGCGCCAGTTGTTCAGCGTCGAACAGCACCCCGACCGCCAGCGTCTGAGCCATTTCCGGCATGAACAGGAATCCCATGAGCGACGGTTGCGGGCCGATCAGGAAACCGCTAGAGTCGCGCATAAACAGGCTGAGGAGGCACGGCGGCAGGCCCGCGACGCTGCGCAGGAACGGGATAAGTGCCTCACGGCGCGCGACGCCCTGCGAGCTGAGCTCGACGCGCTGAGCCGGCGCAGCGCCGAATACCAGGCCCGCTACGAGCGCGCAGCGGAACGGGACCGCAGAATTCGCGAGCAGCTAGCCCCCTTGCTCTCCCAGCGCCCCGAACAAATTTCAGATCAACCGCAGGCATTGCTCGACCACTTCGGCGCACGGGTCAACCTCTGGCGAGCCAAGGATCACCAGCAGCTTGCCCTGCAGCAGGAACTCGCAGTGAAAACGCCACACATCGCCAGCGCCCAAGCAGCGGTCGTCGCTGCCCGCGAGCGTCACCAGGAGCTTGCCGATCAACGGGATCGCCTGGCAGCCGAGCTGCGCGATTGGGTTAGAGAGCGTTCGTTCTTGCTCGACGGCCGTGATTGCCAGACAGTCCGCCACGAAATCACCAGTGCTCGCGACACTGCTCGCAAGAATCTCGATCAGGCTCGCGAGCAGGTTCATGTCTCCACTCGCGAGGGCCAGCTCCTGCGTCAACGGCTCGACGACCTGACAAAACAGCAGGAAGCGCTCGAAAGCGCTGCCGCCGACAGTCAAACGCGCCTGGCCGAAGAGTGTGCACGCCGCGACGTGGCCGAGGTCGACCTGACCGCCCTGCTCGCCCACGACCCGGCCTGGTGCGAGGCCAAGCGCCGCGAACTCACTCAGGCACGCGACCAGCTCGCCCTCTGGCAGGGGCTGCACCGCGAGCGCTGCGAGGTTTGGGAACGGCATCGCGCCCAGACCCCACCGGTAGAGCATGAGGAGGACCTCCCCGCCCTACTCGACCAAGCCCGCGCCGACCTGGAGCAAACCCGCGAGGCACGCCACACCATCAAAGCCCGCCTTGCCGAGGATGCCCTGCGCCGCCAACGTTATCAGGAACTGGGGCCCGCCTATTTCGAGCAGGAGCGCGCCACCGAGCTCTGGCAGGTCATGAGCGAGCTGATCGGCAGCCATGACGGCGCTAAGTTCCGCAAGTTTGCCCAGGGCCTGACGCTCGACTTGCTGGTCCAATCGGCCAACAGTCACCTGCGCGACCTCCACCCGCGCTACGCACTCAAGCGCGTGCCTGGCGAAGACCTGGAGCTGCTGGTGATCGACCTCGACATGGCCGAGGAGGAGCGCGGCCTGGCGGGCCTCTCCGGCGGCGAGACATTTCTCGTCAGCCTGGCCCTGGCCCTGGGCTTGGCCGCACTCAACGCGGCCGGCCACCAGATCGAGTCGCTGTTCATCGACGAGGGCTTTGGTGCGCTGGACGCCCAGAGCCTCGACACCGCCCTCGACGCGCTCGACCAGCTGCAGAGCAGTGGTCGCCAAGTTGGCATCATCAGCCACGTCAACGCTGTCGCCGAGCGGGTGGCCTGCCTGGTCAAGGTCGTGCCCGAGGGTAACGGCGCCAGCATCGTGCGCATGTGAAGCGGCGATAAAGTCAAATTGACAGCAATTTCCCGCAAGACGTGTCGTAGATCACCGCACGTAGCCGACCTCGACCTGGAAACGGGCTTGCTCAAGCTCCACGAACTAGGTACAATCATCCTGCCTAACGTTTTTTAGGTTTAGGCCTGACATCGCCGTCTGAATCTCTGTTTTCTCAATTTTCCAACTCGAGGAGAATTCAGCATGCTAGCCTTCTTCGGTGCCACGCGGCGCCTGATTGCCTCGTTCCTGCTCTGTCTCGCCCTGCCCTGTTTTGCCCAGGAGAACGGGGTCATGATGCAGTACTTCCACTGGTACCTACCCGCCAACGGCACCCTCTGGACCCAGTTCCAGAGCGACGTCGCCAACCTCGCCGATGCCGGTATCACCGCCGTCTGGCTGCCGCCCGCCTACAAGGGCGAGGGCGGCGGTTCCGATGTCGGATACGGCGCCTACGATCTCTACGACCTCGGCGAGTTCAACCAAAAAGGCAGTGTACGCACCAAGTACGGTACCCGTGCTCAATACCTTGGCGCCATCCAGGCCGCCCATGCCGAGGGCATCCAGGTCTACGCCGACGTCGTCCTCAACCACAAGGGCGGTGCCGATACCACCGAGTGGTTCAACGCCGTGCGCTGTTCCGGCAACAACCGCAACAACGAATACGGTGGCACCACCTACATCCAGGGTTGGACCAAATTCACCTTTCCCGGTCGCGGCAACACTTACTCCAGTTTCAAGTGGAACTGGTGGCACTTCGACGGCGTCGATTGGGCCCAGAACCTGAGTGAAAACAGCATTTTCCGCATTGTCAGCACAGGCAAAGCCTGGGACTGGGAAGTCGACACCGAGAACGGCAACTACGATTACCTGCTGCACGCCGACGTCGATTTTGGCCATCCCGATGTCGTCAACGAGCTCAAGAGCTGGGGCGTCTGGTACGCCAATAGCGCCAATCTCGACGGTTTCCGCCTGGATGCCGTCAAGCATATCCGCTACGACTTCTTCTCCGAGTGGCTGGATTATGTCCGCGCCCAGACCGGCAAGCCACTGTTCACCGTCGGCGAGTTCTGGAGCTACGACATCGGCAAGCTTCACAACTACATCACCAAGACCGGCGGCAAGCTGAGCCTGTTCGACGCGCCTCTGCACCTGCGCTTCCACAACGCTTCCAACAGCGGCGGCGGCTACGACATGCGTACCATCCTCGACGGCACCCTGATGAAGGAGAACCCCTCCAAGGCCGTGACCCTGGTCGAGAACCACGACACCCAGCCCTGCCAATCCCTGGCTTCGCCGGTCCAGGACTGGTTCAAGCCGCTGGCTTACGCCGTCATCCTGCTGCGGGCCGAGGGCTATCCCAACGTCTTCTACGCCGACTACTTCGGCGCCTCCTACACCGATTGCGGCACCATCAACCTGACCTCCCACAAGGCGGCCATCGACAAGCTGCTCGCGGCGCGCCATACCTATAACTATGGCCCTCAGGTCGATTACTTCGACCACTGGGACGTGATTGGCTGGACGCGCAAGGGCGATGCGGGTCATCCCGGCGCCATGGCCGTGATCCTCTCCGACGGTCCTGGCGGCAGCAAGTGGATGGATGTCGGCAAGGCTAACGCCAGCTTTACGGACCTGACCGGCAACGTCGCCGGCACCGTCACCACCAACGCCAGCGGCTGGGGCAACTTCCCCGTCAACGGCGGCTCCGTCAGCGTCTGGGTCAACGCCGGCAGCGGCGGTGGCACCGTCGCCAAGTGTTTCCAGTGCCAAAACGGCAGCACCGTCTGGGGTCAGAACGTCTACGTCGTCGGCAACATCCCCGCCCTCGGCAACTGGGACACCAACCAAGCCGTCCTATTGAACCCGACCAGCTATCCCACCTGGACCGGCACGGTCAACGTACCCAACCAGAATTTCGAGTGGAAGTGCATCAAGCGCGATGTCGGTGCCGTCGTCTGGGAAAGCGGCGCCAACAATACCGGTGACGGCAGCGCCAGCTGCACCGTCGGCGCCTTCTGAGCCCGTCCACACAACTTCACCAACCAGACCCTTGGCCGTCGCTCGCACCCCGAGCGGCGGCCCTTTTTGTTTATGCCACATGCCAGAGGTTGCCCACAGACCCTAGGCTGCCTTATCATTACTATAGTGAGGATAAAGGATGGCTCTCATGCTGGATGTGACATCGGTACCTACAGGGAAAGTAAAAAGCTTCGGTCCCTTCGGACCTAAATACATGGTCGGTCGGGCACTTCGAGAGCTGTCAGATGGCGATTGGATGGTCGAAGTGACCCTGATCGAAAGCAATGAAAAGGCGGAGTATCGGATGACGCGTTTGCTCTCTGACCCGGAAGCTCGCTAATGTACGCAATCGCCTTTGACTTGGTCGTTGCTGATACCGAGCAACACCATCCAAAAGGTGTCACGCAGGCGTACACCGAAACCGGCGCCGTACTGAACGAGCATCACCTCCGCCGTATTCAGGGCAGCCTTTATGTGACCGAGCAAGAAGATATGGCAAACCTGTTTCTGGCAGTCCAGGCATTGCGTTCCTTGACCTGGTTTCCAAAATCGGTGCGCGACATACGCGCTTTCAGAATCGAGCAGTGATCTGATTTTACCCCTGTCGTGAAAGCTTAGCCAGAAGCCGTTGCCCGCATGATAAACCCATTGCGAATACCCTCGGCAACAAAAAAAGTCTGAGCAGGTAGAGCTATCGGTCAAAAGCCCTCCTCCATTCGCCACGCTTTCACCAAATATCGATTTGACAAAACAATCACTTAACCGGATGAGACATTGTTTACACATTTTCACGCCCTCGTGCTACATTAGATTACAGCGTTCCAATTAGCCCATGCGAGAGGTGCAGTATGCCGCTGACCCTTCTGCTCTTGACCTTGCTCCCCTTTTTCACGTCCGATGAGCTGGCGGAGGATGCCAGCGCCAAGGATTTGGGCGAAATGTCGTTGGAAGAGTTATTACAAGTCGAGGTTGTGACCGCCTCCAAGAGTGCCCAGAAACTCTCCGATGCGCCCGCCACGATCTACGTCTTTACCGACAGCATGATCGCCGAATTGGGCTATCGCACCCTTGACCAGTTGTTGGAGACCATACCCGAGATCGAGATCCAGCACAATGCCGCCCCTGAGGCCGCCAATTGGTACACCTGGCGCGGCGTCTCGGGCAACAATAAGTTTGTCGTGCTGCAGAACGGCTTCCGCATCAATTCGCCGACCGGTGCGCCCCACTATGTCGGCAAGAACTACAGCCTGGTCCAGGCAAAAAGAGTCGAGATCATTCTCGGGCCGGCCTCCGCTCTGTACGGCGCCGACGCGTTTGGCGGCATCGTCAATATCATCACCAAGACCGGCGAGGAACAGGGCGGCCAGGTCTATGCGACCGGTTCCAACCAGAGTGCGGTCGACACGTCGCTGTCATACGGCTATGCGGGCGACGATCTGCGCATCATTGTCGACGGCCAGTTCACCGAGAGCGATGACAGCGATCTGCTCGACGACTACCCCGAGGAGTACGCCTGGTACCGCGACGTCTACGCCCAAACCGGCCAAGTCCTGGCCTCGCCTTTCGACCCCAGGATCCTTGAAACCGGCATGCCTAAGCCCTTCGATTTGAGCGCCAAGACCCAGTACATCCATGCCGGCCTGGAGACCAAGTCCTTTCAGGTCGGGCTGGTCCACCTGAGTGAGACCCACTCCTCGAGCCTGGCCACACGCCCCGAGTTCAACCTGTATGCCGACGATGCCCTCTACGAGAACCTGATCCAGTCCTACTACGCCAAGCACACCCTCGAGCGCGAGCGCTTTTCCCTGCAGTCCAGCCTCTCCAGGGGTTACACCGAGGTCACCCCGGGCAGCAATTTCCAGAACACCTTCACCCAATACCAGCACGGCTATAAATACGGCTACGGCAAGACCAACAAAATCGAGGAGCAGCTCAACTGGTCCATCGGCAGCCGCCACCAGCTCGTGGCCGGCATTAGCTACGAAGACATTACCGAGTTGGCGCGCACCGGCGACCTGCCGTTCAAGTTCAATCCCGACCTACCCGCCGACCTCCAGGGCGAGTATTACGTGGGCACGGATATCCTCGACCGCGACGGCAACGATCTGACCGTCGCGCAGCAATTCTTCACCGTCGACTATCAGAACACCGCCGCCTATCTTCAGTATCAGGGCAGCTGGGAGCAGTGCCTCCTGACCGTGGGCTTCCGCTACGACGATAACACGCGCTACGGTTCGACCACCAACCCGCGGGTGGGGTTGGTCTGGAAACCCTCAGGTGCCTGGAACGTCAAGTTACTCTATAGCGAAGGCTACCTGGCGCCTTCGCCCTATGAGGCCTACCGCCACTACGGCGCTTTTGCCCCGGTTGACGCCAGCGGTGCCTACACCAATCAGCCCGACCAGATCACCGGCCTGCGCGGCCCGTTCTGGCACCTACCTAACCCCGACCTCCTGCCCGAGGAGCTTGACGCCCGCGAGTTGACCGTGAGCTATCGCTTCAACGAAAACCTATTCCTCGCTCTGGACTACTACGACACCCAAATCGATCAACTCATCGTCCAGACCGTCATCGTAGGCACCGACCCTGTTTACTTCCCGGATGGCATCAGCTTCGCAGGCGTCCCCGTCGACGCCGCCGAGATACCCACAAACGCCGGCACCATGAGCTTGACGGGCGGTTCGGCCCGCTTGAACTTCGCGCTGCCACTCGGTGACTTCCGCCTCAAGGGCATGTGCTCCTACGCCTATTCAGACGGCGACATCAGCGGCGACACCCTGACCTACAGCGCCCGCGACACCCTACGCCTCAATCTACTCGCCAGCCGCGGCCCCTTGGGCATCAACCTCAACGTCCTCAACCGCAGCAAGAGCTACCACCCGCTGACCGGCCCCGACGGCCACCACCTCGCCAACCCCGGCTTCACCCGCATCGACCTCTACAGCCACTTCGAGCTGAATCTGTCCCGGTTAAACCTGCGCTTCGTCCTCAACGCTCGCAACCTCCTCGACAAAAAGCACTACAACGTCTCCCGCACCTCCTCGGAGGGCTTCCCCGCCGCCCCCCAAAGCGGCCGCCAACTCGAAGCCGGCATGAGCCTGCGCTTCGGCGCCGCCAAACCCTGAACTTTTCAAACTTGGCACCTAGTGCTTACAAAGTTCCGAGTGCCCGTACTCCGCGGTCAGCTCCCTGCGTCAAGACGTCAAGACTGCTAAACTCGACTTTCAGAAAGCTTCAAGGTATAATTTCCGCTTCGGTGTCCATTTCCATCGGGAGGAAGTTTGAAGCAGGTTGTCAGCCGAGAACCAGAGCACGAGCTGACCTCCGAGGTCCAGAATGAGACCTCGACGGCTTCTTCTTGGTCGCGCGCCACTCAGGGAGCGGGTGATGGCGCTGCGGAGCCCGTGGACCCAGCGGGTAATCGTGGCCTGTTTCACAGCATCGGCGCCGCCATTGCCCGCGGTCAGGAACGCCGGCGCCCAGCGGCACAACTTGCCCATGCGCCGCCGCTCCAGGCCAAAGGACTGGATGCCGCACCCGTGCCGGCTCCGGCGAAGGCACCGCCCACGGCTGCGCCGATTCAGCGACTTGTCTTCCCCGATGCCCAGGGCGAGACCATTCCCGCGACCGACTCGGGCGTGGTTCAACGGCTCACCATCAATGGCGACCTCGAGGAGGGCGAGTACTACCTACTCGTGGCCGAGGGGGATACGCTGGCCATGTTCGAGGGTCTCGACGAACAAGAAGAGATGACCGAATACCACTTCGTCGATTTTTGGTCAGGCGAACCGATCGTACTCAACTCCACCGAGGAGCATGCGGACGTCACGATCAACCATATTCCCGAGGATATGGTGGACGAGATCGCCGACGAAATGGCCGAGGAGGGCGATGTCGTCATGCATAATGCCGAAGACGATCAGCCGATGGCCATGGAGGTTGAGGATCAACAAGCATTGCCCCAAGTCGCGGAGGAGGCCCTGGGATTCGTGTTCGAGGGGCTGAACGTCGGCCAGATCCTGGCAGGCTTGCAGCAAGACGGTGAGCTCGGGGTGATCCAGGCCAAGTTCCTGAAGAAAAACTTCAATGCACCGGCCGATGCTTGGGTGATCATGACCGCACCGCTCGGCGGTGGCGCCGCACCGGGACCCAATCCGCCCGGTTGGGTTGGTGGGGGGCATCCGAACCATCACCAACGCGGCCACTTGATCGGCAAACAGTTTGGTGGCCCCGGTACCCTGAACAACCTCGTCACGCTCACGGACGGCACGAACCACCCCGCCATGACGCTCTATGAGAACGCCCTGGCCGCCACGGTCAAAGCCGCTGGCGCTCAGACGTTTTTCTACAAGGTCACGCCCACCTATAACGGCGGCTTCACCAAGAATAATGGAGCCGGCGTCAATATCATCAAGCACCCCGCGCCCTCCAAGGTCACGCTCTATGCCAAGAACCTGGCAACCGGCGCGGTCATCTATAACAACATCTCCATCAACAATGGTTTGCTGCAAAACCACAAGGCCTGTGTCGACTGAGGTAGGCGATGCCCGCTCCCCATGAAAGCCTGTCAGGGCTGGTCCCGCTGTCTCAGTCCGACTTGTGGTCGGATATGAGGCGACACTATACCGAGGAAGGGCCCCGAATCTGGCGGCACATTCCCTTCATGGCCACCAACAACCCCTTTTTGGCGCAACAGACGGCCGACCTGATCCTGACCTGCGCCACCGAACTGGCCGAGCGGGGCGCGCTGGATGAAGCGGAACCGCTCTACATCCTCGAATTGGGGGCCGGGCTCGGCCGCTTTGGCTTTCACGTACTCCAGCGCCTGCGCGAGCGCGGCGTGGACAGCACGCGTCTGGTCTACATCCTCAGTGACTGCGTGCCCGAAAACCTCGCCTTTTGGCAGCAGCAGCCCCAATTGGCCCCGTTCGCCAGCGCCGGCCTGCTCGACTTCGCCCTCTTCGACTGGCTCGAAGATGGGCCGCTGCACCTGCGCGTGCGCCAACGCAGGTTGTCCCATCTGGCCAATCCGGTCTTTCTGATTGCGAATTATGTGCTCGATACCCTGCCTCAGGACTACTTCAAGGTCGAGCACCATTGCGGCCTCCTCGGCCATGTCCCGCGCACGACCACGGTCCCGCCAGACATGCCAGGCAACACCTATGTCGTCATGGCCCAGCTAGGTGTCGAAACAGTTTATCAGCCCTGGTTCTGCCCCCCGGATCCGAGTCCGCGGGACCAGGTCATGAATCATTGGTGTGGGACCATCCAAGAGGGTCAGCTGCTGATCCCCACCGGCGGATTGGCCGGCCTGGATCTGGTCTCGAAGCGGATCGCCTCCCGCCTGATCCTGATCGCCCACGACAAGGGCTTTTCCCGCTATGGCGATCTCTACGCACTGCATGAGTCGGGCTTCACCAGTCATGGTCCGGTCTGCTCCTTCGCGGTCGACTACCGCAGCATCGCCTGCTATTGCAAACTTCACAATGGCGACGTCTACCATCCCGAGCACGAGTCGACCCTGGCGCCGGCGCTCTTCACCCTGGGTCTCCAGCTCAGCCAGCTGCCGAATACCCGCGCATGGCTGCAAGCGCGGGACTGCGACTTTACGCCCTTCGACCTGGTCAACCTCTTGCCCGACCCGAGTATGATCTCGAACCTCTCTTTCGAGGCGATCCTGACCCTGATCCGGATCAGTCGCTTCGACCCCGAACTCTTCGTTTCCCTGGCCGCACGCCTCCAGGAACTGCTCCCCAACGAGTCCCTGGCCAGGACCAATGCGCTCCTCGCGCAGCTGCCCCAGCTAGAGGAAAACGTCTACATCACCCCGGTCAGTGGCGACTTTCATCTCATCGCCGGCACGCTCTACCTGGGCTTGGGCCACGGCAAGGAAGCCCTCACCTACCTGTTCAAATCCCTGGCGGCCAAGGGCAGCAACGAGCTCGTCTGTATCCAGATCGCCAACGCCTTACTTCAGCTGGGCAAAGCCAAAAAGGCCGAACTGTTCTTGTTGCGCGCGATCGCTCACAACCCGAACAACCTTACCAGCCGCGGCCTACTCAGCAAAGCGCGCGAGCTCATTCCTCAAAAACACTGGGCTCGCGTCTCATCGCGACCAACCGAGGAAGGAAAGAAATAACTTGCACGTATCCGGAATGAGGACTGCCTTGCCGGAAAACTGCCGCTCGGGAGCGAAACAGGTTACGAGGCGCTCTAACTGGTCGAACATCCCAGGTCAAGCCGTCCTTGCCGAGCGTCGCGCTGTCGAATGACGTTGGGTTGACTCGCTCAAAAGCCACTCAAACTGTCAGGGAGTACGAATGACAGAAAAAGGCACGTTGATAGCCACGAACGACAACCTTCATATGCACATTGCAGCGGCGCCGCTATGGCAAGCGGCAAGGAGGCTCGAGACATCTCACGCTTTAACCTGCATTTAGAGGAACAAGGGGCTGACGTGGCTGAGGCAGATGTTTGGCGACCTCAAGGACAAGCGGGCGAAAGTTCAAGCCGACTGGGCTTGCTGTTCCTGGCTCAGCGCTTGAAGCTCTACCTCTGCCGCGGCAACCTTCGCTTTAAGGGGATGCGCGAGTCGGGTAAAAACTTGCTTACTGAGGGCGCCCTCGGCCAAAAGACTCTCGTACTGCAGCAGTTGCTCCTTGCATTCCGCAATCTTGGCTCGGAGTTCGCCACGCTTTTCGCCGCGAAGTTCGCCGCGAAGTTCGCCGATATGCTCGTAGTGCTCGGTGATGCTGTTGGCTACAAATCTCATGTGCTGTCGCTCCTTGATGGCTTGAATGACCTTTGGCTCGAGTTTGCTGTAGGCTTCCACCATCTGCTCGATCAGGAGTTTATGATCGTTGGTGAGCCGCTCCCCCAGATCGGCGGCGTCACGGTAGACGGCTGCGACCAAATCGGCATGGGCTAGACCCTTGCGGTTGGCGTGCAACGCCAGCAGGCTCAGGAACAGGGATTTTTTCGCGATCAGATCTGCGCTCAGCTCGCGATTCACCTTGATGATATCATAAATCAACATCGTCCGCCCGCCGGCCTTCGAGAAGCCAAACCAGGCGCGATCCTCGATCTCCTCCTGCCAGTCGGCCTCATCGGTGAAGAACACGATCGACCACACCGGCTTTTTATGGGCCAGCCAGCTGCAGGCGGCATATTCCATCACTGTCATGCCGACTTCGGTACGCCAGCTCTTATGCTCCAGACTGACGACGACGTTGTGCCACTGGTCCTCTATCTGGACATCTAGTGCGATCAACAAATCGGTCTTAGACTGTCCTTGTAACTCTCCAACTTTTGCAGGAACTCCTTGTCGAGGAAACAGATGCTGCGTACTTCGAGATCGGGGAAGTAATGGGCGAAAAACTCCGGCATGAACGCGTGTAACAACCATTTATACAGGCAGTCATGGTGTATCGTCATGGTCACCCTCAAAAGGCACGATCAGGTGTACTCGACCCTGATGAGGCTGATCAGGCGCATCAGGGCGTGTTTGACGACCTCGGTGTCGGGGTGACGGACGATGACGTAGCCGTCGCCCTCGTAGCTGCTGGAGCGCGGTGCGCCGACCTGGGGCAGTTTGGTTTCGACGACGACCTGGCCGACCTCCTGCTGGGCCTTGTTGAGGCCGCGAATCGCCGTCACCTTGCCCTCGCCCATGCCGCGCAGGTAGGCCGCGCCAGCCGCATATTTGCGCGGGATCGGCGTGAATTCCTTGAATACCATCAGGCGCGCCCAGGCGCTGTAGAAGTCCATGTCGTGGGCGTAGCTGATCAGGCTCATGAACTGCGCGCCCGGCGGACGCGCGCCGACCTCGGAGACGGCCACGCCGCCGTTGTCGCGGCGGAACCACTCCATGTGGGTCAGGCCGGTGTCCATACCCAGCGCCTCCAGGGCGCGGCGATTGACCTCGCCGATATCGGCATAGCGAGGGTGGTCGACCTCGCGCGGCAAGAGCACGCACCACTTGATCCAGGGGTTCTTGAGGACCTCCAGCGGCGAGGGGTAATAGCGGGTCAGCGAATGCCAGGCGACTCGGCCGTCGATGCTGACGGCCTCATAGCTGTGTTCCTCGCCCTGGATGAACTCCTCGAGCAGGGCCGGATCACGCGGGCTGGGCGCGTAGCCGGCTAGGTAGTCGGAGAGCTGCTCGTCGTCCGCGACCTGGAAGGTGGCCCGAGCTCCAGCACCCGAAGGCGGCTTGACGACGACCGGATAGCCGACCTCGCGGATGAAACCCCAGGCCTGGCTGGGATCGGTGATGGTACAGTGGCGGGCGCAGGGTAGGCCGGCCTGGCGCAGCACGTTCTTCATGCGGCCCTTGTCGCGGAAGTTGGCGGCGGTCTCGGCGCCCATGCCGGGGATGCCGAGATGATCGCGGACCTTGCCGAGCGGGACCTGCAGGTCCTCCAAGGCACCGAAATAGGCGTCGACGCCACCGAACTGGCGCATCAGGTTGCGGGTCGCCACGGCCAGCTGACCGGCGTCGAGGCCGTTGTTGACCCGCTCCCAGGCGTGGATCTTGGCCTTGATGGCGGGGCCCAGGCGGTCGATGTGGTCGCAGCTGATCAGGCCGAAGCGGACGCCTTCGAGGTTGCCGATCGAGGCGATGAAACGAATGGTGGCGTTGAGGAAGTAGGGGGCAACGAAGATCACTCTTTTCATGGGCGGCTCACTCCGAGTCGGGGTTTAGGCTCAACCAGCGTAGAGGTGGAGGTTGGCGCCGACATCGTCGGCCATGTCGAGGGTCGCCTGCAAGTCGGGATGACGCATCATCACGAAGCCGTCGGAGACGAGGGTCGCGCGCCAGTTGCGGCGACGACTGCCGATCGGCAGCAGGGTCTCCCAGACGATGTTGTCGCGGTATTTGCGGTACATCTCCTCATAGCCCTCGTAGCGCTGGATGATGCCCTGGCCCTTGGCGCGCTTGTAGGTCACGGAGCAGTTGTACTTGCGCTCGATCTTGGTGCTGAAGCGGCCGTGGCAGTAGGCCTCGGCCCAGCCGGTATAGAGGTCGGTGTCGCAGGCGTAGTTCATCTGGTCGACGAGGTGGGCGCCAGGCGGGCGCGCGCCGATCTCGCCAAAGACGACCTCGCCGTCGGCCTTGCGGTACCACTCCATGTGGGTGAACCCATCTTTGTATTTAAGTGCTTTGAGCACGCCCTTGCCGAGCTCGATGCCGCCCTGCAGGTGGGGCGCATCGACGTCGCGCAGGACGACGTTCTGGGGGCTGACCCACTCGCGACTGCGCGCGATCAGCGGGCGCGGACGGTAGACCGCGATGTTGTGATAGACGATGCGACCCCCGATGCAAATGGTGTCGAAGGTGTACTCCTCGCCGTCGATGAACTCCTCGACACTGACCCGCGGCACATGGCTGAGCGCCGGCAGGACATTGCGCAATTCGTCGGAGCTGTCGAGACGGTAGGTGTCGGCGGAGCCGGCCCCGTCGATGGGCTTGACGATCAGCGGGTAGCCCAGCTCCTCGGCGGCGTTCCAGACACCGGCGATGGTAGTGGCCTCGCGGTGGCGCGGCGTGCGCAGACCGGCGCGGTCGAGGACCTGCTTCATGACTTCCTTGTCGCGGAAGGGCACGGTCTCCTCGACCGTCATGCCCGGCACTTTCAGCGCCTCGCGCAGGCGAGCGGCCATCAGCATGCCCGGCTCCCACAGGCAGGCGATGCGATGAATGACGGCCATGCCCTTCCAGCGTCGAATCTGGGCGATGACGTCTTCCTCGTCCCACAAGCTGCGCACTTGCAGGTAACCGCTCATGCACTTGCGAACCTCGCTCGGCAGACCGGCCTCGGGGCTGTCGCCGACACCCCAAACGCGGGCGCCGACGGCGGCCAGACCCTTGGTAAACTCGGGCATCTCGGCAGGGTAACCCGGCGAAATCATCAATACGTTCAAACTCATTGGCATTCCCTCGAAGACTTGAAACTATTGCGGTTGGGTAGTGAACAGGCCTTTCTTGTTGAGCAGGTGCTCATAGATCATCATGTACTTGCGGGTGTTGACCTGCTGGGAGAACTCCTCTTCGCTTTGGCGCATGATGCGACTCAGCTGGGCGATCTTGAGGTCGCGCGGCAAGCGATGGAACTGCATCGCCTGGTCAATTGCCCAACGCAGACCGGCGACGTCGTGGACCTCGAACAGGAAGCCGTTGCCGCTGTTCTTGGAGATGCTGATGTGGCGCACGGTGTCGTGGATGCCGCCGGTATCATGGGCGACGGGCAAGGTCCCGTAGATCGGACCGATCATCTGGGGCAGGCCGCAGGGCTCGAAGCTGGAAGGCATGAACAGGAAATCGCTGGCGGCATAGCCCAGGCGCGATAGGCCTTCCTCGAAGTCGGTGATGCAGACCCGGCGGTAGAGGTTGCCGCGGTCGACGATACGGTAGAAATTCTCCTGGTAGGGGCCCTTGGCGATGACGACGACCTGGAGGTTCTCCTTGGCATAGCGGTGGATTATCTCCTCGAGCAGGTCACCGACCAGGGCGCAGCCCTTCTGAACGGGGTCGAGGCGCGAGGGCCAGAAAAACAGGGCCGCGTCGGGATCCTCCTCAATGCCCAAGCGCTTCTGCAGGATCAGCTTGTTCTTGCGCTTGCCCTCGTACAGGTCCTTGTGGCTGTACTTGTGGGGCAAGTAGGGATCGCGCATGGGGTGATTGTCTTGGGCGGGCGCGTTGAGCACGCCGACGGCGCGGCCGGAATGGAACTTGTGGGTAAACTCGCGCTTGATGGGCTCGTTGATGAACGGGTGGCGGCCGCTGATGATCTCGGTCAGGAAGGTCGGGCTGACGGTGTTGATGGCGGTAGCGGCGAAGACACCACTGGTGAGGAAGTCGACGGGATTGGTCTCGCGGGTTTCCTCGTAATTGATGGGCGGGCGATCGAAATAAAGGTAGGGCCAAAAATTGCCCGCGTCGATGCCGGCATCCTCAATGAAGGCCAGGCGCGCCCGCATGCTGTGGATGTTGTGAACCGTGAACAAACTAGGTATTTCCAGGCGACGGGCGACGGCGGGAATCAGGCCGGTCATCCAGTCGTTGCAGTGAATCAGGCTGGGCTGGACGCGGGGAATGATATTGTTGATAACCTCGCGCTGGAAGGCAAGAGCCAGCTTGAGGTTCTGGCCGGCGTAGTCGTCGTACACCTGGTGGCGGTAGTAGAAACAGCGGTCTTCCGCCAGGTGGATGCGGTCCTCGGAGAGGACACGGCGGTAGGCCTCGAGGTTTTGGCTGATGATCTTGCCGATGCGGCGGCTGAACATGGTGCGGTAGTTGGGCAGCGCGACATGGACATCGAGACCGGCCTCGAATAGGGTGCTGACGAGGGCGGCGGAGACATCCGCCAAGCCACCGGCCTTGGCGACGAGGTGATTGCCGAGATTGCCCATGCCCGGCGGCAAATAGGTGATTTCGGGGGTGATCAAGAGAATCCGAGGTTTGGCTTGTTCTGCGGCCATGAGTGCACTCCTTGCAAGGCATCGAAGGCGGAGCCCCCGCACGGAGGCCCCACCGATTCAGCGTGACTATCCGGCGATGACCTTGATGGTGCGCCCGATCTCCTCGAGGATGGAGCGGAGATCGTCGTAGTCCGGGTACTTGATCTGGATCCAGGCGTTGGCCATGTAGCCGGCGGAGACGGGCTGGGTCGGCGCGCCCACGGGCGGGAAATGGCACTTGATGATCCATTTGCCGTACTTGCGGTCGATCTCGTCGACGCCTTGGTAGCCCTTGATCACGCCATCCTGGGTCGGCCGCAGGTTGATGATGGCGGCGCTGTAATTGCGCGAGAGCGGGCTGGGGCAGGCGTTGTGGACGATCGCGAAGGCCCATTCCTTATAGAGGTCGACATCGTTGGCGGCGCAGTACAGGTCCCACTGGCCGACACCGGGCGGGCGGGCACCGATCTCGGAGAATTTCAGGCCCTTGTTGCCATAGAACCACTCCATATGGGTGGGTGCGGTGTGCAGGCCGAGCTTGGCGATGACGTTGCGACCGAGGTTCTTGAGCTCGGAGTAGCCGTCGGCCTCAATGCGGTTGGTGGTGATGATCACGGGCGAGATCCAGCGGGTGCGCATGCCCTCGAGCACGTTGGGGTAATAGTGGCTGACAAACTCGTGGGCAACCTGGCCGCCAACGGTGAGCGTGTCGTAAAAACCCTCATGGCCCTCAATGAACTCTTCGACCGCCACGGAGCGGCCGTGGGTGACGCCGGTATCGCGCAGCGCCGGCTCCAGCTCGGCGGCACTGTTGACCCGCCAGGTAGAGGCGGCGCCGGCACCGTCGCGGGGCTTGAGAATGATGGGATAACCGACCTGCTCGCCGAAGTCGATGACTTCCTGCACGGTCGAGGCAGCTGTCGAGGCCGCGCAGGGAATGCCGTTCTTGCGCATGAAGGCCTTCATCAAGGTCTTGTCGCGACAGAGCACGGTCTGGTCGTAGGTGATGCCGGGGATCCCGGTCGCCTCGCGGACGCGGGCCGCGGTGTACATGTGGGCCTCGACGGTAGCCTCAAGGCGGTCGACCCAACCGCGGGCCTGGATGGCCTTGACGGTATCGATCATCTGTTGTGTGTCGCAAACGTTGCTGACTTGTTCATAACCGTCCAGCCAGCCCTTGAGGTCCTGGGGCAACATGCCCACGGGCGCCTCGCCAATCCCTGTCACATAGGCCCCAACGGCCTTCAGCGCGCGAACGAACTGCTTTTGGTTGGCCGGAAAATGAGGGGCAATAAAGAGTACGTGCATTGTGCAGCTCCTGCATGAAGGTTTCCCAGTCTGACTAGGATACACCTTTTTCAAGATTCCCGTTTCAAGAATCAAGCATTGTGTTGCGTGGGCTTTCCAGAGGGGCATCCCGAGGAGAAGCCGAGGTCATTCCAGCATGGCGTTCGAGCCTTGCCAAGGACCAAAGCAGGGAATCGCAGAATCCTCACCTGGGTGCCATCGGACAAAAATAGCGGGTCTTCATCCCGGTTATTCAAGCTGGCCCAATGCCGATCCGAAATGGCCGCCCGGCGCAAGATTGCACCTTGCGCTACACCGCCCTCAGGACCTCTTCAGGGAAGCTCTACCTTACGGCCACGATCCCCAACATTGGCGGGGTGAAGAAGAACGAACCTGGCGTCTGCTCGCGTGCCGCCAGGGTTGTGTCGAAGGTCGCCAGCTCGGCAGCGCTGAGCTGACCGCCCTCGACGAGGCGGTCGAAGTAACTGTCGCGGAACGCCTTGAACCAGCGCCAGTAGGACTCCCGCGGGCGAGTCACTTCGCAGATCGGCAGTAAGTGCGCGATTTGGAAGCCGTGTAGGGTCAGGAGTTCGGGCAGGACGCCACAGATATCGAGGTTGCCACCGTGGTCGGCGAAGCTGCGGTGCACGGCTTGAAAGGCCCGCGTCAGTTCGGGCGCGGGCGGATGGAAGCCTACAGCCAGGTAATTGAAGTAGTCGAGGATCGCCAGGCGCGCGCCGGGCCGCAGCACGCGGGCCAGCTCGGCCACGACCTCTTCGGGTCGCTGCAGGAAACAGAACAGCCAGCGCGCCAGCGCGCCGTCACAGCTGGCCGACTCGAGCGGTAGGCGATGGACGTCGCACTGCTGGAAGCCCACATGGCGCAAGCCCTCGCGGGTGGCGAGGTGGCGCAGGTGGGCGGCGAAGCGCGGCGAGCTGTCCAGCGCCACCACGGTTGCCTCGGGCGCGCGCTTGGCCAACGAGCGCGTGGTGAAACCGGGACCCGCCCCGAGGTCGAGGATGCGACCGCTCGGGGCGAAGGCCGCCAGGTCGAGCAGGCGCTCGGTCCAGCCGTTCCAGATGTTGTGCTGCAGTTCCAGGCGCGCCAACTCGACGGCACCGGTACCCAGCAGGTACTCGTCTTCCTCGGTCATGCTGTCCTCCTCCGCGACTTAGAACAGGCCGCGAATCTTGCCGGTCTCGAGATCGATATCGACGTCGCGGAAGGCGGGTTTCGACGGCAGCCCCGGCATGGTCTGCATGGTGCCGAGCAACGGATAGATGAAGCCCGCGCCGGCGCTGAGCCGCACCTCGCGCACAGGCACGGTAAAGCCCGTGGGACGGCCCTTGAGCTCGGGATCGTGGGAGACGCTGAGATGGGTTTTGGCCATGCAGATCGGCAGACCACCGAGGCCTGCGGCTTCGTATTGCTTGATCTGCTTGGCCGCCAGTTGTTCATAGATGACCTTGCCAGCGCCGTAAACATCGCATGCGATCTTCTCGATCTTGCGCTCGATGCTCCAGTCAAGGGGGTAGAGGTAGTCGAATTTGGAGGGTTTCTCGCAAGCGTCAACGACGGCCTGGGCCAGTTCCGCGGCGCCTTCGCCACCCAGCTCCCAGTAGTTGCCCAACACGGCGCGCTCGGCCCCGGCCTCGAGCGCCATGCGCTTGACCATCTCGATCTCGGCCTCGGTGTCGGTGGGAAAGCGGTTGATCGAGACGACGGCGGGGATGCCGAACTTCGCGACAATCCCCAGGTGGTGCTGGAGGTTCTTGGCACCAGCCTCGAGCAACTCCAGGTGCTCCTCGGTGTAGGCCTTGTTGAGCGGCATGCCCGGTGTGACCTTGGGTCCGCCGCCGTGCATCTTGAGGGCGCGCACGGTGACGACGACAACCACCGCATCGGGCTTCAGGCCCGAGTAGCGGCACTTGATGTTGAAAAACTTCTCCATGCCGATGTCGGCACCAAAGCCCGACTCGGTGACGACGTACTCGCCCAGCTTGAGGGCGATCTTGTCAGCGACAATCGAGCTGTTGCCATGGGCGATGTTGGCGAAGGGACCGGCGTGGACGAAGGCCAGCTGACCCTCCAGCGTTTGCATGATGTTGGGATTGATCGCATCTTTGAGCAGCACGGTGGCGGCACCGGCGACGCCCAGGTCCTCGACGGTGATCGGCTGACCCGCTTTAGAAAAGGCGACGATACAGCGCCCGATGCGCGCGCGCATATCGGCCAGGTCCGTGGCCAGGGCGAGGATTGCCATCAATTCGGAGGCGGGCACGATGTCGTAACCGGTCTCGCGCGGGACGCCGTTGTCCTTGCCGCCCAGGCCGACGACGACCTTGCGCAGAGCGCGGTCGTTCAGGTCCAGCACGCGGTTCCAAGTAATGTTGTGGGTGTCGATCTTGAGCGGCGCCACGCCCATGGCCTCGAGCTTGGCATCGGGCAGGCGATTCTCGTGGAAAATGCGGGCATCCAACGCGGCGGCGATCAAGTTGTGAGCGATGCTGATGGCGTGGAGGTCACCGGTGAGATGGAGGTTGAAGTCCTCCATGGGCACGATCTGGCTGTAGCCGCCGCCGGCGGCGCCGCCCTTGATGCCAAAGGTCGGACCAAGACTGGGCTGGCGAATGCAGACGATGGCTTTCTTGCCCAAGTAGCCGAGACCCTGGGTCAGGCCGATGGTGGTGACGGTCTTCCCTTCGCCGAGTGGGGTGGGCGTGATGCAGGTGACGTCGACATATTTGCCGTTGGGTCGGCTGCCGAGGCGGGCCAGGCAGTCAAGGCGAACCTTGGCCTTGTAGCGGCCGTAGAGCTCGAGCTCGTCCTCGAGCAGTCCTGCGGCGGTAGCGATGTCGGCGATATGCTGCAACTTGGCGGATTGAGAGACTTCGAGATCAGAGGGGACGGCACGCATAGAGGGCCTCCGAAAAAATAAGTGTCGCCGGCATAGGTAGACTTCGGCAAAATGTACGACCCGAAAGTCAGTGAAGGGCGATGTTGGGCCTGTTATAGCTTAAAATAGCCAAAAGCACAACCCAGAGCAGACGACCTATCGCTCAGGGTTTCTGCACAAACAGGGCGATGCCGTACTTTTCCGGCTCGCTGGGTGGCGCAGCGTTCCAATTGGAAAAAGCATGGGTGCCGTCACTCTCGTAAAGCAGCTTGTAAGTGCCCGCCGGGAGGAAGATCGACTCGACCTGCAAGCGGTTCTTGCTCGCGCCTCCGGCGTGGGTGGTCCTGGCCGCGTCCATTTTCCAGACAATGCGACCGCTGTCGTCGTTTTCGATCCAACCGTGATCGTTGAACATTTTTTCATTGCCCTCACCCATGGCGACGATCTGGACGCGCGTCGCAGAGGTTAGGGTGAACAGCTTTTCCAGGTAGGCATTGTTACCCACGGGTCTCAGGGCCACCAAGGCCTTGCCCTCGCCCTTGGTCTCGTCGAATAACTGAATGGCGCTGGCATCCTTCTGCTCCAGCGCGAACAGCGTGATCCCCCAGGCGTGAGGTCGCAGTGGCTCGGGCGCGTTCCAATCGCCAAAGGCATGCGAGTCGTCACTGCGGTAATGGACCAAATACCGCCCTGGCTCAAGATGGATCAGCTGATTGGCGATGCGGTTCTTCTCGGCACCTCCACCATGGCCGGTGTCCTGAAATTTCATGGACCAGACGACCTTGCCGCTCTCGAGGCTCTGGATCCAACCGTAGTCGACCATGCCGTCCTGCCAGGTGCCCTCGCCCTGACACACGACGCGCAGGCCTATAGGCTGTTTGAGCAGCATGCCCTTGACGAGATCGCGGTCATTGCCGACCTCGACCATGGCCAGAACCGGCGCCTTGAGCACGCGCTCCTTGATGACCTTGAACTTGCCCAGTTCGGCATCGTCGCGGGGCCAGAGGGTGATCCCCCAGAAGATGGGATCGTAGGGCGGCTCCTCCGTCCAGTCGCCAAAGGCCTGATTGTCATTGGTTTCGAAATGGAGCGCATACTTGCCTGGCTTGAGGGTCAGAGTATCGCGGGCAACGATGTTCTTGCGCGATCCGCCGGCGAATTCGCACTCGCGCGGGTTCATCGACCAAACGATTTGCTGACGGGACAAATCTTCGATCCAACCGTAGTCGAAGACGCTGATGGAGCGGCGCTTGGCCTCACCGACGGCGTAGATTCGCACCTGGGCTTCGCTCGTGACCTGGAACAGACGGACCTCGGAGCTGTCGTTGCGGGCGCGGCTGATCGAGACCAAGGCGTTGTCGAGCGCATCGCGACCGGGCTCGCGCTCCTTGAAGACCAGGGCGGTTGCTGGACCACTCAGGACGAATCGCGGCTGAGCCTTGGGGGGAATGGGTCGATTGCCCCCAACCCGCTTGCCCTCGGCAGCGCCTGGTTCGCGGCGCACCATCGCCATGTACATCTCATAGTCGCCCTTGACCAAGCGCAGTTTAAGGGCGCCCTCTCGTTCATCGTCCTTGTCGGACCAAACCTTCTCCCGGGTTCGCGCATCGATGATCCAACAGGCCGAAAACTGAATCCCGGTGCGGTTGGTGGAGAGGTCAATCACACGGTGGAGCACGCGATCGGAGCGCAGAGTAAGCTCGCTATCCTCGCTCAAACTGAAGCTGGACATGGCCAGATCCTCACCGGTCGCCAGGTGCAGCGATCGAGAGACATCGGAGCCGCTCTTGGCGACACCAATTGTCAGCAGTAGCAAAAGGACAGATCGTCTCACCTGAACCCCCACGCATGTGCTAGGTCGCCGCCTCGGCACACCTGGCTGGGTTAACGAGGGTTTTCCTGTTTGGGTTTTGGTCAATCGGTGTTCAGTGATCGAGCGCATGGTCATACTACCTTAATGATCATGAGGGTGATATCGTCGGCCTGGGGGTGTTTCCCGGCCCATTCGCGACCGAGTGTCAGCAGGTCGGCAATGGTCTGCTCGGGGTGCTTGCCGGCGGACTCGGCGAAGGTCTTGCGCAGTGGCGCGGCACCGAGCAGGGCCTGGTTTTCGTTGAACATCTCTTCGAGGCCGTCGCTGTTGAGGAGGACGACATCGCCCGGCGCCAGCGCTAGTTTCAGCTCCCGATAGTCGAAGGCAGGACCCCCCAGCGGCAGGCACTTCAAGGTCAGCGCCTCGACCTCGCCAGTTGCGGCACGATAGACATAGACGGGCGGCATGCCGGCCGCGGCCAGGGTCAGGCTGCGGCCCTCGAAACGAACCACCGCCATGGCCATGAACATCTTGCGAAACCCCATCTGTCGCAGGGTCTTGGAGGAACGCGAGAGGATTTCGGCTGGGCCGTAATCGGCGACCAGCGTCAGAAACAGGCCCTTGGCGGCGGAAACCATCGTACCGGCGCGCAGACCGTGACCGGTGGCGTCACCGACGGCGGCGGTCAGGACGCCATGGTCGTCGAGGTGGAAGTCGTAGTAATCGCCACCGACCTCGGAGGCGGTCTGCATCGCCACTGCCAACAACAGTCCAGGAGGCTGGGGGATATCGCGCGGCAACATCGAGAGCTGTAAACAGCGAGCCTCCTCGAGTTCGAGCGTCTTGCGCTCCAGCTCGTGAGCGACCAGGGCCTTGGCCTCCTCTTGCTTGAAGCGCTGGCGCTGGAAGGCAACCAGCGCGAAGATCAAACCAACGCCGGTCAGCACGCAGAGCAGATAAAACCAATGGGTGCGGAAGAACGGTGGCACGATCCGCACTTTGATGGCCACACCCTTCTCGTTCCAGAGGTTGTCGTTGTTGGAGGCCTTGACCCTGAAGACGTAGTCGCCGGGATCGAGATTGTTGTAGCGGGCAAAGCGGTGCTTGCCGACGATCCAATCAGGGTCCTCGCCTTCGAGGCGGTAGGCATAGCGGTTTTGGCCTGGGTCGTTGTAGTCGAAGGCGACAAATTCAAAGGAAAGGTAGTTCTGGCGGTGGTCCAACTCGAAACTCAGCTCGGCGGCGATATCCTGGCTGACCAACTCCTCGTGCTGGCGAAAGGCGGTGATCAGGACCTGGGGCAGGTGCTGGTTTTCCCGGAAGAAATCGGGGTGGAAATTGTTCAGCCCGCCATTGCCACCAAAGTACATCTCGCCGGTATAGACTTGATAGTAGGCGCCAGGATTGAACTCCATGCCCTGCAGGCCGTCGGCGGTGGTGTAGTTGCGAAAGGCGCGTTTGGCGATGTTGAAGGCGGACAGGCCGCGGTTGGTGGAGAGCCAGAGGTTGCCACGGCCATCGCCGAGAATGCCGTAGACGACGTCATTGGGCAAGCCATCGCGCTCGCGAAAATGCAGAAAGGAACCATCCTTGAGCATTTGGTTGAGACCGCCGCCCCAGGTACCGATCCAGAGCGAGCCGCCCTCCTCGCAGACGCTGAGCACGGTGTTGTTGCCGAGCGCCTTGGGGTTCTGGGGATCGTGCCGAAAATGGCGAAAACGGTTGGGGCCTTCCATGCAGGAGAGGCCGTTGTTCTCCGTGCCGATCCAGAGGCGATGCCGCCGATCCTCGAACAGGCACCAAATGACGTTGTCGCCCAAGCTGTCATCGCGCCCCGGCTCGTTTTGGAAATGAACGAAGCGTTTGGCCGTGGGGTCCCAGCGGTCGAGACCGCCCTCGCTGCCGACCCAGAGCTGGCCCTCATGATCGACCAACAGCGTCCAGATGACATCGTTCGCCAGACTGCCGGGTTGGTCCGCGCGATGGCGGAAAGGCTCGAAGACGCCCGGTTGCTTGATCGCCATGCGGGAAAGTCCCGAGCGGGTGCCGACCCACAAATAGCCACCAGCCTCGTCGAGCGAGAGCACGCTGTTGTCGATCAGGCTCCGCGGATCGGCGTCGGCATGCCGGTAATTGACGAAGTGGCCGGTGACGGTGTCGTAGCAGTCCAAGCCACTGCCGCCGGAACCAACCCAGAGCCGGCCCTCGAGATCCTGGTAAATGGCGTAGACGCGGTTGTCCGAGAGGCTGTCGGGATTGCCCTGTTGCTGTTGCATCAGGTGAAAACTCTGCTGGTGAAACTCGAGCTTGTTGATGCCACCGTTGCGTGTACCCACCCAAAAGACGCCGGAGCGATCTTGGTAGAGCGAGAGCACTTCGTCGTCGGAGAGCGTATCGGGGTCGGCACTGTTGTGTCGGTAATGGCTGATGGCGGTGGTCTCGGGGAACAGCCGGTCAAGACCCTGATCGGTAGCGATCCAGAGGTAGCCGAGGTCGTCCACAAACAGCGAGCGCACCTTGTCGCTTTGCAGGGCGTTGTAGTCCGCGGAGTCGGCGCGAAAATGATCGAAGTGATCGTGGTCGGGATCAAAGCGATTGAGCCCGCCGCTGTAAGTACCGACCCAGAGCTGGCCCGCGCGGTCCTCGACAATGGCGTCGATCTGGTCGTCGCTGAGGCTGTCCGGCCGCATGGGATCGTTGCGAAAGCTCTGAAAGGAATCGCTTTGAGGGCGGTACAGATTCAGGCCACCGCCGCCGGTCCCGACCCACAGCCGGCCCTTGCTGTCCTCGAACAGCACGCGCACCCGGTTATGGCTGAGACTGCCCTCATGGGAGCTGCCACGTCGGTAGCTCTTGAAGCTGCCGTCTGTCTCGCGCCGCAGCAGACCGCCGCCGCCCGTGCCAATCCACAGGCGCTTCTGACTGTCGCAGAGAATGGCGAGAATGCGGTCGCGACCGGACCCACCCTCCTCGTCCTGGAGCGGGAAGCGCTCGAATTTGCCAGTCGCGCGGTCGAGACGGTTGAGGCCACCGCCGTCTGTGCCGACCCAGAGATGGCCCTTGCCATCCTCGGCAATGGCCAGGATGCGGTTATTGCTAATGCTGCCTGGATCGTTGGGATCGAATTTGAAGGTGCGAAAGCTATAGCCGTCGTAACGGTTGAGGCCGTCGTAGGTGCCAAACCAGAGATAGCCGAGGTGGTCTTGATAGATACAGTAAACGGTTGACTGCGACAGCCCCTGTTCAAGCGAGATCCGTCGAAAACTCCAAGCCGAGCCCCCTATGGCCGGTGCCCAAAAAGCGACGGCCAGGAGCCCAAGTCCTGCCAACGCGCCGAGTTTTTTCCTAATCACATGCATCTTGCTTGGCCCAGCCCTTCTAGCCCTTCGTCTGGGCTTCATTCTAGCAAAAGAGCGCCAAATAAGGAGCGGAGAAAGGGCGGGCAGGCATGGCCGAGAGCTCTGTGCCAGCTGGAGCACCCAAGCAATCGCCGTGCTCTGGAATATTGCGCCGCGCCAAGAGTGCTTTCGGCTTGATGATGCGGGCTTTGCAAAAGCCCATCTCAGGGGCTAAAATAGAGGATCCAAGGGAACTCCGAGGCATGGGCCTGCATGGGGAAGCGACGGGGAGCAAGGAGTTCCGGCGCCAGCGAGAAAGAATAGATGACGGTTGCTGAATTCGATTGCCAACGGGGTCTGAGGGCGGGCGCGATCCGCATGGCGCTAGCTTGCCTCCTTCTCGCGACCGTGCCCCTGTTGGCACAGCGCAAGGACCGCCATGTCGACGTGCTGACCCATCGCGACGGCCTCAGCCAGAGTGTGATCACGTGCATCCTTCAGGACCGCCAAGGCTACCTCTGGTTCGGCACCCAGGAAGGTCTCAATCGCTATGACGGCTACCGCTTCACTAACTACAGCCAACTCGCCGACGGTCAAGTGGCCAACGATTGGATTCGCTGCCTATATGAGGATGCCGAGGGCCGGCTCTGGGTCGGCAGCAACGGCGGGCTCGACCGCTACGATAGCGACCTAGACCGGTTTATCCACTGCCCTCTCCCCGACGAGCCTGGCACGGCGGTCGAGATCAGGGCTCTGACGGCCACCCACCTCGGCGGCGCCACGCAAATCTGGATCGGTACGACCAGCCAGGGCCTCTATCGCTACGAACCTGATTGGAATCGCTTCACTCATGTGAATTTGCCGGCAACCAAGACCCAGGGAAATCATGTGACGGCGCTGGCGGTGCAGACTGGTCCTGGCACGGAGCGGCTCTGGGTCGGCGGCGACAGCGGCCTCTTCACCCTCGATCCCAAGGTCGAGCCCATCGCGCCGACGGTCGTGGGCACGGCGCCCGTTCTGTCCCTGTTTGCAGACATACGTCAGGAACCCAGCGCGCTGTGGGTCGCCACCGCCAATGGTTTGACCCTCGTCGACGACGCCAACCAGGCACCACAACCGCCCGCGGCCAAGCCGATGGCCGAGCTGGAGGTCCACGCCCTAGCCGCAAACGGAGCCCGCCAACTGTGGTTGGCCACCCAGCGCGGCGTTTTTGCCTACGACCCGATCGACGGCAGCTTGACCGACTTCACCCACGAGCCAGCCCAACTCAAAAGCTTTATTTCCGTGTTCGAAGACCGCGCCGGAGTGTTGTGGATGGGCTCGCTCGGCTACTGGCTGTTCCGCTACGATCTCAATAAGGAGCGCTTTGCGCATTATAGGCATTTCGACGACGACCCCCACAGCCTGGCCAATAACCTCATTTTCAACCTGCTCGAAACCCGCGACCGCCACCTGTGGATCGCGACAGGCGCCGGCGGCGTCGATGAGTGGGACCCGACCACCGGCACTTTCATCCACCACCCCCCCGAACCAAAGCGCACCAACGGCATGCCAGCCGAGCGCTTTTACGCCCTGGCCGAGGATACGGACGGCAGCCTTCTGCTCGGCGGCTCGAGCCAGGGACTCTATCGCTACGATCGCAAGGGTCAGATCACCGCCCACTACACTACCGACAGCGAGCGCACTGACAGTCTGCCCAGCAACGGCATGCGCACGTTCCTGCGCGATCGCCAGGGGCAGCTCTGGATCGGCACCACCCGCGGGCTTTGTCGCCTCGAAGCGCAAACCGGACGCTTCACGCGCGCGCCCTTGGGCGCGCCCGATCACCTAGACGGAGCCGTCAACGTTCAGCACCTCCTGGAGCAGGGCGAGGGGCTTTGGGTGGCCACCCTGGGCAGCGGCTTGCTGCGCTACCTACCCAAGGCCGGAGCGGTCGAGCGCATCGCCCATGACGACGCCGACCCGCAATCCCTGGGCGACAACCAAGTGCTCTGTCTTTTCGCCGAACCTGGTCAGCCTCAGCTCTGGATCGGCACCCTCGGCGGCGGTTTCAATCGACGCGACACGAGCAGCGGCCAGATGCGGCGCTTTACCACCGCCCACGGATTGCCGAACAATGTCGTCTACGCCATTGCCGCCGATCGCGACCACCATCTCTGGATCAGCACGAACCGCGGCATCGCCCGCTTCAGCCCAAGCGACGAGCGCTTCACCGTCTACTCCGACGGACACGGCTTGCAAGGTCCCGAATTCAGCCAGCGGGCCGTGGCCCACTGCCAAGACGGTCGTCTTTTCTTCGGCGGCAACAACGGCCTGAACGCCTTCAACCCCCTCGAAATCGCTCTGCAAGCTGAAGTTCCGCCGCTCGCCCTAACCGATTTCCGCCTCTTCAACACCTCCATGGCGGACCAGATCGGCCGCGACGACTGCCCCCTGACCAAGCCGATTTGGGCGACCCGCCAGATCGAGCTCAACGCCCACCAAAACGTCTTTTCGTTCGAGTTCGCGGCACTTAATGCGGCAGCGCCCGCCTCCGTACACTACGCTTACAAGCTCGAAGGCCTGAAAACCGACTGGATCCCCGCTGGCGCCGAGAACCGCTGGGCCAGCTTCACCAACCTCGGGCCAGGCGTCTATAACCTGCGGGTCCGCGCGCGCATCGCCGACTCGGACTGGCGCGAGCTGGCATCGCCCCTGCAAATCCGCGTGCACCCTCCGCTCTACAAGACGTGGTGGGCCTACCTGCTCTACCTGGCCGCGGTGTTGGCGCTGGTCCTTTACTACCTGCGCAACCAGGCCCGTCAACTGGCCTGGGAGCGCAGCGAGCGCGAGAACCAGAACTTGATCAACGAACGCCTGCGCCAGATGGACAAGTTCAAGGACGAGATTCTCGCCAACACCTCTCACGAGTTGCGCACGCCGCTTCACGGCATCATCGGCCTGGCCGACTCGCTTCGCGATGGCAGCGCCGGCCCCTTACCCGACAAGGCGCAGCGCAATCTCGACATGATCGTTGCCAGCGGCAAGCGCCTGACCTCGTTGGTCAATGACATCCTCGACTTCAGCAAACTGCGCTCGCGTAAACTGGAGCTGCAGAAGGCACCGGTCAATCTTTACACCCTGACCGAAATGGTCCTGACGCTCTCAAAACCGCTGTTGGCCGGCAAGAACCTGGAACTGATCAACGCGATCCCAACCAGCCTGCCACCGGTGCAGGCCGATGAAAACCGGCTCCAGCAGATCCTCCACAATCTCGTCGGCAACGCCATCAAGTTTACAGCCCAGGGCTTCGTCAAGGTCACCGCTACCGTCGATGCCCAGCACGACAGCCTCTGCCTGCAGGTGATCGACACCGGTATCGGCATCCCCGAAGTCAAACTAGAAAGCATTTTCAATGCCTTCGAACAGGCCGACACCTCCTCGATCCGCTCGTTCGGGGGCACGGGCCTGGGCCTGGCGATCACCAAGCACCTGGTCTCCCTCCACGGCGGCACGATCACCGTCAACTCTGTGCCCGACAAAGGCTCGATCTTCTCCTTCTCGCTGCCCTTGGCCGATGTCCAGGGCGCGATCAGCGACGGCGATTTCGAGACCTCGGCACGCATTCACAGCTTCCAAGCGCCCCCTGGCAGCGAGCCCCACCCTGAGATCTTGCCGGCCGCTGGCGACGAGGTACCGGAAGGGATCGCTGCCGAGTTTGCCGACCGCCGCATCCTCATCGTCGACGACGAGCCGATCAACCGCCAAGTCCTGGTCAGTTACCTGGCTCCGCTCGGCTGTCAGCTCGAGGAGGCCAGCCACGGCGCCCAGGCGCTGGCCCTGGTGGCCGAGAGCGGGCCCTACGATCTCGTCCTGCTCGACATTATGATGCCGCGGATGTCCGGCTACGAGGTCTGCAGCCAGATCCGCCAGACCTATTCGCTCAACGAGCTGCCGATCATTTTTCTGACCGCCAAAAACCAGTCACAGGACCTGGTCGAAGGCTTCAGTTCCGGCGCCAACGACTACCTCACCAAACCGGTCGCCAAGAATGAACTGATTGCCCGTGTCAGAGCTCACTTGCGCCTATTGCACTTCAACCGCAGCCTCGAGTCGAAAGTCGTCGAGCGCACCCGCGAGCTGCGCGCCAAGAACAGCGAGTTGGACGCCAAGTACCACGAGTTGGAGACCTTTAACAATATTGTCAAGGCCATCAACCGCGCCGTCGAACTGGACAAGGTCGTCGAAATTCTGCTGGACCAGGGCCTGGTGCTGTTCCCCAGCGCTCGCTCGGCCAGCTTCGCGATCTGGGATTCCGACCGCCGCGGCTTCGTCTTTACCGGCGTCAAAGGCTATCGTCTCGAGCCTTTCGAGGAACAGGTCTTGTCCCTCGAGACCGTGGCAAAGTGGAGCGGTTTCGGTCGTCCCGAGCACCGCGGTGTGACCATCCTCGACCACCCACGCGGGCCGGCCCTCGACGTGTTTTTGCACGAGTTGCCAAAGCCCTTGTCGCAGGTGTTGTTGACCATTTCCAGCGAAAACCGCCTGCACGCGGTCATGACCCTCGACAACCACGAGCGCGAATACGCCTTCTCCAGCCTCGATTTCGAAAAACTGATGCGCTTCCGCGAGCACGCCGTCAACGCCGTCGCCCGCGCTCGTGTTGTCAACGAGCTGGTCGGCACTCAGAATCAGTTGGTCGAAGCGGCAAACCTAGCCGGTAAGGCGGAAATCGCCACCAACGTCCTCCACAACGTCGGCAACACCCTCAACAGTGTGCGCACCTCTGTCCACATGATCCAGGAGAACATGTGTGGCAGTAAGTGGCTCAACCTATTCCAAAAAATCGTCGACATGTTGCACGGCAACCAGGAAGAGCTGGACCGCGTCTTCACCTCTCCGAGCCGGCGCCAGACGCTGGTCAACGCGCTCGACCGCATTTGGCAAAACTTCCAGCACCAGTCGGACGCCCTTGACAACGAATCGCGTCGCCTCGTCGACCACGTTCAGAGCATCGTCTCCGTGCTCATCGAACAGGAGCGCCACACCCAGTTCAAGGGCAGCCTCTCGACGACACTCAGCGTCAACGATGTGATCGAGGAGACGATCCGCATGGAGGCCTACCTGCTCAAGCACAAGCGCTTGGAGGTGCGCCTGCGCCTGGGCGAGGTGCCGCTGGTGCGGGCCGAAAAATCGAAGATGGTGCTGATCCTCTTCAACCTGCTCAAGAACTCGTGGCAGGCGATCGAGGAGGCCAACCACGGTCATGGCTTGATCGAGATCGCCAGTTGGCCCGGCGAACGCAACGTCTGGGTGGAAGTCCGCGACAACGGTGTCGGCGTGGCCCCGCTGAACTTGGTCAAGCTGTGCGAGCAGGGCTTTACCACCAAAAAACACTGCGAGGGCTTTGGCCTCCATTACGTGGCCAACACGATGCACGATATGTGTGGTCAGATTCGCATCGAGAGCGAGGGTCCCGGCAAGGGCTGCCGGGTCCTGCTCTCGTTCCCCCTGGCCGAAGAGGAACCCGACCGACTGGATGCCTATCTGGTCCAGGAATTGCTCGCCGATCAGGCCGAGTCGGCGGGCGTCTCTGCGTCGTAGACCAGCCCCCACGCACTGATCAGCATCGTGAAATGGCGCGTCTCGAACTTGACTGAGCCGTCGAGGTGGGCGTTGACCAGCGCTATAAAGCGCAGATCCTGGTCTGGAGCGCTGAGCCAACGGCGCAGGAGATTGCGGATCCGCACCAGCAGGATGTTGACCAGGTTCTGGTTGTAAAAGTCGTCCCAGTTGACCTTGGAGGCGCTCAGTTCATGGACCGTGCAGAACTCGAGCGACGGTCGCGCCGAATACTCGTTGAGATTGTCGTACTGGGTCTCGCCGATCAGCTCGCGCACGACCAGCAGGACCGGCTGGACGAAGCCGCGAAAAAACGTCGTCTCGTCGACGGGGTCGTCGCCGAAGCGGTCTTCCAGGCGGTGGAAGAGGATGCGGCCGAGTAAGTCGCGGCGCAAGGTGTCCTCGGGTCGGGCCATCATCGCCTCGCGACAGGCCTGTTGGACCGTCTCCGTGACCTGATCGATATGTTGTTCCAACCAGTCGCGCGCCATGGCGCGCAGCCGCGCGGGCTCGTGTTGGGGGTGCGTGCGCTCCAGATCCTCGATTGTGCGCTCGTAGGTGCGCAGCAGGATCTTCGTCAGCCCCAGCAGATTGCCGCGGGTCGGCTCCAAAGTAATGCGGCCCTGAGGATTGTAGGTGATCGACATGCGGCACCGTCAACGCTGATCTTGCCGTCATTTTACCGCAGCACTGCCGTCGCTTGGCCGGGAATCTGGGAAAATGCACAAGAAACGGAGATCTTCAGTCCGAGGGCAAGGCGATGGCGAGGTTTTCGAGGACGCGGATGTTGTGGGCGACGTCGTCGGACTCCTGGGCTTTGACGGCCTTGATCAGGCTGTTGTCCCAGAGGATGGCGTCGCCGTAAAGCTTGGTCTCTTTATCGCGTTTCTCTATGTCGGGCAATTGCGCGACCAGGGGCTTGGGGGCGAGTCGCGAAGCCAGACGCCAGGCCGAATCGCGGGCCTTGGTCATCGAAAAGCCCAGCAGCAGTTTGCCGCGAAAGGGCAGGTCGGAGACCAGTTCGCCCAGCTTAGGCGAAAGGGCGATCAGGCGCTCCTCCACGAGGGGGATGAGCCCGTAAAGGATGCGATTGATGCGGTTGAAGTCCTCCTCGAGCCCGGCCAGCGCGGCGCCCGGACTGGTGCGGGCGGCGGCGATGCCGAGGTCGAGGTTAATATGGGCGTTGATGCCGACCAGCAGGTACTGGAGCACGATCGGCTGGCTGGACTCGGTGGCGGTCAGCGCCTGGTACCAGGCGCGTGTCGGCAACTCGCCGCCACGGTATTGGGCGTAGGCAGTCAGGTAGCGGTCTGCGAAAAGGGTATCGAGCAGCGCCATGCGCGGGCCATCCTCGAAAAACCCATTGGCGATACCCTCGATCACGGCCAGCGTGACATTTTTATAGAGCGCGGCAAAATAGCCGATCGGGTTGCGCTCCGCAATGGCCCTGGCAATGATGATTTGCAGCTGTTCGACGACTTCGTGGGGATTCTGGACAGTGACGGACATGGGCGACCTCGCTAACTCTGGATGCTCCAGTGTAGCGCTGCCAATGCTGCCGGGCAAGCGTCAAAACGATGGGGGTCGTGGGCGCGAATACAAACGTAAAATTCAGGTAAAATCCCTTTCCATCCATTGAAGCCTCATTAATTGATGACTATATTTCAAATAGAACCATAAACGATCTCTCCCGCCTTACAGGAAAGACGTTAGGAGGTCGCATATCGGAAATCAGGTTCCGACAAAGACTGAACCTCTTCGAGAGGCTGACGGGGACATTCGCCCCCATTCGAGGAAACCCCTCGTAACACCACGATCATCCCCAACCTTGTGATACTATGAGGTTGGGGATTTTCATTTTCAGCCAGGTCATTCGCGGTCTGAACCTCTCCCCTAGTACGACTTTGTCAGGTTGGTGATAACCCGCCGACCTACCTTGGTCTCAGGGAACACAACTGGTCCGCGGAGCCAGGAAAAGTGCGGTAAGCCGCCCGGCTTGCCTCCGTCGCAGGGAACACGAATATAGGCCGAAGCCGGCGTAAAAGTGTTGGCCTAGCCAACCTGACAAAGTCGAACGAGTAAGACATGCATCGATAAAATAAGGAGCGGAAGCATGCACAACTATTTGCTGGACGCACTCGTCTGCCCACACTGCCACAATGGCGCCACCCGACTTCGAGGGCGTGCACTTGGGCAGACTGAGCGAGTCCGTCCTTGACTGACCCAGCCGACTGGCCGCGCCGCGTGATCGTCGCCTTCGACCGCGACGAACAGGGCGACTATTTCGCCCTGCTCGACTGCGGCCACCGGCGCCACATGCGCCACCGTCCGCCGCTGGAGTCGCGGCCCTGGATTCTCAGCGCCGAGGGCCAGCAAGCCTTCATCGGCCAGCCCCTGCCCTGCCAGCACTGCGCCACGCCACACGGCGAACTGTAGGGCCGAACAGCGGCCCTATCGTGCCGTTAGATCCGGGTTCAGGGTATCAGATCAAAGGCACAGTCGGAGGCGTGGGTGCGCATGAACAGGTCGATCTCCAGCGCCACCAGCCGCGGTTGCTCCCAGTTCACGCTGTGACTGAGGTTGGGATACACCGTGATCTGCGAACCGGCGATGTGGTCCAGCAAATCCTGCTGTTCCTGAGCCGAAAAGATCGCATCGCCACCGCCCCAGATCAGCAAGGTGGGGGCCTTGATTTGGTCGACCTCGTCCGAATAATCGGCGCGCAGCAGACCTTCCAGCGCGTCGCGCCAGACCCTGGCCGGCACTTTTTCGGTCTCGGCGACAATGCCATCGATAAAGGCCGAGGAGATGGGATTGGGCGCCGTGCCGGCCTGGAACTCATAGACGAAGTCGTGGGGAATCGGGTCCTCCAGATCGGCAACCGCATCTAGGACCTCTGTCAACAGCACGTTGCCGACGACCTTGGCCGAGGCGCCGATCAGCAACAGCTTCTTGACCCGCTCAGGATGGTCGATGGCGATCCGCTCGGCGATCACGCTGCCCATGGAATGACCCACGAACGAGGCCCGAGCGTAGCCAAAATGGTCCATGAAGGCGATGATATCCGCCTCGAAATCCTCCATCTCGTAGCCGCTCAGCGGCTTGTCGGAATCCCCGTGACCACGCATCGTGATCGCGATCGCGTGGTAGTTGGCGGGAAGACTCTCGAGCACGCCGCTAAACGAGAACCACGAGTCCAGATAGCCGTGCAGGAAGATCAGCAGATTGCTTGTCCCCTGTCCTTGCTCGGCGTAGCTGAGCGTGATCCCGGTCTCGAGCGTGACGGAACGGATGACGGGCGCCTTCTGATTTTCCTGATCCTGGCCGTTTACAAGCCCCGAACACATGAAGAGCACAGCGGCTGCGAACAAAACGCGACAAACGCGCGAAACATCTAAATTATGATTTTTCATCATATACCTCCACCCAGGCTTTATCTCATCAACTGACCTACTTATCCCTTCTGTATTTCGACAACTTTAACTTTTTTTAGAACTTTTACACATTCCGTGACATACAACAAACTTCCCCCTGCCTAACAGATCTTCACAAAGCGATGCATCATAAGGGTTGCACTCCCCCGGCCATTCCTTGATAATGGCCCCTGATCGGGCCGGGAGGACTGCATGAGCGACGTCAAGAAGCTGCCCAAATGGCTAAAAATCCTGCTCTACCTGTTTTGGGGCCTATTCGGCCTCGGCCTGGTTGGCTACTGGTATGCCGGCCTGCGTTTCATGACCGGCAAGCCGCCGCGACCTGACTTGGAGCTCCAAGCCTTGCTCGGCGATGCCAAGGCACCGCTGGTGATTGCCATCACCCGCACCAACAGCCTGATTTACCCCGACAGCGAGCAAGCACCTGAACTGGCCCGCCCTGTCGCCATCGGTGGCCTCGCCGATGCCTTTACCGCGCTTGCCATTTGCAAGCTGGAGGAGCAGGGCAAATTGGCCTTCGACTTGCCGGTCAGCACCTACCTGCTCGAGCTGGCCCCGACCTTCGACCAAGTCACCGTGGCGGCGCTGCTGACCCATACCTCCGGCCTGAGCGCGGATCAGACCGAGCTGCCCACCACCGCGCCGAGCCCTGGCCAGCACAGCGAAAAGGCGCCGCTCAACTACCAGATCCTCGAGCGCTTGATCGATAACCTGGCCCGGATTCCCCACCACCAGTTCATCCAAAGCAACATCATCGCTGCCCTGGAGATGAAGCAGACCCATTGGGACGAAGCACAAGCGTCCTGGGTCGCCACCGTCAACGATCTCCTGATCTTCGAGGAGTTCCTCAACTCCAACCGCCTAATCAACCTAAAAACCCATTTGCGCGCCTTCACCACACCCAAGCTAGCGGATGGCAGCTACGCCGACTTCAATTTCGCCTGGGAGGTTCGCGACTGTGGCGGTCTGCGCCTCGAGCGCATCAGCAGCGATCGCGCCGGTTTTAACGGCACCTACCTGCGCTTCCCCGAGAAAAACTTCGCCGCGATCCTGCTCTACGAGGGCGACCAGGCCGAATTCGACACCGCCGCGCTTTCCGACAAGCTAGCCCGCATCTACCTTGGTCGCGAGATGCCCTTTCCACGGCGCTGATCCCCAGAAAACGTGCCCGTCAGAATTTTAAAAGACGGGCATTCCTGGTCAATTTGCCCATCAGGATTTTAAAAGACGGGCGTTCCAGGTGAACTTGCCCGTCAGGATTTTAAAAGACGGGCGTTCCAGGTGAACTTGCCCGTCAGGATTTTAAA
>CAYRFM010000029.1:0-77057 GCA_964423555.1 uncultured Holophagae bacterium | reverse complement strand
TGACGAAATGGGTCACGAATAATGCCAGGGCGCACTGCGCACTGACGAAATGGGTGACGAATAATGCCAGGGCGCACTGCGCACTGACGAAATGGGTCACGAATAATGCCAGGGCGCACTGCGCACTGACGAAATGGGTGACGAATGGGACCAGGGTCGTCTTGACGACCCTGCGCCGACCGTAGTTCGCAGGCAAGGCGTAGTGTACACCCGCCGCCCGGCGCAAGATTGCATCTTGCGCTACAGCAGCTACAGCGCCTGTGGGGCCTATTCGGCTAGGCTCTGCCTGGACCACCAACCTGACAAAGTCGTAGTAGTACGGCTTTGTCAGGTTGGTCGGACTAACACTTTTTCCCTGGCTCCGCCCAGCATTCGCGTTCCCATCGACCGAGGCAAAGCGGCGGGTTCCCGCCCGTTTCGCCGGCATGGCAGGCACAAGGCCCGGCAATGGCCGCTCCTAAAAAATGCAAGGAGCCCGCTCAGCCCGCAAGGGTCGAGCTCAGTTTGGGATGATCTTGGCAGCGGCTTGGGCTACAATGGGTCGATTGGAGGCGTTTTTGGAAGCTAGTGTCGCGCGCAAGGCCGGTCGACCGGTCAATCCGGAGCTTATTGCCCGGCGCAGAGAAGAAATTCTCTCGGCTGCCGCGCTAATCTTTGCCCGTCGTGCTTATGCGCAGACCGATCTGCAAGAGGTGGCCGACGAGCTGCAACTGGGCAAGGGCACGCTCTATCGCTATTTTCCCACCAAGCAGGCACTGTTTCTGGCCGCCGTCGACCATGGCATGCGGCGTTTGTTGGCCCACTTGGCGGCTGCCGCCGATCGCTTCAACGATCCGCTCGAACGCATCGGCGCCACAGTCCATGCCTATCTCGACTACTTCGATCGCCATCCCGAGCTGGCCGAACTGATCATTCAGGAACGGGCCCAATTTCGCGACCGCGATCGACCTTCCTACTTCCTTCACCGTGACGAGGTGCTGGGTCGCTATCACGAAGCCTTTCGACGGCTATTACAGCGCGAAATCGTGCGCGAACTGGAGGTGAGCGCCATGTTCGACGGCCTCGGCAACCTCCTTTACGGCACGATGTTCACTAACTTTTTCAACGGTCGCAACAAATCCTGCGAGGAACAAGCCAGGGAAATACTCGATATTTTTCTCAATGGCGTCCTGCGGGAGCGGCGACCCCACGAGGCGCCCGGCATCCCCCTTGCGGTGGTTGCCGTCGCCCCTGATTCTCAATCGGAGTGATGTCACATGATGCGTCTAGGCTTGATGCTGCTGTGTTTCACCGCGCTTGTGAGCGCCGGTGAGGCCAAGGATTCGGTGTTTCCGTATCCGATCCAGATCGACACCCTGCCAAACGGCTTGCAGGTGGTCACGGTACCCTTCGACAGCCCAGGGCTGGTGACCTACAGCACCTTGGTGCGCGTGGGTTCCCGCGATGAAACGGAGGCCGGCAAGACCGGTTTCGCCCACTTTTTCGAGCACTGCATGTTCCGCGGCACCGAAAAGTTCACCCCCGAGCGCTACAACACGACGCTCCAGGAAATGGCCGCTGCCGGCAACGCCAACACCTGGTTCGATCGCACCTACTACTACTTCACGGGCAGCGCCAATCATCTGGAAAAGATGTTCGAGATGGAGGCCGACCGCTTTCGGTACCTGAAGTACAGCGAGCACGACTTCAAGACCGAGGCCGGTGCGGTGCTTGGCGAATACACCAAGAACTTCGCCAACCCCAGCCGCCGTTATTTCGAGGCCATCCAGGCTGCCGTGTTCAAGCAGCATACCTACCGCCACACGACCATGGGCTTTCTTGACGACGTCAAGGCCATGCCCAGCCAGTACGACTACTCTCAGTCCTTTTACCAGCGTTTCTATCGTCCCGAGAACTGCACGCTGATCCTGGTCGGCGACGTTGTGCGCGAGCGCGTGCTGGAGTTGGCCAAGCGCTACTATGGCGACTGGCAACGGGGCGACGAAAAGCCCGCGATCACTCCGGAACCCGCCCAGAAGGAGACGGTCAAACTCCACCTGCAGTATGACGGCGACACCAACTACGCCGGTGTCTTCTTCCGCAGTCCGGCCTTTAGCGACACTCAAAACGACCGCATGGCCCTGAGTCTGCTGCTGGACATGTACTTTTCCTCGACCTCGGAGATCTACCGCAAACTGGTGCTCGAGCAGCAGAAGGTCAGCTCCTTCGACACGGTCGACTGGGACACCCGCGACCCGCTGTTCGTCGGCGTCTATGCGACCTTGTTCAAGGTCGAGGACACCGCCATGGTGCGCGACGCCATCAAGGCCCAGCTCGACGCGCTGCGCGCCGGCAACATCGACGCCAAGATGCTGGAGCGCATCAAGTCGCGGCGCCGCTACGAGCTGGCGTCCCGGCTCGACACGCCCGGCAATGTGGCCGAGGCACTCTCCGACTACGTTTGTCTGACGGGTGATCCCAAGTCCCTCGAGCGCACCTACCAGATGCTCGCCAAGATCACCACCGACGACCTGAAGCGGGCCGCTGCTCGCTATTTTACGGATGAGGGGCGCATCGAGGCGACCCTCAGCGCCGAGGAGCAAGGCCGATGAAGACGTTTCTTTTCCTGTTGTTTTTCGCTGCCGCCGGCATGGCGCAGGAGCTGGTGACCTTGCCGGTCACCGACAGTCCCCATGTGGATATCCGCCTGCAGTTCCGCACGGGTAGCGTCGACGATCCCAAGGGCCAGGAGGGCCTGACCTACCTGACGGCGCAGATGATCGCCGACGGCGGCACCGCGAGCATGAGCAAAACCGAGATCGACGAACTGCTCTATCCCTATGCCACCGACTTCTCGGCCAGTGTCGACAAGCAGTCGACGGTTTTCAGAACCAGCATTCATGTCGACCAACGGGATAAGCTCGCCAACCTGTTCGTAGAATTGTTGCTCAAGCCGCGCTTCGACGAGCAGGACTTCAGCCGGATCAAGGAAAACGCCCTCAAGGCGGTGACCAAGGATATTCCCGACAACAACGACGAAAACCTCAGCAAATTCGCCCTCGACCTGCTGATGTACGAGGGCCATCCCTATGGCCACCTGGTGCAGGGCACCAAAAGCAGTCTCGAGAAACTGACCTTGGACGACGTCAAGGCCCATTTCACCAAGGTATTTACGCGAAACCGTCTGATGATCGGCGTGGCCGGTGGCTTCAAAGGCGAATACGCAGATGGCCTCCACAAACAGCTGAGTGCCTTGCCCGAAGGCGCGGCACCGGTTTCCGTGGCCCAGGTGCCCATGCCCGCTGGCAGCGAAGTGCTGGTCGTCAGCAAGGAGACGGCCTTTGGCTCCGCGGTTTACATGAGCTTCCCCATGGCCGCCGATCGTTCGTCCGATGATTTTGCCGCGCTTTTGGTGGCCAATTCCTATCTTGGTGAGCACCGCAAATCCTACGGCCTGCTCTACAAGAACATGCGCGGCAAACGCTCGCTCAACTACGGCGACTACTCCTACGTGGAGTGGTACCCCAGCGGTCACGCCGTTTCGCTGCCGCTGTCCGGTTACCCCCGCCAAATCAACGCCTTCGACATCTGGATCCGTCCGGTCCAGATTGCCCAGCAATTCAAGGGTGTCGAAGGGCTGGAAGCGCCGGCCTTGGGCAATGGCGTGTTCTCGATTCGCCAGGCGATTCGCGAGCTGCGCATGTTGATCGATAAAGGCATTCCCGAAGCGGACTTCCAGCGCACGCGGACGTTCATGCAGGGTTACCTGCGACTCTACGTGCAGAGCCAGTCCAGTCGCCTGGGCTTCCTGATGGATGGCCGGATCTACGGGCGTCAGAACTACATTGAGGAAATGATCGCCTTGATGGGGAAATTGACGGCCGCCGATGTCGATGCCGCCATCCGCAAGTATCTGGTGCCCGACAAGATGTACATCGCGGTGGTGACCGATGACAGCGAGGCCAAGGGCTTGGCGGAAGCGTTGCGCGCCGATGCCTCGGCGCCGATCGTCTACACGCCAGTCGTCCGGGCCGGGCTGGCCCCAGAAATCCTGGCCGAGGACAAAGAGATCGATGGCACCAAGTTAGGTGTGACCAAGGTCCAGGTCGTCGACAAGTCTGCGCTGTTTCAATAAGTCCACGGGCCGCGTGAATGCGCGCGGCCCATTTCCGAGGGGTCGATGTCCCACAAGGCCAAGCAGAGCCGGGAAAAGCTCAGCGCCAACGCCCAGGCGACCGTCGTCGCGACCGCCGTTGCCTTGGGCCTGGTGCTGTTGAAATTGACGGTCGGCATTGGCTCAGGGGCGATGGTGTTGATCGCCAGTGCGGTCGATTCCGGGCTGGACTTTCTGGTCAGCCTATTCAATCATTTCGCCGTACGCAGTGCGGAGCGACCTTCGGACCACCGCTTCAACTATGGGTTCGGCAAGATCGAAGCCTTGGCCTCGTTCGTCGAAGGTCTGGTGATTGCGCTCTCCAGCGCGGTCATCGTCTTTTCGGCCGTCCTCAAGATCATGCGCGGCGACCAGCTCAGTCATCCCAACATCGCCATCATCGTGACCGTGCTTTCGACCCTGATCACGGCGGGCCTGGTCATCTACCTGCGCCGAGTCGGTCAGCGCACGGAAAGTCTCGTCCTGCGCGCCGATGCGCTCCACTACCAAATGGATCTTTACACCAATTTGGCGATTCTGGCGGCGCTGGTGGTGATTGGCCAGACCGGGTGGTATCTGATTGACCCGCTGCTCTCGGTCGGCATCGCGGTCTATATCTTCGTGACCTCGCTGAAGCTGATTCGCGAGGGTCTGGACATGTTGCTCGACCACAGTCTGCCGGCCGAGCTGCTGGAACGCATCGAACAGGCGATCGCCGAGACCTCGACCAGCATCAACTCGTTCCACCAGCTGAAGACGCGGCGTTCGGCCCAGACCAATTTTGTCGAGGTTCACCTGGTCTTCAATCGCCAGATCTCGCTGCTGGAGGCCCACCGCATCTCGGACGAAGTAGAGCGCCGCATCGAGCGTCTGGAGGAGTCGCACTGGGTCATCAACTGCCACCTGGATCCGATCGATGACTCCCGTTCCGACGCCTTGTCCGCACCCTGATGGGCTACTGGTTGAGGAACATCAGGTTGCCGCTGACGAGATCCCAGACGAGGCGTTGGCCGCCGTGCCGATGAAGGGTCAGAAGATCGACACTGCGCAGGGGTTGATCCGGGCCGCCGGCCAGGCGGGTGTTGCGGGTTTCGCCGAGCATCGCCGTGGCGAAGCGCGAGATGGTGACGAAGCTAAAGCCATCGGCGCAGGGCAGGGGATCGGTGATGCGCGCTCGATACTTGAGCCGTGCCGAGAGTTTGTCCGCGGCCTCGGCGTCGCCAAATTGAGGCGTTTTCTCCAAGCTCATCGCCGCTTGTAGTTCCGCACCGAGGGGCTTGCCATCGGCCTGGATCCAGCGCACCCGGCCACTTGCCTTGTCGCACAGCAGGAAGCGCTCGCCGAGCGCAAAGGCGAACTGGAACGAGCCCTCGCCGGTGCCAGGGAAATTCCCGAGCACCGTCAGTTTGTGGGCTTCCAGGTCGAGGCGCGCCAAAAACAGGGCGTCGCTGTCTTCGGTTTCGAAGCTCAGCAGCGCCGTTCCTGGCGTCCAGGCGAAAACCTCGGCCACGACCATCTCCGGTAGGGCGCCCTCGAAGTCGGCGAGTTCATGAACGGTCTGCAGCGCGCCGCGGTCGTCCAGTTCGTAAATCCGCTGGACCAGGTGCCCGTAGACGGCGAATCCTTGCTTGAGTGGCATGAGACGGTAAATCGTCTTGGGCAGGCCGCTGCCCTCGACCCTCTCGATCAAGCGGCTTTGGAGGTTCAGACGATAAAGGTTCATTGCTTCTGGACCCTTCAGGGCCTGGAGCATCACCAGCTGATCGCGGGCGGCGACACTGGTGATGGCACCCACGTTGGTGCTGCCTGCAGGCAGCGGTTCCAGGCGGAAACTCTGTTGAAAGGCCAGCGAGAACAATAGAGCCAGCATGGGTACACCTCGTGAATTGGTGGGTCCTCAGCCCTGATGGCGGGCTGGAACCAAGCCCCCCGCAAAGAGGATTCCGGAAACCAGCGCCACCGCCAGGAGCACCATGGAGAAGGCGGACTCGACACCGCTGACGGTGTTTTGGGCGAGCATCGAACTGATGCTCTTGTAACCGACACTTCCCGGCACCAACAACATGACGCCGGGGACGAGCATGATGCTCGCAGGTCGGTCGGTCATGCGGGCAAAGCCGTTGGCGGTCGCGGTCAGCGTGAAGGCCGCCAAAAAGGTGCCCATCTCGGCGCCGAACAGGTTACTGCCGAAGCGTGCCGAGAAAAAGGCCAGCACGCAGGCGGCGACCACCCAGGTGGTGTCGCGCGGATGGGCCTTGAACAAGACCACGAAGGCCAGCGGCACCACCGCCAGGGCCGGCCAGGTCGTCCAGTCGGGCAGGGCTTGCGGTTGCCCGGCGCTCAGACCGGCAGGTAAGAGATGGGCGACTTGGCCCCCGAGGGCAATGCCGAAGCCGATCATCAGAAAGGCCACCACCGCGTTGGCGACCCTCGCGGTACCGGAGATGGGATGGCCCGTTGCCAGCTCGGTCAAACCGACCGTCAGGGAAAGACCGGGTAGCAGGACGATGAGGCCGGTCACGGTCGAGATGTAGACCGAATAGGGGCCCAACACCCACAGGGCCAATTGGGCCAGGGCCATGGCGCCCACCGCTGCCAGCGGTGGCGTGATGCGCTGAAACCCAGAGAAGCGGCCGAGTACCATGATCACCAGCGCGACGAGGAGGCCGGCCAGACCGCTGACCAGAATTTCCCGCCAACCGCCGCCAAATAAGCGAGAGGCACCACAGGAGGAGACGACAAAGCACACCAACGTCAGCCAAAAGCCGTAACGGTCCGGTGCCGCAATCAGGGCCTCGAGGCGTTCCTGGCCCGCGGCGACATCGACCTGGCCGTTGCCTACCTGGATCGCCAGCTCGAAGGCCTGCTCGAGCTTTTCCAGGTTCTGGTCGGCACCGCCAGGTTCCATGATGTAGGTGTGGCTGTGCTCTTCCTTGCCGAACGAGGCGATGATCGAACTGGGGGCGGCAAAATACTGGCCGACGATGCCCAGGTTGTTGTGGATGTCGGCCATGGCCGTTTCTAACCGGTGGGTCGGTAAACCGTAACTGTGGAGTGCCTTGGCCATGGCGAGGGAGAAGCGAATGGCACGGCTTTGCTCGGTGGCTGAGTCGGGGGGTGACATCGTTCTGCTCCGAACCTCGGTGAGCGTCGAGTTCACTCGACTCCTCGCAAGATACAGGTTGACTCTGTCCCGTACAAGCGCTTTTTTCCTAGCGGCCGGGGGCGTCTTGGCAACTTTGGCACTCTGCGCCTTTGAAAGACCGGAAACATGATTTAAGATGATGGAAAAGCCTCGATTTTCTCGGGGAGTTGGCTCGCATTGGGGGACTTTGGCATGAGGGATTGGGTTCCCAACGAGGGACTTATGCCGCATTTGCGTCGTGTCGCGGAGGCGGCAATCGCTGCTGGGGCGCTTGAACCGATCGTGACGGACGGAGAAATTCATCTGCACGATGGGATTTTATGGCCTTTCTTCGTGCTGCGTGGCCGTAACCGCAAGGTCGAGAGCTTGATCGGTCAGGACCGGGACGAGCGCGGGGGCGATCGACCCAATCCGTTCCTGCCTTACGACCCGCGCATGGAGGTCGCCCGACTCTCCCCGACCCATGTCTGCCTGCTCAACAAGTTCCCCGTCATTCCCAACCACCTATTGATCGTGACACGCGCCTACGAGCGCCAGGACAGTGTCCTGCGCTTGGAGGATTTCGCCGCGGCCGCCGCATTGATCGACGAAGTCGGCGGGCTGGTCTTCTACAACGGCGGCAAGGCGGCGGGCGCCAGCCAACACCACAAGCACTTGCAGTGGCTGCCGCTGCCTCTTCGCGCCGATGCCGACTGGGTGCCACTGGCACCACGGATGGCACTCACGGGCAAGTGCTTTGAGGTCTATTGCAGTGCCGATCTGCCCTTCGCCCACGCCTTGGTGCGCCTGCCCGAACAGGGCCATAGCGAGCCGCTGCGATTGCTGGCCCACTATCGGGCGATGCTGCGCCTGTTGGCGCTGGGCGGTGGTTGCGGTGACCCCGGTCCCTACAACCTGTTGCTGACCCGCAGTTTTATGCTGGTCGTGCCTCGCGCGAAGGAGTTTCATCAGGGGATCAGTATCAATAGCATGGGCTATGCGGGTTCAATGTTCGTGCGCGACCGCGAGCAACTGGCGCGGATCCTTGCGAAGGGGCCGCTTAATTTCCTTAAAGCGGTCGGCTTTTCACGCTGAATACCAGTCGGAATCCCCCGCGTGGAAGGATTCCGACTTAGCAGCTGGATGGCAACAGCTTGCGGCGTGCCACCCGGGTTTGATGCCGTCGAATCATTCCGAGGAGACGATTAATCGTCGTCCTCGTCCTCATCGAATGCTCCACGGCCAGCATTGAAATCGCCGTTGACCCAGATCCGTTTCATCCATGCGGAGAAGCGCTCCATGTCCACAAGGTAGGCCTTGTACTGGTCGTCTTTCCAAACCCCGTATTCTTCTTTGGGATTGTCGCAACGACGTACTTGGTAACGGATTTGGTGGGTGGAGAAGGGGATCTTCTCGCACACATCGGTCAAGTAAAAACGACCGGTTTGGCTGAGTAAAGTATTGCCATCCCAGTGCTTTTCGACGGATTGGATCTTGGGAAGGCGATGGGCTCGATAGTAGGGAGAGAATTTCTTCATCCGCACCTGCCAGTGGGTCCAGGTCTTGCGAATGCCCATGATGTCCCATGGGTTCTTGCCCTCTTTCTCAAGCATACGCGCTTCTTTCTTGAACTCGGAAGAGTGGACTTGCAACTTCTGGGCGACATCCTTCAAGAAAAAGATGCCCTCCTGACTTAGCAGTTCGTCCTCTGTCCATTCGGGTTTGACATTCAGCAGTCGCATCTCATCGTTTTTGAAGATGCACTCGACGGTTTCGTCTTGATCGACTGCTGCGCTGTTTTGACCGCTTGCCATAGCATTACCCCCTGAATATGTCTCTACCTGACATCATACATTATTTTCTCGATTTTGACAAACAAACTATTTTTTTGTTCGGGCCTTGTTCCCCTGGCTGGCTTTTCAGGGCCTTCGCGGACTTGACCTCTGGTCGAGTATTTAATCTCAATGCACTGGATGCCACTTGGCCCGTCGCAACGCGCTTTCCAAAAAAGGAGGGAAGCGTCCGAATCGCGTCTAGCACATTGGATCGCCGAGGTCCTGGGGATTTCGAGCTGCTCGCGGTGCCTTTTTCGGGTCGGCCACTTCGCCTTGCTCGGGTACATTTATAATTGAGCCGAGATGAGAGCGCAATCCTTAGGTTTGCTTTCACATCAGTTTTTCGCACTTGTCGCGGCCAAACACCTTCCAAATCAAGTGTCGCCACGATAACAAGGGGATTTTGATTCGCGTATGGACCAACGGCCGCCAGGCGATCTGACGTTGCGTGACCCAGCTCGCCATTCGCCGCACGCCTTGGTCTGGTCTCCCGCTGCTGCTTTTGCTACAATCAGGCGGTGACACTATCAAACCGGAGGCCATCATGAGCAGTGAGATGCCTATTATCGATATATCAGGGATCGAGGCCCTGCGCGTCATTAAGACCGAGCAAGACACCATGCGGTCCCGCCTCGAAAAGATGGTTTCGATGAAGGACCAAGTCAATCCCGCGGTCTATGAGAAAGTTTTTCGCGAGTATTCCAGTAAGCTCGATGAAATCGCCGCCAACGCCGAGCCCATCAAGAACGGTCTGCGCGGCCAGTACCGCATCCTCCGCGGTCTCATCGATCGCCTTTCCGACGAGATCAAACAGCTCGAACTTGAACGGGAAGAGCTCGATTTTCGCCATACCCTCGGTGAATTTGGCAGCGGCTTTTTCGACGATGAAATCAAAAAGTGGCAGACGAAACACAATCACAAGAAGGTCGAGCGCGAGGATGCCGAGGAGATGAATCAAGCCTTCCTCGCCGTTTTTGATGGCCCCGATGACCTGGAAGGCGATGTGGAGTTACGCACGATTCCCGTGCAAAAAATGGTAGCCGCCCCTGTGCCGCAGGCGGCAGCCATGAATTCGCCGGCACCTCCGCCCACCTTGGTTTACCCACCTGAGCCCGAACCCGAACCTGTACGAGATGTCGAGCCCGATCTTGGCTTGGGCAACTTTCTCGACCAGCACCGCGCCGTCGCCCTGGGCGATGAAACCTTGCCACCCGAAGCCGCCGAAACGGTGCGTGGCGTCCAACTCGGCCTGATGCCCGACCTACCTGATGAAGTGGATGCCGATCTTGGTATCTCGCCCCTCCTGGCTGAGGACCTCAGCGAGGATGACCTCGTCGATGACCTCGATGAACTCAATGACCTTGATGGCGCCCTGGAAGAAGACGATTTGGTCGACGAACTAGACGAGGACACCGGTGAGTTACCGCCCATCCCAGCCATGGACGAGTCGACTCGCCACGGCGACGAGGTCGCCATGCCGCCGCTGCCCCAGGACCGCGAGACCCTGATGATGGAGACCTTGCCGGTGCTTGGCGCGGGCGGGGGCGAAGGCGAGACGATGATCATCGCAACGCCCAAGTTGGTTTCGGTCAACAACGCCACCGAAGGGACCGTCATTCAACTGGGGATGGGCACGACCTCGCTCGGTCGCAGCCCCGACAACGACATCCATGTCACCGAAGATCGCGTCTCGCGCAAGCACTGTCAGATTACCTTTGGGCCTGGCGGCTACGCGCTTTACGACCTCAACTCCGAGAATGGCAGCTTCGTCAACGGTCAGCGTATCCGCGAGCACTTCTTGCAGGATGGCGACATCATCCAGGTCGGTACCTTCAAGTACCTCTATCGCGACCATTGAGCCACTTCGAGTGGTCTCGCCCATCGCGGGACCACTCGCCCTCAGACCGCGAAGAGATGCTCGGCCTCTGGGCGCGGATGGGCCCAGCGCCGCAGAACGTCGGTCGTGATATGGACCTCGCAGTATTCGCCCACCGTCGAATCCGGTAGATCCACACCTACCTCTATATAGTTGTCTGTCAGTGCCGTCAGCGGCATGCCGTCGACGGCCTTGGGCAGGACGATCGCCTTGCGGCGTTGTCCGATATGGCGCTCGTAGAAAGCGCGTTTGCGGCCTTCGCTCCACTCCCGCAAGTTGCGACCGCGGTTGCGGCTGACCCTGCCATTGACCTGTTCGGGGAACTTCTCCGCGGCCGTTCCCTGACGATGGCTGTAGGGGAATACGTGGAGGTAGTCCATGGGAATCGATTCCAGAAATGCCGCTGTGGCTGCGAACTCTTCCTCTGTCTCGCCTGGGAAACCGACAATGACATCCGCTCCCAGGCACATGTGGGGCATGCGTTCGCGCAACCTCAGCACCCGATCGCGATACTGATCGGTCAGGTAGATCCGCCGCATGCGTCGCAGGGTCCGGTCATCACCGGCCTGCAAGGGCACATGCAGATGGGGTACGATTTTGCGGCTCCCAGCCATCAGCTCGATCATGGCATCGGGAATTTCAGGACTGTCCAGGGAAGAAATGCGGATCCAAAGGTTGATATCGCTGCGCTCCATCGCCTCCAGCAAGTCCAGGAGATGTTTGCGCGGCCGGAAGTCCTGACCCCATGTGCCGATGTGGATTCCTGTGAGCACGACTTCGCGGACCCCCGCCTGTTCGAGCACGCGCATCTGTTCCAAAATGTCGCCGATCGGGATCGAGCGGTTATTGCCGCGTACGAAGGGAATGATGCAATAGGCACAGCGCAGGTTGCAGCCATCTTGGATCTTGATGAAGGCCCGCGTTTTTGATTCGAAATGTTCGAGAATGCGGAATTCGGCTGGCCGCTTTTCCATGATGTCGTGACTTTCGAGCGGGATGCGACCAGCGCCGAAATAGGCCTCGACGATCGGTTTGACCTGGTACTTGTCGACATTGGTGGTGACCATGTCTACTTCTTCCATGGCGCGCAGGTCGTCTGGCTTGGCCTGCGCGTAGCAACCGGTCACGGTCAAGAACCCATTGGGGTTGCGTTTGCGAAACTTGCGGATGAAATTGCGTGACTCCGCATCGCTGTGATTCGTCACCGTACATGTGTTGAGGATCAGCAGGTCGGCGTGGTCCAATTCGCGAATACGGCGAAAGCCGGCCTCTTCCAAGCCAGCGGCCATGGCCTCGGTGTCGTAAAAGTTGAGCTTGCAGCCCATCGTGTGAATGGCGAAACTGGGTTGGGACATCGGCGACTCCGCGGGAAATTCCCCTGGAAGGGGAAACGCCTATTTTCTCCCAGTCGGCAGGCGGATTCAAGCAAACTCTGCTGCCTGGTTTGTCAGGGGCGCGACCGCCTCAAGTGCTGCCTAGACGATTTCGCGGTTGAACATAATGGCTAGTTTGCGCAAGTGGTTCTTGAGCGCGGCGCGCTCGCGGATGCTCTTGCCGATGGCCGTGATCGAGTAGGACTGGTCCAAACAGATCGTCAGGATATAGCGCTTCTTGAAGACTAGCTCCATGAAGCGGGGCTCGGTTTGGAAACCCGCGAAATGAAAGTGCTGCATGAGGATCGGAATCCGCGCACCGGTGAGTTGGACGTTGTAGTCTTCCATGTTGGGCGCTTCGTGAAGGATCGCCTCACCGTCGGGGTCGACAAAGATCAAACCCTCGAGCCCTGGAAACTGCTTCAGACTTTTTTGAAATTCCGCGTGAAAATCCATGCCCCGAGTTCCAACCTCAATTACGGCGTTCGCGCATCATGTTCTCAATCGACTCCAACATTTCCTGGGTAGGCTTGTCGATCTGAGGCGGCGGGAAAAGAATCGAGACTTGGGCCAAGTAGGGCTTGGCGCGGTCGTACTGTTTCAGCATGTAGAAGGCGAAGCCAATGTTGTACAGCACGTCGACGTTATCCTGGTAGTTGGGTTCGGCTTTTTGGTAGTAAAACAGCATGCGGTCGTAGTTTTTCTGTTCCTTGTAGATCTCGCCTAGCGCGATGAAACCACGGTAGAACTTGGGGTCCAGCTGGGTGGCCAGGCCGAAGGCGGCAATCGCTTCGTCGGCCTTGCCTTGCAGTTTTTTGACTTTGCCCAGGTTGAAATAAGCGAACTGGGGTTGGGCGAAGCTCTTGTCCTGGATGACCTCACGAAAACAATCTACGGCCTCATCGTATTGACCCAGGTCGGATAGAATTGAACCCAACAGGTTCTTCGATTCCGAAAAGTTGGGGTTGATGCGCAAGCTCTCCTTGAGCTGCACGACGGCGTCGTCCAATTGGCCGTTGAGCGAATAGGCGATGGCCAGTCCGTGGCGATAGCGGAAATTGTTGTCGTCCATATGAACCGCTTTCTCGAGATTGACAATGGCCTCGGGCATTTCCTTGGCGTGAATGTGATTGATGCCGATTTCATAGGCTTGCAGAGCGGCCCGGTAATCGTAATCCGCTTCACTTTCGCCCTTCTTGCGGCGTAACTCAGGCCCCTGGGCGAAAAGGGGCAGACAGAGCGAGAAAAGCGCCAGGAAAGCTATTGGAGCGATTCGACTGTTCATGGAAACACCTCTTCCTGGGAGTGTTTGGGGAGCGGTTATGGGGCCGCTTCCTTGGTGGAGATTATCCGAAAGACATTGACCTTCTCGCTGATGCCCTTGAGCTGAATGCCGCCCAGGCTTTCACTGACGACCAGGTCCTTCACTGCTTCGTGGGTTGTTTCGCCCACGACCACCTGTAACGGTTTACACGCCATCGACTCGATGCGTGAGGCCATGTTGACCGTGTTGCCCAGCACGGTGTACTCCATCCGCTTCATCGAGCCGATGTCGCCGGCAACGGCGCGGCCGGTGTTGATGCCAATGCGCACGCGGAAGCGGTACTCCTCGGAGCGTTCGGCGTTGATCTCGCCAAGGCGGGTCAACATTTCTAAAGCGGCGTGGACCGCGCGACTGGCGTGGTCTTCCATGGTATTGGGTGCGCCAAAAACAGCCATGATGGCATCGCCTATGTACTTGTCGAGCGTGCCTTCATATTTAAAGATGACGTCCGTCATGGCGGAAAAGTACTCGTTGAGCAGTTCGGCGATCTTTGCCGGTGGCAGGCGTTCAGAAAGTGGCGTGAAACCGACGATGTCGGCGAACAGGACCGAGACTTCGCGCTCTTCCGCCTGTAGGGTGCGACCGTCCCCTGATTTGCCCTCGGATAGGTCTTTGAGAATACGGTTGACGATCGAGGGACTGTGGTAGCGCTCGAGGCGTTCCCGCACGGATGATTCCCGTTGGATTTTTTCGGCGAGTTGGGCCTGCTCGATGCCGACTGCTGCGAAGTTGGCCATGGCCGTCAGCAGGTCCAGGTCAGTGCGGCTGAAGATCGCCGAGGAGGTAGGGCAATCCAGGTAGATGATGCCGATCGACTTCTTTTTGTGGAAGAGAGGCACGCACATGGCGGATTTGATACCGAGGAAGCGGATGGACTCGCCAGCTTTAAAGCGAGGATCTACCTGGGCATCGGTGGTCAAGATCGCACATTTGTCATTGAGCGCCTTGTTGGCGATCGTGCGCGAGATTTCGATCGTACTTTTGTCCGACAGGGTCCGGTGTTTGATCACCTTGGCGTTGAGGGCGCCGTGTTCGTCTTCGAGCATGAGGAAGCCGCGGTCGGCGGGGAGGTGGTCGAATATCAGGTTCATCAGTTTGTTGATGATTTCGTCGACGTTCTTGACTGCGATCAGGGCCTTGGCGACCTCGATGATGACCGTCATGATGCGACGGGCTTCGTCGGTTGACTCCACGACCTTGTGGCTTACCTGCTGTTCCTGGTCGTACTGCGCGAGGATGTCCTGAATCTCGGAAACCTCGCGAATGATCGTGCCGGCCTCTTCCTGAAGCTCCTTTTGTTCGGAGAGCAGAACCATCTGATCGGTCGTCTGCTCGACCTTGCCACCCTTGGGGTTGACGAATTCGAAGCTCAGACTGAATTCTGCGAGGACGATGCCGTCGCCGGGATTGAGGCGACTCTTGTGGATATAGATGTTGTTGACCCGCGTGCCATTCTTGCTCTTGAGGTCCTCGATGAAATATTCCCCATTGAGGATGGTAATGCGGCAATGTTGGCGCGAAATACCTGGTTGGGCCAGGATTAAGTCGCAATCGGGAGCTCGGCCTATCAAAAATTCGGCTCTAGCCACTTCCAAGGATTTTTCCTGACCGCCTTCCACGTATCGAAGGATATATGGCATGTTCCATCCCCGTAAAAAACTCGTCCCATGCTAGCACACATCTTCTGAGTTTGTCAGTCGGAAATGAGCGGCAGCCGAGTTTCCAAGAAACGGCAAACATCAGAAAAGGAAGGTCTTTTGCGCTCGCGTCTAGGTCCCCGAGGGGACCCCGCTTGTCCGGCGCGCGGGCCGTTTTTCGCCCATGCGGTCCAGACGGTTAAGCAATCAACTCGAGAACGCGCTCGGGATTGAGATTGGCCTGCGCAAAAGTTGCTGTAGTTGGGTCGGCGCTGATATGTTGACGCGCAAATTGGACGATTTCTCCGGCCAGTTCGTCTGAGTCGATGGGCTCTTGGTCCGGACGATGCTCGGTCTGCTCGGTAGAACCCAGGGTGAGCTCGATGCGATCGGATGAGACGGCACCGGCGGCTGTACTGGCCTCCGTTGTTGCCGATTTGCGCTCAGACTCGACTTTCGGGCGAGAATTGCCAGGTTTGGCCGCTGTTGATGGAATTTGACCTGATGTGGGCTCGACCATGGTACACCTCGTCCTAAAACTACCGTCCTGTTCTCATTATAACCGCCAGCTTACGCGCCACAAGGGAAAACTCGCATCCGCGCCCTTTTTCGCACAACCTTGGGCGGTTCTGAGCGCTGGGTCACATTTGTGTGGTACCCGATGATTTGCTGTGGACCGAATTCATTTCTAACCTTTATACTGGTTTTGCTTGGTCGACAGTTCCGTTTCGATTCGACCTGGGGCAAGGAGTATGGAATTGGCCTATCAACTCGATGCCGTTGAAGTGCGCGTTCTAGGGTGCTTGATTGAAAAGGAAAATACTACACCGGACTATTATCCCCTGACCCTCAACGGGCTGATGAACGCCTGTAACCAGAAAACCAACCGGGAACCGGTCACGCAGTACGACGAGTCGACACTTGCGCGAGCAATCGATCGCCTGCGCGACAAGCGCCTTGCCTGGATGGTCCAATCCGCCGATGCGAGAGTGCCCAAGTACGAGCATAACTTCGATCGCGAGTTGGGCCTCACGCTTCAGGAAGTGGCCGTCATGTGCGTGCTGCTGTTGCGGGGCCCGCAAACGATTGGCGAACTCCGCGGTCGCTGTGCCAGGATTTATCCCTTCGAAAGCCTCGAAGAAGTTGGGGTGACCCTCAAATCTCTGGCGGACCGGGATCCTGCACTCGCCCTTAGGTTGCCCACTCAGCCCGGTCAGAAGGAAGCGCGATACTGCCACCTCATGTCCGGAGAGCCCGATCTGGCCGCCATGACGTTCGAGGACAACCCGGCTCCTTCCTACGGGGAGGGGCACCATGACGAGCTCGTGTTCTTGCGCGATGAGGTTGCAGCACTGCGTGAGGAAGTCGAAGCGCTTCGGGCTGGACTGACCGATATGGAAGCTAGCTTCGCCGCGTTTAGGGCTCAATTTGAATAGCCGCTTGCACTGGTGCGAATACTCTGTTCAGTCGCTGTGGTTTTGCATACAATAGGAATGATCGATGCCAAGTAAAGTCGTTTGGTGAGGTGGCTTTTGTCGAGTTGGGTTCTTCTGAGTGGTGCGGGGGGCGGTATTGGACGGTCTATCGCCCTTAAGTTGGTGCGTCGCGGTTTTTCGCCTATTTTGGTCGGGCGTTCAAGGGAATCGCTGGAAGCGACCGTATCAACGCTCGATGGTGCCGTTCACCGTCTGATCGTTGCCGATGTCCGCGATCGCTTGGCGCTGCGGGAAGGCCTGGCTGCCTGTCAGATCACCAAATTGCATGGTGTGGTGGCCAACGCTGGGGTCGGCGGTGAAAACCACTATGGTCAAGATGACCGCTGGGATGAGATCATCGAGACGAACTTGACTGGCTGCTACAACCTCGCTCATGAAGCATTGCCCTACCTGCGCGCCCAATGCGACGATGGCGAATACCGTCACCTCGTTTTCATGTCCTCGATCCTTGCCCGGCTAGGTGTACCCGGCTATCAGGCCTACTGCGCATCCAAGGCCGGCTTGCTGGGGCTGATGCGTTCCATGGCCGCCGAATATGCCAAAGATAAAATACTCGTCAATGCCGTTTGCCCTGGCTGGGTTAACACCAACATGGCGCGCGATGGTATTCGCAACCTAGCCCAAAAGCTAGGACGCAGTTTCGAGGAAGTTCACGACCAACAAATGGCGATGGTGCCGCTCGGCAAAATGAGCGAACCGCGCGAAGTGGCCGAGCTGATCTACTTCCTGCTTTCCCGCGTACAAGGTTCGATCACTGGCCAGACCTTCGACATGAACAATGGCGCACTGATGCCCTAAATCGGAGTAGCTGATGACCGATAAGTTGCCGGTGACACCCGCCGTACGTGTGTTGCGGCAGGCCAAAGTCGTTTTTGAACCCTTCCTTTATAAATACGAAGAAAAAGGTGGGACAGCCGCCTCGGCCCGCGCGCTTGGGGTTGACGAGCATGTCGTCATCAAGACGCTCGTCTTCGAGAACGAAAGGAAGCAGCCCTTGGTGGTGCTGATGCATGGGGATCGCGAGGTTTCAACCAAAAACCTCGCCCGTCTCATCGACTGCAAACAAATCTCGCCCTGTCAGCCAGACGTCGCCGAGAAACATTCGGGTTATCAAGTGGGAGGGACTTCGCCTTTCGGCATCAAGAAGCAGATGCCCATCTATGCGGAGTCCTCCATTCAAGTCCTGGAAAAGATCTATATCAATGGCGGGAAGCGTGGATTCCTGGTCGGCATGGCCCCTGGTGAGTTGAAGCGCGTGCTCGACTGTCAGTGGGTCCAAGCCGGACTCGAATGAGCGCTCAAGTCACTGGGGTGGCTGGCGCTTCGCCAAAACCCTTGGTGAAGTAGGGGATCAGCAACGGCAAAAGAAAGACAGATGCCAACCAGCAGTAGCTTACCCCGAGAATGGCACAAAGTCCCAAGCTCTGAAAGCCCGAATATTGCGCCAAAAAGAGTGAGGAGAAGCCAAAAACCGTGGTCAGCGAGGTTAAGGTAACGGCCTTGCCGCAAGAGGCGATCAGTTTACACATATCGCCTCGAGGATTGTGGAGAAACTTTTCGACGATGTGGACACCGTCGTCGATGCCAATGCCGATAACTATGGGCGTCGCGACAAAATTGAGCAAGGTGATATCGATGCCCAGTAGGTGCATGGTCCCTAGCATCCAAATCACCGCCATGACCAGTGGGGTCAGCGTCAGGGCCACCAGCTTGAGTGAACGGAAATGATAGACCAGTACAGCGACGACCAGCAGAAACGAGAGGATGGTAGCCAGCTCGAAGGAGTCGTGAACCAGGAGTTTAAGCTCGTCGGTGATCGTCTGAATGCCGGTCACGAACATGTCCGCATGAGCAGGTCTTTTGGCGGCTTCGAGGATTTGCTGTGTCAGCGATTGAGTCGCTTGCTTGTCCCATAATCCTTTGGCTGGGTAGACATGCAGCAGCGTCTTGAACGTCCCTTCCCGGTAGGCCAAAAAGGGACGCACGAAGTGGGGGTTGTCCTCGAGAACTTCCCTGAGGTGAAGTGGTTCTGTTTGTTCTAACCCTGCTGCGAGATTGTCGATGTAGAGCTTGGACTCCTCAGAAATGACCATTTTGTTGGTGTCCATCGCTTCCTGGAAACTGGCTTGAATGCCTTTTGCGGTCAGGCCCGCCTCGAGCAACTGGTGTATATTTTGGGACTGTTTCGCTGGCCTTTGTAGGACCGCCAACAGGCTGTCGTAGCGCACCAAATCGCCTTGGCGCTTGAGCCTGGAAAGGGTTGGTCCTAGGCTGTCGTGCAGATCGTAGAGTGCTTCCTCGGATTCTGCTTCCAAAACAAAGGTCAGGGAGCGCAAACTGCCTCCTACTTTGGCAGTTACCTCGTTCTGCAGTTTTATGGCCGGATTGCTGCGAGCACGGATGCTGCGCAGATCGGGATTGAAGCGCAGGCGCGTGGCCATCGTGCCAAGAAACAGCGTTGCCAATACGAACAGCACCAGGCTCAGACGCGGCACTTTTGTGACCCAGGCGAGAATGCGCTCAAGATGGAAGTCCCATTGGGCGCGGTGCTCGTGTTTGGGTTTGCGGCGAAAACGCTCGCGCAGGAATAGCAGCGCCGGCAACAGGGTGAACATTTGAAATAAGCAGAGGAGAATACCGATACCTGCTACTGCCGCGAACTCGCGCAAACCTGAAAAATTACTGACGCCCATCGCCAGGAACGCAAGCGCTGTCGTCAAGCCCCCGACAAACGTCCCCATTCCCGTTTCCGCGAGCGCGACACTCAGTGCAGGTAAGGCCTCATGGCCGCTGTTGCGTTCGTCTAAGTAACGAGAAAAAATATGGATCGCGTAATCGATACCAAGGCCGATGATCACCGCAGAAAAGGTCGCTGTCAGCAGGTTCAGGCGGCCAAAAAGGAGATAGCCTATTCCCAGCGTCCATATTTCTGCGCTCAACAAGGGAATGCCAACGTAAAGCAGGGCCAGTGGTCTACCGTAGGCGATGATGAACAGCAGAAGCACCATGACGAAGCTGGAGATGAACATGCTTTTGACGTCGGCTCTGATGATGCCGTTTTCGTGAGCCGCAATGGGGTGGGGGCCCGTGATACCCACCTTAAGCTGTTGGACTGCCGCTGCGCCCTCTTCTTCCGCCAGGGCCTGCATGGCGGAGTCGATTTGGCGCTTCAGAAAAACGTCCAGTGCCATGGCGTAGTCTACGTCCTCGGGTGAGCGCGTTGGCTTGCCCAGAATCAGCAGCATGTCCTTGTCCGCACTGACTAAAAAGCCATCTTGAAAACTGATTTGATAGCTGCCTGTGATGTCCTTGCTATAGGTGCCCGCAAACTCGAGCAGGTTCAGCGGGTCCTTTTCGATCAGTGATTTGGATTCCAGAACCAGCATCAGGTTCCTTCGGTTCTCGGTCACCTGATTCTTGATGCCGGCATCCGATAAGCGCTCCGTCAGGGCCGGGATTTGTTCGGCAGGCATAAGACGCAATAAAAATTGAAGATAATGATGCCAGGAGGTCGCTTCTGTTTCGTCGAACAGATTGGCCTTGAGCCAGTGAAGGTTTTTACTGAAATCCGGTTGCCTGAGCGATTGGTCGACGAGGATGTCGGCGAAAGCTTCGGCCAGCTCGATATGTTGCTTTTCGAATCTGACGACGATGACGACCCGGTCTACAAGACCGAAAGTGTCAACGGTGTCCTCGAAATTCTTGACGACGCGATTGTCTTCGGGAAGGAGGTCTCGGACAGTGGTTTTCTGTTGTAGGCGCGAAGCAAGCACGCCGAAGACGCCGGTGATGAGGCTGAAAACAACCAACGTCGCTATCGTGTGGCGGTGAATGAACACTGCCAATTTAACTAAGTAGGGTTGCCATTTTTTGTGTTTGGTAGAAGTTGTCACTGCGGGGACCATCGCTAGGTTTCGGCGCGCGCGCCAGGAGCAAGATTCTAGCACGGCGTGGCTGTTGTCGTGGCATTTTGTGGTGAAACTGTCGGGATCAAAGGCGTCCTTGGCGGCGAAAATGCCAGCGTGTCGCTTGGTCACGCCTACCGATATGTAGGTGGTCGCTGAGTGGGAGCTGCCGATTTTCCCGCGGTGTCAGCCACGCTAAAAATTTGCGGAAGAGCTCCGTCGGGATGAATCGGCTCTTGAGAAGAAGCGCCTTGACCTGGAGGGCTAGATCTTGAACCGAATCGTAGCGCTGGGTTGGATTTTTTGCCAGGGCCCTTTGCACGATGGCATCCAATTCAGTGCGACACAAGTGGGTGCGCAGGGGATTGAGGCCTGTCGCCTCTTGCGCTTCGGCCGGGTCGGATACCCATACCTCACTAGGGGGAGTCACTTCGAAGTCTTGGATCTTCTTAAATAAGGTCCGTAGGGAGATCGGTGCGGTTTCCAGTTGGAGCGGCGGTCGTCCGCAGACCAATTCATATAGAATGGCCCCCAGGGCATAGACATCCGTGCGCGTGTCGACCTTCCCATGATTTTTCGTTTGTTCAGGGCTCATGTACGGCGGCGTACCGACGACGACATGGGCATCCAATTGCAGGTGAGGGCTTCCCGTTGAGACACCACGCACCGTTTTTGCGATACCAAAGTCAATGATTTTGGGGATGGGCTCATGGTTCTGTTCAATGATGATGATATTTGAGGGCTTCAAGTCTCGGTGAATGACGCCGCGTAGATGAGCGTGTTGCACGCCGTCGCAAACTCTGAGGAAAAGTTGCAGGCGTTCAGTCAGACCTAGTTTGCGGATTCTGCAGTAAGTGACGATCTGCATGCCTGGGAGGTATTCCATGGTGAAGTAGGGTCGACCACTTGCGGTCGTGCCTGTTGTATAGATCTGAGCAATGTTGGGGTGGTTCATCCAGGCCATGGCCTGGTGCTCTGCGGAAAACCTAGCTTGAATTTCAGGCGAGGCCTCGGGAGTTCGAATGACTTTAAGGGCTAGCATGCGCTGCAGCGGTTTGAACTGCTCGACCAAATAGACGATGCCCATGCCACCTTCGCCAATTTTCTCTATGACCCTGAAGTGGTCACCTAGGTCGGGAAGTTCTTCCGCAAGTAAGCGAACAATACGGGTCTTGCCCATGACTTCGCAGTAAGGAGCTTCGAGGAAGGAGCCGGCGGCACAGGCGCATTTAAGCATAGTGCGAACTTCTTCTGTGAGGCTGGGTCCCAGGTCGAGACGACTGAGGTAGGATTCGCGCTGTTCGGTCGGGAGCTCGAGCGCGGATTTAGCCAGCTCGTCCACAATGCGCCACCGATCCTTTTTAAGCATGTACATGGCCTCGCTTGTGAGTTTTGGCTGGTTCTTGACGTAACTTTGCGCTAGAGGCCGCGCGTCACCAAACGATTAGGAGCGTATGCTTTGGATCAACGTCCCAAGGAAAATAGTGGAGATGAGCTGAAAACCGGTATAGATCAAGACCGCTTTAATGCTAGTAGCGAGGTTGGTTTTGGCTTTTACTTGACGTCCAAAGATATACATTGCTGCAAGGGCAAGGGTGGATAACAGTAAGTTGTGGTAAGTGTAGTGGTTGAAAAATATTCTTAGCCCTGTTGTTGAGAGTGAAACTAGGCTAATAGCGAGCCATAAGGCATTTTTAGGGTCAATTGATTTGGCGTTAAACTTTTTTTGTGTGTGATTATCAAAGACGAGGCACAGTTGCCACGTTCCGAACAACGCGAAGCATGAACTCAAGAGCAGTAAATAATTCATTCGTTTTACCTGATTTAAGGAAATTGGTCCACCTTGATCACATGTTAGGAGGCCCTTCAATAAGGACTTGCGGTTTTTTAGATAGAATCAGCTCAAAATATTCAAGGTTTTCAATATTTAGCTTCAGAATCGGGATATGGATCTGGATGGCGAACCCATCATGAGTCCTCAACGGGCCACCATGAGCGAGCCTTGGCGACCTGGCATGGGCGGGTCACGGCGGAGGGCACACGGCATCTAAGCTGTGTAAGATCAGGGTCTTTGTGGAAATTTCACTTTTTGTGTGAAATTTCTGAGCCAATCGCGCTCATTTTATCGCATGCAATGTTGAAGCAGCTCAGTGCTTGGTGCGTGCCGTCAAACATCGCGGTTCGGCTGCCTCAGGAACTTGCTTCGGACCCATTGCTTGCTACAATGGAGGGTAGGGCCGGCAACAGGCTTTACCCTCTTATCGAGACCTGGTGAGAGGGCGAGTCTTGCCGAAATGAAGGTACCGTGAAGGAGGAAGCATGCGGGACCACGAGCAGGAGCTCAAGTTAAATCAGATCCTTGCAGCATGGGATGGGACTGATGAACAGTCGTTGAACGAGCTGATGTCAGTCGTTTATGATGAACTGAGAATACTGGCTCGAAATCACCTCAGGCGAGAGCGAGCCAATCACACACTGCGCACGGAGGGGTTGGTCGCCGAGGTCTACATTCGGCTACAAGGCGTCAAACACTTGAAACTTACCGACCGGGCCCATTTTTTTGGGATAGCCTCTAATGCGATGAAGCAGGTCCTCGTCGATTATGCGCGCGAGCAAGCAACGGAAAAACGAGGTGGCCGTTGCGACCGCGTGCACATTGAGGATCTCGACTCCTTTGCGGCCAATCAAGACTACGAGATCCTGCATTTGAACCAGGCCATCGAAGAGCTGTCTGCTATTGATAGACTCAAGGCGGCCATTGTCATCATGCGGTATTTTGGGGGAATGACCATCGAGGATGTCGCTCACGTTCTAGATATGTCACCTGCGACGGTGAAGCGGGAGTGGCAGAGCGCGCGAGCACGTCTTCAGCGCACCATGTGTGGTTTACCTCGGATATCAAATGAAATGAACTAACCCGTGAGGCTTGGGAATTTTGGTTGATATGGTCGACCCGAAGTTCTCAAGCCCCAACTCATGACGCCTTCGCTACTGAAGTGAGGCAAAACTGGAATGTCATGACCCCCTTGGGTCGAGATGTTCTCCGGTTAATATTGTCCAGGTGAATGATTGATATGAATGAAAAGTCGCTTTGTTTAACGCTCCTCTTGAGAGCGTGGCGTGGTGGTGACCAGCAAGCAGGGGAAAAGGTCATCGGACTTGTTTACAACGAATTAAAGGCAGTTGCAAGTGCCTACCTCAGAAGGGAACGAGATGTCGCCCTCCAAACCACGGAGTTAGTCAATGAAGCCTACTTAAGGTTAGTTGCTGACAAGGAAATTGTTTTTTCAGATAGAGCGCATTTTTTTGGCGTCGCCGCCCGTGCCATGCGACAGATACTCGTTGAGCATGTGCGCAAACGAATGACCCAAAAGCGAAGTGGGAATCGCATTACCCTTGACGATGGCATCAATATGATCGATGGGAAACCCTTAAACCTGTTGAAACTGGATGAAGCATTAAAGGAGTTGGAATCTTTCGACAGTAAAAAGGCACGTCTTGTCGAATTGCGCTTTTTTACCGGGCTAAATTTGGAGGAAACAGCTACCGTGATGGGGATTTCTGTTTCTTCTGTAAAAAGGGAGTGGCAGCTAGCAAAAGCTTGGTTGTATAATCGTCTCACTCAATGATCAGGAGACGGCATGGATCAAGAGCGATGGCAACAAGTTGACGCACTCTTTCAGGACGCATTGCTACTGGACCCTTCGGCGCGCATCGACGCTTTGCGCGAATGGTGCAAAAATGACCTGGAGCTCTTCGAAGAAGTCCAGGCGATGCTTTTTTACGACGATAAACCCACCCATTTTTTGAAAGAGTCACTGCGCGATCGCGCAATCGAGATCATTGCTAAAACGGAAGAGCATCGTTTACCCGAAATAATGGGTGGTTATCGCGTCGAGAAGCTCCTCGCTCATGGCGGCATGGGCTCTGTATACATCGCCAAGCAACTCGAGCCAGTGGAGCGAACCGTCGCAATTAAGATCCTCAATACAAGGGAGGAGGACTTTCTCCAGCGCTTTGACTATGAGCGACAGGTGTTGGCACTGCTTACCCATCCACATGTCGCTCAAGTGTACGATGCCGGTTTGACGGTGGAGGGCTACCACTACTTTACGATGGAATACGTCGAGGGCGAAGATTTGCTAAGCTATTGCGACGACCATTTACTTTCTCTGGAGTCACGCCTCAATTTGTTTGTCCTTGTTTGCGATGGTGTATCACACGCGCATCGACGCGGGGTGATCCATCGCGACCTAAAACCCTCCAATATTCTCGTCAACACCGATGAGGAAAAGCCCATCCCGAAAATCATTGACTTTGGTATCGCCCAGAAAGTCACAGAGAGCACCATCAGCACTACCGGCGCAAGGGGGTTTGGCACACCAGCGTACATGAGCCCTGAGTGCTTCCATGGTGATCAGACTGATACAACGGCCGACATTTACGCCTTGGGGGTCGTGCTCTACCAGTTGCTCTGCGGTCGTCTACCTTTTGACGAGGAGGTTTATAAGAATCGGCACCGACTATCAGAATTGCTTGAACGACACCCCTTGCCATTGCCATCCCAAAACATTCCCGGAGACAGGTTGGCCGAGGCAGCACGGTTACGTCAGCTCGCACCAAATCGACTTGTGGGCAAATTGAAGGGTGATTTAGATGCTATTGTCGCAAAGTGCATGCGCCCAAGTCCACGGGATCGGTACCTTTCGGTCGAAGCACTAGTCGAAGACATTCAGGCCTACTTGAATGGTGACGTGGTCGGCGCCCATCCTCCTGGATTCCTTTATAAGATGGCCAAGCTGGTCACGCGCGACAAACGAATGACGTTGGCAATATCATCACTGCTCATTGCTTCGATTTTACTAATTGCCTTCCTTTATCTCCATAATGAAGGTCTTAAGAATCGGCGTCGCACCGAGATTATGCGCACGATGATTGATAAGATGTTAAAATCAACTAATCCTAGGAATGACCGCAAAGATTATATCGGTTCATTTTTTCTGGAGGCGGAAAAGCAAATAGAAGAAAAAATGGAGAACGACAAGGATAAAGCTCAGATGTTTACAAGTTTGGGGGAGAGCCTTGCTGCATGGAGACAATTTGATGAGGCCATTTCCAAGTTCGATAGAGCCATTGCGATCAGCGAAGGAAAACCAGGGATGGAAAATGAATGGCGTCAGGCAAAGCTTGAGCGAGCCTATGCCATGGTACAAAATAACGCACCTGAAAAGGCTATAGACGATTTATACGAATTGTTGCGCTGGGCCGAGCTACGTGGCTCCAGCTCAACCGATGCCATCAGGGTTAGACGAGGCATTGCAGATGCTCTGAAAAACTCCAAGAAACAAGATGCGGCGGCAGTAGAGTACGAGAAGCTGTTGCGGGACTGCCATGACAATTCCCCTGATTGCTTGGCAGGCAAGATCAATTATGCCAACCTGCTATTGAACAGTGACCCGAAAAAAGCCTATCAATTATTTAGTGAGGTGTACAATCTACGAAAATCAAGTGCCGTATCTGATTCTGACACCTATTCTGCAGCACACGGAGTCGGTTGGGCACTGATCAAACTGGGAAGATTTGATGAGGCAAGACCTTATGTGATTTTGTCGTTTCAGAATAGAGAAAAAATATTTGGTGACAACATCGATACCTTTGCTTCATATCATAACTATATTCTCGTCAGAAATAAATTGGGTGAGCTAAGCCTCGATGAGGTAGTTGGTTTATACTTGGACTTGTCTGAACGTAAACTTGCGCTGTTTGGGTATGACCAACATACCTTGCCCACCTTGATAAACTTAGCGGATGCTTATAATAAAGCAGGAGAGAGTGGGCGCGCATTATTGGTAATTGAAAGAATTCGTGACCACTATGACAGAAGAACTATTCCTATAGACAAGCTAAATGCGACAGACATAAACGAACTCGAAGCATTGATACTTGAGGGGCGACGCGAGGATGCGCAACGGCTGTTGCAAAACCTTCAGTCGCGCCCGCTGATGCCTTACGAACAAGACGCCTTGGAAAAGTGTCGCCAGATCCTTTCTGGACAAACAAGCAAGGCAGGGCGAACCCGTTGACTGCAGCAAAGTTCGGAGCTTCTGTGGAACGCCGTCTGCTCGATATGAGCCTCCCCACGCGGCCCTCCTGTCAAGTGCTCAGTTAAGCAACGACGAAGAAGTTGTTTGACGGGAAGCATTTGCGGCTTGTATGGGACATACGCGCCATTTGTATCTCCATCAAGTTGAATAGGTCATGTCTGGGATCAGATACCTAGATTCTCGAACTTTCTTGGACCATTTTTGCTGATTTTTTCACATGTGTTAAGTGAAGGTAAAACATAGGGCGCTTGAATTGGGATTTAATCCACTCATGCCGTAATCGAGTGTCTCTAGGTTTTAGAACTAATTGCGCTTTCCTTGCCCAGGGGGTTAGCTGAGTAGCGATAGCTCTGCCTTTACGAGCCATTATTGACAATTTAAACCCAAAAATGGATAGAGTTGATCATATCTCGTGTTGAGGTAAACTCCATTATCTCGAGGCATGAATTGAATTCAATTTATCGGTACTAGGGATTGCTCTGTCTGCATAAATTGTCCGGCTCGGTGAACACAAAAATTGTAGGAGTATGATAATGTTCGTTCATCGCAGCAAAGGGCCGTGCTCTGTCTGCACGCTCATCTTTACCTTGTCTCTTTCGTTGGTACTTTGCAGTTATTCGTTCGCAATCAACAATCATGGAAACCGCACTTCTGTGCGTATTTGGGATGGCACGGTCACCATGCACTATGCCGTAGCCAACTCCTTGGAAATTGGCGATGGTACGGACGAAGGTAGCACCGGCAGCACGGGTCAAACCCCGCCACCTCCACAACCCACCTCTGTGCCCCTTGATATTGGCGACGGCACTGATGAAGGTAGTACCGGAGGCACGGGTCAAACCCCTCCGCCTGCACCGCTAATCCCCGCCGCCCTGGAAATTGGCGATGGCACAGATGAAGGCAGCACCGGTTCCGACCCTACGGGCACCGGAACGGTAGCGGGTGAAACGACTGAGGGCTCGAATCTTGACATTGGCGACGGTACGGATGAGGGCAGCACTGGCAGTGGTAATGGACAAACGCCTCCGGCCCCAATGCCCGTGGGCGGCTCTCCCGATCCCGCCTCTCGTGAAGGGGCCAGTGAAACCGCAGACGAAGGCCAACTTGAAAATCTGGATATTGGCGACGGTACCGATGAGGGCTCAACGGGGACTGGTGGTGGTGGCGGAAAACGTGACCAACATCCTGACAGCCTGGGTCGCGGTAAGGATCTTTCGCTAGAGTACCATCGAATTCGTGATACGCGTGGCTCTTGGTTAGTGGGCGTATTTCGCGGCACCCTGGTGCTTGGTGCGGACGCTCTTACCTGCGAGACAAACGAAGTTTTTGTCGGTAGAACTGACCACGATGGCCATATCCTTTGGGTTGACCAACTCTATGGCAGTGGTGACGATCGCCTTCAAAGCGTTCTCGTCTGTGAGAACGGCGATCTGGTTTTGGCTGGCAGCTACACCGGTGACTTAGAAGCACTACCTCAGGCGAAAGGGCTTGCTGACGGTTTCATCGCCAGAGTCACGAAGTCGGGCGAATTGTTGTGGCTCCAAAACTTGTCCTGTCACGGTTTTGCAGGAGTCGATGCGCTTATTGAGAATGCTGAGGGGAAGCTGGAATTCTCCTTGCGTCAAGCAGATCAGTTGATGCCTGACAAGTTTGTCGTCTTACCAGAAGGAAACATCATTCGCCGTTAGCAGTCGATTCCAAGTCCTTAATACCCCCTACCGTGCCAAGGCGCGGTAGGGGCTTTGTGTTTAGAGGGCCTTCGTCGGAGCGTCTGCTTGAGTTCATCAGGGGGGTCCAAAAGCAGAATATCTGCTAATTTGAGCAATGCCATAAAATTGATCTTCCGTGTTGGTGCCCTTTGAGGTAGGATTTTGATACGGAGTCACCCGATTTTCCGATTGTGTGCAGATTCGGCTTTTTGCCGTCAGTGTCGGTGATGTATCATGCAATCAAGAGGATGTTGGGGTTGGGCTCTTGAGGGTACTCGCGTTTGCCTCGGGGATGAATCATGGGGTTGTTCAGCAAGAAAAAATTTGACCGAATTCAAGAAAGTGAGCGGACAGAAAAAAAGCACACCATTATGGTCGTGGACGATGAACCGTCCAATCTTTCGACTTTGTCTTCGATGTTCGCTGATAAATACAAGCTGATTGAGGCCCATGATGGTCTAGAGGCGTTCGAGATCCTCACCCAGAAAATCCCGCCCAACACGGTCAGCTGCATCATCAGCGACCAGCGAATGCCCCGGTTATCCGGTACCGATTTGTTCTGTCGTTTGATACCGATTATGCCTCGGACCATCAGGATCATCCTCACGGGCTACACGGATGTGTCCGCCATTCTTGACTCAGTGAACAAGGCCCAGATCTACAAATTCGTTGTCAAGCCCTTCGACAGGGAAGACCTCTTGCTCACTGTGGCCCGCGCCTTAGAGTCCTATGAAATGCGCGAGCAAATCGAAGAACACCAGCGCAACCTCGAGCAACGCATTCGGGAACGAACGATCGAATTAGAAGAAAAAAACTCCGAAATTTTGCGAACACAAAACCAACTTATCCTGCAAGAAAAAATGGCCTCTACAGGGATTTTGGCTGCCGGAATCGCCCACGAACTCAAGAACCCCTTAAATTTCGTCAATAACTTTGCTGGTGTTTCGATCGAACTGTTCAAAGAGTTTCGTGAACGATTCGACCCTCTTCAGGGGCAAATTGATCGGGATACCTGGGCATTCCTTGACGAAACCCTCGCAGATCTGGTGCAAAATGCGGATCTAATTCGCCAGCATGGTACCCGGGCGAACCGGATTGTTCAGTCGATGATGAGCCTGTCTCGGAGTGACTCTGGAAAACTCCAGCCAACGGACATCAATGATCTCATTACCGAGTTTGTCGAATTGGCATACAACAGCCTGCGCGCCAAGGGGTCCACGCTGGATGTGCAATTTAATTGGTGCCTTGGCGCCGATGTGCGCAAGATTCCAGTAATGAGCCAAAGCCTGAGCCGCGTCATCCTCAATTTGAGTACAAACGCGTTTGAGTCACTCCAATTCCGGTTAGATCGGGACCCGGATTTCAAACCCAGCTTTACGGTTGCGACCCAAAGGCTAGAAGGTTGGCTGGAGATCGTGATGGCAGACAATGGGGAAGGCATTGCCACCGAGCATCGAGAGCGAATCTTCAATCCCTTTTTCACGACCAAGTCAGCAGGAAGTGGGAACATTGGCCTAGGATTGAGTGTTTGCTACGACATTGTTGTCCAGGAACATGGTGGAAAAATTCAAGTTGAGTCGACGCCCTTGGAGCAAACTACTTTCAGAATTCTCCTACCGTTAGACCCATCTGATATGTTCAGCGTTTCGGGAATTGGCTAGCACGACTTTGTCAGGTTAACCTCACCAAGGCGGCTGGCGCCACGCGTGCCGCTTTTAAAACGGCGTGGGCTTGGATGCTTGCGGCCGAAAAAATTTTAAGACGCGGGTGGTAAGGTTGTAGCGATGCCTGCCGCGCATTTTCGAGGGGGCTGTCCAGATCATCTTGCCTGTTTGAAAAATGCGAAGCGGGTGCGCGAGGTGAACTTAGCCACGAATTTTTTTTTAGCCTGGCTGTTCAGGTGAACTTGCCCACGCGAATTTTTTGGGCAGGGCTGTCGCGTTGTTGCGACCCCGGCGTCAAAAATCGCGGACACCCGCTCAGGTGAACTAGCCCCTCGAAAAAAAGCTACATGCCCTGTTGGGTTGTTTTTGCTCGCCTCTTGCTTTTCAAAGCGGTCATCTCATGTGAACATGCCCCTTGGCATTTTTCAAATCACCCAGTCCAAGTGAACTTGCCCCTGTCTTGAATGAAAAACACGTGTTCGGGTTGATTTTACTGGCCTCTGCGAAGATCCGCCGCCAATGTGACCTGAATTTATCCGCACAACGAGCTTAGAAGCAGGATCTCATGTCCTGAAGGTATCGTCATGCCCACTTAATTGCACACCGGCCAGCAAAAGGTAGCATTTTAGGCTACATCGCCCGCGGGACCATTTCGGCAGGGCTCTGGCTGACCCCGTGATCAGGACTCCGGCAAGGTTTCAATGAATTGCGTATAAGCCTGCGGAGGGTTCTCAACCTGCAGCCCTACTTCGAATAAGGCATCATCGCCCCGCGCCCACATGGCTTGCCCCTCGAGTTCAATCATATTTTCTCCATGACCCATGGTCAAGTGGAGCCGGTCGCCTGTCGAAAGTTCCTGTGTCAAGGCCAGGTGAACTCCATTGGAACTGAGATCCAGCGACTTGGCCATTGCTTCATTTGAAACTGATTGACCGTCCTCTGTGACACTGTAGGAAACCAGGGTTTGGGCAGGTACTCGTCTGGCGGATCTGCGTTCTTTCATGTCGGTACACCAAACTCTTTGGCTAAATATGAGGAGATATACGACTCCTTGTGGGGCCATGAGCAATTTTTTAGCCAAACTAATTCATGCCGAAGTCTGAACCACCCAATCTTGCCAGGGTTTCTCAAGGAACTCTTCCGTTGCAAGGGATTTCGGATGATCAGGGCGTCAATCGTAGACTGCCCATGTTTCTGTGATGTAGGTCAAGAAGTGACATTTTTTTGCGCAAATCTTTGCCTTGACGCCAAGAAATGTCACTGAGCGCTATAATTGAACCGTCGCGATCGCATCACTCGCGCCCATCAACTCTAGGCTGTCAGGTCGAGCTGATTGTGGAACCTGGAAAACCAGGATACCCCTTAGGCTCGCGTTCGGTGACAAACTTTTTCCCTCGATCCCTTCTGGATGGCTTTTAGTGGCAAGGGCCGCTCGATATTGACTGCCGTCCTTATTGTATAGACGAAAATCAAAGGGGTTGACAGGGAAGCGTACACCGGACTTATTCGTAATCGTCAAATCAATCAGGACAAAACTGAATCCATCGCGTGCCTTATTCTGCAGGAAAAACTGGCCGCGAACTTCTGTTTCCCGATTCATGCTGTGGATGCGCAAAAGCACCTTGTTGCGGTGCTTTTCAATAACGGGTGTGTTTGAGCGCTGCATTTGTCCGAATGTTGTTTTTTTTGCTTTGTTGGCCTGGGGTAGCATCAGCACTAAAGTGAACGCGATCGCCACCACAGTCACGATACCGGCTACCGAGACGGCGATCTGAGTGGCGCGCTTTCGATACTCCCAATCCATTTGCGCCCCAGCCACCTCAAAATGGGGCATATGTTTAGGCTGTATTCCTTTTGAATTGATGTCCTGATGCCATTGAGGTTCCAAAGTCGTTGCACCCAGCTAGAGAATATTTCATTCTAGCAGGGGAGTGAGTCAACGGACCATGAAAATCGTAACCCAGATGGGTTCGGCCCAATTGCCATGGCTCCCGTCTTTCTTGGCACTGCGGTAGGATCCCGTCAAGGGAATCCGCTTAGGTAACGATAGATCAGACGTGGGCATAAGCCACCACGGATCGCGCTCCCAAGCCGAGTCCTTTCCAGCAACAGCTCCGCCTTGGCCAGTAACGCAAGCAGAATGCTTGGCCCTGAGGCTTGCGGCAGGCGTCCTGCCAATGTCGGCATGCCGACATTCTGCAAAATAGCGTGGTTGGACAAGAATCTTGTTCGATCCATGATCAGCTTTGCTATGATGAGAATCCCATCAGGCCCTAGGCTTGCCGAATTCATCCTCGGAGCGCAGCGTGGAAGCGAAAGACTTATTGGCTCAATACGTTACCAACACCGATGGCCAAGTGTTCGCCATCCAGAACCTGCATGGCATCGTCGGGGCGGTCATGGCCAGGTACAGCCGTGCCGAAACCGGGCTCCGAGAGACATTGTTGCGCGAGTTCATTGTGGAAGATAAGCTTAAGCTCAATAAAGCTGCTTCCTTGATCGAGCGCGTCTTGATTGCCTATGGTGATGACTCCGTCGGGGAGTTGGAGGGCGCCCACCTCTCGTTTGAACAAATTTCCCTGTTGGCCACGAAAACCATCGAGCATCGCCGTATTGGCGGTTCGCCGATAGAGCAGTCGACTCGCTACATCCGCTATGACTTTAAAGATAGCGAGACAGGATACCAGTACAATGTTCCCGATGCTTTGCCGGAATCATTGCTCGAGACTTATCGCGGCGCTATGGACCGTATCTTCGACGGGTATGCAAGCATGTGGGGGCCCTTGTACGACTACTTAGTCCGTCAAAAGCCCATTGAGACGGCGATGTATGACATCGGCGCTCATGGCTCCCGCTTGCAGGACATGCCCGATGCGAAGGCAGAAGCTGCCTTTCATCGCACCTGGCAGATGGACATCAAAACCAAAGCATGCGATATCCTGCGTGCGTTCTTGCCTTTGGCCACGCGTGCCAATGTGGGTCTGTTTGGCAATGGCCGCTTCTTTCAACATCTTATCTCAAAGATGCTTTCGTCCCCCTTGCCCGAAGTTCAACGGCTTGGCAATGAGGCCTTCCATGAACTGTCTAAAGTTATCCCTCATTATGTCAAACGAGCCCGTCGTTTGGATTACCTGGTCGCCAATCATGGTCAGATGCAGGCACTTGCAAAGAAATATTTCAGCGACCTAGCTGCGGCAGATCGCTGCGTCACCTATCTCATCGAACCGGATACCGACTTCATTTTCCAGCTGCAGACGCAATGGGGCGGGGGCCCGCATGGGTTGGGACAAGCATTGCGGCAAGAACAAAGTTTGGGAATGCTCGCCTCCATTGTTTTTCCATATGTCCGCGGCTCCTTCGTTCAATTGCGCGACCGCATTCGGATGCTGCCGGTAGAAGTCATCACAGAGCTTTTCGACGCCTATTACGGACAGCGCCAGACACGACGGGATCGACCGGAGCGTGGTCTTGAGTTTGGCTATCCTTACCATTTCGATTTGGTCACAGAATGGGCCGTGTACAAAGACCTCATGCGCCATCGCATGGGAACCATTCAAATACAGGCGTTGGTTCCTGACTTGGGTTTTGTTTTTCCCGATGAATTAGATGCGGCGGGTCTAGGAGACGTGGCCCGGGAAACGGTGGCTCATGCCGAACATCTGTTCCAGCAACTCGAAACGCACTGCCCAGCGTTGCGAGAGTATGCTGTCTTGCAGGGCCACAGGGTCCGATGGTTTTTAGGGATGAACGATCGTGCCTTGATGCATATGTTAGAGTTGCGGACAGCGCCGCAGGGTCACCCAAATTACCGCATCTGCTGCCAAGAACTTCATGACTTGGTCATGGGTGCTTATCCAGATCGAGCCGCTCGGATGAACTTTGTCAACAGGGAACAAATCTACTGGTCGCGGTCTGAGTCTGAAGCTCGGCAAAGAGTCAAGGAAGCGCAATTGGGCAACGACCTGGGTGATTCTTGACGCAACTAGACAAGGGCTTTCCGCAGACTTTCGAGAAATCGCTCACGGTCCCACTCATCGTTATAAAGATGGGGTGCAACGCGAATCGCATCACCGCGAACACTTACGTATATATGGTGCGACGCCAGGGCGTTGGCGAGGTTGGGCGGCAATCCTTTGGGGAAACGCAATCCCATCAGGTGCGGAGCAGCATACTTTCGCGGCGGTACAATTACGCCCAATGCTTCAACCGCCACAGCAATTTCTTGGTTGTATGTTCCCAGTGTATGGGCTATGTTTTCGACCCCCCAATCGAGCAATAGCTCGAGCGCTTTGATCGCCATCGGTACGAGTGCGAAATTGCTTCGTTCACCCACATCGTAGCGCGCAGCGCCTTCGCACAAGTGCTCCGTGTAATTGACCAAGCCCGCGAAATTTTCACTGCCCTCGCGGGTAATCCAATTTTGTTCCAATGGCATGCCCGCCTGATAAGCCGGGTCCACATACAAGTACCCCAAGCTATACGGCCCTAAGAGCCATTTATAACCGGCGGTGACTAAGAATGCGGGTTTGACCTTGCTCATATCGATGGGCATCGCACCCAAAGATTGGGTAGCGTCGATCACAAGGGGAATACCCCTAACTTGGCACTGTTCACCAATGGCGACCAAGTCCACCAGACTGCCATCAGTCCAATGACAGGCGGGCAAGGCGACGATTCCCGTAGACGTGTCCATGTCCTCAAGAATTCGGCTTGTCCAATCGCCATCGAGAGGGCGGGGGATCGTCGATATTCTTCCATGGCGCTGCTCCGCCAAATGCATCCAAGGGTAGACATTGGAGGGGAATTGGTCCTGCAATACAATAATCTTCTGTCCTCGTGCGAAGGGTATGTTTGCCGCTGCGACGCCGATGCCATAGCTTACCGAAGGAACTAATGCGACATCTCGACTCTGGCAGCCGAGCAGGCGGGAAAAAAGTTCACGCAATCGATTGGATGTAGTGAAAAAATCGGCTGGCTTCAGGTTCCAGGGCTGAGCCTTCAGTCCAACCGCATCCAAGCCGGCGGCGCGAACAGCTCGCGCTTGGGGTGACATATAGGCACAGTTGAGATACGTGATATCCCTGGGAACCTCGAAGGCATCGCGCTGGGGTTGAATCAAGAATGGCATAAGAACCTCTGTATATCTTGAATGTCTTGGTTAACCAAAGGCCTGCATCAGTGTCTTGAAAAGGCTTGATGGTTGATGTGTCGCCTCGAAATCAAAAAGGTTGCGGGCCAGGTTCCCTGCACGACGATGGGTCGCAAAATAGGCGGGGATGGGGCGCTGTCTAAATGGGCCATAGATCACACTCTTTTCGATGCGCTCCAACATATAGGTGTTGTGAACGACGTCTAGCCCCGAACGAATATCAAAAAGGTCGTGTCCTGGATATGCGCCCCAACTGGTGCTGCACAGGGCATATCCCACAGCAGCCCATAAATTGATAGAGACAGTTCCATACCGCAACCTCTCAATCGCTTGTTCAAAGGCAGCCTGGGTGTTGGGGTCACGCTGGGTCTTCGGATGAATGATCAAGGTGGCGTTCAGCGTGCCCCACAACCGCTCGTTGGCGAATTCGGTCGCCGCTGCTAAAAAGTCATCTGGAGATGAAGCTTCGAGTGGTACTTCTCCAAACACCCCGCAGAAGGCTTCTGTTTGAAAGCAAATTTCATTGCTGTTGGTCGGGTCAAGTCCAGAAATAAACACCCAGGGCAGTTGCTCATCAGTTGGCTCTCCAAATAGTTCGGCTTCGGGGTGGCACTTGACGAATGATGAAAAACGAACCTTAGCACCTGGGTAATATGCCCTTTTGCAAGGAATCCTCTGAAGAGCATGACGGAGTTTCTCCAGGAGCTTTTCTCGCTGAGGCCACGCTCGCTGGGTCACGATCACTCTGCTGGCATTGCAGTTGAATCCTGCATTGTTCACCAAGGACGAGGCAAGGTTGATGGCATGGTATTCGAGGTCCGACTCGCTCCATTGACCTGGCACGATGATGACCGGGCTGACATTGCCTAGTTCGGAGGTGATGGGCTTGTTGAGTAGCGGCGTTCGGGCAAGCTTCTGAGCCGCCACATCCGAGCCAAAAACGATCAAATCATGGGTCTTGTCGGAGCCAGTGATATGGATTTCTTCGATAAGAGGGTGGTTACAGAGGTAGCTGCCCTCCGGTGCATCGCCGTACACAATCGCCATGCATCCATACTCGATCAACGGCGCGAACGCCTGGCTGAGGAGGGGGCCCAGGTAGCTGTTCACGGGATGCATTTTCAGCATGCAGAGCCTGCCTTCGTTGAATATCTTGTAAAGGCAGTCCATCGGGCCAATCGAGGAGACGTTGCCGCCGCCGAGGACAAGGCAGGTTTTTACCTCTGCCATTCCAGCTCTATTAATGTTACCTAGGTGCTCATGAAATGCTCTTTCGTCGACCTCCTCGCGAAGGCGAACCTCAGCACGGGTCCCCATAAACAACAGTCGGTCGCGCCAATCGGTTGGAAACACTGGCACGGCGAGGCGGCCAAATCGTGTGCGACCAAGGGCCCCTGGCAATTGGGGCCGACCGTAGGTTCTGATCTGCGCGAGCGTGCGCATCAATAGGTTGATATTTCGCATGACCACATAGGGACCGGCTAGCCATTCTTGCGCTTGACTAGCTTGCTCAAATGCACCGCCCTTATGCTGCAGGGACAAACGGACCCACTCGTCGGCCACCGAGGCCAAGCCTGTTTTGACCTTGCGCAAAAGATCGATACGGAGGTCGAGTGTGGTTTCGGCCCATCGCTTACGCGCGCTCGCGAGCTGGTCAAGCGCGCGATCCATAGCTTCTAGAGAGGTCTTAGCACTGGTCGAGGGCATGGCGTCTCCTTGGGCATTAGATACAATCAAGAGCTTAAGAATAGCATGAGGACACATTCAGCTCAGAACAGAATCGTTCGGATTACGCCGCAGGGCAACATGATCTTGAGGTCAAGGTGCCGCCAGCTAGCTTTCGCACTGTCCTTTGTGCTGAAAAACCAGATGGTTAGATATTTTATGACGCAATGCGTCAAAAAATGCTTGACGTTCATGCCGCGCCGCGTTATATTTGATTCAGAAACGCCGCGACCGGGCTGTTTAGGCTACAGTCGCGAGAGGAAGGAGCAACACATGACTCGGGTGATTAAAAGGTACGGTAGTCGCAAACTCTACGACACACTGGAGAGTCGCTACATTCTGCTCGAGGACATCGCGGAGTTCGTCCGCGAAGGCCAAGAGATTCAAGTCATCGACAACAAGACACAGGAAGATGTGACGGGCCAAACCCTGACTCAAGTCATCAGTGAGGAAGGACGGAAAAAGTCTGATTTTCTCTCCTCCGAATTACTCCATGACTTGATCCGGGCGGGAGAAAGTGCCGTCACGCACCGAGTTCGTCAGCTTCAAGATGGCATGGAACATTTCATGAAGAAGTCGATCGATCGACTCGTGCCATTGCGCACTGTGCGCGATGAGATGGCCCATCTGCGCAATCGTCTCGAAGAATTAGAGGTGGCGGTCCAGCGAGCTGAGGCCCAAACGGTGCGTCCACCTGAGTCGCAAACGGAAGAAATAGCTGCGGCGTCCGAACACGCAAGTGCTCAAGACGACGACGCAAGTGAGAAACAGCCTGTGCCCGCTAAAGCGCCCAGAAAATCTGCGGCTAAATCGAAGAAAGCGCCTGCCACTGCCGGCGACCAAGCATCTACCGCCAATGCGGAGTGACGAGGAGTAGGACCATGAAAATCGTGACTAATCTGAAACAAGGTGTGACCCAGACCACCAGACAATTCTACCTGGCCGGTTTGGGTGTGGCTGTGACTGTAGCGGAGCGCTCCAAGCACACATTCGACCATTTTGTCGAAAAAGGCCAGTCCGCTAATCTCAAAACGCCCTCCGTCGACGAGACTCTTGCGGCTCGCAGCAATCGCGTTCGCGAATTTGCCGTCAAAGCAGGGGATCGTCTGCAGGAAACTGTCAGTGGCACCCTTGGTCGGCTCGGTATCCCCACCCGTGACGAGGTCCAGGCACTGACGCGCAACGTCGAACTGCTCACTGAGAAAGTGAAAAACCTCCAGACCGAAAACGTCGCATAAGAGCTGGGGCCAAACGGCCCATTACAAGGAGCTGGTCATGAACGAGAAGTTAAACGATCTTCAGCAAGATGCCAAACAAATGGCTCACAACATTTGGCTTGCAGGCCTGGGCGCAATGACGCTGGCTGGCGAAGAGGGTTCCAAGTTTTTCAAGACCTTGGTCGAGAAAGGCGAAGCTTTCGAGAAGGCAGAAAAACCCCCGGTCGAGGCCGTCAAGGGTGTCTACGACCGCACGGTTGAAGCAACGACCGGGATGTTTTCACGGTTCGAAGACGCCATCAAGGACAAGACCGTGTCTGTTCTGCAAAAGATGGATATTCCCACTCGCGAAGAGCTCTCACAGCTCAACGCAAGGGTCGAAGCACTCACCAACGCGATTGAACGCTTGACGGCCAACAAGTAAGTCTTGTTTTGTCTTGTTGTGAACCCATTACTCTGCATCCGTCCTCGCAGCCTCTGTATCGGACAGCGAAGGCAAGGCGAGGGCCCGCGTTTCGACATCACCCAAGCCCCGCTTTGATTCTCTTCGGGGGTGGATGCAGAGTTACCTTTAAGGAGCCCCACCATGAATCGAGACAAGCGATCACTTGGTGTTGCCCTCGCGGGCGGCGGCCCGCAAGGCGCCATTTATGAGATTGGCACACTTCGCGCGCTGGAAGAGGCCATCGAAGGACTGGACTTCACCCAGGTTGATAGTCTTGTAGGGGTGTCAGCAGGGGCGGTTGTGGCCGCCTGCCTTGCCAATCGCATTTCTTCCGCTCAAATGGTTCGGTCGATTGTGCGCTCGGAACCAGGGGAGCATCCCTTTGAACCGGAACTGTTTCTCTCGCCGGCCTTTCGTGAGTATGTGCGATCAGCCGGCAATCTGCCTCATTTTGCCTGGGAAGCAATCAAGAATTACTTCAACGATCCCGACAGCACGGTCGTCAAGTCCTTGACCAAGCTTTCTGGTGCTTTGCCTACGGGTCTTTTCGATAATCGGCCCATTCGGACTTTTTTGGAAAAAATGTTTGCGATTAAGGGTCGGACCAACGACTTTAGAGAGTTATCCACGCGGTTATACGTCGTAGCCGCGGATTTGGACCGCGGCACCGCTGTAAAGTTCGGGATGCCTGGCAGAGACCATATTCCTATTTCGCTCGCAGTTCAGGCTTCCACTGCGATGCCCGGTATCTATCCTCCGGTAGAAATTGAAGGACGAGATTACCTTGATGGCGTGCTGCTGAAGACCTTGCATACCTCGACAATCCTTGATGAAGGTGCGGATCTCGCCATCTGCATCAACCCCATCGTCCCGGTGGATACTCATTCCTCCGTCGAGGCTGGCTACCTGCGCCGTGGTCGTTTAGTGGACCGTGGCATGCCGGGTGTGCTCTCTCAAACCTTGCGCACACTGATTCACTCCCGAATGAATATCGGTTTTGCATCCTATAGCGGTCGTTATAACGCTGATCTGTTATTGTTCGAGCCAGGACGCGATGACTTTCGGATGTTTTTCACCAACGTCTTCAGCTTCTCTGGGCGCAGGGCTGTCTGTGAGCATGCTTATAACCGAACCATGGAAAATCTATCCAAGCGCAGAGATGAAATCGCGCCTATACTCGCGCGTCATGGGTTGCGCCTCAAAGTCGAACTGTTGGACGGTGGCCCTCGCTCGCTCTGGGAGAGTGTCGGCTTGTCCAATCAGACGGGCTCGGCAATTCAGCGACTGAACGAAGCAATCTCAAGACTCGAAAGTGTTGTGGCTCAAAAGTCTTGATGCCGTCTTGGTGTGTTTTCTCGTGTCTTGATGTGGCACACTTCGTGTCGTGATCGTGTGCGTGTCGTGATCGTGTGAATGACTGTGGGCAACCTCAGCAATGGGGCACTGGCGTGTCTTGTTTGTGCGGAGCGTTGATCGCAAGCATTGATGGTGTGTCTTGTGTTGGCTCGTCTGGTCTCCGCGCGTATAATCAAGTCTTGAGCCGATGCTGTTCGGTATCACTTGATTGGAGCAGTCAACATGAAAATTCAATTTGCCTTTTCAGGTCGGCTCACTGCGACGATAGAAGACTCTATCGAAAACTGCGCAAGCCTTCTCCATGAATTAGGAGACCGCGGAATACAGGACCATCAAAGTTGTCAGCGGGATGCCGATGAGAGCCCGGCGCCTTCCGACGACGTCTGGGTCCCGCGTACGAACCGACGTAAACAGGTCTTGGAAACTATTCAAGATCTCAAGCAAGAGGGTGTCGAGGCTCCTTCCCTGGGTCAGATAAAACATCGTTTCGCCAAGCTATTCCCTGAGGAGAGTCTTGAAAATCTCGACCAGGTCGTCCGCGACATGGCCAACAAAACGTCTAAATTGGAACGGTTGGAGCGCGGCACCTTTAAGTTGACGGAATGAGTTAGCCGCTGCTGCAAACCTCGGGGATCGCGTCGTGGCCATGCCAAAGGACTGCCCAGGAACGAGCGGTTTAGGTTCCGTTGTGCCTGCTCGCGAAAAATGCTACATTCTCGAGCGACGGAGGGTCCTCATGTGGCATCTATATCTCGCTTTGTTCCTCAGCATCGCTCTGACCGACCTGCCTTGCGAATGCAAGATCCTAACTGCCTCCAAGTTCAATGAAGTTGCAGGTGCCTACTTTCTCCTGGGGACCAGGCCCGAGGTCCGTTGCGCCAATACCCACAAAGCCGCCTACAACCCTGACGAGGCTGCCCTGAAAGCCGGAGCTGCCTGTTTCTTCGCCTGGCACGCACGCTGAGCACACAAACCCCCTGAGGTCGACCATGAGTTTATTCCCGGAATCTCTGCCCCCGAAACCCTTGGCGGAACGCATGCGCCCCATGTCTTTGGACCAGGTGCTAGGGCAAAAGGATGTGTGTCAGTTATTGCAGGCCTATATTGACCAGGCTGAGATGCCCAGCGTCGTTTTCTGGGGACCTCCTGGCTGCGGGAAAACGACACTCAGCAGGCTTATGGCCGATTTGTTGGGCTGGGAAGGCCGAAGCTTGAACGCTACATCCGCTTCGGTCAAGGATATTCGCGACCTGGCGGCGGAGGCGAAACAGCTATGGGCGCAGCTGGAAAAGCGAACCCTCCTGTTTATTGACGAGATTCACCGCCTCAACAAAAGTCAGCAGGATGTTCTGTTGCCTATTGTCGAGGGTGGTTCAGTGGTGCTCGCAGGCTCGACGACCGAAAACCCCTATTTCAGTCTTACTGGTGCGCTGCGCAGCAGAGTGCAGTTAGTGCGCCTGCACCCCCTCGCGGTCGAAGACTTGCTCGAAGGGCTTCTTCGCGCTGCCAAGGTGACTGGCGTCGAAATCGATAGCGAAGCCGCTCAGTGGATCGCGACCCGATCCGCAGGTGACGTGCGGTTGGCGCTTTCGGTCCTGGAGGGAGCGTCAATTCTGGCTCGCCACCGAGGGCGTGCCATCGGACTCGACGAGGCAGCCGCTTGTCTCGGTCAAACCAATATTGCCGGCGATCGCCGTGGTGACAATCATTATGATTTGGCCAGCGCCTTCCAGAAGTCATTGAGGGGCTCTGACGCCAATGCGGCTGTTTACTATCTTGCTCGGTTCCTCGAAACGGGGGAAGACCCCAGGTTCATTGCCCGGCGCCTACTGGTCACGGCCAGCGAGGATGTCGGCAATGCCGATCCGACAGCCCTACAGGTTGCCGCGGACGCTTTTCGTGCGGTCGAGATGCTTGGATTGCCCGAAGCTCGCATCCCTTTGGCGCAAGCGACTCTGTATGTGGCCAGGGCTCCGAAATCAAATGAGGCGATCAGTTCGATCGAGGCGGCGAGTGGCTATCTGAAATCACGTCCGCTAGAGCCGATACCCTTGCATTTACGCGACGCACATTACAAAGGAGCCGAGCAATTGGGTCATGGAAAAGATTATCTCTATAGCCACGACCATCAGGATATAAAGCAGACTTTCTTGCCGGAAGTCGCCGCTCGTCAGGTTTTTGTCGAGGTGCGAACCAGTCCGCTAGACGCGCTCGATCGCAAAGAGCGAGACTGGCTCCTCAAGTATTTGGAGGAGCGGTACAGGGAAGGCGAGTGGTTCGAACTGGACGTGGAGCAACTGGGCAAAGCAATTCAATGGCCCATCCCAAGGGTTCGAAACGTACTCAATGGCATCGTCCAGGAAGGGCGTTTGAACTTCAAGCGAAGCTTTCGGCTGCATTGAGCGAAGCGACGCCCAAATGCATTCGAAGGCATTTGGGCGTTGGGGAGTCAGATGATGCTCCATCCAAACTTTTTTGCTAGTTCACCCTGGTTTCGCGGTCACTCGTTCAGGGCCACGGACCAAATGGAGCGAATCCATTTCGAAAAAACTTCCATCTCAACGATGTAGGTCTTGTAGCCTTGATCCTTCCAGACGCCAAAATCCTCCTTGCTACGCTTGTTGAGCCTTGCCTGATGGCGGATCTGGTGAGCAGAGAAAGGAATTTTTTCACATACTTCGGTCAGATAGAACTGACCTTTCTGGGCCAGCAAGGTATTGCCGTCCCAAGAGTCTTCCACCTGGCGAATCCTGGGCATGGTGTTATTGTTGATGTACTCGCGAAACCTTTTCATTCGGACGATCCAGTGCGTCCAGGCTTTGCGAAGGCCCATCTCTTCCCATGCGGATTTACCTTCTGTCTCTAGGTCACAAGCTCGTTTTTTGCAATCCTCTGGAGTCAGTTGTAGCTTGCCAACCACGTCCTTCAGGTAGAAGATTCCGTCCATGCTCAACAACTGTTCCGATGTCCAGTCAGGGTTGATGTTGCGAAGCATCATCTCGTCTGACTCAAACACCTTGTCTGCTCTGCTTCTTTGGTCTATCACGGTACATTAACCCCCTATCCTAGGTTTTGACCATGCTATTTGATCGATGAATTGATGGACTGTAGAATATGCCCTCTCTAAAGACCTAAACAGCACTCAGTATAACAACATGCATTTCACTCGTCAAATATCTGCGAGGGAAAAGCAGGAATATTCCTCGCTTTAACGTAAGCAATCAAAATGGTGGAACCTATGAAAATTAAATCATGGACATCGGATAAGCCGTTTCAGACGGTGCTTATAGGCCAGGATTCTCTGTATGACAGAGCACCAAACGAGCCACAGGAGGCGACGATGACTCAGGTCATCCCCATTTCATGGCACGCCTGAGTCAAGCTCTCCGCTTTCTCCTTTGGTCTGGTACGGCCAGCGTCGCAACGGCGATCGACTGGTAGTGCCCGCTTGCCCGAAGTGAAGGAAAGGGCTATGATGAGCCATGATGCGGTTGCTTCGAGAGGTCACTGGAAAGGGGTGTGGTGTTGACAAAGAAATGTGGGTTTATCGCGTTGGCCGGCCGGCCGAATGCTGGAAAATCATCCTTCCTCAACCAGGTGTTGGGCGAGAAAATCGCAATCGTCTCAGATAAACCACAGACAACGCGCAATCGGATTCTTGGCGTATACCATGGGGACGGTTTCCAGATCGGCTTTCTTGACCTTCCTGGCATCCATAAGCCCGAGTTTAAGATGAACCGGATGATGATGCGAGCAGTCAATCAGGGGCTCGACGATGCCGATGCGATTCTGCATTTCATCGATCTGAGCGTGCCCTCTGGATCAGGTGACCGTTACGTCTCTGAGTACTTGGCCGGTCGAGAAGTGCCCGTCATTCTTGTTTTGAATAAAATAGACCTTGTCAACAGAGCCAAAATGATCGAAAAAGTTCAGACGTTGTACGAACAGTTCAAACCCATAGAAATTGTCCCGATCTCTGCCAAGTCCGGGGAGAATATCGACCGGCTTATGGCGCTGTTAGCGGGCCTTCTGCCTGAGGGTGAATATCGCTTCGATGAAGACACCGTCACAGATCAGACTGTTCGCTTCATGTCTGCCGAAATTATTCGCGAAAAAGTGTTGCACTATACCCGCGAGGAGTTGCCTCACGCTGTTGCAGTCACCATCGAAAGCTTTGAAGAGGACGATGCTTCCGCGACCATCTCTGCAATTCTCTGGGCGGAACGGGCGAGTCAGCGCAAAATCTTGCTTGGTACGGGTGGCACCATGATTTCAAAAATCCGTACCAATGCCAAGCGAGAGATATCTAAGCTTCTACAAAAGAGTGTTGAGTTAGAGCTGTACATCAAGGTTGAGGAAAAGTGGCGCGATGGGGAAAAGTTTTTAACTCATCGTGACTTGGGTCTTATTTCCGAGTAAGTTTCAAACTCCGGAGCCTTCATGAAGCCGTTCGTTCACCTTCATGTCCATTCCGAATTCTCGATGCTCGACGGTTTTAGTCGCATCAAAGAGCTGGTGGCCAAGGCAGTTGAATACCAGATGCCTGCGCTTGCTTTGACCGATCACGGTAACATGTTCGGCGCCATTGTCTTTCACAACGCATGCAAGGCCGCTGGGATCAAGGGCATTCTGGGTTGTGAGGTCTATGTGGCAACAACACCCTTGGACAGCCCGCCTAGTAAGATTGCCCAGGAAAAGCGGCCGATCAAAGAGAGTCATCACCTGGTTCTCCTTGTCAAAAACCAGACGGGCTACCAAAATCTTTGTAAGCTGGTTTCTGCAGGTTATACCAAGGGGTTTCAAAATAAGCCAAGAGTCGATCGGAGCTTGCTGGAGCGCTACAGCGAAGGGCTGATCTGTCTAACGGCCTGTATGGGCGGCGAGATTCCCCAGATGTTCCTGCAAGGCCAAGACCAAAAGGCCCGGGAAGCTGCCATCTGGCTCCGGGACACCTATGGCGTGGAAAACTTCTTCATAGAGCTCCAAAACCACGGCACAGAAAAGAATCAAATGCTGCTGCCGAAGCTGATTTCCTTAGCTAGGGAGCTTGGTGTACGTGTGGTAGCCACCAATGATTGTCACTACACCAACCAAGTGGATTGGAAGTACCACGACGTCCTGATCTGTATTCAGACCAATAGCCAGAAAAACGATGATAAGCGTTGGCGTTTTCCCAAAGGGGGACAGTTCTATTTCAAGACCGGCGATGAAATGTACGCGCTCTTTCCCGACCTTCAGGAAGCATGCGACAACACCCTGGTGATCGCTGATATGGTCGAATTCGAGCTAAAGACCCAATACCAGCTCCCAGAATTCGATACGCCCGAAGGTTATAGTCTGCAGACGTACCTGGAACGCGTTGCTCGCGATGGCTTTGTCAAACGACGCGAATTGGTACTGAACAAGCTGCAAAACGATGGCAAATTGCGCTATGGATGGGATGTTTATGAAGAACGCCTCAAGATGGAAATCGAGGTCATCAACTTCATGGGATTCCCAGGTTACTTCCTTATCACTTGGGACTTCATCAGAAAGGCCAAGGAGATGGGGGTACCGGTCGGCCCAGGGCGTGGTAGCGCCGCGGGCTCACTGGTGGCATATTGTTTGGAAATAACAGACCTCGATCCCCTGCAATACGACCTGCTGTTCGAGCGCTTCCTCAACAAAGAGCGGATTTCCATGCCTGACGTCGATATCGATTTCTGCCAATATCGGCGGGGCGAGGTTATCGACTATGTAACTGAAAAGTATGGCCGCGAGAACGTCTGCCAGATCGTCACTTATGGTGCGATGAAGGCCAAACTTGTGGTCAAGGACGTCGGCCGGACCTTGAGTTTCTCGCCGGTTGAGACGAACCGTATCACCAAGCTGATCCCAGATGACTTGGGTATCACGCTGCCCAAGGCGCTCGAGAGCGCCGCCGACTTCAAAGACCTCTACAATACGGACGAGCGCGTCCGCGAGTTGATCGACATCAGCATCAAGCTCGAAGGACTTAGCCGCAATACCGGCGTGCATGCCGCGGGTGTTATCATCGCGCCTGGCGATGTCACAGGTTGGGCTCCCATTTATAAGGATGCCAAGAAGGGCACGATATCCGTCCAGTACGCCAAGGATGAGGCCGAACAAATTGGCCTGTTGAAGATGGACTTCCTTGGCTTAAAAACCTTGACGGTCATCGATATCACCTTAAAGATCATTAAGGAGACGCTTGATCTCGACGTTGATTTGAATGCCATCACCTCTTTTGACGACAAAAAAACCTACGAACTGTTTTGCCGCGGCGAGACGGATGGTGTCTTCCAGTTTGAATCTGATGGCATGAAAAACCTGTTAATCAAGCTGGGTCCGAAGCGCTTCGAGGACTTCATCGCGCTTAACGCGCTCTATCGGCCAGGGCCTCTGGGTTCTGGCATGGTCGACGTTTTTATTAATGGCGCGCACGGAGCTAAGGTTCAGTACGACCTCCCCGAGCTTGAAGATGTCCTCGACGAGACCTACGGCGTGATCCTTTACCAGGAGCAGGTCATGCGGATCGCCCAGATGATCGGCGGTTTCTCACTGGCCGAAGCAGACTTGCTGCGCCGCGCCATGGGTAAAAAGAAAGAATCGATCATGATTCAGAAGAAGATGGAGTTTCTTGAGGGGGCCAAGCGCAATGGCTACCCCGAGGACAAATGCGCTGCGATATTCGATAAAATGGCCGAATTCGCCAAATACGGTTTCAATAAGTCGCACTCGGCGGCCTACTCGCTGATCTCCTATCAGACCGCTTTCCTCAAAGCCAACTACCCGGTTCAGTTCATGGCCGCACTGCTGACCCTCGATAAAGACAACACTGATAAGGTGGTGAACTACGTCGAAAAGTGCCGACAGAAGGGGATACGCATGTTGCCGCCGGACATTCGATTGGCGCGCGAGCGCTTCTCGCCAGAGGGCAACAATGCGATTCGCTTTGCTCTGGCTGGTATCAAGGGTTTAGGCGAAACTGCACTGGAATCGATCATGAACAGCGAAGAGCGCCAGAATCTGGAGTCCTTTAGCGCCTTCTTCGAGCGCGTCGAGCTGAAAAAAATCAATCGCAAAGTTGTCGAGCAGCTGGTCAAAGCCGGCAGTTTCGACTTCGCGGGGTTGCCGCGGAAAGCGATGTGCGAAGCTATCGAAGAAATGTTGGCCTGGGGCACCCGGATCCAGAAGGAAAGCGTCGCGGGTCAACAAGGGTTGTTTGCCAGCGCGGAAACGATCACTTGTTCGGTCAAGATAGGCGAAGGTGAGTGGGAGGCGAAAGAACGTCTGGACTTTGAGAAAGAGGCGCTAGGCATCTACTTGTCGGGTCATCCACTGGAGTCCTATCGAGATCTGCTGAGCAAACATGCCACCTGCTACACCAATGACCTGGATCGTTTGCCGGATGGTTCCGAGGCGGTGATCGGAGGGCTCGTCCAGGGGGTACGTAAGATCCCCACCAAGAAGGGCGATCAAATGGCCTTTCTGACGATCGAGGATTTCCGCGGGGTCTGTGAATGTGTGGTCTTCCCGCGCACCTTTGAGCAATACCGCGAGAAACTCGTAGAAGGCAAGCTGCTTGTCGTTAAGGGAAAGCTCCAGATGCGCAACGATCGTCCCAATATTTTGGTGGATAGCTTGGATGACCTGGGCGATTGGGAAGCTAAAAAAGTGCGGAGCTGCGTGTTCCAGTTCCATGCTGAGGATGTCACAGAAAGGCATTTGCAAGCGCTAGCGACTTTTTTGGCCGGTAGCCACGGTGAGTGTCAGGTTTTCTTTGAAGTATATTTGGAAAACCGCTATCGCACGGTCGTCAAACCAGAGCACGTAACGGTAGAGCCTGGTAGGAATCTGACCGTTTTCACGCAGGCCCACCCCGTCTTCAAGACGCTGCTGCGCTACTAAAGACACCATGCGGGCGCGGGCTTTGTCAATAGGGGATTAACGCCTCTGTGCTATAATAGCCGGCTTGTCGGTTCTACTGTGGACCGCTCGCAGTGGACATGCAGAATGATGCTATTGAGGAACGGTTATGACGAAGCGCTATTTCATCGAAACCTGGGGCTGCCAGATGAACGAACACGATACCGAGAAGATGGCAGGTCTGCTGGAGGGTATGGGGTATGAGGCGACTTCTGAAGAGACCGATGCCGATATCTATTTGCTCAACACCTGCACAATTCGAGAGAAGGCCGAAGAAAAAGTCTTCTCCCGCCTGGGTGTGCTGAAGCGCCTCAAGCAGGAGCGCAACGGCGATATGATCATCGGCGTGACAGGCTGCGTGGCGCAGCAAAATGGCGATATGATCTTCAAGCGCGCCCCCCAAGTTGACTTGGTCATGGGCACCCAAGCACTGATGAGTTTGCCGACCATGGTCGAGAATATCGAGAAACACCACGGTCGGCAATGCGACGTCGAGAAGGATCCGGACAACCACCTATTTCCCGTCAGCATCCCCAAACGTAGCTCAAGCCTGCGCGGGCGGATTACGATCATGGAAGGCTGTAATAATTACTGCACCTATTGCATCGTACCCTTCACCCGTGGGCGCGAGCGCAGCCGTCCTTGGGAGGACATTCTTCAGGAAGCGCGCATGCTCGCTCAGCAGGGTTTCAAGGAAATCGAACTGTTAGGCCAAAATGTCAACAGTTACTTCAGCACCTTGAATTTTGCCGGTTTATTGCAACGAATGAACGAGCTCGAGGGCATTGAGGTGATTCGCTATGTTTCTCCTCATCCCAAAGACTTTGATCAGGAAGTCATCGACGTGATTCGAGATTGCCCCAAAATTGCCACAAACATCCACTTGCCGGCGCAATCGGGTAACAGTCGGGTACTCAAGCGCATGGGGCGAGAGCATACGCGCGAACACTACTTGGAAAAAGTGGCCATGATTCGTGAAACCCTCAAAGGTGTCGGAGTCAGTCTCACCAGTGATTTCATCGTCGGCTTTCCCGGCGAGCAAGAAGCGGAGTTCCAGCAAACCGTATCCTTGTTGGCGCTGGCACAGTACGACCGAATTTTCTCATTCATGTACTCTCCGCGGCCTGGCACGGGGGCGCTCAAGCATGGCGACCCCATCCCGTTGGAAGAGAAGCAGCGCCGGCTACATGTCCTGCAAAGCAGACAAACCGAAATTCAGCAAGAATTGATGCGCTCGAGGGTAGGGCGCAACACCAATATTCTGGTCGATAAAATCAGTCCGGGCGAACGTTTTTCGTTGGCTGGCCGCACTCGCGACAATTTGTTGATCCATGTGGAATGCCCCGACGAGCAGCCCGAGCGTTTTTATGGTCAGATCCTCAATGTGGATATCCTCGATACCGGCAACCACACGTTGCGCGGTCGAGCGACAGGCGCCGTTGTCGAAGGACTTGCCGACCTAGTGACGACGCCCGTGTGATCTGGCTCAAACCTAGGCCCAGCGCGGGTTTGGGCTAAATGTCGGCACGCCGACATTCGTGTCGAGAGGGGAGTGGCCACCGAAAGCATGGGTCTTAGGGATTCAACTCCCGTGCTTTCGGTCAAGCTTGTCCAAAAAAGACAAGACTTGTTTTGCATGTTTATATTGGCTAAGATGGAAACAACTCACAACATGTGAGACCTTTCCATTAAAAGGTGTGTTGATGATCATCACCATCGCCAATCAGAAGGGCGGGGTAGGCAAGACCACTACCGCTATCAATCTGTCCGCCGCGCTGAGTGCCGCAAAAAAGAAGGTATTGCTGGTTGACCTTGATCCCCAACGGAATTCGACGATGAGCTTTCTCGACCTCGAGGCGATTCCTGAACTTTGTACCTATGACTGGCTGAGCGGTGCACTTGAAGAGCCGAGGCGGGTCATCTGTGGCACCTCCTATAAGGGGCTCGATTTGGCGCCTGCGCGAGATTCGTTGGCAAAAATAGAAGGGCAGTTACAGGGCGAGGTCGACGCCCATTACCGGCTCAAGGACACGCTCGAGCTGCTCGCGAAGGACTATGACTATATTGTCATTGATACGCCACCTACCTTGGGCATGTTGACGGTTAACGCGCTCGTTGCCTCTACGGACGTCCTGGTGCCCATTCAGGCATCCTATTTTGCCATGGAGGGGACCGATGACTTGCTCGACACGATTACCAAGATCAAACGGCGCCCAAACCCACAGCTAAACATTTTGGGCGTGCTGGTGACGATGTACGACAAACGCACCGTTTTGGGAAGGGAGGTCATGGGGCGCATCGTCGAGACCTTCGGGCCTACGACCTTCAAGACCGTGATCACCCGCAATGTTCGCCTGGAAGAGTCTCCTGCGCACAAGGAATCGATTATTACATTTGCGCCGAAGACACCAGGGGCAGTACAATACCATCGACTTGCAAAAGAGGTGATGAAGCGTGGCCGTTAAAAGAGGATTACCAGCACAGAAGACGATGCGACACGATCGGCATTATATTGACGACTTGGTTTCGCGAGACAGCGGGCTTATGGTTGAAGAGATTGCCATTTCGATGGTTCAACCCAACCCTGATCAACCGCGGAAGGATATGGGGGACTTGCAGGGCTTGGCGGATTCGATTGCCGAGCAGGGGGTGCTTGAACCCATCTTGGTCAATCGCGTCCGCGATGGCTATATGATAATTTCGGGGGAGCGGCGCTATCAGGCGTGCAAGCTGCTTGAACGGGATACGGTGCCATGTCTGGTCAAGAATCTCAACGAGAGTCAAACCCTAGAAGTCGCGCTGGTTGAGAACCTGCAGCGCAAGGATCTACATCCTTTTGAAGAGGCAGATGGTTTGAAGGGGCTTTTCGAAGCCTTTGGCTACACTCACGACCAAATCGCTCGAAAAATCGGCAAGAGCCGTTCTAGCGTCACAGAGACCTTGACCCTGGCAAGTTTGTCGCGCGAAGTGCGGCAGGCTGCGGTCGAAGCAGGCATCACCGCAAAGAGTATGCTGTTGAGTGTGACCCGGCTCGAATCGATCGAGGATCAGTTGGCGTTGGTGGCCCGGATCGCTCAAGGAGCGGGCCGTGATGAGGTTCGGCGCACATCCAAGAAGCAGCAGCGAGCTAGGCCATTTGTCTTTAAATTCCGCGACCCAGGCAAGTCATACTCCATTAACTTGCGCTTTAAAAAGAGTGAAGTTCCCAAGACAGAGTTGATCAGCGTGTTGGAATCGATTCTGGAAGGGCTGCGCGCAAACCCCGAATGAGTCGATGTTTCCACGGGGTGGGCGCTGCGACGCGGCTAATGCTGGGGGAGTAGCGGCAGTCGTTCGGGCGCATTTAACTTCACATAATTGAGCTTATGTCCTTTGCGAGGGCTTCTCTGGGCGTTTCGTCTGTTCGGCTTTCTTCGTGTGTCCTTTGGTCTGGTCTGGTTTGGGCGCCTGTGTGGTTTAGAACGTGTCCTGTTCGATGAATGTGGGTTCTGTGGTCGCTCTTTGTCCTGCTATAATCTGGACCAGTAATGATTGAGGAGTGTGTATGAATCCTTTTCTTCGAGATTGGACGGTGCCGATTCCCTTTGACGCGATTGAGGTTGCGCATGTTCAGGAGGCCGTCGCTCAAACGGAGCTCAACTGTCTGGCAGTAAAAAATGCCATTCTGGCGAGCCCTGTAGATGATATTTCCGGGCGCTTATGGAAGATGGATGAGCTGGAGGCGACGTTGGACTTCGCGCATTCGCCACTCTATCTGATGAAGGATGTCCATCCCGATGATGCGATTCGAAACGCATGTCACCAGGCTGTCGAACAGCTGACAAACCTTGAGACCCAGTACGACTATGACGAAGAGCTATTTCGTTCCCTTGAACACTTTGCAGCCCAGGGCAAGGCGCTTTCACCGACCGAGCAGCGCTATTTGAAGATCCGCATGGACCAATTCATGCGTAACGGCTTCAAGCTCAGCGGCGATGATCGACGTGTCCTGCTGGAACTCGATGAAAAACTCAACCAACTGGAGCTGCAATTCTCGCGCAATATTGCCGAAGGCGAAGTCACGCTCACCTTTTCCGAGAGCGAGATCCATGGGCTGCCCGAAGACTTTAAGCAGGAACATCGCCAAACTGATGGCTCCTATAGCGTTTCCACTCAGTATCCCGACTACTATCCCTTCATGCGTTACTGCCACGATGAGGCGGCCCGCAAGCGCCTGTTCGAGGCATTTCAAACCCGTGCAGCAGACAAAAACCTGCCAATTTTGAAGCAGTTACTGGAGTTGCGTTCGAGTCGCAGCCAAATGCTCGGTTTTTCGACCTACGCCGCCTATAAGCTCGACGATAAAATGGCCAAAAATCCCGGCGCCGTCTGGTCGTTCCTCGCTGATGTGCGAGCGCGTGTGCTGGACAAAGCCCGTCAGGATTATGGGTTGTTATGCCGAGAACAAGGCTCGGACCCCCTGCAACCTTGGTCCAAGGGCTACATTACCAACCTGTATAAAGCCAATCATTTCGAGCTTTCTGAAGAGGAGGTCAAGGTCTACTTCCCGCTCGAGCAGACGCTTCAGGGCTTGTTTGCCATTTCCGAAACTTTGTTCGGTGTCCAGTTTTCTCAAGCATCCTTTCCAGTCTGGCATAGTGATGTGCGTGCGTTTGAGGTCTTTGAAGCTGGGCGATCCATCGGTCGCTTTTACTTGGACCTCTTCCCTCGCCCGAATAAATACGGCCACGCCGCCTGTTTCGGCGTTCAGGCGGGTCGACGAATGGGTGACGACTACGTGACGCCAACGGCCACGCTCGTTTGCAATTTCCCGCCTCCTGGCGCCGACCGTCCCAGTTTGCTGACGCACGACGAGGTCGAAACGCTGTTCCACGAGTTTGGACACCTTCTGCATCAGCTGCTTACACAATCGCCTTTCTATCGCTTTGCCGGTACGAGCGTGGCGCGCGACTTCGTTGAAATGCCCTCCCAAATGATGGAGTGCTGGGTGTGGGAGAAACAGGCGCTCAAAAAGATCGCACGGCACTATGTGACGGGTGCGCCGATTCCAGATGCTCTGGTGGACAAGATGATTGCTGTCCAGCATCTCAATTCCGGGCTGGACGCGCTCCAGCAGCTATTGTACAGCGCCCTGGACATGCGCTACCACGACGGCTACCTGCCCAAGGACGACGACGATACGACCCGGGTCTACCACGAAATCGTGCGAGAATACTCGCTGTTGCCTGTCGATGAACGGACCTGCATGCAGGCCAGCTTCGGCCACCTTGTCGGCTATGCCGCGGGTTATTACGGCTATACCTGGGCCAAGGTCTACGCGCTGGACATGTATTCCCGTTTCAGCGAGGCCGGCATCTACAATCCGGAAATTGGCCGCAAATACCGTGACTTAATCCTCGCCAAAGGCAACACTGTCGATCCCATGACGCTGATCGAGGCGTTCCTGGGTCGAGCGCCTAAAATTGACGCCTATTTGGCCTCGCTGGGCGTCGATGTCGCGGCCGGGTGAAGACTTGCCTACTCTACGATTGATTTAGGACGTGAATGTGCAGAATCTGACGCTCCATGACGACGAAGTCCATGTCTGGTATACCTTTCCCGGAGAAATCACGCGTAAGGACCTCCTAGACCGCTATTTCCCCATGCTGAATACCGAGGAATCGGCCCAACAGAAGCGCTTCCACTTCGACCGCCATCGCCATCAATACCTGGTTACGCGCGCGATGATACGCAGCCTGCTGGCCCGCTATGTGGGCGTGCCAGCCCACGAGTTGCGCTTTAACAAAAACGCCTATGGTCGCCCAGAGTTGGCACTCGAGCACAGTCGGATCCCCATCCACTTCAACCTTTCCCATACGGATGGGCTGATCGTCTGTGCCCTGGTGTTGGACCGCGAGGTCGGAATCGACGTTGAAGACATCACTCGGGGCGGGGATCTGGTGCAGATCGCCGATCGCTTTTTTTCTGCATCCGAGGTTCAAGATCTCCACATGGTGCCCCGAGAGCGCCAGGAGGATCGCTTCTTCGACTACTGGACGCTCAAGGAAGCCTACATCAAGGCGCGCGGCATGGGGCTTTCCATTCCCCTGGAGCAATTCAGTTACCACATTGATGACAGCGCGACGGATATCGCAATCTCGATTGATCCTCGCCAGCAAGACCAGCCGTCCCGCTGGCAGTTTCGCCAATGGCGTTGCGCGCCTCACTACAAAATTGCCCTGTGTCTCGAGCGTCGCGCCCATACCCAGTTTGCCATTCACTCTCGCAAGCTGGTGCCCTTGGATGGTGACGGATGCGTCAATCTGATTCAATTTCGCAGTAGCGATGGTTGGCAGAATTGATCAAGAATTTGTCGATTTGCATTCTTATGGTACGGTTTTATGGCTGAAACTTTAATTTATCTCATGTTAGTTCTTGGGGGCAAAATACTGCGCTTTCCTTTGCAGGAGGACATTCGCTTGGAGGTGATCGAGCACGACCCCCAAGCGCCGGTCGTGTTTTTTGCGCCCCATGAAAGCGAGGATGTGGTCAATGATTACCTGTCCGAGACAGTCCGCAGCCAGGGTGGCCGGTTCTATATTCTGCATCAGGCGGGCCGTCGCAACATCGTCTTCGCCATCGACGGGCAGGAGGTGCAGGTGGATCCCAACCGGATCTTCACCCAGGCGGGGGCGACCGCCAGTATTCTGCGCGAAAACCCTGGTTTGGATCGCGCCTCTCCCCTCTTCCGGCTCTCCATCTCACGTGCTATCTGCCTGGGCCGTTTCATTTTAGCTGCATTTGGTCACTTGCCGGAAAACGGTGTCGTGGTGGCGATTCACAACAATACCCAGGGCTTTGACGATGATGGCCACAATGGCATCGGCACGATTTCGATGAAGCGTTACCGCAAGAAGCAGGCCGCAGGCGCCAAATACATCGCCAAGCTGCATATCGCCCCTTGGCGCGACGACGACGATCTTTTCTTCATCACCCGTAGCGCGGACTATGAAGCCCTGACGCCCTGCTGGAATGTGCTTTTACAGGCGCCGGAGGTCGCGATCCTGGCGGATGAGGACGACGGATCGCTTTCGGTTTGGGCCGAGATGGCGGGTCTCCGCTATTTCAATCTGGAGGCCCAGCGCAAAAATGACGACGGCGAAGGACGGGACCACCTCCGCGCCCAGAAACGCATGGTCCGCAAACTCTTCAAGCTGTTGCGGCCGACCTTGCGGCCGACCGCACAGCCTTGATCAGTTTACGGGCTTATCAGTGAGCTCGACCAGGGCTTCGGCGGTCAACAAGGCTTGGCGCTTGCGGAACCAGACCTTTTGAACGACGCCCTCTAGGGCGATGCGTGCATCGTCGAACAGCGTGTACAGGACAGGTACCACCAGCAAGGTCAGCAAGGTCGCAACCGTCATACCGCCGATCAGGGCAACGCCGAAGCTCTTGTAGCTGAAGCCCGCGCCAAAAGCGATGATCTGCGGCTTTTGTACGGCCAGGGGCACCATGCCGATGATCGTTGTCAGCGCCGTCATGGCGATGGGATTGAAGCGTTGGTCGGCGGCCTGGAGGATCGCCTGAGTCCGGCTCACGCCTTCATCGCGCAACTCGATGATGCGATCGATAAGCACAATGCCATTGTTGACCACGACCCCAATCAGCAGGACGACACCGACAGTACCAAGAAAATCCATGTCGAGACCCATGAGGATGTGGCCCCAATAGACGCCCACAATCGCCAAGGGAATCGTGATCAGGATCGAGAGCGGCAGGATGAAGCTCTCGAACAGGAAGCCCATTAGCAGATAGATGAAGCAGAATGAGAGTCCCATGGCCATTAGCATACTCTTCAAATCATCTTGTTCTTCATCGCGGTCGGCCTGGCCGAAGCTGACGCCCTCGGGGAGGTCGAACCGCGTCTGCATGGCGCTCAGCTCATCACTGGTTTCCTCGGCCTTCTTGGGATCCAATTCTAGAGTGATGGTGCGGGTGATCTGCTTGTTGTCGCGGAATATGCCCTTGGCCGAATTGAGCATGCGATTCTCGGTCAGGGCAGAGACGGGCAGGTATCCGCCGGTTTCGGTCGGCACGGTGAAAGCGGTCAGGTCCGCGAGCTTCTCGCGGTCCTCCTTGCGGTAGCGAATGCGCACGGGGATCTCGCGGCCGTTCTCGTTGTAGCGTGGCAGCGACGAGCCGGAAAGTGCATAACCGACAACGCCGGCGATGAGGTTCGGATTGACGCCGCTGGCGGTGGCGCGTTCGCGATCGACGACCAACGCCATTTCGTTGGGCGCCTCCTCGCCGCTGCGTTTGACGCCGACCACACCAGGCACGCGCAGGAACAGGGGCTCGAGCTGCAGCGCCACTTGTTCGAGGCGATCGGGGTCCTCGCTGCGCAGGCGAACCACGAAGTTCTCGTCCGTCTCCTGTTCACCGTTCTCGTTCTCGTTGCCGGTATAGAGCTTGACACCCGCGCGCTCTGGCAGGATCTTCTGCATGGCCAGTGTGATGTCCTTGGCCTTGCGGCCTTTCATGAGCTTGGTGTCGAGCCAGCCGGTGAAACTGCCGCCGCCGGGATACGCGAAGCAGATGTAGCCGCTCATGCCCCATTCGTCCTTGTGCGCTTCGAGGATCTTCTCAATTTCATCGAAGTAGGCCCAAGTCTCCTTTTCGCCATACTCGGGACCCATCTCGACCTCGAAGTCGACGGTGCTTTTGTCTGCTTCCTGATCCTCTACGAACTTGACCCGGTCCTTGGCGATCCCCATCGTCAGAACGAAGACGGCGAAGACCACCAAAATCAGGTCGAGGCGATGATTGAGAAAATAGGCCAGCGCCTTGTTGTAATGGCGGTTGGTGCGGCCGAACAGTCCCTCGTAGAACCCGCCCAGCACGCGATCCATCAACTGATGCGAGCGCCTGAGCCAGCCGCTGGATTTGCTGTGCTCTTTGACTGGCAAGGTCAAGTAAACGCAGAGTGGAATGAAGCCCAGAGCCACGAACAGCGAGGCGATCAACGAAACCGAGATCGGCAGCGCCATGCGCATCAGGAAGAATTGGCCCTGACCGTCGACCAAGGCCACAGGCAGGAAAACGATCACGGTCGTCAAGGTCGCCATGATGATCGCCAGGGAGATCTGGGCCGCACCCTGAACACAGGCCTGGAAGCGGTCCATGCCGTCGTTGAAAAGTCGGTAGATGTTCTCGGCGACGACGACGCTGTTGTCGACCAAGAGACCAACGCCGATGACCAGAGCCAGAATCGTGAACAGGTTCAGCGATTCGCCGGCAAAGTACATGACCGTCAAGGCGATCAGCAGGCTGAACGGGATCGACATGGAAACGATCAGAGTCAGGCGGATCCTGCGCAGGAAAAAGAACAGGACCAACGCCGCCAGAATGCCACCCATCTTGCCGCTGGAAGTCAGGTTGGCGATCGACTCCTCGACGACTCTGCCCTGGCTGAAAAGCATCTCCAGCTTGACATCGGCCAAGCGCGGGTCCGCTGCCATCTGATCGTAGGTCGCCTGAATCTTGCGACAGACCTCGACGGTATTGGCCTCCCCTTCCTTGTAGATCTGCAGCGCAAGCGCCGGTCGGCTGTCGACCCGTACCCGCCAGCGCCGTTCAGGCTCGGTGTAGCGGACCGACGCCACATCCTTGAGGCGCACGTCGCTGCGCAGCAGGCGGTTCTCCAACTCCTCGAGGTTCTTGTAGGTGGCGACGCTGCGCAGCAGGAATTTCTTGTCCGAATCGCGGACATTGCCGGAGGCCATGGTGAAGTTGTCGCCGCCCAGGTCCTGGGCCAGCTCGTAGATATTGAGCCCAGCTCCTTCCGCCAGCTGGCGGTCGACCTCGATGATGATCTCCTTTTCCTCCAGGCCGTCAGCCTGGATCGAGGCCACGCCATCAATGCGCTCCAGCGGGCGCACGACGTACTTTTTGATCAGGTTGTAGGAGTCGGTGACGCTCTCGTCCACGGCGACGCCGATGAAAGCGATCGGGATCCCGGAAATGTCGTCCTTGTTGATAAAGACCCGATCAACGCCCGCCGGAAACAGAGCGCGCGCCCGTTCGACCCGGTCGCGAACCTCGCGGTAGGCGACGCCCATATCAACCCCGCGCTTGAAGACTAGGGAGACGTTCGCCCGGCCCTGGCGCGAATACGAGGTCATATGCGAGACACCGCGCACCGTCGAGAGCTCTTCCTCCAGCGGCAGCGTCAGTTTGTCGAGTACCTCCCGCGACGGCGAGTCGCGCCAGGGTACCGAGACCCGCAGCGACTGCTGCGTGAAGCCGCTTGGGAACATTTCCAGGGGGATGCCGAGGGTGGCGACGGCGCCGACGACCAGCACGGAGAGAAAGGTCACCAACACCGTGATCCGGCGTTGTAGCGAGAACCGCGTCAGGGCGGCGACATGGCCATGGCTCATGCGGGCAACTCCTCGACTTGCGACGTCTCGGCGGCGGGATCGACGCCCCGTCCACGCCAGCGGTCAACCACGTAGTACAGGGTTGGGATCATCAGCAAGGTCAGCGCCGTCGAGGTCAGCAGGCCAAAGATGACCGTGATCGCCATCGGCGTGCGGATCTCTGCTCCGTCACCAAGCCCTAAGGCCATCGGCAGCAGGCCGAGGATGGTGGTCGAGGTCGTCATGAGGATTGGCCGCAGGCGCACCTTGCCGGCTTCGACGATGGCGTCGTGGAGCGGCACACCCCGTTGTCGCAAGGTGTTGATATAGTCGATCAGGATGATGGCGTTGTTGACGACGATACCTGCCAACATGATCATGCCCAGGAAAACCACGATCGAGAGCGGGATACCGAGCAGTTTCAAACCGACGACCGTGCCGAAGCCCGCCAGCGGAATCGTGAACATGATGATCAGCGGGTGGATCAGGGACTCGAACTGGGCCGCCATGATCACGTAGACCAGGAACAGGCTCAGCGCCAAGGCCAGGAACAGGCTGTTCTTGCTCTGGTCCCACTCCTTCGATTGGCCGGCGATGGCGTAGGTCACGTCGGAGGGCCAGTCCAGCCGCTGCAACGCGCCTTCGATGGCGCCGACGGCGGTACCCAGCGAGCCGTTGGCGATGTTGGCGTTGATCAGCGCGACCCGCTGGCCCTCGACCCTGCGCACCTCGCTGGGCCCTTCGCCCATCACCAGTTCGGCCACGGCACTGAGCGGAATGGGGTGGTCGCTGCCGGGATTGACGACCAGGTTGCCGACGCCTTCTAGGCGGTTGCGATCGCTTTCGTTGAGGCGCACGATGATCGGCACCCTGCGATCCTTCATATTGTAACGGGTTGCTTCGCTGCCCTTGACCTTGTCGCGCACGGAGCGGGCGACATTGCCGATGTTGAGCCCCAGGCGCATGATCTGGTCGCGGTCATAGACGACTTGGACCTCCGGTGCCCCGGCCCTGAGGGTCGTCTCGACATCGGCCAGCTCCGGCAATCCCTTCAACAGATTGCGAGCCTGGTTCGCGGACGCCTTCAGCACGTCCAGATCGTCGCCGCGGATCTCGACCTCGATCGGCGTCTTTTCCGAGAACAAGACCGGGCGGGTGACGTGGACGTCGATATCGGGCAGGCCCGTAAACTTATCGCGCAGGCGCCCAATCACCCGCTCTTCGACGGCGACCTGATCCTTATTGGGCATCAGCACGACCTTGAACTTAGCCGAATGCTCGCCCTCGTCGGAGCGTTTGGTGTTCGTGACATCGTAGCCAAAGGTCACCAATAAGGAGCGGATATCGGCGCGGTCGGCGAGGATCGCGGCTTCGACCTGCTCCAGCGCAGCCCGCGTCTGTTCGATCGGCGTGCCTACGGGCAGGTTCACCTCGAACGTGAACTCGCCCTGGTGAACCTGCGGTAGCAACTCGTTTTCCAGCCCCTTGCCGAGATCCCAGGTCAACCAAAAACAGCCGACCATAATGAGTATCACGATGGTCGGGTTGGCCAATGTCCAGCGAACTGCGATCGGATACCAGCGCGAGAGCCGATCCAGGAAGAATTGGGCCACCTGTTCCGGAACCCAGGCGATTATGCCGAACACCTTGCCCAGTGCCTTGCCGGAAAGGCCAGCGATGGCCAGCAGAGCCCAGATCACACTCAGAATCACCTTGCCCAGCAGCTCGAAGACCACGCCGATTACCAGGCGGAGGATCAGGTAGACGACGGGTAGGATCAGAAACTTTGCCGCGGCGGGCATTTTTTGGTAACTCGCCTTGAACGCCGCCGGCGACGTCAGAAACCGTTTGGCTTCGCCTGATTGCTGCGGGGCATTGAAGCCCATACCGCCGCGGCTGGCCAGCATGGGGATGAAGAACACGGCCACCACGTAGGATGCCAGCAGCGAGACCACCACCGCTAGGCCCAGATCGCTGAAGGCCTGGCCCGCGATGCCCTCGACAAAGACCATTGGAAAGAAAACCGCGATCGAGGTCAAGGTCGACGAAAAGACCGCGCCCCTGACCTCGACCGTGCCGCGCACAGCCGCTGTCTTGAGGTCGTCGCCCTCCTCCAGGCAGCGGAAGATCGACTCCAGCACGACGATCGAGTTGTCGACCAACATGCCGACTCCGAGCGCCAGACCGCCCAGAGACATGATGTTCAGGCTAATGCCAAAGAGGTTGAGCGGCGCAAACGTCATCATCAACGACATCGGGATGCTGACAGCGATGATCACCGTGCTGCGAATATTGCGCAGGAACAGGTAGAGGATCAGCACCGCCAGCAGGCCGCCCAGCAGGGCCGTGCTCTTGACCTCGTCGATACTGGACTTGATGAAGGTCGAACGGTCGGCCATCACCTGCAGGACCGCGCCCTCCGCCTGGTAGAGGCTGCGCGCCAGCTTCTCGTCACTGTCGTGGCGGCGCTCGTCGCGCTTGTCTTTATCGCCCTTCTCGGCCTTTTGAGCCTTCGCCAGCTTGTCCTTGTCGCTTTCCTTGTAATCGCCAATCGCCTCGCGAATCCGCTTGGCCAGGTCGACCATGTTGGCGTCCGCTTCCTTGTAGATGTCGATCTGGACGCTCTCGTGGCCGTCCGTCTTGGTGACGAGCTGCAGCTCTTTATTGGACAGCACCACCTCGCCCAGGTCCTTGATCCGCAAATTGCGGCCGGCCTCGCGCAGGACCACCGTCTCGGCAATCTGGTCGATATTCTCGTATTCGTTGAGCGTCCGCACCATATACTCGGCTCGGCCTTCTTTGACCGTGCCGCCAGCGACATTGATGTTCTCTTCCCTAAGGCGATCGATAACGGTCTGGATCGCGAGATTGGAGCGCTTGAGCTTCTCCTCGTCCAGCAGGACGTGGATTTCCTCCTCGAGACCGCCGCGTACTCGTACCGCCGCCACGCCCTTGATCGGCTCCAGCGCGCGCTTGATCTGCAGGTCGGCGATGCGGCGCAGACGGCGCAGACCCTGTTCGCCGGCAAAGCGGTCGCCCTCGCCGCTGAACGAGAGCTCCATGATCGGGTCGAGACTTGGGTCGAACTGCAGAATCAACGGCCGCTTGGCCTCGGCCGGCAGCAGCACCAAGTCCAGCTTCTCCAAGGTCGCCTGGCTGGCCTCGGACATGTTCGTGCCCCAGTTGAACTCCAGCACGACATCGCTGACCCCGGCGCGGCTGATGCTGTTGGCGCGCTTGAGCCCGCCGATCACGCCCAGCTGCTCCTCGATCGGCCGAGAGATGTCGTTTTCAACCTCTTCCGGTGCCGCACCGGGATACTCGGTGCGCACCGTCAGGGTGGGGTACGTGAGTTCCGGCATCAGGGTCACCGGCAGGCGGTTCAGCGAGAAGAAGCCGAACACGACCAGGGCCGTGAACACCATTAGCACGGCAACGGGCCGCTCCGTCGTGAAGTTGCGCAGTTGTTCCTTGACTGTCATTGTTGGGCCACTTCCACTTGCGCGACGCTGTCCTTCTGGGCGGTTTTGGTGGCGGGTTCGCTCTTGGCCTTGGGGTCAGGCTCGCCCAGCACCCTGACGTTGGCCTGATCCTTGAGGCCGGTCTGACCTGCCACGACGATCTCGTCGCCGTCGCTGAAGCCGCTCTTTGGCATGACAGCGTTCTCGTCGGCCAGGGCGGGCACCACCACGACCCGGTCGACCCGGAGGGGCTGCTTGTCGCGGTTGACCCGGAAGGTATAGACCAGATCGTTGTCATAGACCAGCGCGCGCTTGGGAATCAGCAGGGCGTTGGTCTCGGTCTCCAGCACGATCGCCACGTCGACATACATGCCGGGCATCATCTTCTGATTGTCGTCGACCGCGACCGTGACTTTAACCGTGCCGGTTTTGGCATCGACCAAGGGCGCGATACGCTTGAGGTGGCCCCTGAATTTCTCCTCCCCCAGTGCCTTGGACGAGAGCCGCGCCACCTGGCCGACGGCTAGCTGTTCCAAGTTCTTTTCCGGCAAGTAAACCCGCGCCACGATCGAGTCGAAATCGACGATGTTGAAGAGCTGCTGGTTGATGTTGACGAAATCGCCGAGGTTGACCATGCGGGCCGTGATCGTGCCGCTGATCGGCGCGCTGATGCGGGTGTAGCCCAGCTCCGTATCCGCTTCGGCATACTGCAGTTCCGCCTGTTTCAGCTCATAGGTGGCGGTGCTCAGGTCCTCCTGAGCGACGAACTGCTTGCGGAACAAATCCTGGGCGCGTTCAAATTCGCGTTTGGCCTTGGACAGCCGTGCCTCGGCCTTGGCTACCTGCAGCTTTTGCGTGCCGTCCTCCAACTGGACCAGGAGCTGACCGGCCTTGACCCGCATGCCCTCCTCGACCAGCAGTTTGGTCACCTGGTTGGTGGTGCGACTGTAGACTTTGACCTCTTGTTCGGCTTCGAGGTTGGCCGAGGAGAGCACGACTGATTCGATGAAGCCACGGGTCAGTTTTTCGACCTCGACCGGCACCCTTTCATCTTTGGCAACATCATCCTTTTCCTTTTTGTTGTCTTCGGTTTTGGCCGAACAGGCAACCATTGCGACCAGACCGACACCACAAAGAGCGAGCTTGAACCAGGTGATTTTTTTCATGAACAGCATTACCTTCCTCGAATAGGGTACGAACATGCGACACAGTACACAACGTCTTTCGGCAGGGCGGCGTTTAGTGTTGCAAAAAAAAATGAAAGGTTGTTACACAAGGGGATGCGGCTAGATGCAGAACCCAAGACACAAGACCGAAAAAGGGTATTGAACGCTTCTTTTGGAACAGAGCCTCAAAGATTAATCGCGAGGACCTGTCTGCGATACTGGCTGCGCCTCGATCGTGCCGACCACGCGCACTGGGACCTCTCCCCTTTCCCCTTCCGGCTTCGCCCGTCGACAGGCCGCGCGCGCAGCCTCGTCCAGGGGAGCCAGCGCCAGGCCGTAGGCCGCGGCTGAGGCTTGCGCGCAGCCGCCGGCCAGGAAGCCGCCGACAAAGCGGCAGGCACCCAAGAGCTCGACCCGATCCGCCGTCGCCACCGCCTTGCCCGTGCCATCGGCCAGGCCAAGCCACCGCCCCTCCCATAGCGCCCGACCGTCGACAATCAGCACCGCCGCCGGCATCGGGATCAGCGCCGGGCCATTTAGGCGATCGCGCAGCAAATCGCCGCAGAACTGGTCCAAGGCGACGCAGGCCAGGGGTTGACCGTAGATCTGCCGCCGCGCCTCCCTAGCGTCACTGGCGCGCACCAGCCCGACCTCCCTGCCAAGCTTGGCCAGCATAGGGCTGATCCGCGCCTGCAGCGCCGTCGCACGCTCTTCGTCGGCCGCCACCAGCATCAGCCCAGGCCCCTCCAGGACGCGTAAAAACGCGGCCAAGGCCAGCATGCCGACATCCCAATCCCCTGCTGCCCGCACCACCAGCTTGCCGCGTGTGGCCCAGATCGCGCCGCGCAACCGCGCCTCGCCGACACCGTCATCGCCCTGACGCCTCAGCACCTCGCGCATCGCCCCGAAGGCGTCCGGCAGCAACCGCTCCAACGCCTCGCCCCGCCCCACGCGCGACTGCAACCAATCCGCATAGCGCGGCAGGCGCTCGTCGCGCATGCCGGCGAACTCCGGCTGGCGCTGCAGGACCGCCGCCACCAGCGCGCCGTCGACCGGCTCACCCTCGTAAAAATGCGCGCCACGCAACATGCCGCCCAGTCTCTGCCAAAAGCTCATCGCCGCCTCCATTCAATCATCCTCGCACAACCCGGACCCGCGCGCCAGTCCATCAACCGGCATAAAACTTCGCAACCGCATTCTTCCCCTTGCCTCGCGATTGCGGTAGGATGGGAGCGAGCGAAGGGTCACGATCGAGAGAGGGACGAGATGAGTCAGGACGAATCATTTTTTCAGCCCGTCGAAGTCCATGTGGGCGAGAGCGGTACCGCCCCCTTCCTGATCACCTGCGAACACGCCTCCAACCGCCTGCCACCCGGCTGGTCTTGGCCCGCCGAGGATGCCTGGATTGCCGAGACCCACTGGGCCTACGATCCCGGTGCCGCCGAGCTGGCCCGCACGCTTGCCGACGAGCTCCAGGCCGTTGCCGTGCTGGCCTCCTTCAGTCGCCTGTTCCTCGACCCCAACCGCCCCCTCGACAGCCCCACCCTGTTCCGCGACCTCGCCGATGGCCGCGCCGTGCGCTTCAACCAAAATCTCTCTGCCGAGGAACGGGCGCGCCGCATTGCCCTTTGCTACCAACCCTACCACGAGGTCGCCTACCGCCAGGCGCGCAACCGCCGCGGCAATTTTCTGCTTTCCCTGCACAGTTTCACGCCCCAGTACGAGGGTTTGATTCGCCAACTCGAAATCGGCGTCATGCACGTCGACCAGCCCGAACTGGCCGAGGTCTGGTGCAACCACTTCCGCGAGCACGGCTTCGTTGCTGAAATCGACCAGCCCTATGCCGGCGCCGAAGGCTATATGTTCTCCGCCAACCGCCACGCCCACAGCAGCGGCCGCGACGCCATCATGCTGGAAATCCGCCAGGACCTGCTGCCGGCCCGCAACGAAGAAATCGTCGAGCTCATCCACGGCTGCCTCTCCCGCAGCCGCGTGCTCCTCTAAGGCCGCCCCGTGGAGGTCAGCGCTTGATCATCGTCGGCATCTCCGCGCTCTACCACGATGCCGCCTGCTGCCTGATGCGCGACGGCCGCATCGTCGCCGCGGCCTCCGAAGAGCGCTTCTCACGCATCAAGAACGATCCGCGCATGCCCGTCGCCGCCCTGCGTTTCTGCCTGGCCCAGGCCGGCCTGACCATCGCCGATGTCGACCTCGTCGCCTACTACGAGACGCCTCACAAGAAATTGGCCCGCCAGTTCTACAGTGGCCGGCTACCGCGCTCGCTCGACCCCGGCGAGCCCCAGCGCCTGATCGCCGACCAGCTCGGCTTCCACGGGCCCGTCGAGACCTTCGACCACCACCTCTCCCACGCCGCCAGCGCCTACTACTTCTCGGGCTTCCCCGAGGCCGCCGTGCTGACCGTCGACGGCGTTGGCGAGTGGGCCACCACTTCCTACGCCCGCGGCGAGGCCGGCGCGCTGGACATCTTCGAAGAGATCCACTTCCCCCACTCGCTCGGCCTCTTCTACGCCACCCTCACCAGCTACCTGGGCTTCAAGGTCAACAGCGGCGAGTACAAGGTCATGGGCCTGGCTCCATACGGCCAACCGCGCTACGTCGAGGCACTGCGCCGCCTGGTGCGGCCCCAGAGCGCCGGCCAGTTCAGCTTGGACTTGAGCTACTTCGACTTCGTCAACGGCCCGCGCATGTACAGCGAGGCCCTCATCGAACTGCTCGGTCAGCCGCCGCGCCCGCCCGAGTCGCGACTCGACCCCTTCCACCACGACGTCGCCCGCAGCCTGCAGTTCGTGCTCGAGGAGCTCCTGCTCGAAAAGGTCGCCTACCTCCACCGCCAGACCGCTGCCAGCGACCTCTGCATGGCCGGCGGCGTCGCCCTCAACTGCGTCGCCAACGGCCGCATCCTCCGCGAAGGCCCCTTCAAGCGCCTCTTCGTCCAGCCCGCCGCCGGCGACGCCGGTTCGGCCCTGGGCGCCGCCGCCCTGGCCTGGCGCCGCCACGTCGGCGACCGGCCCGGCATCGCGCCGCTCGAACACGTCTACCTGGGCTCCAGCTATGACGCCGAAACCATCGCCGCCGTGCTCGCCGACTGCAACCTGCCCGCCCGCTATTACCGCGGCTCCGAGGCCGACCTCTACCGCCGCGTCGCCGAGGCCCTGGCCCAGGACCAGGTCGTCGGCTGGTTCCAAGGCGCCGCCGAGTTCGGCCCGCGCGCCTTGGGCGCCCGCAGCATCCTCGCCAACCCCATGAGCCCCACCATCCGCGACCGCCTCAACGCCATGGTCAAGAAGCGCGAGAGTTTCCGACCCTTCGCGCCCTGCGTCCTCGCAGACCAGGCCGCCGCCCACTTCGAACTGGACCACCCCTCGCCCTACATGCTCGAGACCTGCCAGGTCCGCTCGCCGCTCGCCCTGCCCGGCATCACCCACGTCGACGGCAGCGCCCGGCCCCAGACCGTCGACGAGGCCACTGCCCCACGCCTGGCCGCGCTGTTGCGCGCCTTCCAGGCCAAGACCGGCTGTCCGCTCCTCGTCAACACCAGCTTCAATGTGCGCGGCGAACCAATTGTCAATTCGCCCGTCGACGCCCTGCGCTGCGCCGCCCAGGCCGGCCTTGACCTGCTCGTCCTCGGTGACTTCCTCATCGAGAAAAAGGACTTCCCCGACCACTGGCGCCAACTCCTGCCCCACTGGGAGACCGTGCGCCGCAGCGCCTACAGCGCCCAAACCCTGGGCCTGGGCGAACATCTCTATAGCTTCGTGTGAGCCCCTCCATGCCCTTTAGCGAAGACGTGCGCTTCAAAGTCGCCTGCATCCAAGCCGCCGAACGCCTCCACGGCAATTCCGATCCCGCCCTGGCAAATGATATCTTGAAAAGTCTTGATCTGTCGCGCGAGTCTGCCGTTCCCGCGCCGCCCCCGTCAAACGGCGCGTTTGACGACTGGCGTCCCATCAGTATCTGGCGACCCTACCGCCGCGAGAACGAGTGGTGGTTCCTGCGCCCTGAGCCCGGCCCCTACGGCGACCACTACGCCGATTGCCTCGCTTTCACGGCCCGGGCCGAGCCTGGCGTCCAGCGGATTGGCTTCTTTGGCGAGTCCGTCGCCGCCGGTTACCTCTATGCGCCCCAACTCACGCCCGCCAAGGTGCTGGCCTACTTCCTCGAGCAGGCCGCCCCCGACCAGCGCTACGAGGTCATCGACCTGGCCCGCACCAACGAGCGGCTGGCGACCCTGGTCGAGACCTTCGAGCAGAGCCTGCAGCTGGGCCTGCGGCATGCCGTGATCTTCGTCGGCAACAACTGGAACCTACTGGAAACGCCCGAACTCTCGGGTCTCGTCCCCGATCCCCAGGCCCGTATCGCCACCGGCGCGCTGCTCGCCGAGGGCGGCGTCGAGGGCCTGTTGCACCAGGCGGCGACGCGGCTGATGGCGAAGGTCAGCGCCTGTTTTGCCCGCATCGCCGAGTTGGCCGCCCAGCACGGCGTCAAAATCAGTCTGGTCGTACCCCAGGTCAACCTCGCCGATTGGGAGAGTCACCAGCCGCCGCCGTTCCTGGTCGAAGACCGTCTCGCCGCCTGGTACGAGTGCTTCTTCGAAGCCCTGGCCGCCTGGGAACAGCGCGACACGGCGATGGTTCGCCGGGCCGCGCTGCGCATGTTGGACCTCGACGAGGGCACCTCGCCCTCCGCCTTCCGCCTGCTGGCGCTGGCCTGGCAGGCCGAGGGTCAGCGCGAAAAGGCCTACGAGGCCGCCCGCTCCGAGGTCGAGGCCTGCAATTACGCCACCCTCTGTTTCCTCGACGCGCCTCGCGCCAATGGTCTGGCTCAAAACATGTTGCGTCGCCTCGCCAGGATCCATGGCTTCACCGCCGTCGACCTGCCAATCGTCTTCCAGACCCTTGAGCCCGAGGCCTTGCCTGGTCGCCGCTTCTTCCTGGACTACTGCCACCTGAGCTACGAGGGCATGCGCGCCGCCATGGCCGCCGTCGCAGAGCCGCTGCTACCTGAAGCGGTCCAGGAACGCGCCTGGCAAACCCTGCTGGCGCGCCACGCTGGCCCCTCCGTCAGCGACGATGTCCACGCCCTCGCTTGCCTAGGCGCAGCGATCCACACCGCCCACCGCGAATGCGCCGTCACCGACAACGGCCCGCGCATCGAATACTGGCTGCGCCAGGCTCTGGCCTACGCCCCACGGATCACCGCCACCCTCGTCGATCTGGCCCAGGCCCGCCTGGCCCGCGTGCCCACGCCGCTCACCCCCGCCCAGCAGCGCAACCTGGCCGGCCCGTTCCGCCTGGGCTTCCAGCACGGCTGGCGCTACGAGCACATCGATGCAAAGGTCTTGAAAAGTCTTGAGTGTGTGTTGCGCGATCAAGATTGCACCGACTTGAATGTCTTGATTTGTCGTCAGCGCGCCATCGGCGAGCGCGAGCGCGAGATCGACCTTGCCGAGCCCTACTACCTCTGGGACCCGCTGCTGCGCACCTACAACGAGGTCATGCCCTTCGAGGATCTCCCCTCCCCAGGCTTTCACCGCTCGCCCTGGCCCTTCTCCAGCTTCGCCCTGATCAGTGACGGCCGCCACGACCTCCACCTGCAGATCACGGCCCGCATCCCAGGCGCCCTGGCCGACCACGACCACCCGGTCGTCCTCTGCATCGACGACCAGGCCTGCGGCACCTTCCCCTGCGGCCGCCGCTGGACAACCCACAGCCTAGTGCTCGAACGCGACAAGCTATCGCCAGGCCTCCACAAACTGACGCTCTGCTGGCCGATCCCAGCCGCGGCGGCCCGCGACAGCCGCGGCCGCATCCTCCAACGCCTAGCCTGCGGCACCGAGACCGCGCTGCACCCAATCTTCGGCGAGCTCCACAGCCTGCGTACAAGGGTCAAGATGCAAGACGCAAGACCCAAGATCGGTGACAATCAAGACCCGCTGGACTAAGGCCGCTGTGGCGCAACTTCCAAAGTTGCGCTGGTGGCAGTCTATCAAGAGGCATGACACAAGAAGCAAGACACAAGATTGGCGGAGAAAACGGGAAATGTGGGGCAACTTCCAAAGTTGCACTGGTCTGATGCCCCTGCGAGTTTTAAGGACAGTTAATCAGAAACGGCTGGTTGATCAATCCCTGGTGCGACCTGCGCCCCGTTTGGCGACCTGGGCCTGGCGCGACCAGCGCCCAGGAGTGAGGCGGGGTCGTGACTGCGACCGCGCAAATTTGGAATTTGCGCTACAATCCTTGGTACGACCTGCGCCCCGTTTGGGGAACTAGCTGGCTTGGTCGGCATGCCGACATTGCCCTTTTCGGCAACGGAGGCCGCCATGAAAACCATTGGAACGAAAGGCGGTTCCCACCCTGCACCGCTCGCTCATGTCGATGCTCTGGTCGCGTCACTCCCCTTCCTTAGCCAGCGTTGAACACGTGCTATACCTCCGGCAAAGCCGTGAAGCGCTTGTCGCTGGGAATATGTTTCGGGCAATTCCAGTCATAGGCCTCAATGCGGATCAGGAAGCCGCGCTCGATGCGGGCGCGGTAGGTGGGATCCTCTAAGCGGGCGATCAGGCCTGGATCCTCGACGGCTTCGATCGTGCGCGCCCTGCCCCAGAGCTTGAGCCTGCGGCGGTTCAGGTAATCCATCAGGAACAAGCAAACCCGGTCGTTGCCGGCCAAGTTGCCGAGACTGAGGTATTGGCCATTGCCGTTGAAGTCGGCAAAGCCCAGCGTCTCATCGCCGAGGAAGCGCAGGAACCCTCGCGGGCCACCGCGGTGTTGCACATACGGCCAACCCGTTTCCGAAACCGTCGCCATATAGAAACTGTCGGCTGCGGCGATAAACGCGAGCTCCGCCGCGCCCAGCTCGCTTTCCTCTGAACGGCGCGCTGCCATCGCCGCATAGGCCGCGCGTGTGCCCCGCACCTCTTGGGCCGCCTTGACGTCATTGGTAAATGCGATCCGTGTAAAACTGCTCATGCGCTCCTCCCCGAAAGGGCCAGCCAGGCCGGCCCCTCACTGTGTGTTATGCCACGGCGACCTTGGGAAAGTCGATCGCGACCCGACTGGCTTTGCCGAGAATGTTGGTCAGGTAGTTCATGCCCACATGGGTGATGATCTCGACAATATCGCTGTCGTTATAGCCGGCAGCGCGCACCGCTTCCAGTTCGGCCGTCGTCACCTCGCCGCGGTTCTCGACCAGGGCGCGGGCGAAGGCGACCGCCGCTGCCGCGCGCTCGTCGAGACTGCCACCTGCTCGGTTCGCTTTGATTTCCTCCGGCGCCAGGCCCGCTTTGCGACCGATCGCCGTGTGCGCCGACAAGCAGTACTCGCAGGCGTTTTCCTGGGCGACCACCAAGGCGATGCGCTCGCGGGTTTGACCGTCCAGCGAACCGGCGCCGGCCACGTGGTGAAGGCCCAGAAAGGCGCGCAGCGCGTCCGGCGAATTGGCCAGGATCTTCAGGAAGTTGGGCACCACGCCCAACTTGGCGTGGATCGCTTGGAACAGTTCGGCTTGCTCGGCGTTGGCGGTCTCGTTGGTGATCAGGGCAATGCGGCTCATGGGATATCTCCTCAATTTTCGTCTTGTCTGTTCCGGCTCCCTGCCGGCATGTGAAGATTATCGATCGCTTCAATTTGGAACAGAATGGCGATAAAATCAAAGACTCTATTGCGAGAGGTGAAACAATGACCGACAAATTCCACCTGATGCAGGTCTTCGCCGCCGTCGCCGAGGCCCGCAGTTTCGCTCAAGCTGCGCGCCGCCTCAATCTCTCGGCACCTGCGGTGACCCGGGCCGTGGTCGAGCTCGAGCAACAGCTCGGCGTCACCTTGCTGACCCGCACCACGCGCCAGGTCCAGGTCACCGAAGCGGGCCTAACCTACCTTGCCCACGTCCATGGCATCCTCGCCAAGGTCCAGGAGGCCGAGGACGCCGCCCAGGGCCAGTTCGGCCAGCCGCGCGGCCACCTGGTCCTGACCGCGCCCGTCATGTTCGGTCGCCTCCACGTCACCCCGATCGTCGTCGCCTTCCTCGCTGCCTACCCCGATGTGACCGTTTCCGCCCAATACCTCGATCGCACCGTGAGCCTCATGGAGGAAGGCATCGACGTCGCCGTTCGCATCGGCCACCTGGGCGATTCCGCCCTGGTCGCCAGTCAGGTCGGCCACATCCGCCGACTCGTCTGCGCCGCGCCCGCCTACCTGGCCCGCCACGGGATGCCCCAGCGTCCCGAGGATCTGGACGCACACGTGATCGTCAACGCCGCCCATGTCAATCCCGGCGATTGGCGCTTCGCGGAGGGCGCGCGCCCATTCGGCCAACGGGTCGCGCCGCGCTTTAGCGTGACCAGCAACGACGCCGCCATCGACGCGATCGTCGCGGGCCTGGGCATCGCCCAGCTACTCAGCTACCAGGTCGCCGCGCAACTGGCCGCGGGCGAGCTGTTGCGCCTGTTGGTCGACTGGGAGCCAGCGCCCATGCCCGTCCACGTCGTCCACCGCGAGGGCCGCCACGCCTCGGCCAAGGTCCAGGCCTTTGTCCAGCTGGCCGTCCAGGCCTTGCGCGCGAACCCTGCCTTACAGACGTTCCACTGATCCTGCATGCGGACCGAGCATCGCCAAGTGGGCGCCCCACCCGAGAACGCCATCTTCTTCAGTTTTGTTGTCACTTCATCACACTGGAACCCTGATTTTGAAACAAGCGGCCGTGCGCCATAGCGGGCACAACAGGATGGAATAAGCCTAGGGCTGGCCATGTTAGACTGTCGCTATCGTTTAGCGCTGTCTGCGATACGGACGCAAATCAGGAGGAGACCATGATGCCGATGGAAACACCCAGACCCCCGCTACCGCCCTTCACCACCGAGACCGCCGCCCAAAAGGTGCGCATGGCCGAGGACGCCTGGAACACCCACGACCCCCAACGCGTCTCGCTGGCCTACACACAAGACAGCATCTGGCGCAACCGCGCCGAGTTTCTGCAGGGCCGCGAAGCGATCCAGCAGTTCCTGGCGCGCAAATGGGCCAAGGAGTTGGAATACCGCCTGATCAAAGAGCTGTGGGCCTTCCACGAGAACCGCATCGCCGTTCGTTTCGCCTACGAGTGGCACGACGACTCGGGCAATTGGTTCCGCTCCTATGGCAACGAGAACTGGGAATTCGACGAACACGGCTACATGCGCCGCCGCATCGCCAGCATCAACGACGTTCCGATCCAGGCCAGCGAGCGCAAGTACCATTGGCCTCTCGGTCGTCGCCCCGACGACCATCCCGGCCTCAGCGACCTAGGCCTCTAAAGTCCACGTGGGTGGACCCAACCGCCAGTCGGCCTGTGGGGCCGACCGCCGGTCGGCCTGTACCAGTGAAAGTTCAACGGGACCAACGAAAGGAGACGGCCCATGGTGGGGCCGACCGCCGGTCGGCCTGTACCAGTGAAAGTGCAACGGGACCAACGAAAAGAGACGGCCCAAGGTGGGGCCGACCGCCGGTCGGCCTGTCCCAGTGAAAGTTCAACGGGACCAACGAAAGAAGACGGCGCCAAGTGGGGCCGACCGCCGGTCGGCCTGTACCGGTGAAATTACAACGGGACCAACGAAAGGAGACGACACCAAGTGGGGCCGACCGCCGGTCGGCCTGTCCAATTGGAAGTTCAACGGGACCAACGAAAGGAGACGGCCCAAAGTGGGGCCGACCGTCGGTCGGCCTGTCCCAGTGGAAGTTCAACGGGACCGATGAAAGGAGACTAGAGGAGGCATTATAGAGAATGGACTAAATGTGCGCCTCTATTAGTGAACGGTTGACAAGTGGCCTTGTGGTTGCATAAGATACTTTCCAAGCGTGTCAAACTTTCTTGGAACTTCGAACTTCAGCACCCTGTCGCAGCTGCCATCAAGGAGTCCGTTCAATGAGCTATCTGGATGTCCCGCGCCTGCATTTTTCAGGCGCCTATTACGTGGACGTGGCTACTCGCAACAATGCCACCATGAATTACCTGGACGAGTCGCAGAACTTGTTCAACCAGTTGGGCAACACGACCTGGAACCCCAACGGCCAGAACGTCATCTACTTGCGCGGGTGCAAGATCCGCTCCGTCGTGGACAGTGCCGGTCAGCCGATCTCGAGTGGCGATCCCCTCGTCGGCGCGCCGCTCGAGAGCCAGGGTCCTTACAGCAACCTCGCCTCCTTTGGCGACGTGCCCACCAGCAACCCCAAGTTGTCGGACTACGACCCGGACCAGCAGTACCGCTCGCAGATCAACGGCATGTGGCTCGGCGTCCTGTTTCCGGGCCTGGACGGCAACAGCGCCGGGTTTTTCGGTTTCCTAGACCCCACCAACCTGCGCGATCTCGGCACCAAGGTCTTTCCCGCCTATCCCGGCAGCTATGGCGCCGCCGGCAACTATGGTGCGCGCTTGACCCAGCTGAGCTGGATCGGCGACCCCTCCAACTCGCCGATGCTGCTGCAGTTCAAGCAGGCCATCGACGACAGCGTCGGTATCGCCGTCCGCTTCATTCTCGACCTCTACCAGGGCAGTCGCCAGCAGCCCGTCGGTGGCGACTACGGCTTTGGCCGCATCCAGGGCAGCTTCGGACCCGCCTACGACTGGGAGTGCAAGCGGCTCGTCCCCGGCCGCCGCCTCGACAGCCAGCCCGAGACCCTGCCCACCAGCGCCACCCCCGCCGCGCGCTGCCTGCACGACAACCCCGACCAGCCCAAACCGCCGGCACCCACCCCCGCGGCGGCCGCGGCCATCCCCGCGGCCTTCTGGATGCCCGCCTTCGCCCAGGTCCGCTCGGCTGCGGGCGAGCCCGTGCTCTCCCTTGATCTAGGTCCGGCCGTGCCCGCCAAGGGCAACCTGCAGGGCGGCTACAGCGACGGCAGCCTCTGTGTCGACAACTTCGTCGTCGGCTACCAGAGCGGTGCGGGCTTCGTCCCGCTCGGCCAGGGAACCCTGAACCTTGGCGCCTACCAACAGGTCTTCAGCAGCTCCTACAAGACCTTCAACTACCTCCGCAACAGCGGCATCGTCGATATCCCCCTGACCGCCGCCGAGGCAGGCGCCATCGCCGCCGCGCCGCTCCGGATCCAGACCGGCGCTGGCGACCCGATCCTGCAGGAACAGGCCCAGGGCGTGTACATCGACATCGACCCACCGGCCATCCGCATGCAACAGGGCGAAACCCGCACGGTGCAGCTCCAGTACCTGCGCTTCGGCCAGGCCTCCAGCCTGCCCTTCCCGCTGAACCTGCAAAACTTCGCCGTGCGCTGGCACGGTCCCTACACCCCGCCAGAGGGCTCGCCCTACCTGGCCTACCGCTGGCAGATCGAGCAGCCGTCCGATATCAGCTTCAGCATCGGCAGTTTCGACCAGCACGGCATCGCCGCCGTCACCGTCACCGCCCCACAGGGCGACCTCAAACTTGTTGGACCGCGGGTTGATCTCGCCAGCCAGATCAACTTCGTGCTGGACCCCAACAGCCCCGCCGGTTACCCGCCGACCGGCACCTTCCAGCAGCCGGAAAGCTACCAGGAACCGGCCACCGGCCTCGAATTCTTTACCGTCCTCGTCTGGCAGACCTTGCAAGAGCCGGCCACCCTCACCTGGGACGACGACATCGGCCCGATCCTCCAGCAGTTCGCCAGGCTCTATCCCGGCATGGTCAGCATGCTCGATATCGGCGACGAGCAGCGGGTCATCAACAACGCCGCGATCCTGATCAAGGTCCTGAGCAAGTTGCGCAACGACCCTGCCTACATGCCCGCCACCCGCGAGCTCTCCGATGCCCGGGTCGCCATGGTCATCAAATGGTTGGAGGCCCAAACATGAGACGCTTCACGCTTTCCCTCGCCCTGCTCTGCACCGTCGTCCTCTCTGTCCAGCTGGCAGCCGCCGACGTCCCCTACACGCTCAGTCTCAAACCGATCGAGATCGCCGGCCTGCCTGGCCTGCACTCCTACGCCCTGGCCAGCTACGGCGGCAAGGTCGTCGTTGTCGGCGGTCGCACCAACGGCCTCCACAACTTCCCGAGCTCCGCCAAGGAAGAGCCCGCCTTCCCGACCAAACAGGCCAACGACGTCATATACGTCGTCGACCTGGCAGGCGGCAAACTGACCGGCCAGAAGACCACCCGCAATCTGCCCGACGCCCTGGCCAAGCACCTGCGCGCCACCAACGCCCAATACGCCCAGGAGGGTGACTGGCTCTACATCGTCGGCGGCTACGGCGAAAGTTCCGAGGATCCGACCCTCGTCACCCTGCCCTACGTCACCGCGCTCTACCTGCCGCAGCTGATCAAGACCGTCGAGGACCCCCAGGGCAACCTGGATGCCGCTTATGCCCAAGCCTACATCGGCTTCAACAGCCAGTTCGCGCCGGCCAGGGTCACCGGTGGCGGCGTCGAGCCAATCTTCGACCGCAAGACCCACCAGCGCTTGCAGGGCTATTACCTGATGGTCTTTGGCCAGACCTTCGACGGTGCCTACACCGGCAACGGCCAGGGTTTTACCCAAGTCTACAAGAACCAAGTCCGCACCTTCCAGATGAGCGCCGCCCTGGGCGCAGCGGGCCAGCCCGTGCAGCTGACCCTCGTCGACGGCCAGCAGAACCCGCCGGAAACCAGCGCCGCGCTCTTGCCACCCGACAACCCCTACCACCGCCGCGACCTGACCATCGCGCCGGCGATCCGCCCCAACGGCGACTGGACCGTGGCCGCCTACGGCGGCGTCTTCAAGAACGACCTCGACGGCTTCCTGACCCCGATCTACGTCGAGGTCGGCGGCCACAGCGCCATCATGGACGAGGACAAAAACGCGTTCCAGTTGCTGAGCCAGTACAAATGCGCCGTGATCCAGGCTTACGACAGCACCGCGCACACCATGTACAGCACCTTCTACGGCGGCATCAGCGCCTATTACTGGAACGGCGCCGCCCTGGTCCACGACCCCGTCCAGCTGCCCCAAAACAAGGACGGCCTGCCGTTCATCAACTCAATCTCGACCCTGAAAGTCGCGCCATGCCAGGCCTTAACCACGATGACCAACCAGTACCTACACGTGGGCGACAGTTTCCCGCCAGCCAACAACCTGGGCAGCTGCGGCACCACCGCCGCAGCCTACGGCGGCGCAGAAACCCATTTCGTCACCGCCGCCGGCGTGCCCACCCACGAAAACGGCGTCCTCAAACTAGAGGCGCTGACGGCTAAACAAACCATCGGCTACCTCTTCGCCGGCATGCTTTCGACCGCCCCCTACTCGCCCAACCACCAGACCTGCGCCTCCAACCAGGTCTTCGAAGTGGTGCTAGACCCCACCACGCCCACCAACACCATCCGCTTGGAAAAACCAGCGGATCCGTGACCTACCGCGGTGGCAGTCACGACCAAGCTTCACCCCTGGGTGCAAATCGCCCCAGGGAATGTGGCGCAACTACCAAAGTTGCGCTGGTGCCAGTCAGGCCCAGCTCGCCAAACGGGGGGCAGGTCGTACCAGGAATTGTTGCGCAAATTCCAAATTTGCGCGGTGGCAGTCAGGCCCATCTTGCCAAACAGGGTGCTGGTCGCACCAGGGATTGTAGCGCAAATTCCAAATTTGCGCGGTGGCAGTCAGGCCCAGCTTGCCAAACAGGGCGCTGGTCGCACCAGGGATTGTAGCGCAAATTCCAAATTTGCGCGGTGGCAGTCACGACCAAGCTTCACACCTGGGCGCAGATCGCCCCAGGGAATGTGGCGCAACTTCCAAAGTTGCGCTGGTGCCAGCCAGGCCCAGTTCGCCAAACGGGGCGCAGGTCGTACCAGGAATTGTAGCGCAAATTCCAAATTTGCGCGGTGGCAGTCACGACCAAGTCAGAGGGAAAGCAAATATCGCATCGGAACACCTCTCGAGACAGGATGAAAGGAACGGGCACCATCGTCAGAAAACACCCTGCGACGGGGCTACACCCAATGCTGTTAAGTTAAGAAGTCTTTACGCCGGAAAATAGTGGGACAACAAAAGGCGCCACATGCTTTTCCGTGTGCTCCGTGT
>CAYRFM010000028.1:0-77762 GCA_964423555.1 uncultured Holophagae bacterium | reverse complement strand
ACTATTGTGGACGAGAGGCGATTGTCCGAGCGACAGCGACCAACTATTGTGGACGAGATGCGATTGTCCGAGCGACAGCGACGTCAGAGCCGAAACTTTTTGAGGCGATAAAGTAGTGTGTTGCGGGTGATGCCCAGCATGCGCGCGGCTTGGGACTGGTTGCCGCTGGCGAGTTCGAGGGCGCGGCGGATCAGGCCTTTTTCGTGAGCGACCAGGTCCAGTTGTTCCTCGCTGAGCTCGTTCAAGGCCTCGATTTCCAGCCCCGAGCCCAGTTCGTCCCCTATCCCCTGAAAGTCCGCCAGGTTCAAAAACGTCTTGCGGGTCAGGATCATGGCGCGCTCGATGGCGTTGCGCAACTCGCGCACATTGCCGGGCCAGGAGAACTGGCTGAGCGCGCGCAGCGCCTGGGGGGATACATTACTAATATGCTTCCCCAGTTTGGGGTTGAGAACCTTGATGAAGTGCTCGACCAGGGCGGGGATGTCCTCGGGCCGCTCGCGCAGCGACGGCAGGCGGATCTCGACCACATTCAGGCGGTAATAGAGGTCCATGCGGAAGTTGCCGTTGTGGACCTCCTCGAGCAGGTCGCGGTTTGTCGCGGCGATGACCCGCACGTCGACCTTGCGCTCGAAGTTGCCGCCGACCCGGCGGTAGCTCTTGCTTTCGAGGAAATGGAGCAACTTGGCTTGCAGCGCCAGAGGCAATTCGCCGACTTCGTCGAGGAACAAGGTGCCGCCGTCGGCCAGCTCGACCAAACCAGGACGACTATTCTTGGCGTCGGTGAAGGCGCCGCGCTCATGGCCGAAGAGTTCGCTCTCCAGCAAGTTGCCGGGGAGAGAGGTGCAGAGCACGGCCATGAACGGTTTCCCGGCGCGGTCGCTGAGGTCGTGGATCTCTTGAGCGATCAGGTTCTTGCCGACGCCGCTCTCGCCCAACAGCAGGACCGTGCTGGCACCGGTGCGGCTGACCAGGGCGACGCGCTCCATCGCCGCACGCATCGCAGGCGAGTTGACCAAAATCCCGGTGGCGCCGTCGACATATTTGAGCGTGCTGCGCATGGCTTCGATTTGGCGAGACATGGAGCGGTCGTGGAGCACGCGACTGGCCCGCAACAGCACGGTTTCCTGGGTCAGGGGCTTGGTGATGTAGTCAACCGCGCCGGCCTTCATGGCCTCGACGGCGATATCGACTGAGCCGTGCGCGGTCATGAAGATGACCGGGCAATCCTCCAGGTAGGGTTTCAACTCTTTCAATAAGTGGATCCCGTCGCCATCGGGTAGGACGTAGTCGAGGAAAAGCAGATCGAACTCGCGTTTGCCGACCGCGTTCAGGCCCTCGGTCCCGTTGTCGACGTGCTCGCAGACATAGCCACCATGGGTGAGCCACCGCGAAAGCATGGTGGCGCTCGTGCGATCATCTTCGATGAGGAGAATCCGCTCGCCGCTCATGAAAGACCTCCTCGGGAAAATTGGAGTCAGTCCATCGATTTTACGCCAGGGTTTGCCGGTTTGCCAGCGTAAGTTTCCCGAATAAATAAACCTGTGCCGAGTCCATGGACACGAACCTGTTGCGCCTACCTATGAGATTCCTGACACGTCGCCCACACATGAATTGATCTTTGGTGGGGGTTTTAGTAAAGTATAGGATTCCCTTGGCACGGAACCGCCCAGCGTGCGGTCATTTTCGAGGGGGAAACATGCTCGACAAGTTCAAGGACGAATGCGGCGTTTTTGGGATTAAACCGCATCCGGAATCGGCCAACATGACCTATCTGGGGCTCTACGCGCTCCAGCATCGCGGCCAGGAGAGCACTGGGATCAGTTGGTGCAAGAACGAGAAGTTGCACAACTTTAAACGCATGGGCCTGGTGGCCGATGCATTCGACGAAAAGTCCCTGCGCGATATGGACGGTGACGCCGCCATTGGTCATGTGCGCTATTCGACCGCCGGTTCGAGCTTGATCGTCAACGCCCAGCCGATTCTGGTCACTTGTCAGCACGGTCAGATCGCCATGGCCCACAACGGCAACCTGGTCAACGCCGACGAAGTGCGCGATCGACTCGAGAAAATCGGCAGCATTTTCAACTCCACCAGCGATACCGAAGTCATTCTCCACCTCATCGCCAAGAGTGGCATGCCGGATCTGGAGGACGCGATCGTCGAGGCCCTGCGCCAGGTGACCGGTGCGTATTCCTGTGTGTTCCTGTCACGGGACAAACTGATCGCCGTGCGCGATCCCTATGGTTTCCGGCCGTTGATGATGGGCAGCCTGGGCGAGGCGACCGTCTTTGCCTCCGAGACCTGTGCCTTCGACCTGATCGGTGCCACCTTCCTGCGCGAGGTCGAGCCCGGCGAAATGGTGGTGGTCTCCGAGCTTGGCATGCGCCGCAGCCTCAAGCCGTTCAAGCCCAAACCGACGCGCCAGTGCATCTTCGAACACATCTACTTCGCCCGGCCCGACGGCTATATGTTTGGCGAGTCCACCCACAATTACCGCCATCGTCTAGGCCGCAAGCTGGCCGAAGAATCGCCCGTCGATGCCGATCTCGTCGTGCCGGTCCCCGATTCCGGCGTGGTGGCGGCACTCGGTTATGCCCATGAGTCCGGCATCCCGCTCAACTTCGGCCTGATCCGCAACCACTACGTGGGCCGCACGTTCATCGAGCCCAAACAATCGATTCGTCATTTCGGCGTCAAGGTCAAGCTCAACGCGGTGCGTTCGTTGATCGAAGGCAAGCGCGTGCTGCTGGTCGATGACTCCCTCGTGCGCGGCACGACCTCCCGCAAGATCATCAAAATGTTGAAGGCGGCTGGGGCCAAGGAAGTCCACATGCGCATCACCGCTCCGCCCAGCACCCACCCCTGCTACTACGGCATCGACACGCCGACCCGCTCCGAGCTGATCGCCTCTTCCCACTCGGTCGAGGAGATTCGCAAGTACATCGAGGCCGACTCCCTGGCCTACATCTCGATGGACGGCATGCTGGCCTGTCTCGAGAACTCCTCGCCCGAAAACTACTGTCACGCCTGTTTTTCAGGCAAGTACGCGATCCCGTTCCCGCCGAGCGAAGGCCTGGACGTATGAGCGTCGAACTGGGCCGCCTGGTCGGATATCTGAACGAACTGCTGGCCGTCGGCGACTTCAAGGAGTCGGCCATCAACGGGTTGCAGGTCGCCGGTAAGAAACAGGTGGCCAAGATTGCCTTCGCCGTCGACGGCGTGCTGGAGACGTTCCAGCAGGCCGCCGACTGGGGGGCCGACCTGTTGGTCGTCCACCACGGCATCTTCTGGGGCTTCCAGTTCCCGCTGCGGGGACCGAACTACAAGCGCCTGAAAATTCTCTTTGACCACGAGATGGCGCTCTACGCCGCGCACCTGCCCCTGGACGCCCACCCCGAGCTGGGCCACAACGTCGTGCTGCTCAAGGCGTTGGGTGTCGATCCCGCGACACTCGAGCGCTTTGGCGGCTACAAGGACCAGACGATCGGCTGGCTGGGGCGGGTCCAGGAGACCACGCGCGAGCAATTGACCGCGCGGCTGGAGCAGGTCATCGAGGGGCCGGTCAAACTGTTTCCGTTCGGGCCGGAGAAGGTCAAGACGGTCGCCTGTATCACCGGCGCTGGCGCCGATTTCGGCACTGTCGGCGAGGCCAAGATCAAGAACGTGCACTACTTCATCTCGGGCGAGGCCAGCCATCCCATCTACCACTACACCCAGGAGGCGGGCGTCAACCTCGCCCTAGGCGGTCACTACCGCACCGAGGTCTTCGGCTTGCGCGCCCTGCGCGAGCACCTGAGCTCGGTCTATGAGGTCGAGACCTGTTTCATCGATTGTCCCACGGGGCTGTGAGGGAACCATGAAAGGTTGGCATGTCTTGATCACCGGTGGCAGTTCCGGGATTGGTTGGGCGCTGGCGCAGGCGTTGCACGCGAACGGCGCGACGGTGCATCTGTGCGCGCGCGGCGCGGCGGCGCTGGCCCTGGCCGCGGAGCGTCTGGGCGACAGGGTTCACACCTATGTCTGCGACACCGCCGACGGTGCCGCGCGGCGCGCCCTGGTGGCCGAGCTGGCCGAGCGCAGCGGCGGGCGATTGGACGGCCTGGTCGTCAATGCCGCCATGTATGCCTACACGCCACTGCTCGACGAGGACGACGAGCACCTGCTCGATTATTTCAGGGTCAATACCCTGCCCGCCTTCGCGCTGGTCAAGCTGTGCCGGCCGTTGTTGTTGGCCGGCGAGGGCCGCTCGATTCTGTTTGTCTCCTCGACCCTGGCGACCCGACCCGTGCCCGGCGTGGGCGCCTACGCCGCCAGCAAGGCGGCCATGACCAGTCTGGCCAAGTCGTTTGCGCTGGAGCTGGCGCCGGAGCGCTTGCGGGTCAATGCGATCCTGCCCGGTGTCGTCAACACGCCGATCCACGAACCCCAGGCCGCTGGCGACATGCGGCGTGAGGACAAGTTGGCGATGCTGGCGGCGTCCCACCCACTCGGTCGCGTCGGCGAGCCTGAAGATGTCGCCCGCGCCGCCCGCTACCTGCTCTCCGCCGAGGCCAGCTGGGTGACCGGTTCGCTGTTTTACGTCGACGGGGGCATCAGCCTTGCCTGAAGTCAATTTCGGTCGTGTCGTGCGCTTCTTCGCCTACCACCACTACCAGGTCGCCGACTGGTCACCGGAGCGCAATCAGCAGGCCTTTGGCCCGGCGGCGCGACCCCACGGCCACGACTGGACGCTGACCGTGTGGGTCCAGGCCGCGCTCGACCCGGTGACCGGCATGATGGTCGATCTCGTCGAACTTGACCGCGTGCTCGAGACCGAGGTCCGCGCGCGCTTCGAGGGTCGCCACTTCCGCAAGGTCGATCCCTACTTCGAGCGCCACCAACCGACGACCGAAGTTCTGGCCGGCTATTTCGCGGGTCGACTGCAGGCCTGCCTACCCGCGGTGCGTCTGGTGCGCCTGCGCATCGCCGAGATGGACGAGCTGTTCGCGGAGTGGCAGGCATGAGGCCGATTCTATTGGCGACGCAGTCGCGCTACAAAATCGCGCTGTTCGAGAAGCTGGGCCTGGCCTTCGAAACGGCGGCGCCGCCGTTCGACGAGGTCCTGGACCAGGCCTTGCTACCGGACGTTCTGGCCCAGACGCTGGCCCGTGGCAAGGCCGAGTCGCTGCGCGCGGCCTACCCTGAGCACGTCATCGTCGGTGCCGATCAGGTCCTGGCGCTGGGTGACGAGGTGATGGGCAAACCCGGCACGGTCGAGGCCGCCGTGGCCCAACTGCAGCGGCTCTCCGGGCAAAGCCATGCGCTGCATACGGCGGTCAGTGTCCTTGACCCTGAATCAGGGCTGCTGGAGGCCGTCGAAACGGCGACGATCCGCTTCTGGCCCAACCTCAGCCGCGATTTTCTGCGCGAACTGGTCGAGCGCGATCAGACTACCGACTGCGCCGGTGCCTACAAATTCGAGTGCGGCGGCATCCTGTTGATGGAGTCGGTCCAGGTCGAGGACCCCAACGCGATTGTCGGTCTGCCGCTGATGCGCCTGGCGCGCCTGCTCGATCACCTAGGCTATCTGCGCGCGCGCTTCGCCTGAGCGCGAGCTCTCAACCGTGATGGGGTATCACGGCTCTGTCGGGAACTAGCCAGCGGTGAGGTCCTCCGCGGTCATGTTCTTGAAAATCTGCGTGAGCCAGGAGAGGAAAACTTTAACCAGCACTTCCCTTTATGGCTCGGGCAAGGAGGCGCGGTAAAGCATATGGTACCAGGCTTTGGCACCACAGCAGCTCAAAATCCTGGCTCTTTCGACCGCGATTGAGCGTCGGGAGGCGTAGGCGCCTCCCGAGCATGGTCAGGCTTACAGCTTGCCGCCGTGGTTGGTGAGGTACTCGGCAACGCCCTCGCTGGAGGGTTTCATGGCCGTGTCGCCTTCGCGCCAGCCGGCCGGGCAGACTTCGCCGTGCTTCTGGACATGGGCCAGGGCGTCGACGGTGCGGATCATTTCGTCGATGTTGCGACCGAGCGGCAGGTTGTTGATGGTCGCGTGCTGGACGACGCCTTCTTCGTCGATCAGGAAGCTGCCGCGCAGGGCCACGCCGCCGCCATTGCCGTGCTCGTCACGGCCCAGCAGGACGTCGTACTTGCGAGCGATGCTCTTGTCGATGTCGGCGATCAGCGGGTAGCCGACGGCACCGATGCCGCCGTTGTCGACGGCGGTGTTGCGCCAAGCCCAATGGCTGAAGTGACTGTCGATGGAAACGCCCAGGACCTGGACACCGCGCTTTTCGAATTCGGTCAGACGGTGGTGATGTGCCAATAGTTCCGTGGGGCAGACGAAGGTGAAGTCCAGCGGGTAGAAGAACAACACGACCTTGCTGCCGCGGTAGTTCGCCAGGGAAAGTTCCGCGAAGGAACCGTCGGGCATCACGGCCGTTGCGGTGAAATCTGGGGCCTGTTTGGAAACCAACATAGAAGTGCTCCTTGTAAGTAAAGACGAGGCGCGGGGAAGCGCGCGCTCGTATCAGTCGCCTATTTTAACCAGCGCCCAGGTCAAAACCAACAGGTTTCGGTCAGATCCCGAGGTTGGTCGGACGGTGACATCCCTGATGGACCGCCCTTTGAACCACGAAAGGCTCACACGGATACTCAAAGACATTCCTTTTTAACCACGGAAAAAACGGAGCACACGGAATAGGGCCGGCAGCAATGCTGCTAAGCCGAGGTCCCGTCTTACCGGCGGATGAACACTGGCAGTGGTGGTCGCAACGGTAGCTCGCGTTTTTTAAGCGGGTCTTCGGCCTGGATCCACTCGCGCACGATCTGGCTGGTGGCGCAGTAGGCTTCCGACATGATCTCGCCCAATTGCTTTTCGTCCAGCTGGACCGGCGCCTCGCCCAGTTTGAGAATGCCCGAATCGGGCACGGCGCGGCTGAAGGGGTCGAGCGGCGTGATCGCCGGCAGGCCGCTGGCACCGTTCCAGTAGTGGCCGTATTCCTCGACCGTGACCGGCTGTGGGTGATACAGCAGCGGCGATGACTTGGGCTTGCCCTGCTTCCAGTGGGCGCGCAGCGATTCGAGGATCTGGGTCTTCATGCGGCCGCGCCAGACGAAGACCAGGAACGGGTCCAGGTCGAAATGCTGGGCGAGGATGTAGTAGGTGGCCGCGATATGTTTACACGGGTTGGACCAGTCCGGACAGTCGCAGCTGCTCTCCAGGTCTTCCAAGCGGGAAGGGAAGAGGCTGACGTTGGCCGAGGTGAAGGTCTCCTCGATGTTCACCGGCATCTTGTCCTGGAGCATTTCGACCGCGTAAATCGCCTTCTTGGTGGTGTTGACCATCACCTGGCGCCAGGCGGCGTCGGTCAGGGGCTCGAGACGGATCGAGACCTTGTAGTGGGTCTTCTTGGATCCCTGCACGGTCGAGGTCACGATCCCGCTCGACAGGCTGAGCTTCAAGACTTTGGCCTCGGTGGCGTAAGCGCGACCGCGGGCCAAGCGCGAGCCCAGCTTGAACGACTCCAGCACTTCGATGAAGCGCTGCGACCACCAGGTCTGTTTGGCGGGCGGTGGCGAGCCGGTCAGCGAGATCACAGGCGTCGTCTTGGGGCGCGGTTTGAGCAGCGGGCGCTTGAGCACTCCGCCATTGCGCGGCTTGATGGTCATGAATCAGCCCTCGTTCAGTGAAAGCGTAAGAATATCCTTGAGCGCGTCGGTGGACAGGTTCGCCAACCAGCTCTCGTCGGTGCCAATAATGTTTTCGGCCAGCTCGCGCTTCTTCTCGATCATCATGTCGATGCGGTCCTCGAGCGTGCCGATGGCGATCAGTTTGTGGACCTGAACGGCGCGCTTCTGGCCAATGCGGAAGGCGCGGTCCGTGGCCTGGTTCTCCACGGCCGGATTCCACCAGCGATCGTAGTGGAAGACGTGGTTGGCGGCGGTGAGATTGAGGCCGGTGCCGCCGGTCTTGACGGTGAGGATGAAGATCTGGTTCTTGCCCCTCTGGAAGGTGTCCACCAGCTCCTGGCGTTTGGGCTGGGTCAGCCCGCCGTGCATGAACAGCACGCGCTGGTGGAACTGCTCGGTGAGGTAGCGCTCCAGCAACTGGCCCATCTGCGTGAACTGGGTGAAGATCAACGAGCTGTCGCCCTCGGACAAGGCCTCCTCGAGCATCTCGTGGAGGCGCATCAGCTTGCCGCTGCGCTCGGCCAGACCGGAACCGTCGCCGAGGAAGTGGGCGGGGTGGTTGCAGATCTGCTTGAGCTTCATCAGCGTGGTCAGCACCAGCTGGTTGCGGGTGATGCCGCTGGCGCTCTCGATCTCGTTGAGCTGGCGCTCGACGTAAGCCTGGTACATGGCCGCCTGCTCTTCGGTCAGGTCGCAGTAGACCTTCATCTCGATCTTTTCCGGCAGGTCCTGGATGATCTTCTGATCGGTCTTGAGGCGGCGCAGGATAAAGGGCTGGGTCAACTGGCGCAGCAGTTCGGCCTTCTTCTTGTCCTGCTGGCGCTCGATCGGCAGGGCAAAGCGGGTCTGGAAGTTCTTGAGCGTGCCCAGGTACCCGGGATTCAAAAACTCGAGGATGCTCCACAGTTCGCTCAGCTTGTTTTCGACCGGCGTACCCGTCAGGCAGATGCGCTTGACGGCGTCCAGTCCGTGAATCGCCAAGCTCTGCTGGGCCGACGAGTTCTTGATGTTCTGGGCTTCGTCCAGCGCCACTCGGTGCCACTGGATCGAGCGGAAGATGTCGATATCGCGGTTGATCAGGTGGTAGGTAGTGATGATCAGGTCGTAGTTCTCGTAGACGCGCATGAACGAGAGTTTGCTGAGGCGCGCCGAGCCGTGGTGGACCATGACCCGCAGGGTCGGCGTGAAGCGGGTCGCCTCACGGTGCCAGTTGCCGACGACCGACATCGGGCAGACCAGCAGGGTCGGGTTGCGGTGCATGGGCACGCTGTAATTCTCGCGCTCGTGCAGGAGCAGCGACAGCAGCTGGACGGTCTTGCCCAAGCCCATGTCGTCGGCCAGGCAGGTGCCGAAGCCGAGGCGGTCGTGGAAGGCCAGCCAGGAGAGGCCGCGCAACTGGTAGGGGCGCAGCTTGCCGCGCAGGGTCAGGGGCTCGCGCACGGAAGGGATCTGCTCGCTCTCGTTGGCGAACAGTTGGGCCAAATTGCCCTCGTAGTCGAACGTCACCTCTTCCAGGGCGGTTTTGAGCTCTTCGCTCTTCATGCCCAGGTGCATCGCCTCGCGCAGGCTCATCTCGCCGGAGGTATCGTGGTCGCGGAAAAAGCTGACGGCGTTGATCAGGTCCTCGCGACGGACCTCTACCCACTGGCCATTGATCGGAATCAGCGCCATGTTGTGGTGGACCAGCTTCTTGAAGGCTTCCTCGGAGAGCGCATGACCGCCGATCGAGGCCTTCCAGGAGAAGTTGATCATGGAGTCGAAGCCGACCATGCCTTCCTTGTCGAAGGCGGAGCTGTCGATATTGATCTTGGTCGTCAAGCGCCGCGTATCCTTCTTCCACCAGGGTGGCGCCTCAATGGCGAAGTCCATCGACTGCAAGTGCAGCGCCTGTTCGGTCAGGAACTTGTAGCACTCGTCGGTGGTCATGTCGATGTAGCAGGGATAGGGCTCGTCCAGTGCCTTGGCCAAAAGCGGGAAGTGCTGCAGCGCCTTGCCGAGGTCTTTCAGAAACAGCTCTGACAGGGTTTGGCCGTCCGAAGTCTGGATCGGCACCAAATTCTCCCAGATGTCTTGGGCATAGAGGTGCTGGCTGTTGTCCTTGTTGTTGCGCAGGGAGAAAGCCAGGCGCCAGATGCGGAAACTGGGGTCGATCTGCTCCAGTTTGGCCTCGCCGATTTCCGGCGGAATCACGGTGAAGCAGGTGGTCCAGGCGCGGGCCTCGGCGCGGGGGTTGTACTGCAGCCAGTTGGAGACCATCGCCATGAAGGCGGCCTGGACGTCGCGGGCCGCGGAGAAACAGTTTTGGCGGGTGTAGAGGCCCTTCAGGAAGGGCAGGGTCAGCGAATCCAACGGGTTTTGCTTCTTGCGCTTGCGCGTGTTGCGCGGCTTGGTGACGATTTCCAGGACCTGGTTGCCGGCGACATTGCGGACCAGATAGTCGATCGAGGAATCAAAGAATTCGCGCACCACCGATTCGGGCGTGCGGCGCACGCCGTCGGCGAACCACTCGTGACTGCAGCTGGGCGGCAGGCGCTTGATCAGGTAGTCCAGCTGGTTGGCGAGGATATTGGTGTTGAGCTGCCAGCGGGCCTTGAGCTGGTGGTCGACCTTCTGCATGTAGGGGCTGTAGGTACCGTGGATCAGGCAGTAGAAGACCAGGTTGGCGGAGTCCTTCCAGTAGCGGATCGATTCGCCGAAGACCGGTGTTTCGCTCTGGCGTCGGCGGGGCTGGATGGCCATCAGCCAGCGCAAGGCGTAGTTGGGGGCGATGTGGATGCCGGGCACGCGCCAGGGCTCGGAACAGATCTTCTTGGTCGGCGAGATGCGGATACCCGGACTGCCCTTGGTCAGCCAGGGCGAGGAGAGCGGCGCATCGTCGGTCGTCGGCAGGGTCAGGTCGAGGGAGGTCAGGATGCCGTTGGGCATCTCGTTCTTGAAGGTCTGGCGGAACATCTCCCTGACGGCGATCATCAGATCGCGTTGGTCGAGCGCGAAGGGGTGGGGTTCCGGCACGCCAGGAGTACGACTGCGGGGTTTGCCGTTGTTTTCGGGGAGGAAGTCCGAGATCGGCTCGAACGAGTGGTGCTTGGTCCGGAGCTGTTCGTCCTCCAGCCAAATAAACAAACCGGGACCTTCTCTTTTGGTTGTGGTCCACAAACCATGTACGACTTGCATGCTGCTCCGAGCTAACTCAAAAAGTTGAAGGTAAATACGCTTGCTCGAACTCGCTCATCTCGAAGGCGGCTCGCCTGGCTGCGGTCGCTCATCGTCACTGAGTTCCAGTCTAATAGGTAAGGCAGGGGTAAATCGATTCTTGGGAGAGCATCCAGACAAAGCTTCTCCACTGCCAACCTTCCCATTCTAAAAGAAGTCAGGCTCAAGTTCCATCCAAAAAACTCGAAAACCACAGGCTATGACCCATGAGGCAACCGCGCTTGGGCCGTGGGGGGCACCCGCCTGGCGTCGATCCGAGCTGGTCTCGTGAGCGGAGCAGCCCAAGCTGTTAGCATTCCTCGGGCGACGGCCGAGCGATGCCAGCGGCCCAAGGACAGCGCCTGGTCTCATAGGTCCCCAGTCGGGGTCAGGAAGGGGGTAACCGCTGCTTTGGCGAGAACCGGACCAAAGCGCCAGTCGAGGATCAGGGTGCTGGTGGGCACGATTCGGGTCGTCGAGACCGGGCACCGCGGACGATCCGCAGTGCCCGATCAGGCCCGCTCAATCCATCGGTTTCCGGAAGACTTTAGCGTCAACCTCGATCAGCAGCTCAGGACGATTCGCTTTGAAAGCCTGGAGCGGGGAAACCTGGCTTTTCACTTCATAGCGAGCGGTGGAGACCGTGACCTTCTGGTCCTCGGTCACCGAGTTCCAGGACGCACTGGTGACTGCCGCGCGGAAGACGCTCAGAATATCGTTGGTGAGATCGTAGGCGTAAAAGCGGTCCGCACCGCGCGCATAGAGAAAGCTGCCTTCCCGATGCACCAGATCACCCGTGAAGGCCCCTAAGAACGATTTGAGCTCCCGGTAACCCGGACGCTCCTTGTCGGCTTCGGCCAACACGAACCTGGGCAGGGATTCGTGCATGCCCTCCAATGCTGAGGCAGGCGAACCGTCCCAATAGGTTGAATAAAAGACCATTCCTGCCCCCATATGATAGCTGAGGCATGGGAAGGCCAGCTCAATTTCATCAATTTCCGTCCCAGGGCCGAAAGTTTCGAGGTCGAAGACCTGGAAATTTTTCCCACCTGGACGGCCGTGGAAAAAGGCGACGGAACCTACCATAGTGCTCTCGCGAGCGTCGACTTTTGCGTCGAGATAGGTGTCCAACGGCAGTTCGCTCGCGCCGAACAGCTCTTGTAGAGAGCCCTTCAAGTCGACAACCTCGAGGTGGTAATAAGGCGAGGAACCAGCACCGGCCCAATGCATACTCAGAACACCGATGCGCCTGCCGTTTTTACTCTTTTGAATGAACGTGGGTTCGCGGTCCGCAGCCAGACGCTTGCCGAACACCAGAACCTCGCGAGTGCCGTATTGAGGATGCCACAAGTGAAACGTGTTATGGGCATCGTCGCCCCGCAGCGGATGCTTCTGGTACAAAAACAGATCATCATTGCCCGCAATGCCCCCAATGACGAACCAGGCACCCTTTGCCTCCTTCATTTCGTAAAGGAAGTTCCCCGTATTGTCGAAAATTTTGGGCACGCCGCCGTCCTTGTAATCGCCCACCGGACCCGTGTGCTCCATGATGATGTGCCGCGTCGGGCTGAGTTGGCCCGAGCGCGTGTAGTCCAACCAGTGACCCGGCTGGGGTTGATAGGTGAAATCAGCAAACAGAAGAAACATCAATGCCATCATGGTCCACTCCTCAAGCAATCAGCGACGAGTTGGGGGTCGACAGGATTGCCCTCCCAGTCGACATATTGTAGGTGCAAATGCGGATCCAAGGCTTGGATTGCACCCGTATTGTCGGAATAGCCGATCAGGTCGCCCTTGCGCACAAACATTTCGTCAACGACTCTTGCGCGATCGGCCCAGTTTTCATCTAGATGCGCCATGTAGACCTGAAAGACCGAGCCGCCAACGACCTGGCCCCCACTCCCTTTGGGCGGTGCGCCCCATGATCCAGAAACCTGGATCCTCAGCCAATTGCCTTCCGATCCCTTGCCTCCAACACAGTCACGGCCTATGTCTTGCCGGCCTATGCGCAATGTGCCATCACAAGGTGCGTAGATGGGGGTGCCCGTACTGGCAAACATATCCATGCCCATGTGTTCCGGAGGGTTTCTACTCGGGTCCTCTCCGAACGGAAGGAACTCCGAAAAGGCGATGACATCGTGAAGATCCGTTACGAACACGTTCGAGTTCACCCAAATGCAGGGATCCTCGTTTCCTTCTGTGGTGCCACCACCATTTCCTCCCTGAGGATCACCGCCACCACCCGGCGGATCACCACCTTCGCCAGAACCAGAATCCTCACATCCCCAAATGATCTCTGTTTGCCCCACCCTAATGCCTTCTGGAGTAGAAACATGCCACGAAATCGTGGAAAGGAGGCAAGTTCTGGCAAATGCCGGGACGGCTCCGAGTAGGAGCATTAAGGCGATTTTGGATAGATACCATTTCATTATTAACTCCTGATATCGACTCCCGTTAGGGAGTCGCAACCGCATCAACCTAGCATGGCATTTTTCCCCTGGCAATGGGGAAAATTTGCTGTGTACTTGGCGAACGACAAATTCAACCTCGCAGACGTTCATCATATGTTTCGGATGCGCTCACGCTAGGGCGCCATGGCAGGTCGTGACTCTAGTGAGTCTCGAGCACCACCCTAGGCCCCACCATTTTTTAGCTTGGCTGAGTGAAACATCTGCTATGATGCTGCTTGAAAAAATGGGTAATACCTATCAACCATTCAGTACAGGGGTTGTGCAATGACACAGATTTTTGTCCCCAAGGAAACGGAGCACCTCGAACGCCGCGTGGCGGTCACGCCGGAGACCGTCAAGAAGTTTTTGGCCGCCGGCTACCAGGTTGCGGTCGAACAAGGGGCGGGCCTGGCGAGCTATATCGACGATGCCGCTTATGCCGAGGCCGGTGCCACACTGGTCGCCGATGCTGCCACGGGCTATGCCGCCGCCGGGATCGTGCTCAAGGTCGCGCCGCCCGACGAGCGCGAGGCCGAGCTGCTCCCCGAGGGCTCGGTCTTGATCACCCATCTGGTGCCCAACAACGTCCTGCCGCTGGTCAAGCGGCTGGTCGCCCGCAAAATTTCAGCCTTCTCCATGAACCTGGTACCGCGTATCACCATCGCCCAGAAGATGGACTCGCTCAGCTCGCAGGCCTCGCTGGCCGGTTACAAGGCGGTCCTGATGGCCGCCAACACGCTTGGTAAATACTTCCCGCTGCTGATGACCGCCGCGGGCACGATCACGCCGGCCAAGGTCGTCATCCTCGGCGCCGGCGTCGCCGGTCTGCAGGCGATCGCCACCGCGCGCCGACTTGGCGCGACGGTCGAGGTCTCCGATGTGCGCCCGGCCGTCAAGGAGCAGGTCGAGAGTCTCGGCGCCAAGTTCATCACCGTCGCTTCCGACGAGAGCCTCGAGGACGCCGGCGGCTACGCCAAGGAGCAGAGCGAGGACTTCCTGCGCCGCCAGCGCGAGGAGGTCGGCAAGCGCATCGCCGCCGCCGACGTGGTCATCACCACCGCCCTGATCCCGGGCCGGCCCGCGCCGATGCTGATCCCCAAGGAGATCGTTGCCCGCATGGCACCCGGCTCCGTGATCGTCGACTTGGCGGTCCAACAGGGCGGCAACTGTGAGCTCAGCCAGCCGGGCAAAACCGTTGAACACCACGGCGTCACCATCATCGGCGAACTCAACGTGCCCGCCACCATGTCGATCCACGCCAGTCAGCTCTACGCCCGCAACCTGTTGGCACTGGTGACCCACCTGACCAAGGACAAGGCCCTGCAGATCGACCTCAGCGAACCGGTCACCGACGGCGCGCTGCTGACCCACGCCGGTGCCTGCCGCCATGAAGCCACGAACGCGCTGCTCAAAGCATAGGAGGAGAGCATGACATTACTATTGGGTATCTACGTTTTCGTCCTCGCGGTTTTCGTGGGCTTCGAGATCATCAACAAGATCCCGCCTACCCTGCACACGCCGCTGATGTCGGGCGCCAATGCGGTTTCCGGGATCACCATCGTCGGCTCCCTGGCCTGCGTCAAACTGAACCATGACGCGATCCCCAACTGGGTCGGCTGCGCCGCCATCGCCTTCGCCATGATCAATGTCGTCGGCGGCTTCCTGGTCACCGATCGCATGCTGGCGATGTTCAAGAGCAAGGGGAAGTAACCCATGGACAACAATCTGATCCTGTTCCTTTACCTCGTTTCCTCGGTCATGTTTATCCTCGGCCTGAAGATGCTGACCAAGGTCAAGTCCGCGCGCAACGGCAACATCGTCAGCTCGGTCGCCATGCTGGTGGCCGTGATCGCGACCGTCATGCAGGAGCAACTGCGGGCCGACGCCCAGATCCACTGGACGTTCATCATCATCGGCCTGTTGGCCGGCTCCCTGGTCGGTGGCATCATGGCCGTGCGGGTGCAGATGACCTCGATGCCCGAGATGGTCGCCATCTTCAACGGCTTCGGCGGCGCGGCTTCGGCCATGGTCGCTATCTCGATCATCTGGGATCACAGTTTTACTCTGGGCACCTGGGACAACACTATTTCCCTAGTGCTCTCGATCCTGATTGGCGGCGTGACCTTCACCGGCAGTGTCATGGCCTTCGCCAAACTCAAGGGTCTCGTCAGTGGTCAGCCCATCCTCTTCACCGGTAACCAGGTGGTCAACGCCGTTTTGGGACTGGCCTCGGTGGCCCTGATTGCCTACTTGCTGATGGGCCAGCACGAGCTCGCGGTGATTCGCGAGATCAACATTGTCATCACCTTGATTTCACTGGTGCTCGGCGTGCTATTGGTGATTCCCATTGGTGGCGCCGATATGCCGGTCGTGATCTCGCTGCTCAACTCCTACTCGGGCCTGGCAGCGGCGGCCTCGGGTTTTGTGCTCAAGAACCCGGTGCTGATCATCACCGGCGCCCTGGTCGGCGCCTCTGGCATCATCCTCACTCAGATCATGTGCAAAGCCATGAATCGCTCCCTGGCCAACGTTATCTTCGGCGGCTTCGGCGCAGTCGAGACGAGTGGTGGCAGCCTCTCGGAAGCCGAGGCTTATCCCAACGTCAAGTCCTGCGGGGTCGATGAAGCGGCCATGATCTTTGAGGCGGCTCGCGATGTCATCATCGTGCCTGGCTATGGTTTGGCCGTCGCTCAGGCGCAACATGCCACCAAGGAACTGGCCGACCAGCTGATCAAGAACGGGGCGACGGTGCGCTACGCCATCCACCCGGTCGCGGGCCGTATGCCTGGGCACATGAACGTTTTGCTGGCCGAATCCAACGTGCCTCACGAGCAGCTGCTCGACCTGGATCAGATCAACGAGGACTTCAAGAACGCCGATATCGCCCTGGTCGTCGGCGCCAACGACGTCGTCAATCCGGCCGCCACCACGAAGAAGGACAGCCCGATCTACGGCATGCCGGTGCTCAAGGTCTGGGAAGCCAAGACCTGTTTCGTGATCAAGCGCTCCCTGGGCGCGGGTTTCGCAGCCATCCCCAACGATCTGTTCAACTACCCCAACAACCTCATGTTGTTTGGCGACGCCAAGAAAATCATCGTCGGTCTGACCCACGGGCTGAAGGAACTCTGAGCGATGACGGGCCGCCCCGCGGCGGCCCGTTCCTCGAACTCAGCCGACGTAGGCAATCGCCTCGATCTCGATGTACACGTCCTTGGGCAGGCGTGCGGCTTCGACACAACTGCGCGTAGGCTTGTGGTCGCCGAAAAACGCCGCATAGGCCTGATTGACCCGCGGGAAATGGTTCATGTCGCGCAGGAATACCGTCGCCTTGACGATGTCCTCCAGGCGGCCGCCGCCGGCTTCGACGATCGCCAGGACGTTTTTCAGGGATTGCGTGGTCTGGGCTTCGATGTCCTCACTCGCCAGTTGCATGGTTTTGGGATCAAAGGGGATCTGACCACTCGTGTAGATGAAGGAACCGACCTTGCGGCCCTGGACATAGGGTCCGATCGCAGCCGGTGCGTCGGGGGTTTGGATGATTTCGCCTGCCATAATGTTGCACTCCTCGATTGGGGTTGTTTCGGGCCTGACCATTTTACTCGACGGGCGCAGGCAAGGAAAGCGACAAGCGGAAGTCTGGCAGATCAGGTCATGAAGTCATGAAAATACGCGAATATGTGGAGGTTTTTTGCTAAAGATGAAAAAAGTCACTGAAGATAACGAGTTGGTATACAATTTTTATATGTGGTAATCGCCGGTTGCGAATTTTCATCGCATTAGGTCGATTTCCGCCGCCGTTGTGAGGTGTCCGCTATGGCATTATTCATGAGGTACGTTACCCGAGACGACCACCGCCTGTCGATGGAGCGTCTCGAGGCGGGGCTTCGCCACGGGGGCAGCGACTACCGCCTGAGTCGCGTGCGGGAAGACGAGCGTTGCGCGGACCTGAGTTGGTCGGGCGATCGCCTAGGCGAGTTGCGTATTTTCCGTCCCAAGGACCCTGAGTTCGCCAAGGCGGTGGGGCTGATGCGCGACCGCCTAGCCCATAGCAGCGGCGATCGCGAGACGGTCCTGGAACTGATCTCAGAGGCGCTGGCGCTTGCCGTGCTCGAGGTTGTGTGGGAAGATCGAGAGGCAGAAGTCACGCAAGAGTTGTTGGACCCGCTCTGGACCCTGTTGTTTTCACGCTGGGACGGGTTGCTGGAGATCGAAGGTGACGGCTGGCACGATCCGATCGGCCAAATTCTGAAATACGAATAGGAGAGTCCCATGACGCGACCTGGACGCCTGCTCACCTCCCAGCCCGACATCGCTGACCTGCTGCGCGGCGTCAAACGCGTCGCTGTCTTGGGTATTCGCTCCGAATCCAGTGCCGGTGCGCCTGCGCACTATGTACCCGCCTACCTTGTCGCCGCCGGCTTGGACGTCGTGCCGGTGCCGGTCTACGAACCCCAGGTGACGACCATCTTAGGCAAACCGGTCGTGCGGCAGCTCGCGGCGATCGAGGGCCCGGTCGATCTGGTCGATGTTTTCCGCCGCCCCGAGGATATCCCCGCGCACCTTCCTGACTTGCTGGCGCTCAAACCGCGGGCGGTCTGGTTCCAGGCGGGGATTCGCAACGACGAGGCAGCGGCCCAGCTGGTCGCGGCGGGCATCGATGTCATTCAGGACCTGTGCCTGATGGTGGCCCACCGTCAAATGGCACTGCGCTGAAGCCGTTTGCCTCAATCTTAACAATCGATCAAAGACGTGAACCCTTGAATTAAAGGACTTGTAGCACGGATGGGTCGTGACTGCGCCTGTACGGCGTACGAATGTCATATAATAGATTCGGATCGCAATCTATGGTGGGCATTTCGAGGGGGAACCATGGCGGCTCTGGTCACTGCGTTTCTGGCGATGTGTGTGGGCCTAGGCGCCCAGCTCGAATTCATCTTTCCTGCCGACTCCGTCTTCGCCGGGCGAACCCAGGTCAAGCTGGCAAGCTCCTTGGCGGAGGACGATATCGTCGGCATCGAATTGTTCGTCAATGGCCAGTCGGCGCATTATTTCGATGCGGCGCCGTTCAGCACCGAGATCGACATGAAGGCCTACGCCCAGGGGCCGGTCGTGCTCGAGGCCGTCCTGGAGACCTATGAGGGCAAAAAGATTGCGGTAGAGTTCAAGGGTACCAACATCGCGCCGGACCTTGAGGAGAGTGTCACCCTGATTCGCGTGCCTGTCCTTGTCGATCAGGCCACCAGAGAGTTGCAGGCCGAGGACTTCACCCTGCTGGAGGATGGCAAACCCCAGGAATTGCGGGTCATGCTGGGCGATGAGAAGCCGATCTACCTGATGGCCTTGTTGGATATGTCGACGTCGATGGAGAATAAAGTACTGGTCCTGCGCAATGCCATGAATGCGTTGATCGACCAGACCCGTCCCGGCGATATCATGCAAATCATCGGCTTCAACCACCGGGTCTTCGAGGTCTGTGGTCCCGAAACCGACATGGAAAAAGTTCGCGACCGCCTGGCCCTGTTGGAGGCCAAGGGCGATACCAACATCTATGGCGCGCTGTGGTCCGGTATCAAGACACTGGGTCATAGCAAAGACCGCCGGGCGCTGATCCTGTTCACCGATGGCGACCACACCGTCGCTGAGAAGGACGATCTGTACCACAAGAACCTCGACGAGTGCATCGACCAGGCCAAGGCCTTCGGGATCCCGGTCTACACGATCGGCTTCGGCGTCAAGGTCAATCGCAAGGACTTGCAGCGCCTGAGCGATAGCACCGGTGGCAAGGCCGTCTTTCAGGCCATGCCCAAAAAGTTGGCGGATGCCTTCGTGGGCATCGGTAAGGACCTGCGCCGCCAGTACCTGCTGTGCTACTACACCCAGGCCGGGGTTGGCGCCCACGCGATCGAAGTTACCTGCAAACAAGAGGGCCTAACGCTTCACTACCCGAAATCGATCTATTACTCGGGTCCTTGAGGGAACGCGAATGGTGAGCGAAGCAAGAGTCAAGCGGCAAGACCCAAGACTCAAGACCCCTAGTTCGCTGGGAACGCGACGTGATAACGCGAAGCCCAAAGTGCGGCAAGTTCAAGAGTCAAGCGATAAGAACCAAGACCCAAGACCCCCTAGGCTAGTTCGCTGACAACGAAAAGGGTTAACGCGAAGCCCAACGTGAGGGAAACCGGCTAGGCGCCCCCGCCAGGTTTGCTTTGGTCGACGGGAACGCGCATACAGGGCGGAGCCGGCGTAAAAGTGTTGGCTCGACCAACCTGACAAAGTCGTACTAGGTCCATAAATAGAAAAACCCAGGCAAGGCTGCCTGGGTTTTTCGCGCCTATGGCGAGAAAGCTGGATTAGGCCAGTTTCTTTTTGCGGATCATGAAGGCAGCGCCAACCAGACCGAGCAGGCTGACGAAAACCATCAGGCCAGCGGGGCCGAGGACGGGAACGGAAGCGGGGGAACCGTCGCCGATGATTTCATAGGCGAAGGGACCGCAAACGGCACCAGGAGCGTTGGCAACACCGGAGACGACCATGGTCATGTAGGTGGAGGCGGGAACGCTGAAGGTCTCGGAGAACAGCTGGGAAGAACCGAAGGACCAGACGTAGTTCTGGCAGATGTCGGCGGGGTTGAAGGGCTGGGTGTGGAAGGTCACGAAAACGCCAGTGCCGCAGGACTGAGGATCGAAGTTGACCGTCAGGCTGCCGCTGCCGTCCGTGTAGAACGGGTATTCGATGTACTGGAAGTTGCCGGAGCTAAAGGTGGAACAGGCATCGCCAGGGGTGCCGGAGCGGAAGAAACGGGGGCTCATGGTAGCTTCGGAACCCGTCATGCTGCCGGTACCGACCAGAGAGGGGTTTTCGAAGCCCCGGAACGTGGATCTAGAGGTGGTGCCTACGTCGTTGTTAGCACCAAAGGCCGCTACGGCCAGCAGAAAAACCAGAATCGCTTTTGTCTTCACTTCATCCTCCTAGAAAACTTTGCAACGAAAGAATAAAAACTCAATCTTCCAGCAATGAAACTGTGGGTAATCCCATCCATGCCAGCTATCGTCTTCATTCCCTCCTGCCCGATGGAATAGCGAACCGCAAACCTTTGGGCAATTGGTCCTCTTTCCTCACCTCAGTGTTTCCCGTAGAAGGTTTGGCCTCAGGTTACTTCGGCACTCCTCCGAAACACTTTCAGACGCATTGCTTTGTCTGAAATCGGTTACGAAAGCTCGGATCGCACCGAGGATAGCAAGCCTGGCTAGGCACTGTCAAGAAAATTAGTAGGACCTTAGCTGCTTGGCCAGTATCTCACCAAAAAATTAAGTCGTTTAAACAGGGGAAGATGCAATTTTCGCAAGTTCTCGCCACGACCCGCGGAAGCGGCGCCTGCCACTTCCGCGTCGTTCGGCTCATGCGATCAGGCTGCGCAGCATCCAGGCCACCTTTTCATGGCGCTGCATGCGGCCCGTCAGCAGGTCCGCGGTCGATTCGTCGTTGGCCCGTTCGGCCGCCGGAAATATCTCGCGCGCGGTGCGCACCACGGTCTCGTTGCCCTCGACCAGAAGCCGGATCATCGTCTCCGCCGCGATCGGCTCCTCGCTGGCCTCGCTGATCGAGGTCAAGCGCGCATAAGCGGCGTAGGAGCCCGGCGCGGGGAAGCCCAGCGCGCGAATGCGCTCGGCAATCGCGTCCACGGCCAGCGCCAGTTCGTTGTACTCCTCCTCGAACATGAGGTGGAGCGTATTGAACATCGGACCGGTCACATTCCAGTGGTAGTTATGGGTCTTCAGGTAGAGGGTGTAACTGTCGGCAAGCAAGCGGCTCAGCCCGTCGACGATCAGCTTGCGATCTTCTGTGCTGATTCCAATATTGATGTTCATCATGGTGACCTCCTTGGCAATTGCGGATTTGTTCCGCCTCAATGTATAACATAATCGTGCCAGCAGCGGTCGGCCAATCGCTAGATCCTATCGCTGTGATTGGCTGCCGTGCCGAAGCCATACGCACTCATGGAGAGGCTGCCGTGCACAAAGCCGCGGTACAACGGCTGGGCAGGTTCACCGCAGCTGGCGCCGTGAACTGCCAACAGCGGCAGCAGGTGCTCCTCGGTGGGCAGCGCCCGCTCGGCCGCAGGCGCCAGCTCCCGATAGCGGATTAAACTCGCGGTGTCCTGTTCCTCTAGGCGCGCCCCGATCCACGCCTCGAAGGCCAGGGCCCAGGATGGCGGTTTGCCCTCCTCGTGGGACAGCTCGCGCAGATTGTGGACGATCGAGCCGCTGCCGAGCAGCAGCACGCCCTCTTCCCGCAGCGGTGCCAGTGCGGCCCCCAGCGCGTAAGCGCCGGCCGTGCCGAGCCGAGGTTGAAGTGAGATTTGGAAACAGGGGATCTCGGCCTCCGGGTACATCAGCAACAGCGGGACCCAAGCCCCGTGGTCCAGGCCGCGCTCGGGGTTCTGACAGGCAGAGGGCAGAGCCTGGCGCAGCAGGTCGAAGCTGCGCAGGGCCACTTCGGGCGCGCCGGGTGCCGCGTAACGCAGGCGGTAAAGGCGGTCGCTGAAGCCCGCGAAATCGTGGATCGTGGCGGGCAGTGCCGCGGTCGAGACGGTCGCCACACAGGTCGTCCAATGGGCCGAGATGACCGCCACGGCGCGGGGTTTGGGCAGGCGCCGTGCCAGGCTGCGCAGGAACGGCACCGCCCCATGATTTTCAAACGGCAGGTTGGGGCTGCCGTGGGAGACGAAGAGAGCGGGCATGCGGGCCATGGCGACCTCCAATGGGGCGCGGTTCAGGTCGAGGCGCGGCGCTGGAGCCAGCGGGCCGGCAACCACAGTGCCAGACCCGCGAGGGCCAGCAGGCCGGCCAGCGGCAGCGGCAAGTTGGAATAGCAGACCCCCATGGCCAGGAGCGCGGCCAGAAGGAGCGCCAACAGGTAAACCAGTAGCGGGGGGAAGGCCACGCTGCGGGGCTTGGCCAGTGCCAGCGGTCCGAGCGCGGCGGCCATGGCGCCGGCCAATTGGCCGAGCATCAAGCTCCCCGTCGCCGCCAGGGCGATGGCAGCCGCCGTCAGCAGGCCGATCGCGCTGAATCGAGGCAGGCGGCGCTCGCTCTGGCTACCTGCCAGGCCTGCCAGGCCCACATGAATCAGACCCGCCAAAAGACTGTAGCCCAGCAGCCAACCAGCGGCCACCCAGTTGCTTTCCCAGGTCCATTGCACCATCGGCCGCAACAGGAGATAGAGCGTTCCGACTACGGCCAGGGCCGCGGACAAGGCCTGGACCAGGCGGGGCAGACCCTCGACCGCCAAGCCCAGGATCAGCAGCGCCGGCAGCAACCAGACCAGCCACTGACTGGCCTCGCTCGGCGGCAGTTCAGGGCGACCGGTCAAGGCGATTTGAGCGGCAGTGAACGCCAGCACCGCGGCCAGGACACTGATCGAGGGTTGGCTGCGAGCGGGCAGCAGACGGCCTGCCAGCAGGATCAGTGTCGAGCCTACCAGCGGCAGGACGACACCGTAGAGCAAGGGCATGAGCTGGGACATGGGATCCTCCTTTGGGCGGCACGGTGCACCAGCCGGTGCACCTGCCCGCTTGGACTTATTTCTTGATACCTTCGGATGCGAACATGATCTGAACCTCGTCGCCGATCAGATCGGCCATGTAGTTCATGCCAAAGGCGCCGCGCTTGACCGTGAAGTCGGCCGCGATCCCCTGACGGTAATTGCCCCAGGGGTCCTTGCCCTCGCCGGTTTTGCGGACCGTCACGGTCAGCTCCTGGGTCTTGCCGTGGATCATCAGCTGGCCCTTGACCTCGTAGCTGTCCTTGCCAGCCGGCTTGACCACGCTGCTCTTGAAGGTGATCACCGGAAACTGCTTGATGTTGAAGAAGTCGGGCCCTTTGAGGTGCTCGTCGCGCTTCTCGTCATTGGAGTCGAGCGAGGCGGTGCGGATCGTGAAGTCGAATTTACCGGCATCCAGATCGAATTGGCCCTCGATCTTGCGGAATTGACCGTAGGTCTGGCCCACGCCGAGGTGCGAGACTTTGAACATGGCGAAAGCATGGGAACCGTCGACGGCATAGTTGGCGGCAGAGGCGAGACCGGCGAAGGCGGTCAACAGTGCGAGCAGCAGAACGTTTTTCATGGGAACCTCCCGAGTTTGGGTCACCTTGCGGTGCCAGCCTGCTAAGAGCTAGTCCCGTGCCACCCTCGAACGTCTAGCCTAAGTGTCATGTAAAAAATGAGTTATACTGTGATTGTGCCTGCCGTCGATCATTTGTTGTAGCTGATTCAATCATTTTGATGGGACCGCTCGATCAAAATGATAGACTAACGTGAAGGCCCGTCTGGACGCGGGATCCGCTGGTTTTGTGTCGCGCCTGGCTGAGGTTCGATCAAAATGATGGAGTTGCCATGAAATACACCGACCTGGACATTCGGGAGCTGTTGCGCATTGAGGATGGCCTGATCCATTTCGCCAACGAGCGGTCCGTCATCATCTCCGCCAATGCGCTGGGCATTCTGCGCAAGGAGTTGGTCCACCTGCTGGGCTTCCACACCTCGATGGGCGTCTTCCTCCGCCTCGGCTACGCCCATGGCTGGCGCACCGCCGAGCGGTTGGAGCAGGACTTCCCCTGGGACGACCGCGACGAGTGGCGCAAGGCCGGTGGTCGCCTGCACGCGCTGCAGGGCCATGTCGTGGTCGAGGTCCCCAAATGGAGCGGTGTGCGCACCGAGCCCTTTGCCCACGCTACCTGGCGCGATTCCTACGAGGCCGAGCAGCACCTGCGCCACCTGGGCCACGCGAGTGAGCCGGTCTGCTGGACCCTGACGGGCTTCGTGAGCGGCTACCTGAGTTGTGTCAACGGCCGCCGCGTCATCGCCCGCGAGCTGCACTGTCGCGCCAAGGGTGACGCGGTCTGCTACATGGAGGCCCGTTTCGAGGAGGAGTGGGGCGACGAGATCGAGGCGATCCTGTCCTTGATCGACAGCCCCTGCCTGGTCCAGGGCCTCAACAACGCCGCCCGTGCACTGTTGGAGGCCGAACAAAAAATAGAGGCCGCCAAGGAGCGCCAGCTGGAGGAGCTGCGCGCCCATGAGGGCCGCATCGTCGCCCGCTCCGCACAGATGAAGCGCTGTATCGAGCTGGCCAGTCAGGTCGCACGGGTCGATTCGGTTGTCTTGATCACCGGTGAGAGCGGTGCGGGCAAGGAGCGCATCGCCCAGCTGATCCACAGTGAGTCCGCGCGCATGAAGGGGCCCTTCCTAGCGGTCAACTGCGGTGCCGTGACCGAAAGCCTGTTGGAGAGCGAGCTGTTTGGCCATGTGCGCGGCGCCTTCACCGGCGCGATCCAGGACCGCACCGGTTTGTTCGAGGCCGCCCGTGGCGGCACGCTGTTCCTGGACGAGGTCGGCGAGTTGCCGGCGGCGATGCAGGTCAAGCTGTTGCGCGTGCTCCAGGAGCGCCAGGTGCGCCGAGTCGGCGAGAACCGCGCCCGCGAGGTGGACGTGCGCCTGATCGCCGCGACCAACCGCGATCTGGTCGAGGAGGTGGCCAAGGGTTCGTTCCGTGAGGACCTGTTCTACCGGCTCAAGGTCATCCACCTGCCGATCCCGCCGCTGCGGGAGCGCAAGGACGATGTCCTGCCGATCGCCCGGTTTTTCTTGGAAAAACTGTCGCGACGCTTGAGCCGGGAGGGGATAACTGGCTTTTCGCCCAGCACCGCCGACCTCTTGCTCAAGCACGATTGGCCGGGCAATGTGCGCGAGTTGGAGAACGCTGTGGAGCATGCGGTCGTGCTTGCACCTGGTCCGATCATCGAACCGGGCGATTTGCCGCCCGAACTGCGCCGCGCCGCGCCAGCCCAAGTTGTCGTGCCAACCAATGGCGCGGGTACCTTGGCGGAAGTGGAGCGCGCCCACATTCAAGCGACGCTCGCGGCGGTTGACGGCAATCAGACCCGCGCCGCCAAGCTGCTGGGAATCGGCACCGCCACGCTTTATCGGAAGCTGCGGGAGTACCGGCAACTGTGAGGAGGGTGGCGCAGGCCACCCCCGCCTGGCTCAGTGGCGAATAACGCGCTGTTTGCCGTCATAGACGTAGTAGTCGATCGGCGTCCCGCCGACGATCGGCGTGTCCTGCTCGAAGGCCAGGCCGATGGCACTGACTTGGCGACTGCAGTCGAAGTCGATCAGGCCCAAGCCCTTGGGCAAGGCGCTGGTGCTGACCAGCGAGCCGACGGTGCCGATCCACTTGGCCAGTGGCGCGATCGTGACCGTCGTGGTCGCCCGCTGCACGCCCAGGTGATCCCAAAGCTTCACGGAGCAGGTGCAGGGCTGGACTTCGATGTTTTGGATCGCCAGGCCGCGCAGTTTGCGGTTGTTGGTGTAGGGATCGTTGCGTTCGTCCAGGTTCATGAAGAAGTTGTCGCCAGGAATACTGATTCCGCCACCGACGGCGGCGACCTTGTCCTGGCCCTGGAAGTTGCTGAAGACGACTTCGACGCTGTAGTCCTGGTCCAGCTCGTCGGTGAAGATAAAGGCGGCGAGGTTGACCAGACCGGTATCGACCATGCGGTCGAACTCGAGGGTGTAGACTTCAAAAGGCGCCAGGTCGACCGTGATTTGGTTGGAAGTGTACTGGGAGTCGTCCGAATCGTAGAAGACGGCGGAAGCGGCCTCGCCGTCAAAGGCGTAGAAGTCGATGTGGAGCTGGATCACATCATCGAGGTCATTGCGCAGGATCATCACCGACTTCCAGTCGTTGCTGGCGGCCAGGTGAGGAACGACCTTGAGCACGTCGACGCGCTTGTCGTTTTTGTTGAAGGTCGTACCCTTGCGAAACGTGGTTCGAGGCGATTGGGGCTCGGCCTGGCCAGCAAACGCGCCGACCGTCGTCAATAAGATCGCCAAAACCATGGCGTAAAGTGTTTTCATCGTTCACTCCTTAGCAAGCACTCTGACACTCGTGCAATTAAGCATGTCACATGCCAATTGGACCGTTCCGCTCCTGTCGTTGGTTGAGAAGCCATCAGGGCCGCATTCTAGCCGACAACTCAGACCTGCGAATAGATTATCTCAGGGCGTGCTCTGTCCGCTGAGCTCGACAGGTCGCCCAAGGATTGTCTCCAATAGGCGACAACGAGCGTCGGTTACCATGCGCCTGATCGTCAGTGCGCCGCGCGCCCTGGTAACATTTGGCGCAAAGGATGTCAGTGCGCAATGCGCCCTGGTAATATTTGGCCCAAAGAATGCCAGAGCGCCGCGCGCCCTGGTAACATTTGGCGCAAAGAATGCCAGTGCGCAGCGCGCCCTGGTAACATTTGGCCCAAAGAATGCCAGTGCGCAGCGCGCCCTGGTAACATTTGGCGCAAAGAATGTCAGTGCGCAGTGCGCCCTGGTAATATTTGGCCCAAAGAATGCCAGTGCGCAATGCGCCCTGGCAACATTTGGCGCAAAGGATGCCAGTGCGCAGTGCGCCCTGGCAACATTTGGCGCAAAGGATGCCAGTGCGCAGTGCGCCCTGGTAACATTTGGCGCAGAGGATGGGGTGTGGGCAGCGACGATTCGCTTCATCAGGAAGCGCTCGGGATGATAAAGTGTTGCCAGGATTAAAGCGGCTTGGAGGTCGACGATGATCGTGCCCAAAACCTGCCTGATCGCCTTGGTTACTGCATACCTGCTGCCCGCCATGGCGCAGGTGAAAATCGTTGATCCCGAGCAGGGCGCTTACGTCTCCGGCCGCTATGAGGTGGTGTTGGTGGAGGCCCAGCCTGATGAGGTGGTCCGCACCCGTCTGTTCCTCGACGAGCGGGAAGTGTTCGCGGGCTCGGGTTTCAGTGCCGGTGTTACCGTCAACTTTGGCGAGGTCATCGTCGCCCACGAGCTCTATGCCAAGCTGACCTATCGCAATGGCGACGAAGTCACCTCGCCGACCGTGCGTACGCGGGCACTGGAGGTCAACCTCGAAACGACGACAGAGGTCGTGCTGCTGACCGCGGTCGTCAAAAGCAAGCGCAACGAGGCATTGACCGGCTTGACCAAGCGTGATTTCACGGTGCTCGAGAATGGTCGACCTTTGCAGATTGCCACCTTCTACAGCGAACGGCTGCCGCTTGACCTGGTCTTTCTGCTGGACACCTCCTCCTCGCTCAAGGCCAAGGGCATTGAAACCGTCAAGGCGGCGGCTGCCTCGTTTCTGCGCCAGTTGGACCAGGCCGACAAGATCGTCCTCTACGAGTTCAAGGCGGAATCGCTCAAGCGCAGCGACTTCACCAACGACCGCAAGCTACTGTTGCGCCACATTGAGGCCATTGAGGCCCGCGGCGAGACGGCGCTGTTCGACACGCTGCTTTTGGGCCTGGGCGATTTGAAGGGCCGTCAGCGCGGCCGCAAGGCGGTGGTGCTGTTCACCGATGGCCGCGACAGTGTCTACGAGGAGCCCGAGGACAAGGCGCGTCTACTGCGCCAGGCCATCACCCAGGCCCAGAACGAGGAAGTTTCGATCTTCACGGTCGGCTTGGGCAAGCGCGTGCAGCAGGAGGCGATGGCCCGGCTCTCGCTGGAGACAGGCGGTCGCTTTTTCGAAGCCGAGGGCGTGACGGACCTGGACCGGATCTTCTCGGAAATAGTATCGGACCTCAAGAGCCAGTACGTGTTGGGCGTGGTGCCGCTCTCGAAGGGCACGGGTTTTCAGCGCTTGCAAGTCAAGGTCGACAAGCGCTCGGCTCAGGTCTTCGCGCGCAGCGGCTTCAGCCGTTGACGTCGGTTTCGTTTTTGAGGCCGCGACTCATCAGGGCGCGCAGACCGTCCTGGGGCGTGACGCCCTCGTAGATGATGCGGTAGACCATCTCGGAGATCGGCAGTTCGACGCCGACGTCCTGGGCCAGCTGTTTGGCGGCACGCGCCGTATGCACGCCCTCGGCGACCATGCCTAGGTCGCGCAGGATCGTCTGCAGCGTATGACCCTTGGCCAGGGCCATGCCGACCCTGAGGTTGCGACTGAGCTTGCCGTTGCAGGTCAAAATCAGGTCGCCCATGCCCGCCAGGCCGGCGAAGGTCTCGCGCTGGGCGCCCATGGTCACGCCCAGCCGCGTAATCTCGGCCAGGCCGCGCGTGATCAGGCCGGAAAGCGTATTGAGCCCGAGCTCCATGCCGGTGATCATGCCGGCGGCGATGGCGACGACGTTCTTGAGCGCGCCACAGACCTCGACGCCGAGCACATCCGCGTTGCGGTACATGCGAAAGGTCGGGCAGTTGAGCGTGTGCTGCAGTTCGCGCACGCGCTCGCTGTTGGTGCCGGCCAGGACAACCGTCGTGGGTAGGTCGCGGGCGACCTCGGCGGCGAAGCTTGGGCCAGAGAGCGTGAAGCAGCGGTCGTGAATGGTCTCGCCCAGGATGTTGTGGGCGATCTGAGTCGGCAGCATGTGGGAGCCGATCTCGATGCCTTTGGAGAGCAGGACGAACTCGTGTTCGGGGCGGACCAGATCGCGCAGGCCCGTCAGGAACTCGCGATAGGCCTGCAGCGGCACGGCCAAAAAGATCAGATCGTTGTCCAGCATCACCGCCGCCAGATCGTCGCGGACGTGAAGCCCATCGGGGAACGGCGTTTCGGGGAGGTACTTGCCGTTGCGGCCCATCTCCCGGAAGGCTCGCGCTGTCTCGGGGTTGCGCACCCACAGGTCGACATGGTGGCCATGCCGCGCCCACAGCACCGCCATGGCAGTACCCCATGAACCACCGCCCAGAATTGCCAGTCGATGTAACCTATCTGTCACGTTGTTCTCCCAAGTGGATCAGCCTCTCGGTCGCAAAGCCGGTGAATGAGTGCAGGTACGCCGAAACTGAAGTATAGCAAGCGAAATTCTGTATTTCATTACAAAAAGATCGCCAATCGGATCTTCAAGTGTGTTAAAAGTGCCTCATGAACAAGTCGTTACTCTTGATATGCATCTTGCTCAGTCCCTTGGCGATTAAGGCCGAGGACCTGTCATTTTACTTTGGCGGCGAGCTGCGCTGCGACCCGAAGGTGCCCCCGCCGCAGGACGTGCTCGGTTTTCAGGTCGGCGAATGGCACGTGCGCTACGATCAACTGGTGCGCTACATGGAGACGCTCGCGGCCCACTCGGACCGGGTTCGCCTCGAGCCGATCGGCCAGACCTGGGAGCAGCAGCCCATGTTGCACCTGATCCTATCGGCGCCCGAGAACCTGGCCCGGCTCGAGGAGATTCGCGCCGAACACTTGGCCGGCATGGCCGGCATGGCCGACCCGAAGCCGGTCGGTGAACGGCCTGTGGTGATTTGGATGGGCTACAGCATCCACGGCAACGAGGCGAGTGGTGCCAACGCGGCCCTGTTGGTGGCCTATTACCTGGCCGCGGCCGAAGCGGTCGCCGATCAACTCAAGCATGCAGTCGTGATTCTCGAACCCTGCCTCAACCCCGACGGCATGTCGCGTTTCGCCACCTGGGTCAATGCCAACCGCGGCCTCAACCTGGTGGCCGACGAGAACACGCGCGAGCATCGCGAGGCCTGGCCGCGCGGGCGCGGCAACCACTACCTGTTCGACCTCAATCGCGACTGGCTGCTGCAGGTCAACCCCGAGAGCCAAGCGCGGGTCGCCCGCTTCCATCGCTGGCGACCCAACATCCTGACGGACCACCACGAGATGGATACGGGCAGTACCTTCTTCTTTCAGCCCGGCGTGCCCACGCGCCAGAACCCGTTGACACCCGCGGCCAACCTGGAGCTCACCCAGTTGATCGCCGGCTACCACGCCAGAGCGCTCGACGCTCAGGGTCAACTGTATTTTACCGAACAGAACTTCGACGACTATTATTATGGTAAGGGTTCCACCTATCCCGATATCCATGGCTGTATCGGCATCCTTTTCGAGCAGGCCAGCTCGCGGGGTCACCTGCAGCGCAACTCCTACGGCCCCTTGCGCTTTCAGGACACCATTCGCAACCAGGTGACGACCTCGCTGTCGACGCTCGCGGCCGGGGTCGAGCATCGCCAGCGCCTGCTGACCTGGCAGCAGGAGGACGCGGCCAAAACCCTGGCCGACGCGGCTGCCGATCCCACCAAGGCGTTTCTCTATTACGATCAGGCCGACCCCATGCGGGTCTGGGCCATGACCGAGCTGTTGCTGCGCCACCAAATCGAAGTCTACCGCCTAGCGGTGCCGCGCCAACAGGGCAGTGAACGGGTCAGTGACGGCTACTTGGTCCCGCTCCGCCAGCCCCAGTACCGCCTGCTCAAGTCGCTGTTTGAAACCAAGCGCGAATTTAGTGACACGACCTTCTACGACGTCTCTACCTGGCACCTGCCGTCGGCCTTCGGCGTCGAATGGACGCCGCTCGACAAGCTCGAGCCGGCCGCCTTGGGCGCGCGTGTCCAGCTCGGCACGCCCCCTGCCATGCCGGCCCTTGCCGCCGCCGACCCCTACGCCTACGCCTTCTCCTGGCAGGCCTTCCATGCACCGCGGGCGGCCTACCGGCTGATGCGCCATGGCCTCAAGCTGCGCTACGCGACCCTGCCCTTCTCGGTAGCGGACGGCGCCGACCTGCGCACCTTCAGCCAGGGCGCCGTGATTCTGCCGCTCGGCATCCAGGACCTGCCCCGTGAGAAGGTCCGCGCCGCGCTGGAGGAGGTTATCGCCCGCGACGGCCTCGCCGTCCAGCCGATCGGCAGCGGCCTGACACCTCGCGGTATCGATCTCGGCAGCGCTAGTTTTGCCCCTATGAAGCTGCCAGCGGTCGCGCTGCTCTCCGGCGAAGGCACCGACTCGGATGAGGTCGGCAGTCTCTGGCACCTGCTCGATGTCCAAGCGGACATGCCCGTCTGCCTGCTCGAACTCGGGCGGGTTGACGGCCAGGCCTTGGCCGACTACAGCCATGTCGTTCTGGCCGATGGCAGTTACAGCGGGCTTTCCGCCAAGGCCGTCATCGACCTCCAGGATTGGGTCAAGCGCGGCGGCGTCCTGATCGCCACCGGCAGTGCCGTGCCCTGGGCGATCGACCAAAAGCTGGTCGACGCCCATTTGCGCACGACCGATAAACCGGCGGACGCGCCCAAACGTGTGCCTTTCGAGGAACGCGCCGCCCGCAACGCCGCGCAAAACGTCAGCGGGGCCGCCTTCTGGGCCGAACTGGACCCTACCCATCCACTCTGCTACGGTTTCCCGCGCAAACGCTTGGCCCTGTTCCGCACCGACAATCGCTTTCTCGAATTGATCGATGATCCCTACGCCAACCCCATCATTTACACCAATGAACCCTTGATCAGCGGCTATGTTTCGGCGGAAAATCTCGAACGTCTCAAGGGGGCTGCCGCCGCCGTGGTCGCCCCTCGAGACCGAGGGGCGGTGATTCTGCTGACCGATCCGCCCTGCTTTCGCGGCTTTTGGGTCGGCACCAGCAAGTTACTGCTCAACGGGCTGTTTTTCGATGTCAAGCCTTAGGGACGTGCGGGGAACCATGCTATGACCGTGCCTATCAAGGACAGCCTCGTCCTCTTCAAGAACCTGCCCGCGAGGGTCGTCGTCGACGGCGAGAAGCTCGAAATTGTGACCCAGGATGGCAAGGATCTGAAGGTCCGGCCCAAGGACGTCCTGCTGTTGCACCCAGGTCCCATGCGCGGGTTCAACGAACTCGTCGACTGTCAAGGCGAGATAGCCTCGGCCTGGGAGCTGTTGGCCGGCCAGGAGACGAACCTGGCCGAGTTGGCGGAGCTGGCCTTCAACGCCTTCACGCCGGCGACGGCCTGGGCGGCCTGGCAATGGGTCCAGGAAGGACTTTACTTCGAGGGCACACCCGAGGCGCTCAACGCCCATTCCGTCGAACACGTCGAGCGCGAGCGCCAGGCACGCGTCGCCAAGGCCCAGGAACACCAGGACTGGTCGCGCTTCCTCGAGCGCATTCAGCGCTACAAGATGCAGCCCGAGGACGCCGAGCGGTTGGCCAGTGTGGCCGGTCTGGCCCGCGGCCGCGCCAAGACCAGTCGCGTGCTCAAGGAGCTCGGTCGGGCCGTCACGCCCGAGGCCGCCCACGCCTTTCTATTGAAACTGGGGTTCTGGGACGAAACCGAGAACCCGCACCCGCCGCGTTACGATATACCCGAGCACAATCCAGAGTTGGAGGTGCCGGCGCTGCCCGAGGAGGGTCGTCTCGACCTGACGCACCTGGCGGCCTTTGCCATCGATGACGAGGGCAACCGCGACCCCGACGACGCGATCAGCCTCGACGGCGAGCGCATCTGGGTCCATGTCGCCGACGTGGCGGCGCTCGTGCCGCCCGATTCCGCCCTCGATCTCGAGGCCCGCGGGCGCGGCGCCAATTCCTACCTACCCGAACGCACCACCACCATGCTGCCCCACGGCGTGACCGAACTGCTCGGTTTGGGCCTCCAGGCGGTTTCGCCGGCGCTGTCGTTCGGCCTGCAGCTCGACGAAAGCGGTGAACTGGTCGGCGAGCCCGAAATCGCGATCACGTGGGTCAAAGTCACGCGCCTGACCTACGCCGAGGCCGAGAACCGGCTTGAGGAAGAGCCATTCCGCACCATGGCGGCCAAAATCGCCGCCTATCACGCGCGCCGCCTGCGCTTGGGCGCCGCCGGACTGGACTTGCCAGAAGTCAAAATCAAGGTCGAGCACGGCGAGGTGGAGATCCGGCCCCTGGCCCGCCTGCGCAGTCGCGAGATGGTTACGGACGCCATGCTGATGGCGGGTGAGGCCGCCGCCTTGTTTGCCCAACGACACGAGCTGCCGATTCCCTTTGCCACCCAGGATCCGCCCGACGTCCAGCGGGCGCCCGAGGATCTGGCCGCCATGTTCGCTTATCGCAAACAGTTCAAGCGCACCCGTATGACGACCGTGCCAGGACCGCATGCCGGTCTGGGCCTGCCCGTCTACGCCCGCGCGACCTCGCCCTTGCGGCGCTACCTCGACCTCGTCGTCCACCAACAGCTGCGGGCTTTTATCGCCGGCGCCACAGCGCTCGACGCCGAGGCCGTGCTGGCGCGGGTGGGTGCCGCCGAAACCGTGTCTGGCCAAGTCCGCAACGCCGAGCGCGCCGCCAACAAACACTGGACCCTGGTCTACCTGCTGCGCCATCCAGAGTGGCAGGGCAGCGGTGTCCTGGTCGAAAAGCGCAAGGGCAAAGGGGTGATCATCGTCGCCGAGCTGGGGCTCGAGACTGTCGTCACGATCGACGACGACACGCCGCTCAACACGGCTGTGCCGCTCCATCGCCCCCGCATCGACCTGCCCAACCTCTCGGTTGGGTTCCAGGTCCAGGGTTTGGATTGTCAGGACGAGGAAGCCGGCGCATAATGAAGGGGCTTGGCATGGAGGGCTCTTTGACGCACCTGGCTTTTGAGAAGATCCACGCATGCGGCAACGATTTTCTGTTGCTCGAGGCAATGCCGACACAAGCGCTACTGCAGGAGCTCTGCGACCGCCATCACGGGCTCGGCGCCGATGGCGTCATGTTTTGGCAAACCACCCCTGAGCTCGTCGTCTTAGGTCATCTTGATCCCGACGGCAGTCACAGCCTGTGTCTCAACGGCACGCGGGCGGCGCTGCACTGCCTGGGCCAACAGGGCAAGATCCCCGCCAGCGGCGAAGTCGAAAGCGAACAGCGGCGCTTCAGCTACGAACTCGGGCCCGAGGGCGTGAGTCTGCGCTTGCCGCTGTGCGAGGTGCAGCCCTATTGCTGGACGCAAGGCTCCTGGTCGCTCGACGGCCACCGTTGTGACGTGGGCAATCCGCATTTCGTGCTGCACGGTGCCTTGGACGGCGAGCTGTTCGAAGATCTTGCCCCACAGATCCGCTGGGATCTGGAGCGCTTTGCCCAAGGTACGAACGTGCACCTGGTATGGGGCGACCGCGGTACCTACCGCATTCGCAGTTACGAGCGAGGGGTCGAGGGTTTCACGCTGGCCTGCGGTTCCGGTATGTATGCCGCCGCTCTGGTGCTGTTGGCGGGTCAGCCCGGTCAGGTGACTTTTGTGCCAGATGGCCGGGGTCAGGTCTGTTTCACCCATAATGGACAAGCGTTGATCATGTGTGGCCAGGCCCACTGGGTCGCCTCGGGGGTGTTTAGATGTTGATGCTGATGTGTCTGTTGTGCTTCGGCGATCCCAGTGCGGAGCCGATCAACGCCCAAATCTTCATGGATGGGCGGCGCATTGATGTGCTGGAAATCGAGATCAAAGGGTCTGACCACTACGCCTTCCCGTTCTACAGCAACGGGCGCACCGAGTATGTGTCCCTCTACGAAGTGACGCGCATTACGCCCAACGACGAGAACGAGATCACCATTGCTTTCATCGACGGCGAAGAGCGCAAGGGCCGCGTGCGCGCACTCAGCTTTTCCGGGATCGAGGACACCGATCGGGGCGAGCGCATTACCTGGCTACTGCAGAATATCGAGCGCATTCATTTCGTGCAGGGCCGCCAGCTCAAGAGCTGTCCCGAGGGTCACCACGAGGAGTACACGACCGACATGTTCTGCCCGGTCTGCGGCGCCGAGTTGGTGCTGGGCCACCAGGAGGAAGAGGAAGACCCCGACTCGGTCCTGCCGACAAGCACGCTGCGGCTCGACGGCCGCGACCCTTCGGCTAGCGCGGTCCATCGCTGAGGCCTCCCACGACCTTGTCAGGTTGGATCATTTCGTTCATGTGCATGAGATCCAAAACGGAGAAAGCCACAGATTGTCGATCCTATCGGCTCGGGCCGGGTTCAGCTGACTAGCATGAACCCATCCGTAAGGTCCTGCGGGCGGTGCAGCGCAGGATGCAATTCTGCGCCGGGCGGCGAGCGGATGTCAAACGAGGCCTATGCTCTGCGAACCGCACGCGCACCCTGCCAGCCCTGATGGCTGGCGCTGTGGCAAAGCCCGCCAAAGCCCTGCCGTAAAGATCGTTCTCAACCCTTCGTTGATGGGGAGCTCCATGGTGAAATGGCTGCGAGAGGGCAGTTGTGGTACTCTATGCGCGAGGCATTTGGGGGAGGCAGCATGTTCGGCTGGTTCAAAAGGGATCCTTTGCGCGTGACCATTTCGCGTGCCAGGAACGCCTCGCGATCCGGTGATTTTCGGGGGTCCTTCAGCCTGTTGCGGGGCCTTTGTCCGGATGAGACGATTGCCCTGGAGCGCAAGCGCTTTGTGGCCCTGATGCGCGCGATCGAGGAAGTGGGTGCCAGTTTCGATGGCCAGGACTTTCGCGATCGCATCGCTCCGGCACACCGGCGCCCCGATGATGTCGAAGCGCTCTATCAGGCAGGCTGTGACCTGCTCGACTATGGGCTCCACGATTTTGCGACCTTGCCTCTGCAGCGTCTGTTCTCCCTAGAGCCCGACAATCCGGTTCATGTCACGGCCCTGGCCTCTGCCTATGAGGGCCTGATGATGAACGATCGGGTCGTCGCCCTGCTGTTGAATTCCAAGCCCGAGATCCGGCGCGATCCCCTGTGCCTCTACCTGCTGGCTTTCCATCAGATCATGTGCGGGCAGGTGGAGCGCGCGCGCCTGCTCATGCCCGAGCTGGAAGCTTCGATCCCCACCGAACAGCACTATCTCGTCGAGCGGGTCGCGGGTATGATTGCGCGGGCGGACAGGATTGGGCCGGTGACGGGACTCGGCGAGCGCGATCTGATCGGTTGGCACTACGTGAAAACTGGCGGGCTGTTGACTCATCTCTCGCCCTTCGGCTTCGAGTCCGGCATGAAGGGTCGCTACGCCATGTTCCAAGAGAGTTACAGCATGTGCCGCTACGGGCTGGAGCGGCTGCGCCAGCTGCTAGCCTTGTGGGCGCTAGACCCGCCCCGGATCTATTTTGGTCGGGACCGCTCCAGTAAGGTGATGGCGACCGCGGCCGCACGGCTGTTCAAGCGACCACTCGAGCCCCTGGCCCTGGCCAATGGCCCAGGCCTGATCGTGATTTACGACCTCGAGGAGCTCGAGGGTGACGATATGGAGCGCATCCTGCTGCATCACCCAGGGCGGCTGCTGTTCGTCCATACGCTCAACTGGGTCGAGCCACCGACCCTCAGCGCCGACGTGGTTACCTACCTCCACCAGCTCAAGATCGCGCCCTGGGCCCCTCAGCTCAAGGTCGACTCCGCGGACCAGCGTTCGGTGAGCCGCACCGAGCCGGACCTGCGCAGTGTCGAGGAATTGGCGGAGGACATCGTCGACGCGGAGCCCCTGCCGCTAGACGCGATCAGTTACGATCCCGATTTGCGCGAGATTGCCGCGGCGACCCGCGGCCAGGCCTCGATCTTCCGGGAGGAGGGCTATCGCGAGCGCTTCTGGCAAGGTGGACCGGTCAAGTCGGCGCGCTTCTGAGGGCTACCGGTGGACCCAGGTCAATCCGAGCCAAGCAACCGAACCAGCTCTGCGATCGTCGGCGCGCGCAAGAGGCTAGCGGGGCCCAGGTCGCGACCGAGTGCTTTGCGCAGGCGGCGGGCCAGATGGACGGCCATCAGAGAGTCGCCGCCCAAATCAAAGAAGTTGCTGTGGTCGTCGAACTGGTCGTGGCCTAGGAAGTCGCGCCAGGCTTGGCGCAGTGCAGGCAAGAGATCGTCGCGCCTGAGCTTGGGGTCCAGGGTTTGGAAGGCCTGCTGTGCCTTGAAGCGCGCCATGCGCTCGCGCAGCGGCAGCGATGAGACAATCAGTTGGCGGGGCAGGGCGCGGCCCAGCGCGGCGAAAAGGCGGTCGCCCTGCGCGCTGGTGATGCCGCGTTTCAGGCGTTTGTGTTTCTGGACGCTGGCCGCCTGGCGGGTGTAACTGGCGGCCATGCCGACCTCCAGCCAGGCCTCGCCGAGGATCAGGGCCGCGGTCGGAAATGGCGCGGCGGCGGCGAAGGCGTTTTGGAAGGCGTTGGCGGCGGCATAGTCGACCAGACCGACGCCACCGACAAGCGCATTCAGCGAGGAGGTCAGCAGCATGAACTCCGGTGGGCGCTCGGCCAGCAGTTCAGCCAGGATCAGGGTGCCCTCCAGTTTGGGGGCCAGCACGGCTTGGCGGCGGGCGCGCTCGGCCCGCAGAATCATGCCGCCCCCGGCGAGGCCAGCGCAGTGAAAGACGCCGTTGAGCTTGCCGAAGCGGGTCGCGATCGCGGCGAGCGCCGAGGCCATGGCGGCACGATCTGCCGCGTCCGCTTGGTAGACGGCGACGGTGGCTCCCAAGGCGCGCAGCTCGGCAACCGCCTGAGCGCGTTGCGAGTCTTCAGCCAGGGGTGAGCGCGAGGTCAAAGCCAGCACAACCTCAGGGGTGTGGGCCAGGTAGCGAGCCAGGTTGAGACCGATCCCGCCCAGTCCACCGGTGATCAGGTAGACCGCGCCCTGGCGGGGAAAGTCGGTGTTCAGCCAGTCGGCCGCGGCCCCGCCGTCCAGGCGGATCTGCTCGTAGTGGGGCGCGAAGCGCAGGCCACCGCGCCAGGCGACAGACACCGCATTGCCAGGCTGGCCCAGCTCGGCCAAAATCTGGTCCAACAGCTGGGGGGCGCTCGGTTCCAAGTCGACGACGCGGCAGTCGAAGCCTGGAAACTCGAGGGGGATGACTTGGCAGGCACCTAGGGACAGCGCCTTGATCGGCGCCAGCTGTTCGCCGCCGTGTAGGCGGTGGAGGCCCGATGTAAACACTGTCAGCGTCAGGGCCGGATCGGCGCCCGGAACGGTTGAGCGGCGTCGGCCCAGCGCCTTGGCGAGCGCGACCAAGCTGTAAAAGGCCCGCTCCAACAGGTCGTGATCGGCGAGGTTCCAGAGGTGAATCAGACGGTCAGGGCTAATACCCAGCTTGGCCAGATCCTCGACCAGCTGGGCCGCATGGGCCTCGTTGCCGGGCTCGATGGCGGCGCTGCAGTCGGCCGGCGCGCGGTAGCTGGGACTGGCCTCGATCAACCATACCTGGTCGCAGGCCGGGCGCAAACGCGCGAGCAGTCCTGTCACCAGCGGCGAGGAATCGGCGAAGACCAGCCAGGTTCCCCCTGTTTGGGGCGGGATTGTTGTGAGGGGGCAGAGCTTCCAGCTGGGCTGATAAAACCAGTCAGCAATCTCGGTCGCGGCCTGCAGGCGCGTGCCGGGTCGAGGCGCTGGCCTTGCTGGTGGCTCGATCCAGAAGCGCTGGCGATGCCAGTCCAGGGGCTGCTGGGGGTGAATCGCGCGGCTCCGCGGCGGCGCGCTGAGGACCATGTGCACATTGGTCCCGCCCACGCCGAAACAGTGCACGGCGCCATGGCGCCGGCCAGGTAACGGCCAGGGTTCGGCCTGATTGTTGACGGTGATGACACCGTCCGCGAGCGCTTGGAAGGGGCCCGGCTGACGGTAGTTGAGGGTGGTGGGCACCAGGCCCTGCTCGAGTGCGAGCACGAGCTTGATGAAGGCGGCCAGACCGCTGGCCGGACCTAAGTGGCCGAGCTGGGTTTTGACCGCGCCGACGCGCAGCGGGGTTGTGCGCTCGCTGCCGTAAACGGCGGCCAGGGCCTCGAGTTCGAGGGCGTCGCAGAGACGCGTGCCGATGCCGGTTGCCTCGACGAAGGCGACTTTGCTGGGCAACAGCTCCGCCAGCGCCAAGGCCTCTTCGGCAGCACGGCGTTGGCCAACAGTGCCCGGTGCGTGGTAGCTGGCCTTGTGGCCGTCGTTGTTGAGGGCGCTGCCGCGGATCACGGCCCAGATCGGGTTGCTGTCGGCGACGGCGTCGTCGAGGCGGCGCAGCAGGACGACACCGACGCCGTCGCCGGGCACGGTACCGGTGGCGTCGCCGTCGAAGGCGCGAGCGATGCCGTCGCGCGCGAAAGGTCCGTGCTTGCGGTAGCGGTAGCCGCGCGCGCACGGCAGGCGCAGCGAGACGGCGCCGGCCATGGCGGCATCGGCCTCGCCGGCGAGCAGACACTGGACCGCCAGGTGGATTGCGGCCAGGCCACTGGCGCAGGCGGCCTGGACATTGAGCGCGGGTCCATCAAGGCCGAGCAGGAAGCTGGTGCGACTGGCGAGGAACTCGCGGTCATTGGCGAGGCGCAGCTGTCGTCGACTGACGAGTCCGGCGAGCTTAGGGTTGCCCTCAAGGTGCTGGGATAGGTAGTCGCTGTGTTCGGCGGCGGCAAAACAGGCGATGCGGCCGGGGAAGGCGGCAGGCGCCAGCGCGCCGTGATGGAGCGCCTGTCGTGCGCATTCCAGAAACAGGCGCTGTTGCGGGTCGAGGATGCGGGCCTCGGTGTGGCTCAGGCCAAAGGCTTCGGCATCGAAGTCCTCAATGTCGGTCAGCAAGCCGCGCACCGGCACGCGGCGCGGGTCAGGGTCGGCGACCTGGCTCAGACCGGATGCGGCCTCGGCCAGCAGCCGTCCGTAAGCATCCAGGTCGGGTGCTCCGGGGAAGCGGCAGGCCATGCCGATGACGGCGATGTGGTTGGCGGTCTTGGCGGACATGAATCAGCTTTTGAAGCGCGCCGGTCGGCGGCGCATGGCCTCGCGCTGGCGGCGCAGGTTGGCGCGTTCGCGGGCGCCCAGCTCCTCGGCGGCGCGGGTGCCGGCCTCGCTGGCGCGGGTCTGGCAGAATTGGGCGAGCGAACGCACGGTGGGAAGGTTGAAGAGGTCGGCCAGGCTCAGGGGGATTTCCAGGCGCGCCACCAGGGCAGCGTGCAGCTTGAGCAACAGCAGCGAGTTGCCGCCGAGGTCGCTGAAGGTGCGGGTGACGCTGAGTTTCTTGACCTTGAGGAGCTTGGACCAAACCTCGGCGATGGCGCGCTCGAGCTCGTTGGCGGCGGGCACGTGGGCCGGATAAGGCAGCGGTTTCTGGAAGACGAGGGCACTGCGCTGGCGCAGGGCGGTGCGGTCGATTTTACCATGTGGGGTCAGGGGCATCTCGGCTAGGAACTCCAGGGCGGTGGGCACCATGTAGTCGGGGAGTTGCTCGCTCAGATGGGCCTTGACGGCCTCGACTTGGCATTCACTCTGAGACGGGCAGGCCAGGAAGGCGACGAGCTTCTGCTCATCGTGGCTGTCGCCGCTGAGGAAGACGACGGCCTGGCTCACGCCGGGCGCGGCGCAGAGGGTGGCTTCGATTTCGCCCAGTTCGATGCGCTTGCCGCGCAGCTTGACCTGCTGGTCGCGGCGACCGGCGAAGACGAGTGCTGGCAGTTCGTCGTCGGGCGCGTGCAGCCAGCGGGCGAGATCGCCGCTGCGGTAGAGGCGCTCGCCGGGTTGGCTGGCGAAGGGATTTGGTACGAAACTGCGCGCGGTCTGGGCGGGGCGGCCGTGGTAGCCGCGGGCCAGGCCTACGCCGCCGATGTAAATTTCGCCCAGACAGCCAAGCGGGAGCGGGCGCAGGAAGGGATCGAGGAGGTGGACGGTGGTGTTGGGGATGGCGCGGCCAATAGGCGGCGTCTGGGCGCCGCGGCGACAGAGACCGGCGGTGGCGCAGACGGTGGTCTCGGTTGGGCCGTAGGCGTTGAAGAAGCGGCGGCCCTTGGACCAGAAGGGAATCAGGTTGGGAGGGCAGGCATCGCCGGCGACGACGAGGCACTCGAGGAACGGCAGGTCGCGCGGCGGCAGTGAGCCGAGCGCGGCCGGGGTGATGGTCAAGTGGGTGACGCGGTGCTCGCCGAGAACGTGGGCGAGCTCGATGCCGAGCATGGTGCCGGCATGGGGCGAGAGCACGAGGCGGCCGCCGGCGTAAAGCGCCATGGCGATCTCCCAAATCGAGGCGTCGAAACTGGGCGAGGCCAGCATCAGCACGCGGGTCGAGGGGCTGGTGGCGAACAGGGCCTGCTGGCTCTGGGCCAGGGCAGCCAGGCCGCGGTGGCGGACAACGACGCCCTTGGGCACGCCGGTCGACCCGGATGTGTAAAGGAGGTAGGCGGCCTGTTCCGGTGCCACCTGCGGCAGTGGTCGGGTTTGTGGGACCTCGGCGAGCAAGGCGGCCAGGGCGTGCACGGGGACGTCGCCGTAGGCCGGCTCGGCGGGCTCTGCGGCGATGACGAGGCGGCAGTCGGCGTCGGCGACCAGCAGGGCGCGGCGGTTGGGCGGGAAGGCGGGATTGAGCGGGATGTAGACAGCGCCAACACGCATGGCGCCGAGCAGGGCCACAATCAGCGTCGTGTTGGCCAAGGCCTGGACACCGATTCGGTCCTCGGGGCGAATGCCGCGGGCCAGCAGCGTCTGGGCCAAGCGCTCGACCTGGTGCTGGAGTTGGCCATAGGTCAAGGTGTGCTCGCCCTCGATCAGGGCTAGGGCTTCGGGTTCGAGCTGGGCCCATTCGGCGACGCGCTCGTGAAGCAGCTTGCCGCGCAGGAGCTCGGGGCTGACCTCGTTGACGGCGATCAGCAACTGCTGGCGTTCCTCGGGACTGAGCAATTCGAGTTGCGCGAGCGTGCCTTCGGGGCGGTCGACCATCGACTGCAGAATCGCCTGGGCCTGGTCGGGCAGGAGCCGCGCCATATCCTCGGGCACACAGCCGGCATCGTAGATCAGGCGCAGGGTCAGGCTGCCGTCGAGGCGCGCGATCAGGGCCAGGGGGTAGTTGCCGCGTTCGAGGATGCGCGTGTTCTGGACCCGGGTGATCTGGCCGCCGCTCTTGCCCTCGCCCTTGGCGCGTGGGTAGTTCTCGAAAACGAGGATGCTCTCGAAAAGCGGGCGGTTGCCCTGGGCCTCGCTCCAGGAGACGATGTCGGCAAGGTCGCAGTAGCCGAACTCGCGGGCCTCGGTTTGCTGGGCCAGGCTGGCGCGCAGCCAGGCGTCGAGGCGCTGGCGCGGATCGAGGAGGACGCGGTTGGGCAGGGTGTTGATGCAGAGGCCGACCAGGGCCTCGATGTCGGCAAGGTGGGGCGGTCGGATGGCGGCCGTGAACCCGAAGACCAGATCGTCCTTGCCGGAATGGGTGTGAAGCAGCGCGGCCCACATGGCCTGGACGAGGGCATTGACGGTGACCCGCCAGCCGCGGGCGAGCAGCTCGAGGTCACGGGTCAGGGCGGCGGGCAGGCTGAGCTTGAGTTCGCGGAAGTGGGAGGGGCGCACCTCGGCGGAGGGCCAGCCGGGTAAAGGCGTCGGCTCGCGGAAGCCGGCCAGGTGTTGTTGCCAGTAGCGTTTGCCGGCCTCGCGGTCGCGGGAGGCGAACCAGGCCAGAAAATCGTGGAGACGCGGGCCTGGCTTGGCTTTGGGGGCCGTGCCGCGCTTGAGGCGCTCGTAGCTCTGGAAGACCTCGCGGCGCACGAGTGCCAGGGACCAACCGTCGCAGACCATGTGGTGATAGGACCAGACAAAGCGGTGCAGGTCGGGTGCCAGGCGGAACAGGGTGAAGCGGTGAGGCAGCTGGCCCTCGTTGTGGAAGCCGTGGCGGCGGTCGGTCTTGAGCGCCTGCTTGAAGATCAGCTCCTGTTCTCGAGGGTCGAGGCCGACCAGGTCGACGAGGCGGAAGGGCAAGCTGGGGTTGGCGATGACCACCTGGAGCGGCTGTTGCAGGCCCTCCCAGAAATAGATGCAGCGCAGCGCCTGGTGGTTGGCGAAGACTTGTTGCCAGGCGGCGCCGAAGACGAGCAGGTCGAGCTCGCCCTTGAGGGTGCAGGTCCACTGCTCGTGGTAGAAGCCGCCGCTGGGGTTGAGCAGGCCGTGGTAGAGCATGCCGCGCTGGAGCGGCAGGAACGGCAGCACGTCGACCAGCTGCTGCTTGCGCTCGGGGCCAAGGCGCTGTTCGAGCAGCTCGCTGAGGGCGGGCGCGGTCAGGCGTGCCAGGGGGAAGTCGGAGGGCGACCAGGTACGGGCGTCCAGGGCCGACTGGTTGGTGATGGCGCGCAAGTTGTGGAGGAAGCGGTTGCCGAGGGCGCGGATGGTGCGGGTGCGGTGGATGCGACTGCAGTAGGCGATGCGCAGGCTGAACTTGCCGTCGCGGACGTAGGCATTGAGGTCGAGCAAGTGGTGGCGGGCCATGGCGGGGTCGCGCTGGAGACCGAAGGGCTGATTGGCGCGCCAGATCCAGCTGTGCTCGCCGCGGACCTCGTCGGTGCGACCGAGGTAGTTGAAGCAGACGGGCACCTGATCGAGGCGGGCGAGGGTGGCGCGCACTTCGGGATCGCGGCTGAGGTAGCGGCAGATGCCGAAGCCGAGGCCCTTGTGGGGGACGGCGCGGAGCTGGTCGCGGATGGCCTTGACCAGGCGGGCGGGATCGGCGTCACGAGGTGTGGTTAGACGCACGGGGTATAGGCTGGTGAACCAGCCAACGGTGCGCGAGAGGTCGACGTCGGGGAAGAGGTTCTCGCGGCCGTGGCCCTCGGTATTGACCAGCAGTTCGTCCTGATTGCACCAGTCGCAGAGCGTCCTGGCCAACGCGGCCATCAGCGCTTCGACGGTGCTGCACTGGAAGGTCTTGGGCACTTCCTGGAGGAGCGCACGGCTCTCGCGCAAGTTGAGCGAGAAGGTATGGGTCTCGTTGTCCTGATAGAGGCCGAAATCGCTGCCGGGCTGGTCGCGCGGGCAGAGGGTGGGGCGACCGTGGGCGAGGGCGCGCCAGTAGGCGGCCTCGCGATTCATCCAGCCCTTGCCGAGCTTGCGGCGCAGGCGTTGGGACCAGGATTTGAGCGATGTCGTCTTGGGGCCGAGTTCGGGTTCGCGGCCGGCGACCAAGTCGGCACAGAGGCGTTCGAGGTCGGCGGCGAGGATGCGCCAGGAGACGCCGTCGACGACCAGATGGTGGACGGCCAGTAGCAGCAAGCTAGGGCCATCGCCGCGGCGCACGAGACAGGCGCGCAGCAGCGGGCCATGGGTCAGGTCGAGACTGAGCTGACAGCGGGCGGCAATCTGGCGCACGAGCTCGCTCTCTGGCCCGCAGGCTTCGGCACCGATGACGCCGAGTATCAGACGCTTGGGTTTACCGCTCTGGCGCAGACGCAGCGGGCGGGCGGTGCTGACCTGGGTGCGCAGCGCGTCGTGGTGGACGAGCAGGCGGTTGAGGGCGAGTTCCAGCTGTTTGGGCGAGAGGTGAGGGTGGACGTGGTAGGCCCGCGACTGATTGAAGAAGTTGGGCGAAAAATCAGTGCTCTCGAACAGCCAGTGCGCGATCGGCAGCGGGGCGACGGGTCCCTTGACGGCGCCTTGTTCGGCGTCGATCTGGGTGGTCGTGGCGGCGGCGCCAGCTTGGGCGGCGACGGTTTGATGGTGGAGGAAGTCGCTGGCGGAGAGGTGCAGGCCGGCGCGAGCGGCGCGGGCGATGACCTGAATACCCATGATCGAGTCGCCGCCCAGCTCGAAGAAATTGTCGAAGATCCCGACGGCGTCGCGGTTGAGGACGGCGCGCCAAATCTCGACGAGGGTGCGCTCCGCATCGTTGCGCGGCGGCACCGACTGAGTCGACTCGGTGCGCTCTTCGAGCACCAGCGCGGCCAGGGCCTTGCGGTCGATCTTGCCGTTCTGGGTCAGCGGCAGTTCCATGAACTTGAAGTGGCTGGGCACCATGTAGGTGGGCAGCTGCGCCGCGAGGAAGGTGCTCAGATCGGGGACTTCGGCATCGGCTGCAAGCTGGACGAAGGCTGCGAGTACGGGCCGTCGGGTGGCCTGGAGCAATAGGACGGCGCAGCGGGCGACGAGGGCGTGGGTCTCGACAACGCTTTCAACCTCGCCCAGCTCGATGCGGAAACCGCGGATCTTGATCTGGTGGTCGATGCGGCCGAGGTAGACAGCGGTGCCGTGGGAAGAGCTGGGCAGCCAGCGGGCCAGGTCACCGGTGCGGTAGAGCCGGCCGCCGCCCTGGCGGTCGAAGGGATCGGGCAGGAAGCGTAGGGCGGTCAGAGCGGGGCGGTTGAGGTAGCCGCGGGCAAGGCCGGCGCCGGCCAGGTAGACCTCGCCGGGTACGCCCAGTGGAACGGGCTTGAGGAAGGGATCCAGCAGGTACATGCGCTTGTGGCGCAGCGCGCGGCCAATGGGTGGGTGGATCGCGCTGGTGCGGGCCAGCAGGGCGCCGGTCGAGTAGGTGGTGTCCTCGGTCGGACCGTAGAGGTTGAAGACGCGCTGGACGGAGGGATGGCGGTAAATGAGGTCGACAAGCGGCCGCGGAAAGGCCTCGCCGGCGAGGTTGACGACCCGCAGACCGCGGGGGATGCTGCCCTCGACGAACAGCGACTGCACGGCGGAGGGCACGGAGTTGATCAGCGTGACCTCGTTGAAGGCGGGCAGGCGGGCGAGGTCGAGCAGGCTGTCGTTGAGGACGATGCGGCCGCCGAGGGCGAGGGTGGTAAAGAGTTCGAAGACGGAGAGATCGAAGCAGATCGAGGTGCCGGCCAGAACGCCGGCCAGATCGGCCTCGTCGTAGACCGTGCCCGCCCAAGCGCTGAAGGCGACCGGGCCGCGGTGGGGCACGACGACCCCTTTGGGTCTGCCGGTCGAGCCGGAGGTGTACTGGATATAGGCGGCGTGGCTGTCTTCCCCCACATAGCTGGGCGAGCTCTCGGCGGCGGGGCAGGTCTGGAACTGGTCGAGATCCAGGACCGGCGCCAGATCAGCCAGGTCAGAGGCGGCGCCAGCCTTGCCGACGACCAGTACAGCGGCGGCGTCCTCGAGCATGTAGCGCAGGCGCGCGCGCGGGTAGGCCGGGTCCATGGGCACATAGGCCGCGCCCCGCATGAGGATGCCCAGCAAGGCGGCGACCAGCTCGGGGCAGCGCGGCATACAAACGGCCACGTTCTGCTCGGGACCGATGCCCAGGCGGCCGAGGCGGGCCTCGACGCCGCGGGCCAGGCGCAACAACTCGGCGTAGGTGAGGCGGCGCTCTTGCCAGACCAGGGCCTCGCGCTCGCCATGGACGCCGGCACGGTCCTCGATCAAGTGGTGCAGCAATCGCCGACCGGGCAGGTGGGCGGGGCTGTCGTTAAAGGAGTAGAGCAGGCGCTCGCGCTCGCGTTCGGTGCAGATCGGCACCTGGAAGAGGTTGCCGTCCAGCTGTTCGGGCAGGCTGCGCAGCAGCTGCAGCAGGTGGCCGCGCATGGCCTTGATGGCGGCGCCGCCGAAGAGGTCGCGGTCGAACGTATAGAGGAACTTGAAGCCGCGGCGGCCCTTGCGGGCGGTCAGGGTCAGGTCGAATTTGGAGGTCGTCTGGCGCACGGCGATCGAGCGGTTGGAGCTCTGACGACCGCTGCCGTGGTCCTCGCGGTAGATGAACATGACCTGGAACAGTGGGTTGTAGCTGGGGTTGCGATCGACGTGCAGGACCTCGACGAGGTGTTCGAAGGGCGTGTGGCGGTGCTGGTGGGTTTCCAGCACGACCTGGCGGACCTTGGCGAGGATTTCGCGGAAGCTGGGCGTGCCGCGCAGGTCGGTGCGCAACACGAGCGTGTTGATGAAGAGACCGACCAGCGGCTCGAGTTTCTGGCTGTCGCGCAGGCTGACGGTACTGCCGACGACAATGTCGCGGGAGCGGCAGTAGTGGGCGAGCAGGACCTTGAAGCAGGCCAGTAGACCCATGAAGACCGTGACCCTGTTGTCGCGGCAGAGCGTGATCCACTGGCGGCTGGTGTGTTCGTCCAGCGAGAAGGAGAGCTGAGCACCGCGGTAGGAGCGATCGCGCGGGCGCGGCTTCTCCAGCGGCAGGTCGAGCAAGGGCGGGGCGCCGAGCAGCTGCTCGCGCCAGAAGTTCTCGCTGATGTGGAGGTGGTCGCGGGTCGAGATCTTGCGCTGCCAGGAGGCGAAGTCATTGTACTGGACCGGCAGCGGCGGCAGGGCAGGGACGTGGTTGCGCAGCAGCGGTTGCAGCAGCTCGCGCAGCTCGCGCTTGATGATGGTCAGCGATACCTCGTCGCAGGCGATGTGGTGGATGCTGAGCAACAGCATGTGGCGACCGCCATCGAGGCGCACGAGGGTGGCGCGAATCGGCTGCTCGCGCTCCAGTTGGAACGGACGCATGACCTGGCGCAGTCCGAGGCGCCGGATGAGGTCGGACTTGAGCGGGCCGAGCTGGCTCATGTCGACGGTGTCGAGGGCGCGGCGCCAGCGGTCCTGAATCTGCGAGATGGGCCGGCCGTTGGCGGCGGGGAAGGTCGTGCGCAGGATCTTGTGGCGGGCGACGAGTTCGTAAAGCGCGCGCTCGAGGGCCTTGACGGTGAACGGCTGGGTGAAGTTGAGCAGCAGCGACATGTTGTAGGCGCAGAGACCGGGCGTGAGCTGTTGCAGGACCCAGAGCCGCTGTTGGGCGGAGGAGAGCTGGTTGTCGCCGGTGTCCGCGAGGATCGGGGTCGAGAAGGCAGAGGCGCGCTCGCCCTCGCGCAGGAGGTTGTCGACGAGCTTGATTTGGCCGGCCAAGGTCGGCTGCTCGAAGATTGCGCCCAGGGAGAGCTGCACGCCGAGCGCCTCGCGCACTCTGTTGACGACGACGGTCGCCAGCAGGCTGTGACCGCCCAAGCGGAAGAAGTCGTCGCCAAAGTCGACATCCTCGCGCTGCAGGACGCCCGCCCAGATGGTGCGCATCAGTTCCGCGACATGGTCGGAATTGGTGGCCGAGCCGCTGCCCAAGCCAAGCAGGTCGCCGCGGCGGATCTGGTGGTGAGCCAGTTTCTTGTGGTCGACCTTGCCGCCGGCAAGGCGCGGAAGCTGGGGCAGGACGGCAAAAACCGAGGGGATCGCGGCAGCGGGCAGCGATTTGGCGAGGCGGGCGGCAGGGTCGTAGTCGGAGGGGAAGCTGCCGACCAGGAAGGCGCAGAGGTAGCCGTTGCCGTCGCTGTCCTGGCGCACCTGGACGCAGGCCTCGTCGACGAGGACGTCGCGCAGCAACAGGGCCTCGACCTCGTCCAGGGCGACGCGGGCGCCGTGCACCTTGACGAGTCGGTCCTTGCGGCCGAGCAGGACGAGTCGGCCCTCGTCGTCGATGCGGCCGAGGTCACCCGTGCGGAAGCAGGGGCGGCCCTTGAGGTCGCGAGCGCAGGCGTGGACCTCGCCGTCGTCGAGGTAGCCGAGGGCAAGGGTTGCGCCGCTGAAGACGACCTCGCCGGTCTCGGCGGCTTCGCCATTCTCATTGATACACCAGAGCTCGATGCCGGGCAGCGGCTTGCCGACGGGCAGGCGTGCCTGGTCCTTGTCGCGGGGACCGAAGACGTGAAAGGTCTTCGGCAGCTGGGTTTCGGTGGCGCCGTAAAGATTGACGAGCGGGATGTCACGGCCAAACGCGCTAAACCAGCGCTCGGGATCCTGCGGGAAGACGGACTCGCCATACAGGAAGAGCGCCCGCAGCGCGGGCCAGCGGCCGCGGTTGAGGCCCTCGGCCAGCAGGCTGCGCAGCAGCGAAGGCGCGCAGTGAACGATTTGAATCTCGCGGACCGCGCCCCAGTCGAGCAGCGCGGCGGGCGCGCTGGTGAGGTTGCGCGGCGCTTGAACGAGCGTGCCGCCCAGACACAGCGGCAGGAACAGGTCGCGCAGGACCTCGTCCTTGTCGAACGGTGCCCACTGGCTGAAGCGGGTACCTGGTTGCAGCGCGAAACAGTCGATGGCCCAGCGCGGGTAGTGGTCGAGCGCGGCCGCGCGGCCGGCGACGGCGCGGGGCTGGCCGTTCTGGCCGGGCGTGAAGAAGATACAGGCCAGCGCGTCGGGGTCAGGGACGAGCGGCTGATAACTCATGTTGACGACGTTCAAACTGCAGCCAAAGTACAGCCAAGGGCAGCTCAATTCGAGGTTGGCGCTCTGTTCGACACCGACAATCGCCAGCTCCGGCGGAACCTGAGCCAGTAGCTGTGGGAACTTGGCTTGGCTGGCTGTCTCGAGTGGCAGCAGGCAGGCGCCCAGCTCAAGAACGGCCAGCGCCGCGGATGCCAGGACGGCTGCATCCTCGGTAATGACGGCGATAACATGGCCTTTGCGCAGGCCGCGCTCACGCAGTATCTGAGCCAGGCCCGTGGCCTGGCCGGCCAGTTCGGCGTAGGTCAGGCGTGTCCAGGGTGTTTCGACCGCCAGCTGTCGGGGTAGGCGCTGCGCGGTCTGGTGGAAGCCGTCCTGGACCGATTGGTGGTAGGGCGCTGGATCGCCGTGAAGGACCAGATCGCGGGCCCGCAGGTCCTCGTCGAAGAGCGCGCGGTCGGGTGCGACCAGGACTTCGCCCAGCAGGGCGGTGAAGGCCTCGCCGAAGCGGACCATGTCCGCCTCTTCGAAACACTCGACCGCGTAGCGCAGCGAGCCCTTGAAGAGGTCGCCTGTCTGTGACATGGAGAGGGTCAGGTCGAACTTGGTGCGGCCCGTGGCACTGCCCAAATCCTGGGGCGTGACCTTGAGTTCACTGGCGGTCGAGGCACTGCGCGGCACGTTCTGGAGGATGAACATGACCTGGAAGATCGGGTTGACGTTGCGCTGGCGGGTCGGGTTGACGGTCTCGACGACCTTCTCGAACGGCACGTCCTGATAGTTGTAGGCCTCGAGCGTGAGTTTGCGGACGCGCTCGAGGAGGACGGAGAAGCTGGGGTTGCCACTGAGGTTGATGCGTGGGGCGAGGGTGTTGACGAAGAAGCCGATCAGCGGCTCCAGTTCGGCGCGGGTACGGTTGGCGATCGGGGTGCCGATGACGATGTCGCGCTTGCCTGAGTGACGGCCCAGTTGCACTGCAAAGGCGGCCAGCAGAATCATGTAGGGCGTGACGCCGCGTTCGGTGGCGAGCTGGCCAAGGCGGGCGCCAAGTTCGGGCTCCAGCTCGAAGTTGTGGCGGTCACCGCGGTAGTGGGGCTGGGTCGGCCGCGGTTTGGCGTACGACAGCAGCAGTTGCTGGGGCGCGCCATCGAGCAGTGCGGTCCACCACTCGAGCTGTTGCTTGAGCTGGCCACTGGATTCACGCTCGTAGCGATCGCGGGCATAAGCCAGGAAATCGGTCTGTAGTGGCGGCAAGTGGGGCGTGCGACCCTGGCAGAGGACGCGGTAGGCGGCGAAGAGGTCGCGCCGCAGGACGTTCATCGACCAGCCGTCGGAGATGATGTGGTGCAGGGTCAGACAGAGCACGTGGTACTGGGGCTCGATCCGGACCAGCAGCGCGCGCCAGAGTGGGCCGCGATCGAGGCGGAACGGTTGGCGGGCGACTCGGGTGGCGACGGCCTGGAGTTCATCGGGAAGGGTGCCGAGGTCGATGAGATTGAGCGCCACGGGCGCGGGCGGACTGACGACCTGGCGTGGCTCGCCGGCGACGGTGGGCAGGGCGGTGCGCAGGGCGCCGTGGCGGTGGACGACGTATTCCAAGGCGGCGCGCAGGGCGCTGGGGCAAAGGGGACCCTGGAGGGCCAGCGGCACGTGGATGTTGTAGGCGGCCGAGGCGCCTTCGAGCTGGTCGATGAACCAGACACCGCGCTGGGCAGGCGAGAGGGGCGCCCAGCTCTCCGCGGCACCGATGACTTTCACCTGGCCTGGCGTTTCGCGGTACTCGGGCAGGGTGTCCATGAAGGCGCCGATCCCGGCCACGGTCGGATTGTCGAAGAAGGCGGCCAGCGGCACCAGCTTGCCGAAGCGTGCCAGCAAGCGCGCCACGACCTGGGTCGCCAGCAGGGAGTGGCCGCCCAGGTGGAAGAAGTTCTCGTGGGGGCCGACGGCGCCGTGACCGAGGACTTGGGCAAAGATCGTGGCGATCTCGGGGTAGGCGTTGGTGCCGCCCTCGTTGGCCGGCATGGCCTCAAGCGTGCGGGTCAGGGTGCCGTGGTCCAACTTGCCGTTGGGTGAGAGCGGCAGCTTGGGCATGAAGACGAAGCGGCTGGGTACCATGTTAGCGGGCAGGTGGCGCGAGAGGTAGGCGCGGGGCTCTTCCTTGCCGCAGTCGGGCGCGACCAGACAGGCGGCCAGGTAGGTACTGCCGGCGCCGTCGTGGCAAGCGATGAGGGCGGCGTCCTGGATCTTGGGATGGCGCCGCAGGACGTTCTCGATCTCCTCCAGCTCGACTCTGACGCCGCGGATCTTGACCTGGCGGTCGACCCGACCCATCAGCTGGTAGTCGCCGTCGGGCAGTTGCCGGGCCAGGTCGCCGGTGTCGTAAAGCAGGGCCGCCGGTTCGTCCGGCACGGGTGTGAAGGCAGCGGCGGTCAAGCGCGGTTGGCCCAGGTAGCCGAGCGTGGCATAGGCAGTGGCGATATGCATGCGACCGATCTCGCCGGGCCTGCAGGGCTGGCCCTTGGGATCGAGCAAGAAGGCGCGGGCACCGGGGATCGGCTGGCCGATGGGGATGCTCTTGGCCATGCGGTCAGAGGGCTTGACCAGATAGCAGAAGCGCACCATCGTCGTCTCGCTGGGGCCGTAGAGGTTGACGAGGCGGACCCTGTCCCCGACGGCACTGATCCAGCGGTCGACATCGGCGGGCAAGAGCGGCTCGCCGGCCATCAGCACATGGGTCAAATGACTGAGTTCGTTGCGCTTGGGTTGGTGAGCCAGGAGTGTGCGAAAGACGGAGGGCACGCAGTGGATCTGGGTGATCTGGGCGTGGCTGAGCCAGCCCAGCAGGCGGGCGCCGTCGCCGAGCGTATCGGCGGGCGGGATGTGGAGCGAGCCGCCGCAGCAGAGCGGGGCGAAGACATCGCGCAGAAAGGCGTCGAAGGAAGGCGTGGTCAGCTGGCTGATGCGGGTGTGGGGGCCAAGCGCGAAGGTCTGGATCTCCCAGGCGATGAAGTGGCGCACGCTTTTGTGACGGCCGAGAATGGCCTTGGGCTTGCCGGTCGAGCCGGAAGTGAAGTAGATGTAACAAGGTCCGTCGTTGGCGAGGCGCGGCAGGCGGGTGCGCTCGGCCTGGGCGGGCCAGGTGGCGGGAAAGGCGCGGCTGGCGGCGGGGCCCGCGGCGACCAGCGACTCGGCCATGGCCTGTTGGCCGGCGTCGTGGTAGAGGAAACGCGGTTTGGCAACGGCCAGCATGTGGGCCAGGCGTTCGCGCGGGTAGCTGGGGTCGAGCGGCACAAAGATGCAGCCGGCGCGCAGACAGCCGAGGATCGCGGCAATCCAGTCCAGTCGCTCACCGAGTAGGAAGCCGATGGCATCGTTGGGGCGTGCGCCGGACTCGGCCAATAAGTGGGCGAGGTGCAGGGCGCGGTTGGCGAGTTGCCCATAGGTCAGGACTTCGGAGGGCGAGATCACCGCGGGCTGAGCGGCAAACCGCTGCGCGGTCTGGAAGAACCAGTGATCGATGCGTTGCGACGTCATAAAGACAGCTCATCTTCCTTTCGATCCGGAGCGTTTCCGGGGATGTTCGCGCGACAGCGCCCGATGGATGCACCGGTAGGTTCACTTGTGGTGCAAGCAGTCTTTTCGTTCATGGTTGTGCCTCAGCACCCAGAGGACGAAACGAGTCCGGCCCACTGGAGGTAGGTGTTGACGTACGGGTCTCCAGCGAGCGACGCCCTTTGGAGAGTTTGGCGATTTCGAATTCCTGCATGTTCCAAAACGACGTTGCGCTGCTGTGCGATGGGTCCGATCGACGCCAGGGGAGGCTGCCGTGGCCGGCGTCGATAGTAGCGTAATCATCGGCTTTTGGGTAGGCTAACTGTAACGCCAATTCAGCGATTGCGGGGACGGCCCGGAAAGGCAGCCGACGTGGTTTGAAAATCAGGGCTGACATAGGGATCATACCGGCTTTCGATGGCTGAACTAGCGACGCTCACCGCCTCGCAGCGCCTGCGGAAACAGGGTCACTTGCATGGTTTCGCGATGTCGGCCACCCGTCGGGGGAATCGGGATCGCGCTCACGGCGATCGGCACGCTTATCCTATGGTACTGGCTCAATGTATCACGGTTCAGACGCCGAGGTGTGTCAATCTTCCTTAAAAAAAATGCGTGGATGGATGGGCGCTTGACCTGGACAGCGCGGGCGAAAGCGGCAACAATGGACGCGCGCCAGGTGATCTGGTCGCAATCGAGTGATGCGAGGTTGTAACGTGTTCTTGTGCTTGCTAGTTTTCGCCTTTCAAGCGGACGCCGTGGCGGTGGTGCAGAATGGCCTGACCCCCATGGCGGGCGCGCCACAGCTGGTGCTGACCGAGGACCTGCGCCTGAGCAGCCAGGAGGAGGGGCGCAAGTGGACCGGCAGCAACAGTAACCTGGTCGTCAACGACGCCGGCGAAATGTTTCTGGCCGATACGGGCATGACGCGCATCCTGGCTTTTGACGCCAGCGGCAAGTTCTTGCGGGTCGTCGCGGAAGGCGGCAAGGAGCCCGGCCAATTAGCGGCCTTGGACAATATCGCCCTGACCGCGGATGGGGGCTTGGTGGCGCTCGAGGGCTCGCCCGGTCAAGTGGCGCGCTTCCAGTTCTACGACAAGAACGGCGCCTATGTGCGTACCGTGACTCCGCCCCAGGCCAAGATCCTGCGCTCTGTCAGCTTCGATCCCAAAGGCTTGCGCCTGGCGGGTATTTGGTTGACCCTGCGACCCGATGGTGCCGTCGACACGCGCATGGGCCTGCTGGGTATGGATGGCAGCGTGCTTGAGACGTTCCTCGAGCGGCGCGATGAGTTTCGGCCCGAGAAATTCGGCGATCGCGCCTATCTCCTCGATTATCTTGCTCATCTGGTGGAGCTCTCCTATGGGCCAAAGGTCGTGTTCGCCTTCGATAGCGAAGGCCGCGTGCTTTTCGCACGCAACGACACCTACCGCGTCACCCGCCGCGATCTCGACAAGGGCACGGAGCGTGTGATCGAGAAGGCGTTTGTGCCGATCCCCAACGACGTCAACCACATCACCCGGGTGGTCAGTCCGCTGGTCAAGTTGTTTCAGGAGTCGCCTGACTCGGGCAAGTTGATGAATCGCGAGTTCGTCACCGAGATGTTGAGCAAGGCAGTGGTGCCGGCGGCCAAACCACCGATCTTCGGCCTGGTTCCGATGGAACATGGCGGCTTGCTGGTCGTTCACGATCTCGACCTGACGAGCTTCAGTCAGGTGGGTCATGTCTTTGACGGCGAGGGCCGCTACCTCTGCGACCTGCGCATGGAGCACCAGGCCATGGTCGACGCATCGGAGGAGGTGCGTTTGGTCTTCCGCAACGGCCATGCCTATACCTTGGAGACGCAAGCGGGCGGATTCCTTAATCTGGTCCGCTACCGGGTGTCCTGGCAGAAAGCGCCCTGACCGAGGATGCGGGGCCAACCGCCGGCAGGCCCCACTGCGCGTCGATCAGGGCTGGGTAACAGGCTCCAGCAGCGCGGCGATCTCATCATGGCCGACGATGCGGGCGATGTCCAGGGCGCGGTTGCCGACCTGGTTGCGCAGGTTGGGATTGGCGCCGTGGTCGAGCAGGAACTGGACCATCGCTTTGCGACCACTCATGGCTGCCAGGTACAGCGCCGTTTCGCCACCCTCGGTGACCGCATCCAGGGGAACCCCCTGGGCCAAAACCAGATCAAGATTCTCTTGGGGAGGCGCCATACCGCTCTGGGCTAGGTACATAAAGGCCGTGCGACCATCGGCGGTCCCCAGTTTAGCCTTTTTCAGGCAGTGCGCCAACGTCGCATGGTCGCGCTCGATCGCCTCGAACAGGATCGGGACGTCTCTGCGGCTGTGGGCTTCCAAGTCGGCACCCAGGGCCAGCAGACGGTCGATCTCTGCCAGGTCGTTGTGCCAGATGGCGGCGCTGAGCTCCTGCTGGAGCTTTTCGTCCACTTCGACGACGCGGTCCTGACGATCGCCGAGGGTGGCCGTGAGCGAGAGTTTGTCCTTATGGGCCAGGGATTGGATCAGGAACATGGCATGGGCGGCGACTTCGTTGTCCGAGCTCCTCGCAAACGGCTCAATGAGCACGCGCTTGTCGGTCAGGTCGGAGGTGGACCAGGTGGTCAGAACCGCGCGGGTCACGTTACTGGGTCCCTTCTGGGCCAGGGCGACCAGCAATGGCCCAACCGTGGGGTGGTTGTTGACGTCAAGCATCAGCACGAGCTCCTCGAGCACCCTTGTCGACGATTCCTGCTCGACCAGGCGCTGCAGACGCGGCAATAGGCGGGTTTGGTTGGCCTTGTTCAGAGCCGAAACCGCTTGCGCACGGACGTCCTCGTCACGGTCGTCAAGGTGGACCAGCAGGACTTGTTCAAACAAGGGGTGATCGAGACGGCCGAGGATGCGCAGAAAAAAGACCCGTTCCGACGTACTGAGCCGGCGGTCGAGCGCCATGCCGTTGGCGAGGACATAGTCGGGATGGCTGTCGCAGAGCAGCTGCAAAAGAGAACCGCGGCAGAGGTCGGCGCGCTGGTCCAGGTAGGCGACCAGTTGCTCGGGCGAACCTGGCTTGGCACGGTAGCGGTCCATGACCTCGTTGTCAAAATGGGTGTGGTCGGTGCCATAGTCCTTTTGACCGTGGCGTTCCGTTTCAATGGCACAGATCTGTTCGAACAGCGAAGGTTCGAGCGCGGGCGCAGGCGCCCTTTTTGGTGCGCAGGAGATCAGCAAGACGAGTGACAGGAGGGTGCAAAGATATTTTTTCAAGTTTTCCTCGCTACAAATAGTGGGTTCAGACTGAGTTATTTGCAGTACGGCAAAAAGCCAATTCGGTTATGGTACATCATCGCAGGGCTCTGGCTCTGAGGCCAGTAACTCTTGGGTCACACTTATGGACCGCGAGTGTTACGTTTGCTCTCCACCGCACCGGTCTGACCTGCGCAAAGGGCGCTGGCTGGGTCCGGCGTGCCAGCGATCCATGGCTCGTAAATAGAATCTTTTCACGGGGACGCTCACGGAGTTATGCCCCATTTACAAGACCGCTCTAACCTTCACCCGACGCCAGGCGCAAGATTGCATCTTGCGCTACAGAGCCGACGAGAGCTTTTTGGCCGCCTAGCTCGAGCTGGTCGATAAGGGCTGGGCGGGCTTCTTGCGCTGTGGTATGTTGATCAGCTCCGGGCCTGTGCTTGGACGGGAGTGGGAACATGCGGGATTGGTGGAAAAGTCTGATTTGCCCTGGCTGTGGCGGCTCGCTGACCCAGGGTGAGACCGATGCGCTCATCTGTGCCGCCTGCGGTAGCGCGTACGGCACGGAGCGGGGGATTCCGCGCTTTCTCAGCGGTGCGAAACAGGCCCAGCTGTTCGAGAGTCCCGATGGCGACGCCATGGTGCGCGGGTACCGACTGCCCTCGCGCATGTTAAAGAAATTGCGCGGCCTGATCTCTTCCGAATACTTTCCCGGCAAGGACTGGCGCGACGCGCGGGCAAAGACCCAGGCAGCTCCTGGGCCCTGCCTGGTCATCGGCAGTGGCGTGACCCGTTTGGCTGGCGCGATCCATTTGGACATCGACGACTTCGACGGCGTCGACGTGGTCGCCGACGCCCACAGCCTGCCCTTCGCCGACGGCAGCATCGGCAGCATTATCTGTGAAGTGGTGCTCGAGCATGTGGCCGATGCCCGCAAAGTGGTGGCGGAGGCGCACAGGGTGCTGCGTCCGGGTGGCGCGTTCTTTTTCATCGTGCCCTTTTTGTTTCCCTTTCACGGCCATCCCAACGACTTCCAACGCTGGTCTCGTGAAGGGCTGTACGCCCTGTTCGGCGCTTTTGGCGAAGTCCAGGTCGGCCTGCATGCCGGGCCCTGCTCGGCCATGGTCAACCTGCTCAGCGAATGGGGCTACGTGCTTGCGGGGTTGCGCTATCCACGCGGCTATGTGGCGATCAAGGGCGGGCTGACGGCGCTGTTGTTCCCGCTAAAATACCTCGACGCACTGGTCCTGCGCTTTCCCGAGGCCCATCGTCTGGCGTCGACGCTCTACGTCAGCGGCCGCCGTTGAGGTTCAGAGGATGCTCTTATAGGCCTTGTCCAGCAAGGACTTGCGCACCGTGTGAAATTCTTCGACGCTGATCTGGCGGCTCTGGTAGAGGCGGCCCAGGTCGTTGAGCTGGCTGAGCAAGGGCATACCGCGCGCGTCGCCGGCTTGACTCTTGCGGGCATTGGCCAGGGCTTTGGCCAAGCGGCTGGTGTCTTCTTCTTGCTCGCGGTATTCCGCCAGTCGTTCGCCCATTTCACGGGCCAAGCCCTGGAGCTCGGCCAGGTGGCGGTCCTGTTCACTGCGTTCGGCCTGGCGCCGCGAGTGGCGGGCTTTGGCGCGTTCATAGGCCTGGCGCAGGTGGAAGTGGGCCGTGGCGTTGGCCAGTGCAAGTTCAAGTTCCTCGCGTCGGAACGGCTTACGCAGGTAGTTGGAAATGCCTAGCTTGATTGCTTCAGCGGTGGACTGCTGATCGCCAAAACCGGTGACGATAATGCCGAGGGTGTCGGGCGTTCGCATGCGTGCCGCGCGCAACACGTCAATCCCGCTATACTGGGGCATGACCAGGTCGGAGACGACGATGTGGAACGGCTGCTCGCGCTGGCGAATCCACTCGATGGCGCGGGCGGCATCGGTCGTCGCCTCGATCGCCAGGTCCGCGTTGCGGCGGGCGACGTGCTTCATCAGCTCGAGTACGAGGTCGTCGTCGTCGACGATCAGAATCCGGAATTTTTCGGACATGCGGGGTACCTGGGCAGAGGAGTTCGCGCCTTGCGGCCACGGAGTTCCCTAACCTTACCACAAGCCCTAAAAAAATCACGCAGAATCTGGCGGCGCCTGCGCGGGCCTCAACTGAGCAGGTTCTCGACGTCGATCTGGTACTGCTCCAGCTTCTTGTAGAGGTTGCTGCGCGGCGTGTCGATGGCCTCGGCGGTCTTGGAGATGTTGCCGCCGTTCTGGCGCAGTTTGGTGATCAGGAACTGCTTTTCGACGGTTTCCTTGAAGCTCTTCAAGGTGTCGAAACCGCTGAAGTCGTTTGCGTCCGAGGAGGGCTTGAGGGTGCTGCGGTTGAGCGTGGCGATGACGTCGCTCTCCCCAAGGATCAACATGCGCTCGACCAGGTTCTTGAGTTCGCGGATGTTGCCGCGATAATTGTACTGGGTCAAGAACTGCACGGTCTCGCTCCGGAATCCGGCTTGTTTGAGGCCGTTGCGCTCGGCGAACATGCGCACGAAGTGATCGACCAGCGCCGGGATATCGGAGCGGCGCTGGTTGAGCGGTAAACTCGTCAGCGGCACGACATTGAGTCTGAAGAAGAGGTCCTCGCGGAACTCGCCTTTGCGCACCATCTCCTCGAGGTCCTTATTGGTGGCGGCGACGACACGGACATCGACCCGCTCGGTCTTGGCGCTGCCCACGCTTTGGAAGTCGCCGTCTTGGAGCACGCGCAAGACCTTGGCCTGGGTCGCCAGCGACATATCGGCCACCTCGTCGAGGAACAGGGTGCCGCCGTCGGCCAGTTGGAACTTGCCGATACGGGACTCGACGGCGCCGGTGAAGGCGCCCTTGACGTGGCCAAACAGCTCGGACTCGATCAGTTCCTCGGGGATCGCGGCGCAGTTGACTTGGACGAACTTGCCCTTGCGGCCGGACTTCTCGTGGATGCGGGTGGCGATCAGCTCCTTGCCGGTGCCACTCTCGCCGGTGATCAAGACGGTCGCATGGGTCGGCGCGACCCGATCGACACGCGCTAGCACATCCATCAGGTCCGGGTGTCCGCCCACCAGTTCGACCTGGCTGTGGACCTTCTTCTGCAGCTCCTCGTTGGTTTCGACCAGGATTTTCTTTTCGAGCGCGTTGCGCAGGGTGATCAGCAGGCGCTCGCGGTCCAGCGGCTTTTCCAGGAAATCGAAGGCGCCGAGCTTGGTGGCTTCGACGGCGGTCTGGATCGTGCCGTGACCGGAGATCATCACGACCGGCGCACGGGTGCCTTGTTTGAGCAGCGTCTGCAGGACTTCGATGCCATCCATGCGCGGCATCTTGATGTCCAGCAGCACCAGGTCGGGCTGTTCCTGGAGTGCGAGATTGACGCCCTGGCTGCCGTTGGCGGCCAGAACCACGTCGTAACCCTCGTAGCGCAGGATTTTCTCCAACGAGCGGCGAATGGCATCTTCGTCGTCGACCACGAGGATGCGGCGTGGGGCTTGGCTCATGCGGGCTTTCTCCGGATCAGCAACAGGGTCATGTCGTCGACCATTTCGTTCTGGCTGAAACTCATGACCTTCTGGATGATGTTGTTCTTGTCCTCTTCCAGGCAACAGTGACCGCGCGGCTCGACCAGGCAGTGGATCAGGCGCTCGTCGCCGAACTCCTCGCCGCCAGGGTTGGTGACTTCGCTCAGCCCGTCAGTGTAGATCAAGAGCTCCGTGCCCGGCAGGAACTTGACTTGGCCGACCTGGTACTGGGCCTTGGGGAACATGCCGAGCACCATGCCGCCGAGCGCCAGCAACTGGGTGCTGTGGTCGGGATGGTGCAGGATGGGCTGGTTGTGGCCGCAGTTGATGTAGTCGAGCGTGTGATTGAAGGGGTCCAGCACCGCATAGAACATGGTGATGAAACGGTTGGAGGAGGTGGACTGGTACATGTGCAGGTTGAGTCGCTCGATGACCTCGCGCGGCGACAAGCCTGAAAATGAGGTGAGTGCGCGCAGGCTGGCTTGGGCGGTCGACATGATCATCGAGGCAGGTAGCGATTTGCCGGAGACGTCGGCCAGACAGACAATCAGGCGGCCGTCGTCGAGGGCGATGAAGTCGTAGAAGTCGCCGCCGACTTGGTAATAAGGGCGCATCTCCGCCGCCAACTCATAGCCTTCGAGTTGCGGGACCTTCTTGGGGATCAGGCGCTGCTGAATGTCACTGGCCAGCTGAAGTTCCTTTTCCATGCGCTTCTTTTCGAGCATCTGCTTCTGCAGCTCGACATTTTCCAGGGCGGCTGCGGCCTGTTCGGCCAGGGAGCGGATGAAGTCAAGGTCTTCGGGGCTGAGCTCGCGGCGGTCGAGGCGCTCACCCAGGAGCAGCAGGCAGAAGATGCGCGAGGCGGACGCGACCGGCAGGGCGTAGCGCAGGTGATTCTGCTTCATGAAGGCGGCCACGGTCGGGCAGTTGACCTCGCGCTGGAGCTTGACCTCACGCGGCCATTGGTCGAGCGGCTGGCACTGCTCGGACTGGGGCAGGAGGTCGCAGCTGAGCTTGATGCCCTTGCGGAAGACGACGGTCGGCGCGTGTTCGAAGGCGATGACGGCACAGCGGCTGATGAAGAACTGGCCCATCAGGTTGTTGGCCAGCAGCTGGAAGACAGCCTCGTTTTCGAAGCAGCGGGCAAAGGCGCCAGTCAGTTCATAGAGGGTGCGGAGCTTGAAGAGCTGGCGCTGCAGCTCCTTGTTCATCTCCTGGAGGTCGTGGTGGAACAGGCTGTTGCCGATGATCACACCGCTGAAGTCGGCAATGATGCGCAACATGTCGATCTTGGACTCGCGCTTCTTGCCCAGGCGCGATTTACCAAGGCAAATCAGGCCGACCAACTTGCCGTCGTTGCGGGCGGGCAGCAGCAGTTCGAACTCGCCGACCTCGAACAGCGGAGCCAGGGAAGGGTCCTCGTCGGCATTGTGGACGACATTGGGCAGCTCGTCCCATTGATGGCCCACGGGCAGCTGGTCGGCGCCGAAACTGGTGGAGCGCATGCCCTTGGCCTTGCCGATCGCCCAGGCGTCCGTCGCTTTGATATAGACCACGCCCTTGTGGCAACCGTACTGGCCGAGAACGGTGAACAACAGAATCTCGAGCCGTTGTTCGAGCGTGCCGGCCTCGTTGAGGGTGGTCAGAAGCTCGTTGATGCTGATCAGTTCGTTGAGGCGTCGTCCAAACTCGGCGTCTTCCGGTTTGACGAGACGCAATTCCTTGACGAGGTCTGAGTAAGGGTTATGATGCACCGGGCTTGTCCAGGTTCCTGTACTTTGTCATTTGACAGCAGTGTTCCTGACCGACGAGGTAGTCGACCTCGTCCATGAATTGCTTGATGATGTAAAGGCCTAGCCCGCCCCGGCGGCGATCCCGGATATATTCGTTCATATTGGGGAGCTTGACCTCATCATTGGTCAGCGCCTTGCCGGTGTGGACGACCTTGAGCGTCAGGCTTTCGGGCGTGATTTCCGCCTTGAGGGTGATGCGGTGGTCGGGTTGACTGCCATAGGCGTGCTTGATGACGTTGGTGACAGCCTCGTCGGTGGCGACGGCGACTTTCCCGGCAACGGCCTTGTCGAACCCTGCGATGGCGGCGGCGTTGCTGGCAACCGTCGTAGCAAGGTGCACATACTCCAGCGTGCTGGGGAAGGTCACCATGATTTCGCCCCGATTGAGGTCTGCCATCCGCTTATTCCTCGCCCATAACCGTTTCGTTCTGCATGGAACTCAGGGCTTCGACTTCGGCGTCGAAAACTTTGAAAAGGTGCGTGAATCCCAGAGTGTCGAAGATGTTGTAGACGGTTTCGTTCATGTCGGACAGGTAGAGGCACCCATCGTTTTCCTGTATTTCCTCGATCACGCCCATCAGCACGCCGAGCCCGGAACTGTTGATGTACTCGAGTTCCCGGCAGTTGATCAAGATGCGAAAGTGCTTTTGATCCAAGACGCTTTGGATGGATTTTTCAAAATCCTGAACCGTGTGGGCGTTGATGTAGCCGTTGATATACAGAACCTTCGCTCCATCTTTTTGCGTGGTATGGACTTCTAGTTCTGCCATACGTTGAAAAACCTCCGCGTGACTTGGACCTGGGCCTGGGTCCAAAGCTAGTTGGGTCTTACGCGGGACCCTGGAAAAGGTTGCAAAACTCCAGGACGCCGATAGGCAGCCTCAATTCCCACGATGACCCCTATTGTAAACCCAGGAGCGCGAGCTTTGCCATAAATTCCTGGAATTCAGTGAATATAGCGCTGCTCAGAGGTGCTCGGTGTAGGAATAGACCAAATCGGAGGCAAAGACGAAGCGATAGCCCTCGGCATTCATTTTGGGCATTTGGTCGTGAAGCGCGGCCAGGGAGGTGGGGTAGGGGTGGCCGATGACGATGGCCGAGCCCTGTTGATCGGCAATGCGGCGCGCCTCGCGCAGTTGCTTCAGGGCAAAGTCGTAGGACGGGTCGGAATCCAGAAAGACGTCGCGACGGCTGGTGCGCAGGCCGAGGTCGCGGGCCATGCGGAAGGCGACGCTGTTGGCCTGGGTGCGGCTATCGATAAAAAACAAGTTAGTGTCGCGGATCTCTTCGAGGACGGGCCGCATCAAGGTGCGGTTGGCGGTGATGCGGCTGCCCATGTGGTTGTTGATGCCGCTGGCGAAGGGCACCGCAGCAATCGCCTTGCGCAGGTTGGCGCGGATCTCGGTGTCGTTGAGATTGGAGAGAATCGCGCCCTCGCCAGGATTGGCGAGCGGGTAGTTTTCGGGCTCCATCGGCATGTGGAGCATGATCTCGTAATTGTGCTTGTGCAGATGGTAGGCGCAGGCGCGGGTGTGTTCCAGATAGGGCAGGATCGCGAAGGTGACGGGATACTTGAGATTGAGCACGGGCTGCAGGACCTCGACCCGCTCGTTGCCGATGTCGTCGATGATGACGGCGATCAAACGGCGCTCGTCACCGCGATCGGGCGTGCCCAGCGGTTCGGTATCGGGGTGGACGACTGCTTCGGTCGGCTCGTTGGCCTCGTAAGGCGCGCCGGGCGTGCGGTGTTCGAGCTGTGGCTGAACGGCGGGCGCGGCAGGCGTCGGTGGGTCGGTCCCTTTCTCCGCCACCGGTACAGGCTGCTTGGGCGGTCTGGCGGTGCGCGGCTTGCGGACCTCGAGAATCAGGCGCAGCGCCGTGCCGTCCTCCTTTTCCAGCTCGAGGATACGATAGAGAGCGCCGTCGCGGCGGACCTCCTCATCGCTGGTGAAGGTGCTGCCACGGGTCTCAAGGCCGAGTCTCAAGGCTTTGACAATCCGGTCCTTCTTTTCGGCCGAAGTCAAGGCGACCTTCCAGCGCGTGGCGCCGTCGCGGTCGACGACTTGCAGATCGCGCTCGAGGTTGACGTCGGCGGCGACGAGAATCGACTTCAGCCAATCCTCGGTGCGGTTGGTGTAGAGACCGGTATCGGAAAAGAAAACCCAGGCCGCTAGCGCCAGGAAGCCCAGGAACACGGAGGTCAGGAGCAGGGCCGCAAGTTTGCGCAGAATACCCCCGCTCTTTTTTTTACCTGCTTTGCGTCCTTTGGGCGGTTGTTTGCGTTTCTCCACCATAGCTGCGCATTATCGCATGTTCAGAGGCTGGGTGATAGGAAAATCAACCCCAATATAATGGGGCCGTGGGCGCTGCTACCGCAATAAAATGAGGCAACTCAGGATGAAGGCGTCTGATCGCGTGTGACTCGGGCGGGCACCAACCAGGCCCCGAGGGCCATGACGGTGATGACGAGGTAGTTGACGCCGTGGCAGAGCGTTGCGGCCGCAAGGGTTTCGTCCTTGCCCAGGCCCAGTAAAGTGGTACCGCCCAGTACCATAAAGTAGTGAAAGGCGCCCAACCCGCCGGGGCTCGGCAGGAGGAAGCCGAAGGAGGCAACCGTGAACAGCAGAAGCGAAGGGCCGAGCGCGAGCTGGATCCCGACGCATTGCAGGGCCAGCAACAGGTTGAAATATCCCGCTAGCCAGGCCAGGAGGTTGATCAGGTGCAGACCGGCCAGGTGGCGGGGCCGCTTGAGTACCGCCAGACCTTCGGCCAGTTGGTCGATCAGCGGGTCGAGACGTTGGCGCAACAGCTCGACTCGGCGCAACCCCAACAAGGAGGCAAGCTGTTTGAAGCGGTGGGGGACCAAGGTCAGCAACAGCATCGCCAGCAGGCCCAACAGGGTGATGGCCGCGAAGATACCGAGCGCCGGCCCCAGTTCCGGCAAGGCTTGGTGCAGCGGCTCGCGAAAGCCCAGCAGGGTAGCGCCGACCAAGATCACGAACAGGACCGAATCGAAGGCCAGGCGGTCGACCACCAGCGAGCCGCCCAGAACCGCCAGACCGCGGCCGCTGTCGCGGTTCAGGATCGCGACCCGCGCCAGTTCCCCGACCCGCGAAAGGACATTGTTGATGCCATAGCCGATCGACAGCGCCCGCTGGCAGGCCCACATTTCGCCCCGGCGATGGGGTGCTGGGAGCAGGAAATACCAGCGCACGCCGCGCAGGGCCACGCCGAGAAAGCACAGCACGCTCATCGCGATGGCCTGCAGTGGCGATATCTGCCCGAGTAACTGACGCAAGTGGGCGAGGTCCATGCCGCGAAAGGCGAAGATCGTGAACAGGGCGGCAAAAGCTAGGCCCAGGAGACTGGTGACCAAGGGTTTGAGGTGCTTCATACGGGCAACGCGGTCCTGAGTGAAGGGATGAAGATCACGCGACCCCTTCCGCGGCCGCGATCGGCACGTCGACCCGGTACTCGCGCAAGCGCATGTTCCAATCGACACCCACCATTTGGCCGGGTTCCAGTTTGATCCAGATATTCTCGCCGCGAATGGGCTCGCTGGAGAGCAGCAGGTGGTTGACGTGGCCGCTGTTGGAGGGTGCCTCGCACTCGGCTGCGTAGCAGGGGCAGGTCTCGCGCTCGGAACAGCGGGTCTTATAGGTGCTGTAGTAAAGCGTTTTGCCGCCCTGGAAGGCGAGCATCAGCGAGCCGTCGGTGACGATGAAGGTGATATAGGTCTGGTCGGCCGGACCGTCGTCGCGGTGGTGGATGGGTCCGATGACCGCGGTCACGTCGCTGATCATCTCGCGCACGGAGTCGGAGAGCTCACTCAGGCTGCAGCCGGTGCGGTGCAGTTCGGTGCGCCGCGAGAGGTGGGAGAGCAGCAGGTAGAACAGGACCTCGCTGTCGGTGGTGCCTAGGATGTAGCGGCGCAGCATGGGACAGATTTTGTCGACCAGCTGTTGGCGTTTCTGGTGGAAGCCGGCGAGGTTGCCATTGTGGGCGAAAATCCAGCGGCCGTACTGAAACGGGTGCGCATTGGTGATGCACAGCGAGCCCTGGGTGGCCTTGCGCAAGTGGGCGACGACGGTCTCGGAGGCGACGATACCGGAGACCTTGCGGAACAGCGAGTCCTCGATCGCGGCCGAGGTGGAGCGCACCAAGTGCGGCGCGCCGGCCAGGTAGTAGGCCACGCCCCAGCCATCGGAGTGGAAATTACTTTGGTGGAGGATGGCGTTGTCGGCCTCGACCAGACTGTGGTGGATTTGGCTCGAAATGACCGATCGGAACCCAAACAAGCGACACATGTCCATGCTCCCATTGCGTTGCTAAGTCCATTATACCGCTGTGGGCCGGAAGTGTCTTCTAACTAACCGGCTCTCTCCAAGGGAAAAACTGACAAAGCCAGGCCTGGTGTGAACTTCGTAGTCTCGTTCATTGCACGCAGTCCAGAAAAGAAGCCCAGAAATTAGTCTCGTCCATTGCACGCAGTCCAGAAAAGAAGCCCAGAAATTCTTTAGTCTCCGGTACTTGGAGCGGGTTGGGCTAATCGACGGGCTTGGCACATTTATTGAAGCCTGGGACGCGGGACGGCCTACGTCGTCCCTATTTCAGATGAAAAGGAGATCCCATGAAACGGATTGTCAAATGGCTTCCTTGTTCCCTTCCCCTGATCATTTGCTTAGCACTCTGGCTCTTGATCCAACTTCACTATCAGCATTTCGGTCAGCGTCTCTCTTCATCACCCTTTCGGTCAGCGCCGCTCTTCGCAACGGCACTCGTCACCGAGCAATCCGCACTGCTAACCTCGCGCGACGGTTTCCGCACCTAAGCTTCCCTTTGTGCATCGTCCTGTCCGTCCAAAAAGGTGAGGCACATCATGAGCAACGACCCTAAGGACGGCGGTATCGCCGCCGTCCTCCACCGTGCCGCCCGCCTGGCGCAATCAGCGCCTACCCTACGCCGGTAACTGCGGTAGTTTATGGAACGCGGGTATTTTTCGATTCTCACTATGGCGAATTTGGTATGATAGGGCTTGCAGCGCGCTTTTTTCACGCCTTCCTGGTGTGCTTATCAGGACGTAGACATCTATAGGCTCATGTCCTCGGGCTGCCAGCGATCTAGCCGTTGAGGTTTACCGATATGACTACCCTACTGATCTGCTTCACAGTGGCACAAATCACGTTCAGCGAAGGACAAAATGTCAAGCTCCAGGTTGAACCCTTTCATTTCGAACAGGTGATCCCGCTGCCCCAAGGGCTGCTGGTTTGCAACGGCGAGAAGAGTTTGGTCCATGTGTTCGACCTGGCGGGCAAGCAGGTGGGTCAGTTGGGGCCGGGCGAGGGTGACAATGCCTTGCAGGTGCCGTCATCCGCCAATTGGCTGCCTGAACGCCAGCAGTATCTGGTCTATGATGCAGGCCAGCGCAGCTTTTCCAGCTATGATGCGCAGTTCCAGTTCGTCGCCAAACAGACGACAGAGCTGCCGCTGTTCTTCGAGGCCGGTCCGCTGATCGAGATCAAGTCCGATTTTGTGACCTCGGTCAGCCTGCAGGACGACCGCTATCTGGTGGGCCGCTTCAACGAGTCGTTCGACCGCACCAGCTTTGGTTACGAGCTGGTCGAGCCCAAGCTGGCCGACCTCTCGCCGGTACTGTTTCGCACCTATGTAGCCCGCGCCGACATGTACGATGGCATCCGCATCCTCGCCGTCCAGTCACTCGCCAGCGCCGTCACCCTGCTGTCGCCCGACCTCAAAAAAGTAGGCACGGTCTCCCTCGCCGTGCCTGGCTGGAAGAAGCCCGACCTCAAGACCTTGGCCAAGGTCTCGAAGAACCCGCGCGAACTGGAGAAATACACGGCAGAATACAGCGAGATCGTCTCGCTGCACGTGATTCAGGGCAGTTTGTTCGTGGTCGGCTTCCGCAATATCCTCAACAATTCCGGCTACACGTTTCAGTGCTATGACGCCTCGACCGGCAATGCCCTGGGTCAGACGTTCGCGACCGCCCAGGCCCCAATCGGTGCGGGCTTTGGCCGGCTATACCTCAATAACGCACTCAATCCCATGACCTTGACGATGGTCAACGTGCGCTGATGCGCGGGGTGGTCGCGACCACCCCGATCGCGCCGTTAGAGGCGGTAGTTGGGCGCTTCTTTTGTAATAATGACGTCGTGGGCGTGGGACTCGCGCAGGCCGGCGGAGGAGATGCGAGCGAAGCGCGCGCGTTCCTTGAGCTCGGGGATGCTGCCACAGCCAGTCAGGCCCATGCCGGCGCGCAGGCCGCCGACCAGCTGGGTGATGACCGCACTCAGGCTGCCCTTGTAAGGGACCTGGCCCTCGATGCCTTCCGGCACCAGCTTGGCCTTGGAGGACTCGCTGTCCTGAAAGTAGCGGTCGGCGCTGCCGGCCTGCATCGCGCCCAGGCTGCCCATGCCGCGGTAGGTCTTGTAGGTGCGACCTTGGTAGAGCACCATTTCGCCGGGACTCTCGTCCGTACCGGCGAAGAGCGAGCCGATCATGACGACGTCGGCGCCCGCCGCCAGGGCCTTGGTGATATCGCCCGAGAACTTGATGCCGCCATCGGAAATGATCGGGATGTTGCGCTTGGCGGCTGCTTTGAAGGCCTCGCTGACGGCGGTCACCTGGGGCATGCCGGCGCCGGTCACGACCCGGGTCGTACAGATCGAGCCAGGGCCGATGCCGACCTTGACGGCGTCGGCGCCCACGTCGATCAGATCGGTCACGCCTTGGGCCGTGGCGACGTTGCCGACGATCAGCGGGAAATTGGGGAAGTTCTGCTTGAACAGGCGCGCCGCATCCATGACGCCGCGGCTGTGGCCGTGGCTCGAGTCGAGCACGAGGATGTCGACAGCCGCGTTGATCAGGGCCTGGGCGCGCGGCAAGAGGTCGGGACCGCAGCCGAGCGCCGCACCGACCCGCAAGCGGCCGTTACTATCTTTACACGCGTTGGGGTAGGTCAGTTTCTTCTGGATATCCTTGACCGTGATCAAGCCGCGCAGGTGGTAGTTGTGGTCGACCACCAGGACTTTCTCGATGCGGTGCTTGTGCAGGTAGTGGCGCGCTTCCTCGAGGGTCGTGCCCATGGGCACCGTGACCAGGCGGTCTCGGCCTGAGGTCATGACGGCGGAGACGGGTTGCTTGTAGTTGGTCTCAAAGCGCAGGTCGCGGTTGGTGACGATGCCGACCAGCGTGCCGTCCTTCTCCACGACCGGGATGCCGGAAATGCGGTAATGGGCCATCATGTCCTCGGCCCGTTGCAGCGGTTCGCTGGGCAAGATCGTGATCGGGTCGCTGATCATACCCGACTCGGAGCGTTTGACCTTGTCGACCTCGCTGGCCTGCATCTCGATCGGCAGGTTCTTGTGGACGATACCCAAGCCCCCCAACTGAGCCAGGGCGATCGCCAAGCGGTGTTCCGTGACCGTGTCCATGGCCGCCGACAGCAGGGGCAGGTTCAACTCGATATCGCAGGCCAGCCGGGTTTTCAGGCTGACATCATTGGGATGGACATCGGACTGACCGGGAATCAGAAGAACGTCGTCGAAGGTCAGAGCCTCGACCAGGGGGTATTCCAACATGATCCTTTCCTCTGCAGGGTTGGCCGGACGAGCCGGCGATGATTCAGGCCTTGCCGTGGCAGTGCTTGTATTTCTTGCCGCTGCCGCACTCGCAGGGGTCGTTGCGGCCGACTTTCGGCTTCTCGCGGCGGACGGTTTTGGCCTTTGGTTCCTCGGCTTCGTTGCCGACTTCTCGCATGGCCTTGGCTTCCTCGGCGCGGCGGCGCTGCATGACCCGCATCGAGTCCTCGTTCAAGGTCGGGCGCAGGTGGACAAGCGTTTTGACGACGTCCTCGTCGATGCGGTACAGCAGGTCGGTAAACATCTCCAGGGACGCTTTCTTGTACTCGATCAGCGGGTCCTTCTGAGCGTAGCTCATCAGGCCGATGCCTTCTTTCAGGAAGTCCATGTTGCGCATATGGTCTTTCCACTGCTGGTCGATGCGGTACAACATGATGAAGCGTTCCTGGTGGGTAACGACCTCCATGGGAATGCCCAGCACGTCCCACTTCTCTTCGTACTGGCTCTTGACCTGAGCGATCAGCTCCTCGTAGACCAATGCCGTGTCCAGGGGCCAGGCATCGGCAACCGCTTTCGAGGGCTCATAGGCGAAGATGCTGTGGAAGGTCTCGAGCAGGTACTTCTTCTCGTCCTCGTCCGGGCGTTCGTTATCGTTGTACTGATTGATGTAGTGGTTGGCAATATCGTCGACCCGCTCGTAGAGGAAGTCGCGGCCGGAGGTACCGAACAACAGATCGCGGCGCATGCGATAAAAGGTATTGCGCTGCTGGTTCATGACGTCGTCGTATTCGAGCAGGTGTTTACGCGCGTCGAAGTTGCGTGCCTCGATCGACTTCTGGGCCTTCTCGACGCCGCGGCTGATCCATTTGTGCTCGATCGGTTCGTCGTCCTCCATGCTGCGGGCGATGTAGTTCTTGATGCTTTGGTTGCCGAACAACCGCATCAGTTTGTCGTCGATGGCCAGGTAAAACTGACTGCGGCCGGGATCGCCCTGGCGACCGGAACGGCCGCGCAACTGGTTGTCGATGCGGCGCGATTCGTGGCGTTCGGTACCGAGAATGAACAGGCCGCCCAGCTCCAACACGCGTTTCTTTTCTTCGTCGCAGATCGCCTTGTACTTGGCATAAAGCGCGTCGAAGTCGCCCTCGGGGTTCTGACGCAGATCGTAGCGGGCGAGCGCCTCGGGGTTGCCGCCGAGGATGATGTCGGTACCGCGGCCGGCCATATTGGTGGCAATGGTGACGGCGCCCAGGCGACCGGCCTGAGCGATGATATCGGCCTCGACTGCGTGGTACTTGGCGTTGAGGACGGTGTGCTTGATACCCTGACGGACGAGCACGGCCGACAACTCCTCGGATGTTTCAATCGCGATGGTGCCGACGAGAACGGGGCGCCCGTTGGCGTGTTGCTTGCGGATCTCCTCGACGATCGCCTTGAATTTGGCGAGCTTGTTGCCGTAGACCAGGTCATTGGCGTCGACCCGGGCCATGGGCTTGTTGGTCGGCAGTACGAAGCACTCGAGTTTGTAGATTTTGAGGAACTCTGGCGCTTCGGTTTCGGCCGTACCGGTCATGCCGGAGAGCTTGTCGAACATGCGGAAGAAGTTCTGGAAGGTGACGGAGGCCAGCGTTTGGTTTTGGCGCTCGATGGTCACGCCCTCTTTGGCCTCGAGGGCCTGGTGCAGGCCATCGGAGTAGCGGCGGCCGGGCATCAGACGACCCGTATGCTGGTCGACGATCACGACCTGGCCGTCGTTGATCATGTAGTCGACATCGCACTTGAAGAGGTGGTGCGCTTTGAGGGACTGCTCGAGGCAGTGGAGGATCTCGATGTTGGCGGCGTCGTAGAGGTTGCCGATGCCCAACAGTTTCTCAGCGCGTTGGATCCCCTCCTCGGTGAACAGCGCGTGGTGATCCTTCTCGTCGACGGTGTAGTGTACTTCAGGTTGGAGCTTGACGACGACCTCGTTGGCCTCGGCGTACTTCTGGGTGTTGTCATCGGCGGCGCCGGAAATGATCAGGGGCGTGCGGGCCTCGTCGATGAGCACGCTGTCGACCTCGTCGACGATGGCGAAGCGGTAATCGCGCTGGACCAGGGTGCCGGTCTCGAACTTCATGTTGTCGCGCAGATAGTCGAAGCCGAACTCGTTATTGGTGCCGTAGGTGATGTCGCTGTGATAGGCCTCGTAGCGCTCGCGGTCATTCTTTTCGTGGAGGATGGTGCCGACGGAGAGACCGAGGAAGTTGTAGATCTTGCCCATCCACTCGGCATCGCGCTTGGCCAGGTAGTCGTTGACCGTGACCAGCCAGGCGCCGCGACCTTCGAGCGCGTTGAGATAGAGCGGCAGGGTCGCTGTCAGGGTTTTACCTTCACCGGTTTTCATCTCGGCGATGGCGCCGCGGTGGAGGATGGTGCCGCCGATGATCTGAACATCGAAATGGCGCATGCCCAGCACGCGACGGCTTGCTTCGCGGGTCACGGCGAAGGCCTCGGGCAGTAGGTCATCAAGTGACGCGCCCTGTTCGAGGCGCTGTTTGAACTCGCCCGTTTTGGCTCGCAGTCGTTCGTCGTCCAGCGCCTTGAGCATGGGTTCGAAGTCGGCCACCGCGCGGACGATGGGCTGGATCTTCTTGATTTCACGTTCGTTCTTCGAACCGAACAGGCGAGAAATGGTGGCTAACATAAACGAGGATCTCCGAGAAAGGTTCTGGGCGAGTCGCCTGGTGATGGGGAACCCCAGGCGCAAGTACCCGCTATGCTAGCAAAATTCGGACCTTTGGTGAACAAGGGAATCCGATATTTCGCTCGCGGTGAAGGTTGAATGGGTCGCATCGTCGCGGGTTGGTCGAGCGTTGAAAGCGGGCTCTATCATCGTCCATCGCGGCCTTCCCGTCATTCCCCGGCCGCGAACCGGGGGGGCTTGATCGCGTGAATCAACTGAGCCTCGAAGGCGTAGCGGTAGAACAAGTTCAGGCTCTCGAGCTCCGCTTCGCCGAGCTCGAAGTGGATGTTGTCGCGGAAGTAAGCGGTGATCTCTTCGGCCGGTAGCTTCCAGCGCTGGCGAATCTCGTCCATGCGCAGCGGCAGCTGGGCGAGGCCATAGTCGCGAGCCTCGCGCAGCATGGCGGCGATGCGGGCGCTGGGGCAGGACTGGCGGATCGTCCAGAAGGCGAAGACGAAGGGCAGGCCCGTTTCGCGGTGCCATTCGCCGGCCAGGTCGATCGTCTGGTAGTCGCCGCCCGTCAGCTGCAGGGCTGCGTCGCCAATGATCAGCGCCGCGTCGGCATCGGCCAACATGCGATCGGCGTCCGGCGACATGGTCACAAAGTGGGGGCGCGCGCCGTAGCGGCGGTGGAGCAGGATGCGCAGGAGCGCCACGGAGGAGCGCGAGAAGCGGTCGAGGGCGATGCGGTGGACCTGGCTGAGATCTTTTTTGGTCAGGATCAGGACCGAGCGCACTTCGCGTTTGGAGCCGATGCAGATGGACGGGGCGATCACCAAATCGGGGATGCGCTGGTACTCGATCGAGGAGATCAGGCCGACATCGGCCTTGCCGGCGGCGAGGTTGTCGGCGCACTGGGAGGGGAAGTCGAAACTGAGTTCGACGTCGGCGCCGAAGTGGCCATCCTTGAAGGCCAGGTTCAAGGGCAGCGCGTTGAGATAGTCGATGATCGAAAAGCGAATGGTCAAGGGCAATCCTCGGCGCGGGACAACTTCCATCGCCCTACTTATTCCGTGACGCGCTTCAAAATTGTTTCAATGGTTTGACGCTGCTGTTTGAGCGCCTGGTCGTCGGGTGCGAAGGCCAGCGCGGCTTTCGACTGGGCGTCGGCCTCTTTGAACTTGCGCTGTTCAATCAGCTTGACGATTTCGGAGTGCATGACGATTGCGCAGTTGTCGTGCATCAGTTTGGCATTTTCGGCGGTCATGCGCAGCTTGGGATCGGCAAAAGCGCGGCGATAAACGGCCAGCAGCGGCGCGTACTCGCCTTCCTTGTAGGATTCCAACCAGGCCACGTAGGCGTTGAAGCGCAGGTTGTCGGCTGTCTCGCCCAGCTGGGCGGCTTCTGGCTGTTTGTCGAGGATGCCGAGCAGGGCCTCGTATTTACCCTGTGCAATCAGGGCATCGCTGTAGCGCAACAGCACCGTCTTGTAGTTGTTGCGGTCGATCTCGCTGACCAGCTGGGCGGCTGCCTTGTGCAGGGCCGCACTCAGGTCTCCGGCTTCGACCATGCTCTTGATCTGGAGCTGGCCGAGGCGTTGCTCCAACTCGTCGGCGGCCTCGGGATTGAGCGCGCGCAACTTGGCGCGGAAGGTGTCGGCTTCCTCGGGCTTGCCCGCCGTCAAACTGCTTTCGGCCAGGGCCATGTAGCAGTTGGCCAGGACCTGCTTGAACTGCTCGGGGTTGGGCGGCGACTGAACCTGCTCCAGGGCCTCGAGTGCGCGGGCATAGTCGCCGGCGTTGTAGAGGCGGGCGCCGCGGTTATAGGCGGCGGTGCCGAGTGCCTTGTCGAAGTCGGCGCGGTGGTCGCCCATCAGCGGATGGAGGCGGCGCACGAGGTCGCGGGCCAGGGCGCTCTCGGCGTTGTCACCTTCCAGCAGCTTGACGCCGAGGTTGAAGGCCAGCGGATAGAACAGGGCCTGTTCGGGGAACCGTGTCGCGGCGCCGACCGTGACCTGAGCTGCCTCGGGATATTGGTTCTTATTGAAGAGTTCAAGGCCACGGTTGTAAAAGCGCTTGTCGAGATCACCCCAGGCATAGTCTTTGGTTGGCGCGAGCAGGTAGGACAGGCGCAGCAGGCGACAGGTTTTGGGTGGGTCCATGTCTTGGAGGTGGTAGGCTTCGAGCGCGATCAAAACGGCCAAAACTTCATCGGGGCGAGCGCCGCTGAGGGTGCCTTCGAGCTTTTCGCGGATATCGCGCCAGTCGCCCTCGGTCAGCCCGGCACGCGCGGCCAGGTCGGCCAGCAGGAAGGTGGCCAGAATCGGTGTCTGGGACTTGTCTTCGATCAGGTTGCGGATGCCGTCGCCGGGCTCGCCCTCCAGCTTACCCGCCGCCAGCACGGCTTTGTGGAGCTGTTTGGCGAGTTTTTTGCCGGTTGCCTTGGCGCCAACCTCCTCCTGAAGCGAGGTGATCAGTTTCTCGTAGCGCTCGCGCAAGCGCGCCAGTTCGGCCTCGTCGGCGACGCCCTCGGCGATCAGGGCTGACTCCAGTGCGCTGCGCTGCAATTTGCCCGCGTCCAGCTCGGCATCGAGCCGCGTCTGTAACTCACCGGCCAGGCTCAAGCCCGCCCACACGATCAACCACAACGCTCGCCTCATGGTTCCATCCTCGCTGAACTCGACATCCCCGCTTCGCGGGCCTGTACATTATATAGGGCGAGACTGACGGCGTGTATCTTTAAGTCGCGGAGCGGCGCATGGCTTAGGGCCCGACTTGGCGTCTGGCGGACAAACCTGGCGCCTTCGCCGAGCCTGCTCGCTCTAGAATGTTATAATGGGGGTGGAGGCTGCATATGGAACGCCAAGACTACCCAGTGCGCATTCTGAGAAAAGGGGAAGAAGAGGACGACCCTTATCTGAAGGCGACGACACCCGCCGAGCGTATTTTGATGATGTGGCCCCTGACCGTTCAGGCCTGGGCTTTTAAGGGGGAGGATGTCAGTGAATCCAGACTTCAAAGACATGTTGTCCATGTTCATAGAAGAAAAAGTTGAATTCCTTTTGGTCGGCGCTTACGCCCTATCGGCCCATGGCCATCCCCGTGCGACCGGTGATCTTGACCTGTGGATTCACAATACCGAGGAAAACGCTGCTCGGGTTTGGCGTGCTCTGATCGCATTCAAAGGAATGGCCGCGACACAATCGCTTTATTCGGATTACAGATTCCGGTGATCAGCAAGCCAGACCTGATTCGCAACAAGAAGGCGACAGGCAGGCCAAAGGACAAACTCGATATCATGCTCCTCGAAAGCGATAGGTAGGTTCAACCGACAGCCGTCAAACGCGGCGCGACCGCCTCGCGGATCGTGCCGGCCAGGGCGCGGAAACAGGCGCGGCGGGCGGTGTGGCTGCGATAGAGCAGGCCGATCTGGCGGCTGGGCGCGGGCTCGGCGAAGGGCAGGTAGCGGATTCCTGGCGCTGCCAGGTCGGGCACGGCCAGTTGCGGAATCAGGGTCAAGCCAGCGCCTGCGGCGACCATGTGGCGCAGGGTTTCGATGCTGGTAGCGCGAAAACCCTCGGTCTCCTGGGCGCCTGCCGAGAAGCACACGTCCAGCGCTTGGCCGCGCAGGCAGTGGCCCTCCTGCAGCAAGAGGATGCGTTGGTGGTGGAGGTCGTCCATCGTGACCTGGGTCCGCTCAGCCAACGGGTGAGTTGGCGGCGTCGCCAGAAAAAACGGTTCATCGTAGAGGTGCAGTGCGTCAAAGCCTTCGGTGCCGGGCGCGCCGAGCGCCAGGATCAACAGGTCCAGCTCGCCGGCGCGCAGCTGCGCCACCAATTCCGCTGTTTGGCCTTCCTGTAGCGTCAACTCGAGCTCAGGGAAGCGCTCGCGGATGGGCGCCATGATCAGCGCCAGTAGGTAAGGCGCCACTGTCGGAATCAGACCGGTGCGGACGCGGCCGCTCATGGGGTTGGCGTAGGATTGGGCGAGTTCCTCGAGGTTGCGCGCCTCGCGCAGCAGGATTTTGGCGCGGTTGGCGATCTCCTGACCGGCCTCCGTCAGCAACACCTGGCGATTATTGCGCTCGACCAATTGGACGCCCAGGTACTCCTCGAGTTTCTTGAGCTGGCCACTGAGGGTCGGCTGGCTGACGTTGCAGCGGTCGGCCGCTTTGCCAAAGTGCTTGAGCTCTTCGAGCGCAGTCAGGTAGTGCAGATCCCTGAGATTCATGGTGGGCACCTCCGTGCTCCATGATAGCCGAAAGCGATAGCCGCTCGCGGGATTTTTGGGTTTAGACTCTCCCCGTCCGGCTGTCCAATTGCTTGTGGCCCTTGATGTGCTTCTGTATGATAACGTGAGGAGGGTCCCATGGCTCAGATCCTGCCATTAGGCATTTCTGATTTTAAGGAGATACGCGAGAAGGGCTCCTTTTATGTAGATAAAACAGGCTTGATCTCTGATTTGATCCGCGACCACGCCAAGGTTTTGCTTTTGCCGCGTCCGCGTCGGTTTGGGAAAACCCTCAACCTCACCATGCTGCGCGACTTCTTCGACGACCAGTCCGATAACCGCGGTTTGTTTCAAGGACTCCTGGTCAGCCGAGACCCAGATGCCATGGCGCTGCTTGGGGGCTATCCGGTCATTTTTGTCACCTTCAAGGATCTCAAGCCGCAGAGCTGGGCCTCCTGCCAACGCAAGTTGGTGCTGCTGGTCGGCGAAATGTTCAAGAACCACAGGTCGCGCTTGCTAAAAGCGGAGCTCTACCAAGATGAAAAGGACCTGATCGATCTCTTTATCACTGGTAAGGCGGACCTGGAATTGTGTCAAAACGCTCTGGGCCTACTGAGCAAACTGCTTTACCGCATCACCGGCAAGCGCGCCATCGTCCTGATCGACGAGTACGATAGCCCTATTCATGGTGGTCATCAGCATGGCTTCCGCGATGAGATCGTCGGCTTCATGCGAGACTTCCTCAGCGCTGGTCTCAAGGACAATTCCGCCCTCGAGAAGGGTGTGCTGATGGGTATCCTGCGCGTGGCCAAGGACTCCATTTTTTCGGGCCTCAACAACCTGATCGTGTGCACCGTGCTAGATAGGCCCTACGCCAATCATTTTGGCTTTACTCAACCTGAGGTTCAGAGCGTTCTGGAGTCAGCAGGACTGACTGCCGCGGAGCCGGAAGTTCAGCGCTGGTATAACGGCTACCGCTTCGGTGGGCAGACCATTTTCAATCCATGGTCGATTCTTTCGATTCTCCGTGACCCCGGGGCACCATTTGCGCCTCATTGGATCAATACCGCGGATAACGCCCTCATCCGCAACCTGGTTGTGGCGGAACAAGCAATCACTTTAGAGGAGTTGACGACCCTTTTGAGGGGTGACTGCGTCCACCGAGAGATAGACCCTTATGTCGCGCTCAACGATTTGAAACCGGCAAGCGTCTGGGGTCTCATGCTGCTCAGCGGCTATCTGACGCTTGCCGAAGAGCAACCGGATCTGTCCAGGCGTTTAGCGCTATGCGTCCCCAATCTGGAAGTGAAGAGTTTCTTTGCCTCAACGGTTAACCATTGGCTTGGTCAACAATCCCATGTTGACGCATTGATGGGAAGTCTTCTGCAGGAAGACCTCCCCCGTTTCGAAGTCTTGTTGAGAGAAACGATCGTGCAGGTGCTCAGCTTCCATGACACCGGTGGACTTGAGAGCGAAAGGGTGTACCATGCCTTCCTTGCGGGCCTATTGGTCAATCTCCAGCAAAGCCACCAGGTCGTTTCCAATCGGGAATCAGGCCATGGTCGTTACGATCTTGTGCTCATGCCTAAGAACGCGACGCAAATCGGCTTCATCTTCGAATTCAAGCACGGCGATGTAGACCAATTGGAGACGCTAGCCCGAGAAGCCCTTGCCCAGATTGACCGCAATGACTACCAGGCATTGTTTCGTGAGCGCGGCGTCCCGCGAATCCGCAAGATAGGGCTTGCGTTTTGTGGTAAACGGATCGCGTTAGCCAGTTCCGTGGAGCAGCTCAACGGACCGCTTCTTGAATCTGGCGCTCGTGACATCCCATCACGAAGATTTCCAGATAAACCACGGCTTCCCGGAAGATTAGCTGACTATTTTACGGCGTCGTACCTGGAGGTAGGTGACCTGAATCGTGAGCTCGGGCGGAGCGAAGAGGCGGCCCTTGCCTACACCAAGGCGCTGGCGAATGCCGAGCGCCTCGCAGAAGCAGTGCCGGGCCGAACAGATTATCAGCGCGATCTGGCGGTTTCCTGCGAGCGTATGGGTCAGTGCCTTGCGGAACAGGGAAAACAAGTAGAAGGTAAAGCCTATTTCCTGCGTTCCTTGGCATTGATGGAAGCTTTGCAGCAATCGGATCCCGAGCAGGTTGACGACCAAGCTCATGTAGCTCGCTTGCGCCATTGGCTGGCCATTGTCGATGAGTCGCCATAGACAAGACCCCAACTGGAACGGCCCGCGAATTTTTTTTTGGACGGGTGATTCAGTTCAACTTGGCCTCGCGATTTTTTTT
>CAYRFM010000027.1:0-78016 GCA_964423555.1 uncultured Holophagae bacterium | reverse complement strand
ATAACCAGGATGGGGTCGAGCAGGAAGTCGGAGCGGCCCATAGTAGTGAAGAAGCTGAGTAATGTCCGTGGAGCGAAGGGGCCGCTTGTCGCCCCTACTCTACTGATTTCCGTGGTTAAAAAAATGGAAACTCCTAGAGCCCGTACAGAAAGGAGGATTTTAACCACGGAAAACACGGAACACACGGAAAAGCATGAGGCGCCTTTTGTTGCCCCACTATTTCCTCCGTCCAGGACGAGCGGCAGGTGATCGATATTCCCGGCGCTACTGAGGGGCAAAGTAGGCCAGGTAAACTTATTCCCGGCGCTACTGAGGGACAAAGTGGGCCAGGTAAACTTATTCCCGGCGCTACTGAGGGACAAAGTGGGCCAGGTAAACTTATTCCCGGCGCTACTGAGGGGCAAAGTGGGCCAGGTAAACTTATTCCCGGCGCTACTAAGGAGCAAAGTAGCGTCGGGATCCCATTTTCAGGGCCTAATTGACAACAAAGGCACGTCTTTCTACCTTCGATGAGGCGTATTTCACGCCTCAGTGCCTGAAAGTTACTTGATGTTTGCTCTTCTGGATTCCAAAATTTGAGAAAAAGCAAGAAGTATTGTTCGATTTTCTCGCTCGCCGGCACAAATTCACTGTGCTTTTGTCGCCAGTCGTCACAGAGTGAAGCTGATCACCGGGATCCCAACGCTACTAAGGGACAAAGTAGAGCTGGGAACCGGACGCCTTACACAAAAGCACAACCCATTAAGGCCAAGCCTTGTTTGGCCAATGCACCTAAGTTGAAGGCTTCCCTTTGCGTCAATCAGCTGAAAATATTAACTTTACTTAGTACATCCGAAAGGCATTAAAAAGTTGTTAACTGGTTTTTCCCGTCAGTCATAACAAGGAGAAAGCGATTTTTGAACCGTGTAGACGAATGCCTTGCCTCTGCTTTGTTCGCGACGACTCGCTTGGTTGAAACAAAGTCCGTGATTTTTTTTTTGTTTCTATGGACACGCTAAAAGACCTTCCTCGTCTCAAGTCTTTCACGGACTTCAGTCCTGGTAACCTGTCGCTCGTGATTGCTGGGCCCACACCAGGCCGCTTTAACTCACGGCCCTCGCCTCCGCGGAACGCACTCCTTCCCACGCCAGACTAGGCGGGGCGGGGCCCAGCCTGGCTAACCTAAGGCACCAACGCTACGATGCGCAGTGGGCCGCCGCTGCCGCCGCGGATCTTCATCGGTAGCGCGATGGCCAGCGCCCCCTTGGCGGGCAGTTGGTCGAGGTTGGCGACGTTTTCGAAGGCCGGGATGTTGGCCGCGAAGAGGTTGCGGTGGCTCTCGAATAGTTTCGACTGGCCGTAGTCGATCGACGGCGTGTCCAGGCCGATGGCGGAGATTTTGCGCTCGGTGACCAGCCAGGTGGCTGCCTGCGGGTCGAGGCCTGGGAAATGCAGTTTCGCCACTGCCTCGGCGCCGCGTTCTGCCGTGCCCATGTAGCGCTCGCGGTCCGGCCAGAACTTGCCGTAGCCGGTGTTGAGCAGCACGATGCAGCCGTCGGGCAGCTTGCCGTGGGCCGCCTCCCAGGCTTCGAAATCGGCCTTGCCGACCTGGTAGTCCGGGTTTTTCAGGGCTTGCTCGGAGACGTCGACGACCATCGCCGGCGCGATCAGGCGGTCCAGTGGGATCTTGTCGACGGTCAGCTTGCCCTCGGCGAAGTGGATCGGCGAGTCGATATGGGTGCCGCCGTGCTCGGCCGCGGTGAAACTGTTGGCCGCGTAGTAGTAGCCGGCCTCGGTCGGGCCCGCGTGGTCGACGTTCAGGTGGAACCCATCCGCCGTCGGCCAGTAGACGGTGTCCTCGGCGTAATCGTGGGACAGGTCCAGCCAACGACCCTTTGGCATCAAGCTGTCTTGGTAGCAAAGCACGAGTGAAAGGAGCAGGGTAAACGTCATGGGTTCCTCCAGGGATGATTCTCGAAATAAAGTGTAGCCCATGCCCCTGCGGCCCGGTAGCGAAAAACGCGGGCTAGACCCGCAATATTGGCGCCGCCGTGCAACCTTTCCCCCTGCTCGTACGACTCAAGTGATGCGGGGCCGCCGCGGGTATTCTATTGGGAGCACGCCAGGACTATGACTTCATACACTTTGTTCGCCCTTATTTCATTCAGCACACTCGGACTACTCGCCCAGAGCGATAACCTCACTCAGGACTTCGCCGCGGAACGCTCGCAACAGGTTCGCAACCTGGCCTACGAGATCAGCCTCGACCTCAAGGGTGGCGAGGAAACCTACCAGGGCACGGTCACCCACGCCTTTGAACTGATGACCGCCAACGATCTGGTCCTCGACTTCAGCGGCAAGGCCATCGAGCGCGTTTCCCTGCAGGGCACGCCCCTCAGCGACTTTCGCTATGACGCCGAACAGGCACGTCTGACGATCCCCGCCGCCCAGCTGAAAACCGGCATGACCCGCCTGGAGATCGCCTTCATCGGCGCCTTCTCCCATACGGGCCAGGGCTTTCACCGCTTCGTCGATCCCGCCGACGGTCTGGAATACCTCTACACCCACCTCGAGCCCAACGACGCCCACCGCGTCTATCCCTGCTTCGACCAGCCCGACCTGCGCGCCACCTTCACCTGGGAAGTGGTCGCCCCCGCCGACTGGACCGTCGTCGCCAACGGCGCCGTCGCCGCCAAGACGCGCGAAGGCACCCGCACCCGCACCCGCTTTGCCCGCACCAAGAATTTCTCGACCTATATCTCCCACCTCAGCGCCGGCCCCTACGCCGAGTTCCACGATGCCGGCTTCCGCTACCCGCTCGGCCTCTACTGCCGCCAGTCGCTGGCCAAGTACCTGGACGCCGATCATCTGTTCGAGGTCACCCGCAAGAGCTTCGACTTCTACGAACAGTATTTCGACACGCCCTACGCCTACGGCAAGTACGACCAAATCTTCTGTCCCGAGTACAATATCGGCGCCATGGAGAACGTCGGCGCGGTGACCTGGAACGACGATCGCGCGATCTTTCGCCAGAGCCCCACCGCCGATGACGTGATCCGCCGCGACACCACGCTCTACCACGAAATGGCCCACATGTGGTTCGGCGATCTGGTCACCATGGCCTGGTGGAACGACCTCTGGCTCAAGGAGAGTTTCGCGACCTACATGTCCTACCTGGCCATGGAGGCGATCGGCGTGCCCGATGTTTGGACCCAGAGCTCCGGCTCCAAGGACTGGGCGCTGAGCTCCGACCAGCGGGTCACGACCCACCCGATCCTGGCCACGATCCCCGACGTGCGCGCGGCCGCCTCCAACTTCGACGGCATCACCTACGGCAAGGGCTTTGCCGTCCTGCGCCAGCTCGACAACTACCTGGGCGGCACGGTCTTCCGCGACGGTTGCCGGCTCTACTTCAAACGCCACGCCTTCTCGGCGGTCACGCTGGTGGAGTTCATGGCGGCCATGGAGAGCGCCGCCGGTCACAGCCTCGCCGACTGGACCGCCCAATGGCTCGGTCGTGAGGGCGTCAACACGGTTCAGCTGGACTACCAGAGCAAAGCCGGTCGCATCAGCGCGGCTAAGATCCAACAGCTGCCCAGCCGTTTCAACGACGTGCTGAGGGTCCATGCCACCGATCTCGGCTTGTTCTGGTTCGACGCGCAAGGCAAGCAGACGCGCAAGCAGGTCGTCCGCATCACTTACGACGGAGCCAGCACGGCGCTGCCCCAGTTGGTCGGCCAGGAGCCGCCGCAGCTGATCGTGCCAAATGTGACGGATATCGACTTCGTCAAGGTCGTCTTCGATGAGCACTCGCTGGCCTGGCTGCGCGAACACGTGCATCAGCTCGAAGATCCCGCGCTCAAGAACACGGTCTGGCGCATCCTCTACGACATGGTCCGCGACGGCAAGTTCCCGCCCCGCGACTTCTTTGAGCTGGCCCTGGCCCAGGTGCCGCTGGAACAGCAGGAGGGCCTGCTGGAGAGCCTGCTGCGCGAGCTGCACACCTGCGTCACCCGCTACATCCCCGATCCCGGCGTCGCCACCCAGTACCGCGTGCGCTTCGTCGATCTGGCGATCGCGGAACTCAAACGCAGTCAGCCCGGCAGCGACCGCCAGTCACCGCTTTTCGAGGTGTTGCGCCAGGATGCGGTGCACCCCAAGCATTTCGCCTACGTGGCGGAGCTGCTGGCGGGCGATGCCACGCTTCCCGGTTTCGATCTGACCGGTGGCCGCAAATGGCAGCTGGTGCTGACCCTGGCCCGCCACTCGCACATGCAGGCGGAGACCTGGGCCAAGCGCCTGGCCGAAACGGACAAGTCGATCCAATCCCACAACGCCCGCCTGACCCTGCAAGCCATGGACCCCGACCCCGCGCGGAAAGAGGCTCTCTGGCGGCAGATCACCGAAGACTCCGACCTCTCCTTGGGCGACGTCTCCGCCATCGCGGCTGGACTCTTCCCCAGGCACCAACCCGAATTCATCCATGAATATATCAAGCCCTTCTTTCAAGTGCTGCCGCGCCTCTATCAGGAACGCGAATATGCCTGGGTCAGTCGCTTTGTCCGCATGCTCTTCCCCGAGGACGGCAACGAGGAGACAGTCAGCGCCGCCCATGCGTTCCTGGAGGCGAATCTGACGGACCGGACCCTGAGTCGGATGGTCGAGGGCTCGCTCGACGACCTCGAGCGCGACCTGCGCATCCGCCAGAACTGGTCTCGCACCAACTGATATTTTTGACCCTTTCCCACATAGATTGGGCCTGACGGCCCAGGAGGTTATCCTTGTTTCCCCGTTTGGCAGCATTCGTTCTATTACTGTGTCTTGCGCCCCTTTGGGCGAAATCCGTGCAGACCCGCGCCGAGGCCGTGGCGCGCTTTGAACAGGTCGAGGAGGTCGCCTACAAGCTGCGCTTCGAGCTTGGACCCGACCAGGCGACTTACAAAATCCGCTCCGAAATCGCCTTCGTCCTGCGCCACGACCGGGCGCCCCTGTCGATCGACTTCGAGGGTGACAGCATCGCCGCGGTTGTGCTGAATGGCGCTCCCCTCAGCAACTTTAGTTACGACGCGACCAAGGGGCGCCTGACCCTGCCGCGGGAGTCACTCAAGACCGGCCCGCACACGCTCGTCGTCGAGGCGCTCGGTAAGTACAGCGACGACGGTCTGGGGCTGACGCGCTACTTGGACGAGATCGATCAGCGCACCTACCTGTACACCGACCTCGAACCCTACGAGGCCAACCGCGTCTTCCCCTGCATGGACCAGCCCGACCTCAAGGCGACCTACGAGGTCGAGGTCCTTGCCCCCGCCGATTGGACGGTGATTACCAACACGCCCATCCTCGAAACGCGCCGCGACAGCGAGCTCCAGCTGAGTCGCTTCAAGCGCAGCAAGCGCTTCTCGACCTACCTGTTCCACCTTTCCGCCGGGCCCTGGGCCAGCTTCCGCGACCCCGACTTCCGCTACCCCTTGGGCCTTTACTGCCGCCAGTCGCTAGCGCGCTTCATGGAGCCGGACGAGATGCTGGAGCAGACCCGTCGAGGCTTTGACTTTTTCGAGTCCTACTTCGACTATCCTTACCCGTTCGAGAAATACGACCAGGTCTTTTGTCCCGGCTACACCTCGGGCGCCATGGAGAATGTGGGCGCGATCACGTGGAATGAGTACTACCTCGCTAGGAAGCCGTTTTCGGCGGCGCGCGTGCTCGACCGCAGGATCACGCTCTGGCATGAGTTGGCCCACCAGTGGTTTGGCGACCTGGTGACGATGAAGTGGTGGGACAACCTCTGGCTCAACGAGAGCTTTGCCACCTACATGAGTTACCTGGCCGCGGAGAGCCTGGGTGAACAGGATATTTGGAACGAGGCCGCCAGGACACGAGTGGATACGATCACCGCGGATACCCGTGCCACCACGCATCCCGTGCACTCCGAGGTGGCGGACACCAACGCCGCCTCTGCCATCTTCGACAGCATTACCTATGGCAAAGGCTTTTGTGTTTTGCGCCAGCTGGATTCCTATTTGGGCGGTACCACCTTTCGCGACGGGTTGCGACTTTACTTCCGCCACCACGCCTGGCGGAACACGGGCATCGACGCCTTTACCGCCGCGCTCGAGGAGCGCCACGGTCGCGATCTGGATGGCTGGATGCAGGCCTGGATCGGCACCGCCGGGGTCAATCCAGTACAGCTCGAACTCGAGCAGCAGGGCGGTGTCATCAGCCGCGCGACCCTGCGCCAGTTCCCCAGCACCAGCAGCGGGGTGCTGCGCGAGCATGCGCTCACGATCGGACTGTACTACCGCCAGAGCGACGGCAAGGTGGCCCTGGGCAAGACGGTGACAGCCCGCCTCGCGGGCGCGAGTGTTGCGCTGCCCGAACTGGTGGGCCAGGCGGCCCCTGCGTTGGCCCTGCCCAATGTGGGCCAGGCCGGCTATGTCAAAGAGCGCCTTGACGGCGCCAGCCTAGCCTGGTTGGAGGCGCACTTCGCCGAGCTGGCCGACGAGAAGTTGCAGACGGAAGTGTTCGCGATGATGCGGAGCATGGCCCTGGACGGCCTGTGGGACCCGCAGCGCCTTGTCGCCCTGTGCGCCTCGCAATTGCCAACCGTCCGCAATCTGCGCCTGCTCGAGACCATGGCGGAAACGCTGAACTCACTGCTGACCAAGGGCGCGCCCAGTCCCGAGGTCGCCAAGCCCCTCGCGCTCGAACTCCTCGCGCAGATGCGGCTCTTGGCCGACCAGGAGCCTGGCTCCGACCTGCAGGCGAGGCGAATCGAGCTGCTGGGCCAATTGGCCGAGGTTGGCGGCGACCTGAAGTTCTTCCTAGACCGGCTCGAGGGTCGGCTTGTCTTCGCCGGCTACGAGCAGACGAGCGAGGACCGCTGGTACCTGCTGCATTGCCTGGTCGAGCAGGGTTACGCCCTTGACCCAGCGCTGCTTGAACGGGTCAAGGCCGCCGATGACGGTCAAGAGCTGAGCAGCCACCTACTGGCGCTGGAGGCGGTCAAGCCCGATCCGGCCTCCAAGCGCGCGGTATGGAAGCGCATTGTCGCGGTCGAGGAGAACAACCAGGACCTGAGGGTGTTGGCCTTTTCCTTCAACTCGCGCTACCAACAGGAGCTATTACAGGAGTTTGCACCGCGCTTCTTCGAGGACTTGCGGTTGATCTTCAGCCGCCACGGCTACGGCTACGCTGCGGGCTTCTGCTCGGCGCTATGGCCGTCCTACGGCGGCCAGAAAACGCTGGAGCTGGCGCGCAAGTTCTTGGCCGACAAGAGTTTGGCCGAACCCGTGCGCAAGCTGGTGGAGGTCCGGGTCGAGCAGGAAGAGCGCTGGCAGCGGGTCCGCGCCAAATGGGGCACATCGGGCAGCAGCCAGGGCTGAGCGGGGGGCGCGCAGCGCCCTTTCCTGAGAACTGGAATTGATGCACCGCCGCCAAACTCGTGCGGCGGCGGCTCGCCCATTACTTGCCAGGTATCAAAGTCAGCCATAGCAGCTACCTCGACCAAGAGTTCATGAACAAGCTGGAGAGATTGAGGACACTTGCCACAGCGTCGTGGTCTGCCTTGAGCACAAGAGCTGGCGCATGGAGTTCGCCCGATCGCGCCTCAGGGATTCAAAGGGTCGCGATCGAGGTCGAGAATTTCCTGGGCCGCGCGCAGGCCGCTCAGGTAGGCGCCGTGGGCCGTGGCGTACAAGCGTTGAATCGTGGCCTCGCCCGCGAAGAACAGGCGCTCGTCTAGGGGGCGGGCGAGTGCCGCCTGCTCCTCGCCGCTGGCCTGGGGGCCGAGGTAGCTATAGGCGCCCAATGCCAGTGGGTCGCTGGCCCAGCGCGTCGTCAGCACGGCCAGGGGCTCAGGTACGCCGGCGCCCAGGCAGTGGCGCAGGCGCGCGGTCAGCATGGCGGCAATGGTGCTGTCGCTCAAGCTTTCGAGCCGGCGTGCGCGCTCGCCGCCGATAAAGACGGTCAACAGCGGCGCCGCCGGGTTGGTGCTGTTGGTGAAGCAGGTCGGCTCGGCGGTGTGTTCGTCGAACAGCACCCACTGGAACGCGCCGTCGGGCCAGAACTTGTGGGGATAGGCCAGGTATACCTTATTCAATATGCCCCAACCGAGGGCATCAATGGCGTCGCGCTGGGGCTGGGGCAGGGCGGGCTCAAAGACCAGCGCGCCCTGTTTGAGCAGGCCCAGCGGGACCGTCAGGACAACGCGGCGAGCGCGATAGCTGACGCCGTCGCAGTGGACTTCGACCAGGGACCGGGACCAGTCGATCGTATGGGCGCGCGTGTTGAGGCGAATCTCCAGCGATTCGGCCAGTAGCGGCAACAGCAGGCTCAGGCCGCCCTGGGGCAGGAGCGCGGTCTCGCCCTCGTCGTGTTGGAGGAAGTGGGCCATGGACAGTTGTTCCGGATCGGCACCGCTCTCGGCGGCCCATTCGTCGCGGTAGACTTCCCAGATCAGGGGGTCGGCGTCCTTGCCGTGCCGGGCCAACAGGTAGCGGCGCACCGCGGAGGCGAGGTCCTCTTGGGGCGCCAGCTCGTGCAGTTTGCGGTGCCAGTGCCAGAGCGCGCGGCGGATGCGGCCGCGCTCGCGGCGCAGGGTCTCGGCGTCGAGACGGCGCTTGCCGTGATAGAGCAGGAACTGGCCAGGCTCCTCGGGCCGCAGGTCGAGGTCGGCCTTGGCAAAGAGCGCGAGCAGGGGGTTCTGCTCGGGGCTCTGGAGGCGATAGGCGCCCAGTTCGACCATGGCGCCGGCCAAGGGGGCGGGGCAGACGCGGCCGCCGATGCGGTCGCGGGCCTCGATCAGGACCACCTGACGGCCGGCCTGTTGCAGGCTGCGGGCCGCGGCCAGACCGGCCAGGCCGGCGCCAATCACCAAGATCTCGCAGTCGATCGTGCTGGGGTTCGTCATCTTGCTCGCGCCTCCGCCCTCGTGATGCTGTATCATAGTGGTCTGCCCCAATCGGCGCAAGTGCATAGCGGTTTTCGGTGTCCGTGGCATAGTGTCTCGTTTTTCCAGCTTCACACGGTACTTTCCCCAAGATCGCATTGCGGGAGAACCACTTCAGTGGCGCCGGATCGGTCATTTCACGGGCCTCGGATCCTGGTTAGAAAATCCCGTTGCGGAGTCGAGACACGGCTTCGGAACGGGATTCGACGGGGGTAAAAATCTCTTTTGTTTTTGGTCAAGAACCTTAACTAAAAGGGAAACGTACCGATATAATCCAGGTGAAAAGGAATTGTCTGAAATCTTGCGCGATAGTGCGCAAATGGGAGCGAGATTTGATGAGGATGTGCCACTTGTCTGGGCGTCTAAGTCGATTTTTTGACATGTGGCGTATTCATACCCCCAGATTGAAAGGCAGCAATTCCATGAAACAGCCCGGGACCACGACACCGCCCAATGGAGTCTCGGACCATCCTCGCCCCGACCTGTGTCGCCCCTTTTTCAAGTGACCCAACCGTACGGAGGACCCCATGGCTCAGCGAAATCGTCATGTACAGAATCAGATCACCGAAGTATCCGCGGGCGGCGGAGGCCTTGCCCAGCGTGACTTCGCGCTGTCGCCACAGCAGCTCTGGCACTGGCGGCGCCACGAGGCCGACGGGTCCAGCGGCAAGATGGGCATGGCCTTCCTTGTGGAGTCTGAACTGGACGAGGCGACCTTCGGCGCGGCACTGGCTGCCCTGCAGGCCCGTCACGAGGCGCTGCGCTGCACCTACCCGATCGTCGGCGAGGGCCCGGTCGGCCGTCTGCACGAGGAGGCCAGTCCCTGCCTGAGCTTTGTCGACGTCACCAGCCTCAGCCTCGACGCCATGAAATCCCGTGTCCTGGAGTCGCTGCAGGCGACCCTCGACTTAACTCGCGACTTGCCGTTCCGCTGGAGCCTGTTCCAGCGCGACGGCAAGGCGGTCGCACTCTCGCTGCAGACTCACGCGGTCGCCTGCGACCACGCCTCGATGGCGCGGCTGCTGGTCGAACTGGGCCAGGCTTACGCCTGCCTGCGCGAGAATCGGTCGGTCGAATGGGCAGGGGAGGCCGGTGGCCTGCTGACGACGTTGGCGGCACATGCTGACGCGCTCAGCGCATCCGCGGCGGAACGCAAAGCCTTCTGGGATGCGGAGCTGATCGGCGAGTTACCGGTGCTCAACTTGCAGACCGATAAACCCAGGCCGCCGCAATTGCCGGCACAGGCTGAGGTCCATCGCTGGATCGTGCCGGCGCAATTGGTCAAGGACCTACGCAGACTAGCAGGTGGTGGGAGCCTTGAAGATCTTTTGCTAGGGGCGCTGCAGGTGCTGCTGCATCGTTACACGGGCCAGGGTGATGTCCTGATTGCCGCGCAGGATCGCGCCAGTGCAGATCAGGTCGTGGGTCCCTTCGAAAATCTGTTGCCCTGTCGTGCGCTGTTTAGGGGCAAGGGCGAAACAGTCGAGGCTTTTCTGGTTCAGCGATCCGAGTCTCTGGCGCGGGTCCGCGCGCAGCGCAGCTACCCCTGGGCCACGCTCGTCGCAGATCGCGGCAGCAGCGAGGCCGACGGCAGTCGCATGCCGCTCTGCCAAGTCCGCTGGTCATGGCAGGCCCATGACGAAGGCCTGGTGTCGTTGAGCGAACACCAGGAGTCATGGCAACTGGGGGGCATGAAGCTGGCGCGGTTGGTGACCATCGCTGAAAGCAGCCTTTTCGACCTGTCGTTCCGCGTGACGGAGGCCGGTGCCGAAATGGTGGTCGACCATGAATACAACCGCGCTCTCTATCAGCAGACAACCATTGCTCGGATGGCCGCAAACTTTCAGACCCTCCTGACCGCTATGGTCGCAGAGCCGCGGGCGTCGTTGGGCCAGCTCGCGCTGCTGGCTGAGGCCGAGCGAGAAGATTTGATCTTCGGGCGCAACCGCACCCAGGTCGATTACCCGCGCGGTCGCTGCTTTCACCATTTGTTCGAGGATTACGCCCAGCGCTGCCCAGACAAGCTGGCCGTGGTCGCGGGCACTGATCGCGTTACCTATGAGGAACTGAACCGCCGCGCCAACCAAATCGCGGCCTTCCTGATCGCCGAGGGCATCGGCAACGAGGACTTTGTCGGCGTCTGCATGCACCGCTCCGTCAACATGGTCGTGGCCCTGCTCGGCATCCTCAAAGCCGGCGCCGCCTATGTTCCGCTGGATCCCGCCTTCCCCGAGGATAGGCTCGAGTACATGGTCCAGGACTCCGGACTGCGCATCATGCTGACCGAGGACGGTCTGGCCGACAAGATCAAGCACCACCAGGCCCGGGTGCTGGACTTGGATTTGCAATGGCGCAAGATCTCGATGGAGCGTCACACCAATCCCGAGGTCCCGACCGATCCCAACTGTCGCGCCTATGTCATCTACACTTCCGGCTCGACCGGCAAGCCCAAGGGCGTACAGATCTCGCACCTGGCCTTCCAGAATTTCATCACCTCAATGGCCGTCAAGCCGGGCATCGGCCCGGACGATGTCTGGCTGTCGGTGACGACGCTTTCCTTCGACATCTGCGGCTTGGAACTGTGGGGTCCGCTGACCACGGGTGCGACAGTCGTTCTGGCCGCCAAGGACGTGACGATCGACGGCGCTCGTCTGCTGGACCTGCTGCTCAAGAGTGGCGCGACGATCATGCAGGCCACTCCGGTCTCCTGGCGCTTGATGCTCGGCGCCGGTTGGCTGCCGGGCAAACACCTCAAAATGCTCTGCGGTGGTGAGCCGTTGCCGCCCGAACTTGCTGAGCAGCTGGTCGAGCGCGGCGATCTCTGGAACATGTACGGTCCGACCGAGACCACCGTCTGGTCGACCCTGCACCTGGTGCCCGACGGCACGCTGCCAATCTCGATTGGCCTAGCCATCGCCAATACCGTCATATACTTGATCGACAGCCACTTCCAGTTGGCGCCCAGCGGCGGTGCCGGCGAGCTGGTCATCGGTGGCGAAGGCTTGGCCCGCGGCTACCACAACCGCCCCGAACTGACCGCTCAGCAATTCATCCCCAATCCGTATTCTGGCCTTCCCGGTGACCGCATGTACCGCACGGGCGACCTGGCCCGCTGGTTGCCCAACGGCAATCTCGAGTGCTTTGGCCGCATCGACCATCAGGTCAAGGTTCGCGGATACCGCATCGAGTTGGGCGAGATCGAATCGGCGATCATCAAGCACGACTCGATCAAGCAGGTCGTCGTGATCGTCCGCGAGGACAGCCCTGGTGACAAAATCCTCGTCGCCTACGCCAAGACCGAGACGGGCCACAAGCTCGACATCGGTACCCTGCGCTCCTTCATTCGCGCCTTCCTGCCAGAGTACATGGTGCCCTCCGCCTTCGTCGAGATGCAGGAGTTTCCGCTCACGCCCAATGGCAAGGTCGACAAGAAGAACCTGCCTGCACCCGATCTCAGCGCCTTGGAGCGCGGCGAATACGTGGCGCCGCGCACGGTCATGGAAGAACTGTTGACGGGGATTCTGGCACAGTCATTGAAAGTTGGCCGGGTCGGTATCACCGATAACTTCTTCGAGCTGGGTGGTCACTCGCTGATCGCGACCCAGGTTATTTCCCGGATCCGCGAGGCCCTCCAGGTCGAGGTGCCCCAGCCCCAGTTCTACCAAGACCCGACCGTCACAGGATTGGTCGCCCTGGTCGACCGGCTACGCAGTGGCGAAGGCCAAAAAACGCCGGCGATCCATCCCCAGTCACGGGAGACAGCGCCGCCACTGTCCGCCAACCAACAGAGCCTGTGGTTCATCGATCGGGTCACGCCCGGCAACCCTGCCTACAACGTACCCTACGCGTTCACCATCATGGGACGCCCGGACTGGGCCGTGTTCCGAGCAGCCCTGGAAGCGATCGTAGCGCGTCACGAGGCGCTGCGGACCTGCTTCAAGCTTGCCGACACCATGCCGGTGCAAACGATCCACGAGAGCTTGTCCTTTGACCTGCCCACGGAGGACCTGAGCGACCTAGCCGTGGACGATCGCAAGGCCCGCGCCGAAGAGATCGCACTGGCGGAAGGTCGTTTCGCCTTCGATTTGGCCCAGGCGCCGCTGTTCCGTTTCCGACTGCTGCACTTGGGCGAGCAGGAGACGATGTTCCTCGCCAATTTCCATCACACCATTTTCGATGGCTGGTCCGAGGGCGTGTTCCTGGCCGAATTGCTGGCCTTCTACAACCACCTAGCCCACGGCCAGGAGTTGGGCCTGCAGGCGCTGCCGATCCAGTACGCCGACTACAGCCACTGGCAGCAGACCTGGCTGCGCAGCGATCAATTGGCGGCGGAACGCGCGTTCTGGGGCAAGTACCTGGACGGCGCCCAATCTGTGCTCGAGCTGCCTCGCGACAAGCCGCGGCCCAAGGTCCATCTCTTCGACGGCGCTTTCCAGCGCTTTACCCTCGACGTCGACCTGACCCGGCGCCTGCGGGCCCTCAGCCGCGAGCGGGCCTCGACCCTGTTCATGACCCTGCAGGCCGCCTTCAACGTCTTCCTCTATCGCTACACGTCCCAGGCCGATATCCTCGTCGGCACGCCAATCGCCAATCGCAATCGCGCCGAGACCGAGCACCTGCTGGGCTATTTCGTCAATACCGTCGTGTTGCGCACTTACATGGGCGAGAACCCCAGCTTCGGCGACCTGCTGGGCAGAGTGCGTCAGACCACACTCGAGGCCTTTGCCCACTCGGAGCTGCCCTTCGATCAGGTTGTCGAGGTCAGCCACATCAAGCGCGACCTGAGTCGCAACCCACTGTTCCAGGTCATGTTCGTGCTCCATAACAACCCCTTGCCGCAGCTGGAAGCCAGCGATTTCCGCATGGAGATCGCCGATATCGTGCGGGGCTTGGGTCAGTTCGACCTAACCTTGAACCTGACCGAGAACGAGGCATCGCTCAGCGGTGGCTTCGACTACAACACCCACCTGTTCGAGCCTGAATCGGTCCAGCGCATGGCGGATAACTTCCTCGTGCTGCTGCGCGGCATTGCCACCGATCCCCAGTGCCGCATCACGGACCTGCCAATCCTGACCGAGGTCGAACGCAAGCGCCTGGTGGTCGAATGGAACGACAACGCCATCCCCATCGGCGATCTGTGTCCGTTCCAGATGTTCGAGGCGAGGGTGCGCGAACTAGGTGAAGCGCCGGCCATTCATTTCGGCCACGATGCCCTCAGTTATGCCGAAGTCAACGCTCGCGCCAACCGCCTGGCCCACCACCTGCGCACCTTGGGCGTCGGTCCGGACGTCCTGGTCGGCATCAGCCAAGAACGCACGCCCAATATGACGATCAGCATGCTGGGGATCCACAAGTCCGGTGGCGCCTATGTGCCGCTGGATCCCAAGCACCCCGAGGAACGCATTCAATACATTCTCGAGGAGGCCCGCGTCTCCGTGATCGTCACGCAGAAACACCTGGCCGAGAAACTCTCGGGCCAGGCTGCGACCCTGGTACTGATCGACGACACCGAGTGTCCTTGCCATAGCGCTCCGAGCGAGGATCCGACGCCTCTCTCGGGTCCTCTGGAACTGTCGCACGTCATCTATACTTCCGGCTCGACCGGCAAACCGAAGGGCGTCGCCATCGCCCACCGCCCCGTCATCGCCCTGATCGAGTGGACCGCCAGTCTCTACACCGCCGAGGAGCTGGGCGGCATGTTGGCCTCGACCTCGATGAACTTCGACCTCTCGGTCTACGAAAACATTGCGACCCTAGCCCTAGGCGGCTCGATCCTGCTGGTCGAGAACGCGCTCTATCTGCCCTTCGAGCCCAAGCGCGAAATGGTCCGCACCATCAATACCGTGCCCTCCGCGATCAAGGAACTGTTGCGCCAGCAGGGGATTCCCCGCAGCGTCACGACGGTCAACCTGGCCGGTGAGCCGCTCAAGAACAACGTCTGTCAGGACCTTTACAAACTGGGCCACGTCCAGCGCGTCTACAATCTCTACGGCCCCTCCGAAGACACGACCTACTCGACCTGGGCACTGATGGACAACGATCCCGACTACGTCGTCAAGATCGGCATACCCCTGCAGAATACCCAGGCCTACATCCTCGACGCTCAGATGCGGCTCGTGCCGCTGGGCGTCAGCGGCGAGTTGTGGTTGGCCGGCGAGGGTCTAGCCCGTGGTTACCTCAATCGGCCGGACCTGACCGAGGACCGCTTCCTGCCCAACCCCTTCAGCGACGATCCCCAGAGCCGCATGTACAAGACCGGCGACCTCGTGCGTTGGTGGGCCAACGGCCAGATGGAGTGTCTCGGTCGCATCGACCATCAGGTCAAGATCCGTGGCTTCCGCATCGAACTGGGCGAGATCGAGGCCGTCCTGCTCAAGCACGACCACATCCGCGAAGCCTATGTGATGGACCGCGACGACAAGGGCGGCGAGAAATACCTGGCCGCTTATCTGACGCTCACCGATGGCGCCGCATTGACACCACAGGAAGCGCGCGACCATGTGCGCGAGTACTTACCTGAGTACATGGTGCCGCCTTTCGTTACAATCCTCGACGCCATGCCGCTCAACCCCAACGGCAAGATCGAGCGCAAGGCCCTGCCCGCGCCCGAGATGGGCGTCGCTACCGAGATCGGCCAATACGTCCCACCGCGCACGCCACTTGAAGAGACCCTGTGCGGGATCTGGGCGACGGTGCTCAACGTCAATCAGGTCGGCATCGAAGACAACTTCTTCGAGATGGGCGGCCACAGTTTGCTGGCCTCCCAGATCGTGGCCCGCGTCCGCGGCGCCCTAGCGGTCGAAGTGCCGCTCGCCCGCTTCCTTGTCGAGCCAACCGTCGCCGCCCTGGCCCGGTTGATCGACGGCCTGCATAGCGAGGCCTCCCCGAAGGTGCCGGCCATCGTTCACCAGCGTTTCAGCGAGCCGCCGCCGCTCTCGCTGAGCCAACAGCGCCTCTGGTTCATCGATCAGATGATGCCCGACAGCGCCGCTTATAGTATACCCTTCACCTTCGAGGTCAAGGGCCGCATTGATGTTGCGCGGCTGCGCCAGGCCTTGGCGCTGGTGGTCCAGCGCCACGAGTCGCTGCGCACCTCGGTCGGCCTGCGCGGCGGCTTAGCCGTGCAGATGATTGCGGATCAGGTCGAAGTCGCGCTCGAGCGCATGGATCTGACCCACTTCCCGGCTGAGTCCCGGCGCGCCGAAGCGCTGCGCCTGGCCGTGGTCGAAGGCCTGCGGCCGTTCAGGCTGTCCCAGGCGCCGCTGTTCCGTTTCGCGCTCGCCAGTATGGCCGAGGATAGCCACCTATTGCTACTCAACTGGCACCACGTGATCTGCGACGGCTGGTCGATCGGTGTCTTTATGCGCGAGGTCATCAGCGCCTACGACGCGCTTGTCCAAGGTCAGGAACCGAGTTTCCCCGAGATCCCCGTGACCTACGCCGACTATGCCGTTTGGCAGCGCAACTGGCTGCAGGGCGAGGTCTTGGACAAGGAAATCGCCTGGTGGCGCCAGGCCATGGAAGGCGCCCAGACCGTGCTCGAGCTGCCCGGCGATCGGGCGCGGCCCAAGGTCCAGACCTATGATGGCGCCGTCGCCGAACTGCACTGGGACGACGCCTTGATGACCGATCTGCGCGCGGTCTGCCGTGACAACAGTGCCACCATGTTCATGCTGCTCCACGCGGCCTTCAATCTCTTCCTCTACCGCTACACCGGCCACAGCGACATCCTCGTCGGCACGCCCATGGCCAACCGCAGCCACGAGGAGTTGGAAAACGTTTTCGGTTTCTTCGTCAACACGCTCGTGCTGCGGACGCGGCTCGAGCCGCAGGCCTCGTTCGCGGACTTGCTGGCCCATGTGCGCACCCAGATCTTCGAGACCTTCTCGCACCAGGACTTCCCCTTCGAGCGCCTTATCGAGGCCCTCAATGTCGAGCGCGACCTCAGCCGCAACCCGCTGTTCCAGGTTATGTTCGTGCTCAACAACAACCCCATGCCGGTCCTGCGCACGCGCGATTTCGAGATGGACTTCCTGCCTGTCGAGCGCGGCATGGCCCATTTCGACCTGACCTTCGAAATCGTCGAGACCCAAGGCGTGATGCATGGCTCGTTCGAGTACAACACCAACCTCTTCGAGCGCGCCACCGCCGAGCGCATGGCGGGCAACTTCATGACCCTGCTGCGCGGCATCGCCGCAGACCCCTCTTGCGCGGTCTCGCACCTGCCGCTGTTGACGGCCGAGGAGCGCAAACTGACCCTGGTCGACTGGAACGACAACAATCTCGTGATCCCCGAGCTGTGCCCGTTCCGCATGTTCGAGCTGGCCGTCGAACGGCATCCCGACAAGCCCGCCATCTACTTTGGCGACAGCTTCCTGACCTACGCGGAGGTCAACGCCCGTGCCAACCGGCTGGCGCATCGCCTGCGCGCCATGGGCATCGGTCCCGACAAGCTCGTCGGCATTTCCCAGGAGCGCACGCCCAATATGACGATCAGCATGCTGGGCATTCAGAAGTCGGGCGGCGCCTATGTGCCGCTGGATCCCAAGCATCCCGAGGAGCGGGTCCAGTACATCATGGACGAGGCCCGTGTCTCGGTGATCGTGACGCAGCGCCACCTGGCCGAGAAACTTCAGAACCAGCCGGGTGAACTGGTCGCCATCGACGACGAGGCCAGCGGCTTGGACGCCTGTTCGACCGAGAACCCCGAGCAGATCTCCGGCATGGAGCACCTCTCGCACGTCATCTATACCTCCGGTTCGACGGGCAAGCCCAAGGGCGTCGCCATCAACCACCGGCCGGTGACCCAGCTGGTCGTTTGGACCGAGAAGCTGTTCACCGCCGACGAGCGCGAGTGCATGCTTGCCTCGACCTCGATGAACTTCGACCTCTCCGTCTACGAGAACATCGCGACCCTGGCCCTGGGCGGTTCAATCGTTCTGGTCGAGAACGCGCTCTACCTGCCGATGGACCATCACAAGCACCTGGTGCGCACGATCAACACCGTGCCTAGCGCGATCAAGGAGCTGTTGCGCCAGAAGAACATCCCCACCAACGTCACGACGGTCAATCTGGCCGGCGAACAACTCAAAGAATCGGTGGTTTGGGATCTCTACGCGTTGCCCCACATCGAGCGGGTTTACAACCTCTACGGCCCCTCCGAGGACACCACCTACTCGACCTGGGCACTGATGGAGCGGGATCGCGACTATACGGTCAAGATCGGCATACCGCTCAACAATACGCAGGCCTACATCCTCGATGCCAACTACCAGCCGTTGCCTGTGGGTGTGCCAGGCGAGCTGCTGTTGGCCGGTATCGGCTTGGCTCGCGGCTACCTCAATCGCCCCGACCTGACCGAGGAGCGCTTCCTCCACAATCCCTTCTCGCAGATGGCCGATACCGCCGGCCACGGACCGATCATGTACCGCACCGGCGACCTCGTGCGCTGGCGTCCCAATGGTCAGCTGGAATGCTTGGGCCGCATCGACCATCAGGTCAAGATCCGCGGTTTCCGCATTGAATTGGGCGAGATCGAGGCCGTCATGCAACGGCACCCGCACATCCATGAAGTTGTCGTCATGGACCGTGACAATCAGTTCGGCGAGAAGTACCTAGCCGGCTATGTCACCCTGCACCATGCAGGCGCCATGAACGAACAGGAAATCCGCAGCTATGTCGGCGAGCATTTGCCCGAATATATGGTGCCCGCCTATGTCACCATCCTCGACGCCATGCCGCTCAATCCCAACGGCAAGATCGACCGCAAGAAACTGCCCGAACCGCAGGTTGCCGCGCCGGCCGCGCCGGTCATGCCGACCAGCCAGCTGGAACACCTCATCGCCGATGTCTGGAAGGAGGTTCTGGGCATCGAGAAGGTCGGTTCCAACAGCCAGTTCTTCGAGATCGGCGGCAACAGCCTCAACGCCACGCGCGTGCGCTTCCGCCTCGAGGAAGTGATTGGTCGTGAGGTCCAGATCACCGATATCTTTCAATACCCGACCGTCGCCGCCCTTGCGCAATACCTGGATCCGCAAGGAAATCAGGTGGTTGTCAGTGGCCGTCAGGCGCGGAGCAACGCCGGCAGCGAGGTCGCCGTAATCGGTCTGGCGCTCAAGCTGCCAGGTGCCGATACGCCCGATCAGTTCTGGCAGAACCTCTGTGGCGGCGTTGAATCGGCGACCGAGTTCAGTATCGAGGAGCTGCGCGCTCAGGGGGTCGAGCAGGATCTGCTCGAGGATCCGGACTATGTGCGCAGGGCCTTTATCATCGACGACATCGACCGCTTCGACAACGAGTTTTTCGGCATGAGCCCACGGGAAGCTCAAATCACCGATCCGCAACAGCGGCTGTTCCTCGAAAAGGCTTGGGAGGCCTTGGAGCATGCGGGCTACGATCCCGCGACATGCGCCCACCGGATCGGCGTCTTCGCCGGCGTTGGCGCCAACAACTACCTGCGCTACAACCTGTTACCCGACAAGCGCCTGGTCGAAACCGTCGGTTCCTACGCCTTGTCCTTCGCTTCCGAGAAGGACTACATGGCGACCCGAGTCAGTTTCAAGTTCAACCTGCGCGGCCCAGCCATGGCGGTGCAAACGGCCTGCTCGACGGGTCTGATGACGATCCACATGGCCTGCCGCAGCATCGTCGACGGCGAGAGTGACATGGCCCTGGCGGGTGGCGTTTGCCTGTGGTTGCCGATCCGCCGCGGCTATCTCTACGCCGAGGGCGGCACCAACGCGCCTGACGGTCGTTGTCGGCCCTTCGACCACCGCGCCAAGGGCATGGTCGACGGCAACGGCGTTTGCGTGGTCCTGCTCAAGCGCCTGGAGGCAGCGATCGCCGATGGCGACCAGGTCTACGCCGTGGTCAAGGGCTCGGCCGCAAATAACGACGGCAGCGAGAAGGTCGGCTTTCCGGCCCCGTCCGTTGAGGGCCAGGCCGCCGTCATCGCCGACGCGCAGAGCGTTGCCGACGTCCACCCCGACACCATCACCTACATCGAAGCGCATGGGACCGGCACAAGCATCGGCGATCCGATCGAGGTCGCCGCCCTGACCAAGGCCTTCGGCGCCAAGACCGATCGCAAGCAGTACTGCGCGCTTGGCAGCCTCAAGGCCAACATCGGCCACCTCGACGTGGCCGCCGGCGCCTCCGGCTTCATCAAGACCGTGCTTTGTCTGCACCATGGCCAACTCCCGCCGACGATTAACTACGAGCGGCCCAACCAGGCCATCAACTTCGAGCGCACACCGTTCTACGTCAACACCGAGCTCTCCCAGTGGGCGAGCGAAGGTCCGCGGCGCGCGGCCGTCAGCTCGTTCGGGATCGGCGGCACCAATGTCCACGCGATCCTCCAACAGGCGCCGGAACGGGCTCCCTCATTTACTGAAAAGCCTTGTTTCGTGCTGCCAATTTCGGCCCGCTCGGAAGCCGCCTTGGCACGGCAGCGTGAGAACCTGGCGGCCCATCTGGAAGCTCACCCCGAGGTGGGGCTGCACGACTTGGCCTTTACCCTGCAGGTCGGGCGTCGCCATTTTGCTCACCGCCTGGCCTTGGTCGCGCAAACTCGCGAGCAGGCACTCGAGCAGCTGCGCGCCACCGATTCCGTCGCACGGGTCGTACCCGAAGGCGAGAAACCGCCGGTCGTCTTCATGTTCTCTGGTCAGGGCTCTCAGTATGTCAACATGGGACTTGGCCTCTACCGCCATGAGCCCGTCTTCCGCGAGGTCGTGGACACCTGCAGCAAGAAACTCAAGAACAACCTTGGCCTCGAATTACGCGATCTGCTCTATCCCAAAACCGAGGATCCTGAGGAATTGGCCAAGGCCGGCGCTCGCCTAGGCCAGACCTCGATGACGCAACCGGCGTTGTTCGTGATCGAGTACGCCACCGCCAAACTGTGGATGCACTGGGGTATCCAGCCGGATGCGATGATCGGTCACAGCATCGGCGAGTACGTGGCGGCCACCCTGGCCGGAGTCATGACCCTCGACGCCGCCCTGAACCTGGTGGCCGCTCGCGGCCGCCTGATGCAGGCTCAGCCCAGCGGTGCCATGATGGCACTCTCGATGAGCGAGGAAGAGGTCCAACTCTACCTCAGCGACGCGATCCAGATCGCCACCATCAACGCCCCCAAACGCTGCGTCGTCGCTGGTCCGCACGAGGCGATCGACGCCTTGGCCGCGCGCCTCGAGAGCGAGGGCAAGCGCGGCAGTAAGCTGCATACTTCCCACGCCTTCCACTCGGCCATGATGGACCCGGCCTTGCCAGCCTTCCAGGCCGAGCTGCGCGGCGTGCCCCTGTCGCCGCCGACGATTCCCTACGTCTCCAACGTCACCGGGACCTGGATCAGCGCCGAGGAGGCGACCCTGCCCGAGTACTACGGCAAGCACCTGCGCAACGCGGTGCGCTTCGGCGCCGGTCTCGATACGCTGTTTGCCGATGGACCCAAGGTCTTCCTCGAGGTCGGCCCGGGCAAGACCCTGATGACCTTCGCCAAACAACAGGCCGGCCGCGACTCGGGTCACCAAGCCCTGTCCTCGATTCGCCATCCCCAGGGCACCGAGGACGACAACGCCTTTATCCTCGCCTCCGTCGCCCAACTCTGGCAGATGGGTGGCAAATTCGACTGGGCGCGCTGTCACGAAGGCGAGATCCGCCACCGCATCGCCCTACCCACCTATCCGTTCGAGCGCAAATCGTTCTGGATCGAACCCGCGCTCGCGCCCGCACCGGCCCCCGTTGCCGCGCCAGTCGCAGCCAGCGCAGCGCCTAAGCCGGAACAAGCGACCAAGCCCCGCGCGGTCAGGCAGTCCGTGCGCAAGCACGATCCCTCCGAGTGGTTCTACCAACCGCTCTGGAAGCAGACACCCTCGGCACCCCTGTTCGAGTTCAACCGCATGGCCAGCGGCAAGGCCACCTGGCTGGTGTTCCTGGATTACTGTGGTCTGGGCGACCAGCTGGTGGCCCGGCTCGAGCGCGCCGGTCAGACGGTGATCGCCGTGCGCACTGGTGAGTGGTACGCCAAACGGGCCAAGGGCTACACCCTCAACCCCAGCAGGCCCGAGGACTACGCCGCCCTGTTCGAGGACTTGCGCAGTCGCGACTCGATCCCCAACCGGGTCATCCATCTCTGGAGTGTTTCCGCCGAGCGCATGTTCCAGTCGCGCGAGGCCTTCTCTTCGCTCTGTCTGCAGCGCGGCTTTTTGAGCCTCGTCCACTTGGCACAGGCTTACGACCATCTGGGCGTCAGTGAGCGGCTTCAGATCGGCGTGATCTCCAACAACATGCAGGAGGTCACCGACGGCGACCTGACAATGCCCGAGAAGGCGACCCTATTGGGCGCCTGCAAAGTGATTCCGCGAGAGTATCCGCACATCGAAATTCGCAGTATCGATGTCGTCATCCCCAACATCGAGCGGCGTCGCGCCTTGTTGGTCGAGCAACTGCTCGGCGAACTGGCGGTCGTCTCCAGCGATACGGTCATCGCCTACCGCGGTCGCCGGCGCTGGCTGCAAACCTTCGAGCCGGCACCCCACGGTCCGGTCGATCCCGCCCGCGACCGTCTGCGCAAGGGTGGGGTCTACCTGATCACTGGCGGGCTGGGTGGTGTCGGCACGATGCTGTCGCGCCATCTGGCCGAATCACTGGGCGCCCACTTGGCCTTGATTGGCCGCTCGCCCTTCCCGGACCGCCGCGACTGGCAACACTGGCTCAGCAACCACGACGCCGGTGACCCGACCTCGCAGAAGATCCATAAGCTCATCGAGATCGAACGCCTAGGCGGCAAAGTTCTGGCCCTCTCCGCCGATGTCGCCGACTTGGACGCGATGCGCCATGCTGTCGCCAGGGTCGAACGTGAGTTCGGGCCCATCGATGGCGTGATCCACGCCGCCGGAATCAGCCCCAGTGGCCCCATCCGCAATCTCACGTCCGACAAATCCAGGGAAGTGCTGGCTCCCAAGGTCGAAGGCACCCTCGTGCTCGAGGAGATCTTCAGGGAGCGAGAGCTCTCCTTCATGTTGCTGATGTCCTCGACCAGCAGCGTCCTGGGTCACCAGGGCAATGCCGACTACTGTGCTGGCAACACCTTCCTCGACGCCTACGCGCACCACCAGAACGCCCACTCGGGCTTTACCGTCGTCGCCGTCAACTCCGACGCCTGGAGCGATGCCGGCATGGCCGCCCGTGAGCTGGAGAGCAAGCCGGATCCGCGCACCAGTGATCTGATGCTCTCCTACGCAGATGGTATCGAGGGTTTGCGGCGCATCCTCTCGGGCGATATGTTCTCCCAGATCGTTCTCTCGCCGCGGGACTTCCTGGGCGAGCTGGATAAAGTTCACGAGTTCGAAGTGCTGACGGCCAGTGCTTGGGAGCCGCAGGTCGCCTCGACGCCAGTGGTCGTGTCGCCTTCCAGTGCCGTTGCGCCCAGCGTCGAGCCGCCCCGCCCGGTCGCGGTCAGCGCGCCCGCCGCCGAGTTGCCGAAGGAGCCCGCCGCCCCGCCGCCGGCCGTCTCCACGACCCTCCATACGGTCAAAGAACTGTGGCAGGATTCACTGGGCATCGCCGAGATCGGCCCCCACGACGACTTCTCCGAACTGGGTGGCGACAGTTTGCTAGCGACAATGATCGCCTCCAAACTGAGACGAGTGCTGAAGGTGGCCGTCTCGCCCCAACTCTTCAACGAAGAACCGACGATCACGAGGATGACCGCTGCCTTGGACCGCATGCTGGACAAAACGGGCAACCACCCGCCGCGTCCGACCCAAACCGTGGAACCCAGTGGCGAACCCATGACGTCGGCCCCACCCGCGGGTAGTGCCGAGGTCGAGGAATTCGAAATATGAGTGTCGAAACCTATCTAGCCAGCCTCGAAGCCCTGGGTATTAACCTGTGGTGCGAGGGCGAGCGGCTGCGCATCAAAGCCGCTCCCGGAATCGTTACCGCAGAGATCATGTCTCAGCTCACCACCCGAAAGGCCGAGGTGCTGGCCCACCTTGCCGGCGAGACAGGCCCGCCCAGCACGCCCCAGGGGTTCCTGACCTGGCTGTCGGGGAAGGGGATCGAGGTTGGCCTAGATGGCGAGAAATTGCGCATCAAGGCCCAGGCCGGCCTGCTCACTCCTGAAATGAAGCACGAGTTGGCTGAACGCAAGCCCGAGCTGATCGCCCATTTGATCGAGCAACGCGCCGCCGCCAACCGCCCACCAGCTGGGGATGAACTGGACACCAACCAACGCCGTATCTGGGTCCTCCAACAGCTGGCGCCGGAATCGTTCGCCAACCACGTCTTCCTGACGCTGCGCCTGACGGACCTGGACGGCGAGCGTATGCGCGCAGCCCTGGCCAAATTGGTGGGCCAGCATCCCGTGCTGTGCAAGGCCGTTCGCATGGAGGCTGGCAAGCCGCGGTTGCTGCAGGTGACCGTCGCCTTGCCGGATTTTCAAATCGACGAACTCGGTGCCGAGCTATTGGATGAGGAGCGCCTGAGCTTGCTGGTGCAGCAGGAGGTGGCCAAACCATTCGACATGAGCCGGGCACCGCTGTTGCGCTGTCGGGGCTACCACTGGGCCGAGACTCAGTGGCTGCTGGTACTGACAGCACACCATTTTCACGTGGACATGCCCTCGTTGAGCGTCATTTGTTCAGACCTGATCGGTCACTATCTCGACCAGAGCGATTGCACCCGGCTCGATGCGCGTTACGAGGCCTTGCTCGCCGCCCGTGATGCCATGGTGCGTTCCGATGCCTACAAGGCTAGCTTAAGTTGGTGGTCGAACAGGCTCCAGGGCTGGCCACTGGTGTTTGAGCTCCCCGCCGATCACCGGCGCGGCTCAATCATGAGCTTTCGCGGCGGTCGCAAGCTGTTCCGCCTCTCTCAAGGCCATGAACAAGAGTTACGCGCGCTCTGCGCCGAGACGGGGGTCGCGCCAGAAATGCTTGTCTTCGCTGCTTTCAGTACCCTGCTGCACCGCTATTCAGGTCGCGAGCATTTTCTGGTCGGCATCCCCCAGCAGAGCGGGCTGAGGGGCCAGTTCTCCGAACTCGTTGGCAACTTCACCAATACCTTGCCGGTTCGCGTCGACCTTTTGGGCATGCCCTCGTTCAAAGACGTACTTGCCAGATTGCGCGCGGAACAGGAGCAAATTCAGCCCCATCTGGATGTGCTGCTGATCCATATCGCCGATGAGCTGCACCGGGAACCGGATGTTTGCATCCACCCGGTCTGCCAAGTCAAATTCGCCTATCAGGCCGCACCACTGCCGGCTGTCGGGCTAAGGGGTTCAAGTCGAGTCGGGTTGGGCCATCAGACTGGCTTTTTTGATCTTTCGCTGATCGTGACGCCGGGTCAGACCCATGAACTCGAACTGATTTACAGCGTCGGTCTGTTCGAGGCCGTCTCGATCGAGCGCATGAGCGGTCATTTCACCCGTCTGCTCGGCGGCTGCTTGCGCTTTCCCGAGCGTCCGATCCAGGCGCATGTCCTGCTCAGCGACGAGGAACGCTTGCAACTGGTGCAGACCTGGAACGAGACTTCCGCGGAACTGCCCGGCGCTGCGTCGCTGCAGGAGCTTTTTTACGGCCAGGCCCAGCGCACACCTAACGCGGTCGCCTTGCTGGGTCGCGAACAGCGCGCTACCACCTATGCCGGGTTGCGCGAACTGGTCGAGCGTCTGACCTTGGGGCTGCGCGCCCGCGGCGTGGGCGAGGGTCAGTTAATCGCGATCGACACGGCGCCCTGCCTGGAGACCGTGGCTCTGGCCTTAGCCGTGCTGGGGGCAGGTGCCGCCTATGTGCCCATCCATTGGGACTGGCCCAAGCCGCGAATCGATTTCATCCTCGGCGATACAGGCGCCAAGCTCTATCTGTCCGCCTCCGAAAAATCGCCTGATCTGCCCCACGGCATTGCTCAACTTCACATCGATCATCTGGGCGTTGCCACCGCCGATCAAGCATTAGCGCCCGCCGTTGCCGCCACAGCGCCTGCCTATGTGCTGTACACGCCGATGTCGACTGGCATGCCCAAGGCCGTCGTCGCCAGCCATCGGGCCGTGGTCAATCGCTTGACCCATTTCCAGCGCACTTTCCCGCTCGACGCCGCCGATCGGCTCGTCCACCACACGCCGCTCAGTACGGGCACCGGTTCGAACGAGGTCTTCTGGCCGCTCATCGCTGGGGCGACCTTAGTGCTTCCTATCGACAGTCATCCCCTCAGTTTGATCGCGCTCTCGCACCAGATTCTGGAACAGCGGGCGACGGTGCTCCACCTGATTCCCTATGACCTCGAAAAACTATTGCGCGAGTCGCTGATCGAACAATGCGATAGCCTGCGGCTGGTACTATGTGGGGCCGAGGCCCTGCCCCGCAATTTGGTCGACCTGTTCTTCGAGAAGCTCCCCAAGGCAGAGTTGATCAATCTCTATGGCTCGACCGAGGCCGGAGGCGAAATCGCGCTGTGGCGCTGCGGGCGAGGCGAGTCGCGCGCAATTGTGCCGATTGGCCGGCCGATCGCCAATACCCGCGTCTATGTCCTTGATGACCAACTCTGTCCGGTGCCGGTTGGCGTGCCAGGCGTGTTGTACGCGGCCGGAGCCGGTCTGGCCAGCGGTTACCTCAATAGACCCGAGCTTTCCCGCCAATATTTTCTGGCCGATCCCTTCTGCGCCGATCCCGAGGCGCGCCTGTTCAAAACAGGTGACCGCGCGCGCTATCTCCGCGATGGCGTGCTCGAGTTCTTGGGCCGCGCGGACAGCCAAGTCAAGGTCCACGGGGTGAGAGTTGATCTCGAGGAGATCGAGGCGGCAATCATGACCTTCGCCGGCGTCGTCGCCTGTGGGTGCGTGTTTCACCGCGACGCCTTCGGTGAACCGCAACTGGTCGCATATTACGTAGCTGAACCGGTGCTGACCATCGCCGCGGCTGTCTTCGACGAGTTCCTCGAGCGCACTCTCCCACGCGACATCATTCCCACCATCTACGTGCGCATCGACCGCCTGCCGCGCACCTCCGAGGGGCGCCTCGATCGCTCGCAGTTGCCGGTGCCCGAGGAGTTCCAGCACCAGCGCAGTACTCTGCCGCGTGCCTACAGCGAGGTCGAGCGTGTGATTGCCCGCGCCTGGCGTGACGTGCTCAAGGTCGAGAAAGTAGGCTTCGACGACAACTTCTTCGATCTGGGTGGCAACAGCATTCAGTTGCTCGAAGTCTTTCACCGCCTGCCGGAACTGCTGCGGCGCAGCCTCGCGCCGGTGCACCTGTTCGAGTACCCGACCGTTCACGAGTTGGGGCTGTTTCTCGAGCGCGAGGAAGACGAAACCGACGCCGCCACGCGCACCGAACTGCGCACCTACTGCGAGAGTCTGGTGGGGCAGTGGCGCCAAGTGGCAGGGGTCAACTTGGCGATTGTAGGCTGGGCCGGTCGCTTTCCTGGGGCCGACGATCTCGATTCCTTCTGGCGCAACCTGCTTACTGGCAAATCTTCGATCAGTTTTCTCTCACGGGACGAACTCCTCGAGGCGGGTGTCGAGGAAGAATGGGTCGATGACCCCTACTATGTCGGCGCGCGCGGCTTGCTCTCCGATGTCCGCGGGTTCGATTCGGCCTTCTTTGGCCTGACAGCCAAGGAAGCCTGTCTCACTGACCCCCAGCAGCGGCTCTTCGTCGAATGCGCCTATACCGCGCTCGAGCAGTCTGGCGTCGACCGCACCCGGCTGGGCGGACGCATCGGACTGATTGCGGGCTGCGGCGGCAGCACCTACTTCAATGCCAATATCCTCGGTAATCCGCGCGTGGTGGAACGGGTCGATGGCCTCGACATCCGCGCAGGTAATGGACCCGATGCGCTCAGTAGTCGCTCTGCGCAATTGCTGGGGATCGACGGCCATGTCCTGACGCTGCAGGTGGGCGACGCCACCGGGGTCATGGGTCTTTCTATCGCCGCCCAACTTCTGAACTCCGGGGCCCAAGACCTGATTCTGGTCGGTGCCGTCCGGCTGGGCGAGCTGCGGTCAAGCGGCTATATCCGCGATCGCGAGGGGTTGTTCTCCGCGGACGGCCATTGTCGGCCCTTTGATCGCCGCGCCAGCGGCAGCGTGCCCGGTCAGGGCTGTGCGGTGCTGGCGCTCAAGACCGTGACCGCGGCCATCCGCGACGGCAACAGCATGCGCGGCGTGATTCGGGGCCTGGCCCATCGCCACCACCTCGCCAAGTCGCCCCACTGCCCCGATGCCGGGATCTGGCATGAAGTCATGGTACAAGCGCATCGCGAGGCGCACCTCGACCCCGCCTGTTTAGTCTATATTGAAACCCATGGCTCGGGCCAGCCCGAGCACGACCGCATTGAGCTGGAGAGCATCCAACGTCTGCTGGCCGATACCCACGACAGCTGCGCGCTCGGTGCGCTCAAGGCACACTGCGGCGATCTGGGCCCCGTTGCCGCGCTCGCCAGCGTCATCAAGGCCTGTATGGTGCTCAGCGAAGGCCAGGTTCCCCCCGGCCTAGTGGATTTGGAACCCGTCGTGGGTCGCCTCGGACTATCCACGGAGGCCGTGCGGCTACGTGCCAGACAGGGACCTCATTGCGCCGGCGTCAATGCCTTCGATCAGGGTGGCACTCATGCTCATCTGGTGATCGAGGAAGCGCCCCAGATCCCGGCGGCCCCCAAGCAGCGCCCTTGGCAGATCCTGACCCTCTCCGCTAAGAGCCCCGATGCACTCGACGCCATGACCCGCAAGCTTTCCGCTTTTCTCGAATCCCATCCCCAGGTCGACTTCACCGACGTCTGTTTTACCCTCAACCACTCGCGCGCAGCCATGAACCATCGGCGCATGGTTGTCGCTCAAAGCGTGCACGAGGCCGTGCTCGAGCTAAGCAACCACAATCCCGAGCGCGTCTTCACGCGGCTTGTCGCCAATCGGGATCGGCCCGTCGCATTCATGTTCCCCGGTCAAGGGGTGCAGTATCAGAACATGGGACGGCAGCTCTACCAGGTCGAGCCCGTCTACCGCGAAGTCGTCGACCGCTGCTGGGAGCTAATCCGCCGCAATGCCCCTGAACTGTACGAAAACCTGACCTGGAAGGACCGCGGCTCGCGCAGCGAGAAGCTCCACCAGACCATCGTCACCCAGCCCGCCACTTTCATAACCGAGTACGCACTCGCTCGCTTGCTCGAACATTGGGGCGTGACCCCCGACTACATGATCGGCAACAGTCTTGGCGAATACGTAGCCGCCACTCTGGCCGGCGTGTTCTCACTCGAGGATGCCTTGGATCTCGTCTGCACGCGCGGTCGCCTGATGCAGGGCCTGCCCGAGGGGCGTCAGTTGGCCGTCGACCTCTCCGAAAGCGAGGCCGCCACGATGCTCAACAGCGAGCTCTCGATCGCCGGTGTGGCCGGCCCGGACCAGACGATGCTGGCCGGCTCCAAAACCGCCATCGACCGCCTCAAACGCGAGCTGGACGAGCGCGGGATCGCCAGTTTCAGGCTCTTCACAAGCCATGCCTTTCACTCTTATATGATGGACCCCATCCTCGAGCCGTTTCAGGCGGCCGTCGCTCGTGTGGCCCTCAACCCGCCCAGCGTGCCCTTCATCTCCACCATCACCGGTACCTGGATCACCGACGAGGAGGCCACCAGCCCCGGCTACTGGGCGCGCCAGTTGCGTCGGCCCGTGCGCTTCTCCCAGGGCTTGGAGGAGATCATGCGCAAAAATGGCGAGCTGATTCTGCTGGAGGTCGGTCCGGACAAGCAGTTGACCTCGATCGCCCTGCGCCACCCCGCCAAAACGCGCAACCAGGTCGTGCTCTCGACCATGCGCCAGCCGCTGGAAGAGGAGTCGGATATCCATCATCTGCTCAACACCATAGGCCGACTCTGGCTCAATGGGTACGCGCTGGATTGGCAGGGTATTCACAGTGGGCGCCGCAATCGCAGCCTCCCCCTGCCGACGTATCCCTTCCAGCACAAACCCTTCTGGTTGACCCGACCCGGTGCCTGGGAGATGGGCATCAGCGATGGCTTCGACGAGGCTGAAACGGACGAGCCGGCACTGGTCGAGCTCGAGTCCGAACATCAGCGCGCCAACGTGCCCAACGATTTCATCCACCCGCGCGACCCACTCGAGACCGAGATTGCCGGCTATTGGTGCCAGACGTTGGGCCTTGTTGAGATCGGCATCTACGACGACTTCTTCGAACTAGGCGGCAACAGTCTGATTGGCGTGCGTCTGATCAACTTACTGCGCCGTAAGTTGCGGGTACCCTTGGCCAATCCGCTGCTGTTACAGAAGCGCAACATCGCTGCCCTGGCCGACTACATCCGGGAGATCCGCAATCTCGGTAGCGGCGGTGGCAACCGCGCCTCGATCATGGTCCAGCTGCAGATCGGCGAGCGCGGCCTGACGCCGCTTTTCCTGTTCCACCCGATCGAGGGTGACGTGCTGATCTATCGTCAGCTTGTCGACTATCTCGGTCCCCGTCAACCCGTCTACGCCGCTCAGGCCCGCTCGCTCGTGGGGGGGCCGCCGTTCTCAGATATTCCGCGTCAGGCCCGCGCCTATCTGGAGGATCTGCGCAAGATTCAGCCTCAGGGACCCTACTACTTCTGTGGGTTCTCCTATGGAGGTTTGCTGGCCTACGAGATCTCGCGCCTACTGCTGGAAGCCAACGAAACCGTCGAACTTACTGCCATGATCGATACCGCTCACCCTTCCGAGATCGACATGCACTTCGACTCGCCCGTCGAGATTCTCAAGTTCCTGACTGGCTATGCTATCGACTTCCCCAGAGAGGAGTACTCCGGCCTTAGCCAGGAGGAGCAAATCGCCTATGCGGAGTCGAGAGTGCGGGCCGCCAACCGCGCCAACCTGATTCCGCCGGTCTTCGGCATGGAGATGTGTCGGACTTGGATGGGCCACCAGGAGGCGATCCACAGCTTCAAACCCAAACCCTACCCAGGTCGAGTGCTGTTCTTCAACGCCACCGAGCTGATGGGCGACGCCACCCGCAGCGGTTACCATCCTTGGCTGCTCTTGGTTCAAGGCGGATTCGAGATTCACCACGTGCCAGGTAACCATATCTCGGTCATGAATGTGCCCGACCAGGTCAAGCTGATCGCCCGCCAGCTCAAGCGGGCCCTGCGCCAGATTCACTAAACCTCGAGGAGGATGCTATGAATGTCAAGCAGCGATTGTGGGGCGTCTGGGCGCTGCGCGCCAGCCGTTCTAGGACCACCGATGGCAAGGCCATCGCCTCCGTTTGGGGCGAGGCGCCCGAAGGCCTGTTGGTTTACACGCCCAGTGGGCGCATGACCGTCATGGTCCTGCGGACGGACCGCCTGCGCTTTGCAGGTGACGACGCCCGCACCGGTTCGATCGAGGAGATCCGCTCCTGTTTCGAGGGATTCAACGCCTACTATGGCAGCTTTACCGTCGACGAGGATCGGGGCATAGTCCAACACACCGTCGATCGCGACCTGATTCCCAATTTTGACGGCGACACCCTGACCCGTTACTTCGCCCTGGACGGCGATACCCTGACCCTGACCACCACGCCTTACGTGCTCTGTGGCGAGGAGTCGGTCTCCGATCTGGTCTGGCAAAAGCTCGAGTCGCTGGGTTGAGCCGGGAGGGGTCCCCGATGCAACAAAGGTACCTTGGTTTCTACGAAGGCTACTGCCATCTCCTCTATCGGCTCTATCGCGGCACCGGCATCGTCGTCACGACCGCGACCGTTGCGGGCGAGCTGAGTCCCGAGACGGTGCGCGCTGTGATCCTGGCCCTTCAGTTGCGCCATCCGCTGTTGCGCGCGAGCATCGTCGAGACGCCTGGTGGCAACGATCGTTTTGATACCGCGATGTTCGACGGCGCCGACGAGGCGACCCGACGCACCTGGCTGCCCCTGACCGTGCAGGCACGTGCAAGCGCCGGCTGGCAGGAGGTAGCCGAGGCAGCCGCCGAGGAGCCGTTGGGGCGTTACCACTGGCGCGTCGTCATGCTCGCAGGACGCGATCGTCACGACCTTATCCTGCTTTCCGGGCACGCCATTTCCGATGCACTCTCTACCACCCATTTTCTGCGCGACTTGGTATTCGGCTGTGGTCGACTGCTTTCTGGCGAGACCCTGAACTGGGCGCCCCTGCCGATGCTGCCGGCGGTCGAGGACCAGGTGCCGAGGCCCGCGCCCGTGCCCTTCGAAATGCCCGCCGTCGAGGCCCGGGGTCGATGGCCCTACTACGGCTATGCCGAGCTCGAGCAACGCAAGGGGCTCCTGCTGTTCCGCCAGTTCGACGCCGACTTCTGCACCGCCCTCAAGCAACGCTGCAAACAGGAAGGTGTAACCGTCAACAGTGCCCTGGGGACCGCCCTGATGTTGGCCCAGTGGTCCGCCACGGTGTCCGCACCGGTCGCCTTGCCTTACTTGTTTATGAGCGCCATTAACCTGCGCCACGTCTGCAACCCACCTATTGCCGATGAGCACTACGGCAGCTACGTGGCCTGTGTCAACACCTGGCACGATTTGGCAACGGAGCCGGATTTCTGGTGTTTGGCCCGTGATTACGGCAAGGCCCTGGTCGATCACATCGCCATCGCCGCCCGCAATGGCTATCTGCCGCAAAATTACGTTCGTGATGAGATCGTGCAGCTGATTGCCGACGACCTCGACCGTGGTCGCGAACAACATTGCTTTCCCGAGTCGCCGGTGCTTTCCAATCTGGGGGTACTGAAGTTCGCCGAAAGCTACGGGCCGCTGCGCTTGGTCGACATGTACTTTGGTACCCGCCAGATGTCAGGTGACTGCGGCGTTTCACTCTCGGTGCTCACGCTCCACGGGCGCATCTCCTGCTGCTATGCCGCGCCGGTGCCCTTGGCGAGTCGGGCCCAGCTCAGCGCCCTGGCCGACGAGGTGGCCCGTCGGTTGCGCGATGCCTGCTGAAACGGGACCGGCGTGCCGGCCCCTTCATCAACTTACATATCCAGTTCGCCGACCCCGCCGTCGACCAGCAGATCCGTGCCGAGAATATAGGCGGCATCATCGCTCGACAGGAAAGCGATCGCTTTGGCCATCTCCTCTGACGTGCCATAGCGCTTGAGCGGTACCGTTTGTGCCCACTCGTCCATGTCCTTGGTGTCGAAGCCCATGCGGCCGATCATTGGCGAGGCGACGCCACCGGGGCTGACGATATTGACCCTGATGTGGCGGTCCAACAGGTCGCGGGCCATGGTGCGTGCGAATGCGCGCAGGGCCGCCTTGCTGGCTGAGTAGACAGTGAAGTCCGCCCAGCCGCGGAAGTGAACCACCGAACCGGTCAGGACCACCGTGCCGCCTTGCTCGGGGAAAAGTGGCACCGCTTTCTGGACCGTGAAGAAGGCACCCTTGGCGTTGATGTCGAAGTGCCAGTCAAAAAAGGCCTCGTCGACTTCGAGCATGTGTTTGTTCATGGCCACCCCGGCATTGACGACCAGGTGATCGATGCGACCGAAGCGCTCGCGCACTTCCGCGTAAAGCCGGTCCAAATCGGCCAGGTTGGCGACATCGCCCTGGACTGCCAGGGCATCGGCGCCCAGCGCCGTGGCGGCCTCTGTCAACGTTTCGCGGTTGCGGCCGAAGATCGCTACTCTGGCGCCCTCGCGCAGGAATTCGTGCGCACATGCCAGGCCAATGCCGCTGTTACCGCCGGTGATGACCACTACCTTATCCTTGAATTTCATGGGATTGCCTCCTTGTTACACTGCTTATCGTATCTGGACGTCAACAGCTAAGCGCTGGCAGGGGTGAATCTGCCGAGCGCTTCCAGGGATGTCTTAGCGCGTCGGGACAGATTGGCGTCGGCAGGGGAGTCGGCCAGTATGCGCAGGCGTTCGCGCGCGCTCTCAATCGCTAGGCTACCCAGCATCTCGACCACATGCAACAGCACCTGGTAGGGTGCTTCGTCCAGTGCCGCGATCAGCGTCCTCGCCAGTTCTGGGTCCGCGGGGGCTATCGCCGCCCAGTAGTCCAGGGCCTGGGTTCTCACTGACTGGTTGTGGGCGGAACCGGCCAGGGGGCGAATCTGAGGTAAGAACGCGGTCGGGTTCTCACACTCGCGCAAGGCCTCGATACAGGCTACGCGGACACAGTCGTACCAGGAGTCGCGGCCAAGTAGGTGGGTGACGAGTTCGGGCTCCAACCGGCCCTCCAGGCGCGCCAGTGCCAGGACGGCGTTGCCCACCACCTCGCCCTGGGTCTCCGCCGCGATGACTTTGGCCAGCATCGTCGCAGCCTCGGCACAGGGTCGTTTGGCCAGGGCCGTGACCGCCGCCTTGCGAATGCGGTGGTCCGGGGCCTGCAACGCTAGGGTCAGGGTGTCGGCCAAACCCGCGTGGTTCAGCTGGCCCAGCAAGCTGACCGCTTCGGCGCGCAGACCCCAGAACGCGTTACTTTTGATCAGCTGGTCGACGAGTTGGTAGGTCAGTGGGCGGTGCGGATAGAGAGCCACCAACTCGCGCAGCGCCCGCAGGCGCGCAATCACCGGCCCATTCTCCAATTGGCGGGCCAGTTCCGAACAGGAGCGCGTGAATTCGATATCCGCAATCAGCACCCCTTCGGGGTCGATGCTGATCAAGGTCGGTTCCTGTTGGCAGGGAATCAATAGGGTCTCGCTGGCCTCGCGCAGCCAGTGTGTCGTGGTTATAACGTCTTGCGCTACCGTTACGCTTACCGTCAGGGGCAGGCGAAACAGGCCGCGACCCTCGATTATGCTTTGGGTCTGGGCCACCGTCAGCTCCAGCACTTTCCTGTCTGGGTGATAGCAGCGGCTGATCGCCAGTCGAGGATGCCCACCGCCGCGGATCCACTGGTCGAAAAACCAACCAAGCTCGCGACCGCTGGTCTCTTCCACCGCCAGCTCGAAGTCACGTGTCATAACAGAGCCATACTGGTGGCGATCAAGGAAGTAATGGACCGAGGCGAAAAAGTCGTTGTCGCCCAGAATATCCCGCAACATGTGGAGCACACAGGCGCCTTTGAGGTAGACGTGCATGACGTCGTAACTATCGCCGGGATCCGCGTAATCGGCGAACTCCAAGGGGCGCACACCCGGTCCGCCTGCGGTAGCGCCCTTATACATTTCGCGCACGTAGTCCAGATCGAACAGAAACGCCTCGCGGCCGGCCGCGTGTTCGGTCCACAGATAGCTGAGGTAGGTGGCGAAGCTCTCGTGCGTCCAGACGTGTGTCAGATCGCGACAGGTCAGAAGGTTGCCGAACCAATGGTGGGCCAGCTCATGGGCAATTGTGACCTCGCGTGACCAGCCGGTGTGGTAGGCGTCGAAGGCTGGCGTGGTGAACATTTCTGTCTCACCTGGCAGGCTGAGCAGGCTTGCGTTGTGGCCTGTCACACTGTTGTTCTCGAGCGCGCCGATGGTATGGTAATCCGGCACGACCACCTGGTCGTATTTATCCCATGGGTAGGCAAAGCCCAGTCTCTTGTTGAAGAAGGCCACCATCGCCGGTGTGGTGGCAAAACAGTGAGCAGCAGCCTCGAGATGGCCAGGCGGCACCCAGTAGTGCATCGGCAGGCCCAAATCGTTAGCAAGCTCGCCGCGCTCGAAACGGCCCACGTAGAGCGCGAACAGGTGGTTGGAGATTGGGCGCTCTTGGCGCCAGTGCCAACACTGATGGTCCGCACCAGCAGCGACCACGCCAAGGTCGCGGCCGTTGGCGATCGCCACATAGGGGTGGGGGACCGTGAGGGCGAAGGCAATGCTGGACTTGTCATTCAGGCCGTTGGCCAAGGGTAGCCAATTGGCGTGCAGCCCGCCCTCCCCACAAGTGAAGACGTAGGCGCTGTCGCCGTAGTGACGGAAAAACATGCCCGAGCGGGGCCGGGCGCGATAGCTGAAGCTAAGGGTCAGCTGCTCGCCACGGGGTAGGACCTCGCCCATGTCGACCCTTAAGTCCGCTCCTGAGTTCTCAAAAGCTAAAGCGCGTTCGGCCCTGGCGATTTGCTCGATTTCGAAGGCTACCGCGTGCAGTTCCAAATGTTCCAACTCGCGAAGTACTTCCAACTGGATGTCGACCCTACCCTCGATTTGGCCCTGGTCAAGGTCAAATCGCAGCGCGACCTCGTAGTGCGCAACCCTCACTTGGCGGTCGCGCTGGCGGTGGGGCAGCGTCTTCTGTTTTGGGTCCAGATGCATGGAACAGCTCCTTGATGTGGATGTGGGCCCGCGAGGTCGCAGCTCCCTGGGGCTGGCTCATTTTGTCTCGGTCGCTTGGGGATGGATCTTGAATACTCACTTCAGTCTAGCACAACGCGGTCTGCTCCGCTCTGGCCAGGTGGCTCGCTGATCATGCCAGTTCGCTCTTTGCATGGCATTTTGAAGGTCTTGCGATCAGTTCCGTTTTTTTAATTTTACAAATCCGCAAGGGTGCCGATAGGGTTGAAGTTCGTGATCTGGTTGGAAACCATCATCTTGAGTCCAGGTCGGAGGACCTGTGGTCATTTTTGGTCGTATCAAAAGACAAGAATACACGAAGGCGCATCATTTTTTTCTGGATCCAAGAATTCGGTGCGGAAACACGCTAAAAAGATGCTTAACATCCTTTTAGGAATGCCGATATGAAGGAAATACAGCCCGATGCCGTATCGAATGCCCCAAAACTGGGGCACACCGGATGATGGATTCAATGGAGGTTGAGACATGAGTAAATTGAGAACGTGGGGGTATCTCGCCATTTTATTGGCCGTCCTACCCATCTACGCCCAGGACGAGGTGGACTACTCGGAGATGTCACTTGAAGATCTCCTCAACGTAGAAGTCACCACCGCTGGTAAGAAGGCCCAAAAGATCAATGAGATCCCTGCCAGTGTCGTCGTCATTACGCGGGCTGACATCGAGAGACACGGTTACGCAAGATTGGAAGATATTCTCGAAAACGTCACGGGTCTTTACGGCATCGACCAACGTGAAGTTTCCGGCATGAAATTCGGCGTGCGCGGGTTTTGGTCCGCCACCGCCAACTCGATCATCATGCTGATCAACGGCGTGCGCCAAGAGCCGCTTGCCGCTGACGGCGCAGCTTACATGAACAATCGCGTTCCGGTCGAGTCCATTGACCGCATTGAGGTCGTTCGCGGCCCGATGTCCGTCAACTACGGTCAGGGCGCCTTCTTCGGCGTTATCAACATCATCACCAATGAAGCCTCCTCTGGCTCCCGTACCGTTGCTTCGGCCGGCACCGATGGCACCACCAATGTCCTCGTCAAGACCTCCCACGACTCCGGCGATGACGGCCGAGTTGTCGTCAGTGCCGGTTATCGTCGCACCGATGGTCCCGACGTCGATTACAGTGTCATGTCAACCCATGATCTGCTCAACGAGTTCGGTACCCGGGTCGAATCCACCAAGGATCGTTGGGGCGAGCGCACCACCTTCTTCAATGCCTCGGCCAAGTTCAAGAACTTTTACGCCGATGCTAACTACGAGCTGACCAAAAAAGGCGTCGATCTTGTGTTCCCAGGTGCCTTCGACGGCGGGGTTGCCAACCGCTTGACTCAGACCCTGTCCGTTGGTTATGCCGAGGAAGTCTCGGAAAAATTCAACTACGACGCCAAAGTCACCTACGCGATCGCGGAAGTCAAAGCTGACTGGGACTTCTTTACTCCGGTCGATGAGTTGAACCTGGGTGGCGACTTTAACTACCGTGAAGGGATGGAAATCGATCTCACCGGTTTCTTCAACCCCACCGACAAAATCTCCGTGACCGCTGGCTTGTACTACAAAAAGGTCTTCCACGAGCAGCTGCTGACCGTTGCCCCGTTGATCGACTACATCTACCGCCTCGGTCTGACGGAACCCGCCGTCAGCCAAGCCGCTTACCTTCAGGGTGACTTTAAGGTCAACGAGCGCTTCTCACTCGTCGTGGGTGGTCGTGCCGACCAATCCGATAAGTACGGAACCTACTACCGCATCTTCGCCGCCGACGAAGTCACCCACCCGGGTGAATACACCGCCGACGACGTGGAGTTCCTGCCCCGCTTTGCCGCGATCTACAACCTCAAGGACCGCAACGTCTTCAAATTCCTGTACGGCAAAGCCATCAACCGGCCCTCGACTCCTCAGAACGCCTCTCAGGGTTACCTGGAAGGTCCCGACCTGGAGCCCGAGCTGATCGAAACCATCGAATTGGTTCACACCTTCATCCCGAGCGCTAGGTTCGCCAGTAACGTTTCGTTCTTCTACAACCAGCTCGACAAACTCATCATCAACGATCTCGTTGCCATCCCCGGTGGCTTCGCCGCCCAGAACCGCAACGCCGGCAAAATCGACACCAAGGGTGCCGAGATTCGCCTGCAATTTGCGCCCAACGATCGTTTCGACATGGAAGTCAGCGGCATGTGGCAGGACTCCGAGGATAAATCTGAAAACTTCGGTGCCTTTGAAGTCGCTTACTCCCCGAGCATCCTTGGCTACCTGAAAGTGGGCTACGACCTGACCCCCAACGCCACGTTGGGTGTCAAGGGCCGTTATGTCGACGACATGCACGCGCTTTACAGCCTCTCGATTCCCGGTCGCATCGCGCCCGACGTCGACAGCTACTTCAACCTCGACCTCGACCTGCGCTTCAACAAAATCGCCGGTTCCAACTACTATATTGAGTTGCTCGGCAAGAACGTCACCGACGAGGACTACCTCTTCCCGACCTTCAACCTCCAATCTGGTTGGGCTGATAAAGGCCTGGTTGGCAACGGCCAGTACTTCCAGCTCTCCGTGGGTAAAGTCTTCGGTAAGTAAGACTTCCCTCTAACGCCAAATTGAGAAAGGGCCCAGGGTTCGCCTTGGGTCCTTTTTTTATGAACCCCTGCCTCGCGGTGGGGCCTCGAACCTGTCTTCAAGGAGTGCATGATGAAGATGTCGCGTCATTGGATCCTCGCCACAGTTCTGGTGCTAGCTTTGAACCCCATTCAGCTCTTGGCCCAGACCCTGCCCACCGGCAAGTACCACCAGAACCGCGAGCGCGCCTTCGACCTGCTACATTATGCCGCCCGATTGAAACCCGATCTCCACGGTTATCGTCTCGAGGGCGAAGCTACTGTCAAATTCACCCCATTGAGGCCTCTTAATACATTCGAACTTGACGCTATCGGCCTGAAGGTTACGTCGGCGCGCTTCGAGGGTCATGAGCTGAGCCATACGACAGCGGGTCACCGCCTGCAGCTCACCATGCCGCGCCTGCTGGAACCTGGCAGTGTCTTCGAGGTCTCCATCATGTACAGCTGCACACCCATGGCTGGTATGTATTTTCACCCCGATTACGATGATCCAGCCACCGTTTACGTCTCAACCTGGGGTGAGGGCGGGCTTCACGCCAATTGGCTGCCGATCTACAACGACCTCAACGACAAATTCACCAGCGAGTTTTGGGTCGAGGTCCCTAAAAACTACACCGTTGTCTCCAATGGCCAACTGCTCGAAAAGAAGGCTCAAGCCGACGGTTCCCTGGTCTTTCATTGGCGACATGATATGCCACATCCCAACTACCTACTGAGCGTCAATATCGGACCCTATGTCTATGAGGCGTTGGGAACCTTAGGCAAGACGCCAATCGGATTTTGGGCGCCTGCGGCACAGGTGGAACAGGCGCGCTATGTTTTCCTGGACACCCAACGCATGATGGCTTTCTTTTCAAAGGTGCTGGATTACCCTTATCCTTGGAACAAATACGACCAGATCGTCGTGCCTGGATATGCTCCCGGCGCCATGGAGCACACCACCATTACCGGTCATGACTGGGCCGTCCTGCGCGATGCCAAGGGACCCTACGAGTACTACCCGACCCTCAACGAGATCACATCCGACTGGACACTCGATTCGATTATCTCTCATGAACTGGTCCACCACTGGTTCGGTGATAATCTGACGGCCCGCAACGAGAGCTATATCTGGCTCAACGAGAGCATGGCCACCTACATGGCGCTGCTTTGGACCGAGGAGCGTTTTGGCGAGGACGCTCTGAACTATTATGTCGGCCTCGCACGGCAGCACTACCTGGACTACGCCAATGCCACCGGCAACATCCGCCCGCTCGAGTACCCGTACTTCGATAATCGCGACGCCATCTTCGATATTCCCATCACCTACTTGAAGGGCGCTGCTATTCTCCACAATCTGCGCACTCAATTGGGCAAGGACGCCTTTTTGCGGGTTCTTGCTCATTACCTCAAGCGCCACGCGTTCGGCAACGTCATCAGCTCTGACCTGCGTATTGCCATCGACGATGTCGCAGGCCGCAACATGGACGTCTTTTTCGATCAGTGGATTTCTGGCGGCGGCCATCCAAAATTCAAGGTCTCCTATCAATACTACGCCGACCGCAAGCTAATTGACTTGAGTATTAGCCAAACCCAGGCGATCGTGCCCGGCCAGGGCCTGTTCGATCTGTCTGTCGATGTTACGGTTGCGACCACGGGCAAGACCTGGACAGAGCATGTGCGGGTCAAGGAGGCGAGCCAGGCCTTCCTCATTCCCAGTGAGAGTGCGCCGTTAATGGTCAGTTTTGATGGCCAGGGGGCGCTTGTCGCTGAGGTCGAATTCGCTAAGGGGGTCGATGAATTGGTTTATCAAGTCGAACACGATCCGCTCCCTGGTAAGCTCTGGGCCCTACAGCAACTGGCAAGGTCACACAGGGCCGAACCCAAAACTCTGGCCTGCTTCAAGCAAGTCCTAGGGGGCAAGGGCTTCTGGGGGTTGCGGGCCAACGCGGCTCAGTGGTTGGGTACCATCGGCACGAGCGAAGCCGAGGAGCTAGCAATCCAGTCCCTTGCCGACAGTGATTATCATGTCCGCAAAGGTGCAGTCCTAGGCTTGCCAGGTTTTGGCACCACCAGCGCCAGCGCGGCGCTCGAGCAGGTCATCGCCAAGGATGTGCAAGATGACGTCGTCGCCACCGCCATCATCGCGTTGAGTCAGGCGAAGCCTGATCTTGCCAGCGCTTCGCTGGCATCATGGATGGAGCGTTCGTCCTGGCACGACGAGATCAAGGTGGGCTGTCTCACGGCCATGGGCAACCTCGCCAGGCCCGAGTTCCTTGCGGCGGTCAAGAGCCACGCAGATTGGCGCAAGCACAATCAGTGGGTCGTGCTAGCAGCACTGCAGGCCTGGGAGACTATCGACGCTGCTGATCCCGAGCTTCATCGGGCGCTGATCGCGGCACTGGAGACACCAGTCGTCACCGTCAAGGGCACCGCCATCGCGCGCCTGGGCTCCCTAGCCATCTCGGCCGCAAAACCGGCCCTACAAACGATAGTCGATTCTGCCGCTGACTCGAATATGGAGGTCGCTGCTCAAGCAGCCCTTGCCCAGATCGAGCGACTGGAAGCGGCCAGGACCCACTGACGCAGCGGGCGGCGGTTCTCACCGTGGCCCTATTCCGCGTACAGCGAAACAGCGCCATCGTCGTGGGTGTAGGTCCAGTTCGCCGGCCCGCGTGGGTCTAGCGCCATGACCGGGATCTTGCCGCGGCCGTCGGGGAGGTCCAGCACGTAGGCGGGCGGTTGGGCCAGGGTTTCCTGCAGGGTCGCAAACAGCGCGCGGCCCTCTGCGAGCGTGATACGGAAGGCGGCGTTGCCGATCGCGCGGTCCGGGTGGTGCAGGTAGTGGGCCGCGATGCCTAGCTCGGCCAGGCCCTCCCAGAGCGCGCGCTGTGCGGCCAGGGTGTCGTTGACGCCTCGCAGCAGGACCGCCTGGTTGAGCAGCGGGATGCCGGCCTGGGCAAAGAGCCCGGCAATGCGGCGCGTTTCCGCCGTCAGCTCGCTGGCGTGGTTGAAGTGCGCCACGACCCGCAGCGGCAGGCGGCTTTTCAGGCCTTCGACTAAGTGGGGCGTGACCCGCGCCGGGTAGTGGACCGGGGCGCGCGTGTGGATGCGCCAGCGCCGCAGGCTGTCGATGCGTTCCAGCTCGTCGCGCAGGCCAAACAGCGCCCGATCGCTCAGGGTCAGCGGGTCGCCGCCGGAGAGGATCGTCTCCTGAATTTCCGGGTTGGCGCGCAGGTAGCCGAAGATCGCCTGCCAGTCGGTCGCGCTCGGCTCGCCAACTTCCGCGAATGGTTCCGCCCGGCGGAAGCAGAAGCGGCAGTAGAAATGGCACTTCTTGGTCGTCAGCAGAATCACCCGGTCGCGGTGCTTGCGCACCAGGAACGGCACCGGTCTCAGGGCCATGTCCGCCACCGGATCGCTCAAGTCGCCCGGGTCCGCCTCCAACTCGCGCAGGTCAGGTCGACCCATGCGCGCGATCGGCGTGTCGGGGCCGCCCATTATATTAAGGTAGTAATCGGGCCAGCGCACCGGGAACTGGGTTCGCACCGCCGCCAATACGCCAGGTGCCACCGCCAAGCGCGACGCGATCTCCGCCTGCGTGGCAAAACCCGCCCCACTGCGCGCTGTTTGGCGCTCGCTTTGCCCATGGATTCCCACGCTTCACGCTCCCACGCTGCCGTCGCGGGCCCTTTTCGATTGTCAAGAGTCGCCGCACCCTCTAAAATAGCAGGTCGGACCAGGGAAAGGTATGCCTTTTGGCGCCTTTTCTCGGATCTCTCTACTCCAATGATCAAGGAAGCTGGCAATGCTTAAAACGGACCAGTTCAGGAAAAAACTGAAAATCGAACTCGACGGCGCGCCCTACATCATGATCGATGTGGACCACGTACGTCCAGGCAAGGGTCAGGGCTTCACCCGCACCAAGCTGCGGAACCTGCTGACCGGTGCCGTCACCGAACGGACGTTCAAAAGCAACGAGAGCGCCATGCCCGCCAACGTCGAGTCGATGGAGATGGAGTTCCTCTATGGCGATGGCCAGGATTTCACCTTCATGAACACCCAGAGCTACGAGCAGATCGCCATCAACGCCGAAACCCTCGGCGATGTCGTCAACTACCTCTACGAGGGTCTGCTGGCCGAGGTCAGCTTCTATAACGGCGCCCCGATCGGAGCCGAGGTCCCCAACTTCGTCGAACTCGAGATCACCGACTGCGAGCCCGGCGTGCGCGGCAATACCGCCACCAACGCCATGAAGCCCGCCACCGTCAGCACCGGCTACCGCCTCAACGTGCCGCTGTTCCTCGAGCAGAACACCTGGATCCGCATCGATACGCGTACCGGCGAGTACGCGGAGCGCTGCAAGCGTCCCGAGGGTCGCTGAGCATGCCCGAGTTCCTGGGTCGTTTCCGGGAACGCATCACGATCAGGACCTTGGCGATGATGGGCCGGGGTCTGGTCGCCGGCCTCCTGCGGCGCGAGGGCGAAAGATGGATGCTCCAGGACAGCTCGGGCTCCTGGGGCTTGCCCTTGGCAACGATGGCGGCGCTCGACCTGGCGACGCCCGCCTGGGTCGCGCTCTACCTGGAAGGCGATCAGGTCGTCGTGCACCACCATCAGCCGCTCGAATGCGACAGCGCGAGCCAGCGCGAGCTGGCGCGCAGCCAGCGTCTGCGCCTGCGCCTGGCGATCCACCGCGAGATCCGCGCCTTCTTTCTCCAAGCAGACTTTATCGAGGTCGACACGCCGCTGGCCGTGCCAAACCCCGGCTCCGAGCCCTACCTGGACACCTTCCCGGTCGAAGACCTGTGGCTGCGCACCTCGCCTGAGCTGCACATGAAAAAGCTCTTAGGTCTTGGTTTTGATAACATTTTTCAAATGGGCCCGTGCTTCCGCAAGGGCGATCGCGGCCACTGGCATCGCGAAGAATTTCACATGCTCGAGTGGTACCGCTGCTTCGCCGATCTCGACCACATCGCCAAGGACGTCCGTAACCTCCTGCGGCGACTGGCGACCTACGCGGTCGATCCCGCCTACTTTACTCAGGAGCCCGAACGGGTCACCTGCGCCGAACTATTCGCCCGCCATTTGCAGCTCGAACTGCGCGACCACGAGGATACGGAGCCCCTGCGCAAGACCTTGGCCGAGCGCGGCATCGAGACAGTTCCCGAGGACGATTGGGACACCCTCTACTTCCTGCTGTTCCTCAACTTCATCGAGGGCCATCTGGGCCGCGACCGACCCACCTTCGTCAGTCACTACCCCGCCTCCCAGGCGGCTCTGGCCAAGCGCGCGCCGCTGGCGCCCGGTCAGATGCCCAGCTGCTACCGCATGGAGGTCTATCTGCGCGGCGGTATCGAGCTTGCCAACGGCTTCTATGAGCTGACCGACCCGGCCGAGCAGCGCGCGCGCTTTGCCGCGGATCGCGCTCGACGCCGCGCCCTGGGCAAGCCCTGTTACGTCGATGACGAAGCCTTTCTCGCCACTTTGGCCCGCGGCCTGCCGCCCTGCGCCGGCATCGCGCTGGGCGTCGATCGCCTCGTCGCGAGCCTGCTCGGCGCCGCCAACCTGGACGAGATACTGCCTTTTCCCTCAGGGACTTAGTGAATTTTGGGGAATAACAGCGTGGACCCGCTCCGCCTGCTGTGTTACATTGGGAATTGAGCAGAGAGCCGTGTTTTTCACCGGGCATGACAGATGACAGACACGGATGAGCGTGCCTCTGCGGACCCCAACATGCGGATGGATTATGAGCCTAGATTCTAAAGTTGTCGATCTTAAAGACATAAGCGAGATCGCCCAGGACTATAAACTCCTTCAGGCCCGTAACTCCAAAGGCTTCATCCAGTTGATGGTCGACGTCTGCGCCGCGCTCAATGCCTGCCCTATGGGCAAGCTCAAGAACCTCGACATCGAAGAGCTCAAGAACCAGACCGGCTACCTGCTGTATTACGAAATCAAGGGCTTGGGCGATCCCATCCCCTGTGACATCGAGTTCGTGCCCCAGCTCTACAGTCACTTCCGCAAGCCCACGATTCTGGTCATGCGCCGCATCCAGAAACACCTCAACGCCTCCCATCGCCGTATCCTCGGCCGACTGGAACGGGAGCAGGCACTCGAACGCGTGGTCAACATGGGCGAGTTCGACGTCAGCGCCAAAATCCGCAATGCGCTCAACGAGATGAACCGCTACCAGTCGATGGCCTCCATGGTGCGCGGCGGCGGCCGCAAGCTCGATATCCTGACCCAGGCGCTGCACGTGCCCACCCGGGCACGTTTCGAGCTGATCACGATCGACCGCATCCTCCGCGATGCCCACCATACCCGCCACGACGAGGCCATGGAATGGCTGGACAAGTCGAAGTTCAAGGGCAATCCCCAGGCCGTGCACGGCCTGATCAAGAACGGTTTCCAGATGCTGGACAACGCCACCAACAAGGTCCTCGACCTGATGGAGGAACTGGCCGGCGTCCAGTTTCCACGCGATGTCAGCAACATCGACCTGCACCGCAACTGGTACAGTCTGGGCAACGCCCTGCCGCGTGGCGAGGACTTCGTCAAGACCTTCACCGCCGAGGAGAAGGTCGAGCACAAGATAAAGCGCCTGACCTATCCCATGGTCCGCGTCGCCTGGGACGCCGACCGCCTGCGCAACCAGCGCGACCGTATTCTCGTCGACCTCAATGTCGTCAAGATCCAGGCCGCCCAGCTGGCTAACCTGATCTTCGATCTCGAGAAGAAAATTTCCGCCAGCACCAAGCCCGACGGCGAGGTCATGGCCACGATCGAGTCGGACTTCAACCTCGCCATGCTCTCGATCCGCGAGCGCGAGGAGGCCGAGACCTGGGCGCGCGAGAATAAGATCAAGCTCCAGGACCTGATGATGGAGACCTACGAGAGTCTCAAGGAACTCAAGGCTCAGAACCCGAACTTGGCCCTGCCCGAGGAACTGGAGGCAACCATCGAGCGCATCCGCTCCGGTCTCGACACCGATCGCCAGTCCCAACAGGAAAACCTCGAGACCTCGCTCAACAAGCTCACGATCGACGACCTCGTCAATCTCACGCGCCGGCTCGAGCGCGGGCTGGACCAGCCAACCGCCAAACTCCTCGAAGAATTGGTCGAGGCCCATCGCCAGATCTCCAAGCGCATCGATACGATCTCGATCAAGAATATCGACTTCCACAAACGCGTCCGCGATGGCTACAAGGACTTCCAGGAATACGAGAACCGCGTTCTCGAACTCTATAAGATGGAAGAGCAGCTGGAGACCCTGCGCTTGGAGTGCGAAAACTGGTTGCTCGGCGTCTATCGCGAGGCCAGCTACGACGGCGTCCCCGAAAAGACGCTGGGTCGCTGTATGGAGATCGTCATCGAGCAGATGCTGCTTTCGGTCAAACAGGTCAACTACGGCCCGATCACCGCCGCCGATTTCGAGACCCGCGTCGATGCCGCCCTGGCCATGCAAAACCCCGACCGCATGCTCCATCTGGATCAGCTGCTCCAGGAAATTCAGTCCGTGCCGCGTGCCGATCAGCTGCTCAATGCCCTAAAGGACTGGGAGAAGGACCTGTCCAAAGAGGAGTTCACCCAGAAAGAGACCTTCATCCTCGAGAACAACGACGCCCTGCAGAAAGTCGCCGACAAGATCCGCGCCGAGTTGCGCGAACTGCTGGACTCCGGCGTCAAGGGCCTGCCGCGACGCCTTCGTTTCGAGATCTTCGGTTTGGCCGACTGTTACAGCGAGTCGTTGCGCAACCTGCTCAATGGCCTGATGGCCACCGCCCAGCGCCTGGCCAATGAGTCCGAAGGCGAGCAGGTCGTCAAGGCCTTGCAATCGCTCGAGTCCCAGGTCCTCGAAGCCCAGAAGAACACGCGCACCAACGGCGACGCCTATACCCGCCTGACCCAGATGTTGAACAAAGAGACCGTCTCCAAGGAACTGGTGCGCGAGATGGAGCGCGACCTCGAGCATAACTTCACCGAGTTGGACACCCTGCTGGAAGACGTCAACCTGGCCCTCAAGCGCATCAAGGCCAGCCAAAACCGCTTCGGCGCCCAGAAGGACACGGACTATCTGGATGTCACCATCAACATCAACGACATCGATAAGCTCCGCGATACCTACGACTTCATCGACGGCATCACGATGGAGGACACCAAGCGCTTCTGTGTCGCCTACAACCTCAAGTCGGCGCTGATCAACAACGTCTATGAACGGGCCGCCCGCAAGGACCCGACCCTGCCCAAAGAGGTCATGCAGCAGATCAACGCCAAGAACTACAAGCTGTTCCAAGAAAAGCGCTTCATGCCGATGCCGTTGCGCACGGCAATCATGACGACCATGCAGGAAGTCTTTGAAGCCGAGATCCAGCTCCTGTGCCATACGCTCAACCTGGTCAAGGCCATGGAGATCCGCAAGAAGGCCAGCTACCAGAGCGTTGTCGCAGTGCTTTCCCAGGCCAAGGGGGGCGATCATGTCATCGTCAAATCGATGGGCCTGCTCTGGGGCCGAATCCAAACGCGTATGTTTGGTTTCAAGCCCGTCAATCACGTCAAGAACTATGAGGGCAATCGCCAGGCGATGATGACCGACATCAAAGAGACCCTGGGCGAACACCTCAAACGCTGAGCCTCGGCGCCGCCGGGGAAGGGGAGAGCGAAATGGGCTGGCTGCTCATAATCCTGTTGTTACTGGCGATCCTGGTGCTGTCCACGTTCGACATCCACTCGTTTCGCATGATCCACGCGATCAAAAGAAAGGACTATGCCAAGGCCATCCGCATCGCCGAGGGCATTCCCCAGGAGCGCCGCAGCGTCGCCGTCGTCATCAACCATATCGGCGCCTTCTACTTCAGCGGCCAGCAGGACAAGGCCCGCGAGCTGTTCGCTGTCGCCGACAAACGCCAGGACTACAAGCGCGGCGTGCGCTCGGACCTCGAGGTGTGGCGCAAGGCGCTGTATCCTGAATCAGGTCAGTGAGACGGCGGTGGTACCGACGGCGATCAAGACGCAGATCGGCGAGAAGAAGCGGCTGTCCCAGATGGCGAAGCGCGTGCCGCGCACCCGCTTGAAGAAGCCCACGTAGCGGAAGTCGCCGATCGCCCGTGCCGCAAACAGGATCGAGATCACCCAGGTCGACTTGTGGACGTACCACTTGGCGATGCCCAGGTCCAGAAGCCCGCCTCGGGCTAGGACCAGCGCGCTGGCCAGGTAAAGCATCCCGGCCACGAGCAATGTGATTAGGGGGCTGGGTGCCATCAGGGCTTTGCCCTCGACGGTCGGGATGGCCGCCGATATGCCCAATCGCCCACCCGCTGCCCAATAAACATGTAAACTTGCCAAAATGCCAAAAACCGAAGCGACGATCACCGATGCAAACATTCACAGACTCCTCATGAGCCAGCTTAGCAGCGTCGGCCGGACTCGTCAAGCTAGTCCACCAGCGCACAGCGCACCTGATTTTTTTTGTTCACGAGAAACGAGAGCGATACAGAAACGGACTTGGATTCGTTTGGCTATGCGTTTTTGCACGATGGTCATGCGCACTCGGCGGTAGCCTTGCGGAAATGGCATGCGTACACTTGCTGCAGAGGACGACTAAGGAGGTTCTTCATGACGACTCAGGTTTCCCTTTCTTCGCTGCAGCGCCGGACCCAACCGGTTAAATTTCAACCTGCTCTCTGGCTCCTGCGCGGCTTGTTCCGCGCGCTGGGCCCGACGGCTCCGAAACTGGGTGGCGCCCTGGCCATGAAACTCTGGTTCTCGCCCCGCCGCCACGCCCGGCCCCAGTGGGAACAGGCCCTGGCCGCCAGTGCCGAAGAGCGCTTCACCGTCGAGAGCGCCGGTCTGCGCACGCCCGTCTGGGCTTGGGGTCACGGGCCGACGATCCTGCTCGTACATGGCTGGGAAGGACGTGGCACGCAAATGGGCAATTTCGTCAAACCCTTGACCGAGCTTGGCTTCCGTGTCGTCTGCTGCGACCTACCCGCCCACGGCGATGCCGATGGCCGCCAGACCGACGCCCTGGAGCAACGTCGAGTGATCGAGGCTGTCGCCGCCCATGAGGGTGGCCTCCACGGCATCGTCACCCACTCCTTCGGCGCTGTGGCAACCGCCCTGGCCCTGCGCGGTGGGCTCCAGGTCGAACGGGTCGTTTTCATCAGTCCCCCTTCCCATTTTCCCACCATGCTCGGCATCTTCCAGCGCCACCTGCGCTTGCCCTTGGCCGTGGTCGAGAACCTGAGCCAGCGCATCGAGCGGCGCTTCCCCAGCCTGGGCGCCGAGCTCTGGGAGCAGCTCTCGACCCACGTCAACGCGCGCCACTTCCGCATGCCGGGCCTCTTGATTCACGACATCGAGGACCAGCAGGTGCCTGCCGCCCAGGGTCGCCTGATCGCCAAGGCCTGGCCGGGTGTCACATTGCTCGAAACCGTCGGCCTGGGTCACCGGCGCATCCTGCGCGATCCCGCCATTCTTCAGCGAGTCGGTCAATTCTTCGGCGACCGCGATTGAGTACCTTGCGCGCCTGTTGGGCAGCCTGATGGCGAGCCGTCAACGATTATCAGACCGACAGGCATAGGCAGATGGGGCGGACGACCGCCCCATCGCTTCAGTCAGACTAGGTGGTTATCTGGTTTATTTGCCGGGCCACCAGGTTCCGATCTCGTTGCAATGATTATCCTCGAAATCGTTGTAGATATAGGATGTCATTGTCCCAACTTTGTACCAGACGTTGAAACAGTAGTAACGCCTGCCTACTTCAATCGTTCTTGCACTGGTACTGTAGTATTGCAGACGCGTACCGTCAGGTGGGGCAGCAAGAGCCGTTGAGGGAAACAAAAGGAGGGATGTCAATAGCGCTGCTGTGAGCAGCATGTATGCAGTCTTCATGGGAGAACTCCAGACCAAATCGAATGCTTGTTATGGAAACAAGTGGGTCATTTTATAGCGTGCCTTGTTATGTAAGTGAAGCGTTTTTGTTTTTCGAAATATCTCAGCATTCATAATTATCGCTCAGGTGACATAAATTCACGTGTGGCCTTCAAAATCGTTTCGGAATCATGAGTCTTTGTGTGGAAATAGGTGTTTTCATGGGGTCGTGTGATGGGTATCACATCCTGAATTTGAGAATATAATCCGTGGGGGAAAGGTGCGTAGGTGAATATGTTTGTGACAGTGTGACAGTATGTGGTGCGACGTCATGTTGTCGTTACAAGTGTTAAAACTGACCAGCGCTACCCTTTTCGGAAGAAGTGCGACGCGCTGCTGAATAGCCTGAAATGAGACGTGACAGGCAGCACTCATCTGCGCTAGCATCAGGGAGGCGATTACTTGAGGAGGGACTTATGATCGGTGCTCAGGAAGCGGTCAAACTAGCGCGGCAAAGTTTCGAGGAGATCTATGAGAGCCATGGCATCGGCGAAGTCCTGCTAGAAGAGGTCAGCGCCAGCGAGGACGGCAGCTGCTGGCTGGTGACCTATAGCTTTTACTGGCATCCGACCTCTGGTTCGGTTTCGATCGGGCCTGGTGACCGCATCTATAAAGTCATGGTGCTCGACGGCGAAACAGGCCGCCTGTTGCGCATGAAATCGCCCTCTGGTCACTCCTGATGCTGATCGTCGAACGGGGCGACGAACGGCATCTGGATGAGGTGACAGCGCTGGCCGCGCGCTCCTTTCGCGAGACCTACGCCTGGTACAATCCTCCTGAGCGCATCGACGCCTATATCCGCGATCATTTGACCGTTGACCATTTGCGGCGTGAGCTGCGAGACGGCATCACGCTGCTGCACGCCAGTCATGGTGGGCAGACGGTTGGCTATGCGACGCTGGGCTCGGGTCCTACGCCGCCCGAGGTCGTGTTGGCGCGACCGATGGAGCTCAAGCGCTTCTACATCGACCACGCCTGGCACGGCCACGGCTTTGGCCGCCAGCTGATGAACGCGGTCTTCGACTGGGCCCGAGAGGGTGGTTGGCACGGCCTGTGGTTGGGGGTCTGGGAGCACAATCCCAAAGCGATCGGCTTCTACGAAACACTGGGCTTTTGCCGCATCGGCACGATCAACTTCCAGTTCGCCGACGATCCCCAAACCGACATTCTGATGGTCCGCACCCTCGTCTGACTTTGTCAGGACGGACACGTAAGCCCGTCATACCGACCCCGAGTGCGTCTCAATTTTTCAAGACTGGGACAAGTACAGACCTACAGCATGATCTGAAAAATCCTGACGAGCAATCAAGCTGGCAAGCTCTAGTTGCCGTAAAGCTTTTCCAGCTTGGCCATCTTGGCGACCAGGGTTTTTTTGCCGACGCCGGGGAAGTAGATCACCACCGTCAGCTGGTCGCCGCTGCCGCGGCTGCCGGTCACCGTGCCGGTGCCGAAGCTGGGGTGACGGACGACATCGCCGACCTTGTAGCGGGTCGTTGTTTGGCGGCGGGCCTGCTCCTCCGGCTCCTCCTCGTAGGTCAGCTCCTGGACCTTGGTGGCTAGGTCGCCGGCGCGGGTCTTGCCGCTCAGCACGCCCTCGAAGTCGACCTCGGTCTGGGTCTGGTCGCGAATCTGGGTCTGCATGCGCTCGATCTGTTCCGAGAGCGCGCCCAGCTTGGTACGGGCCTTGTTGTTGCGCTGGTAGCCGTAATTGGCGAAGTCGCGCAGGAAGGGGTCCTGGCGCTCCTCATCGACGCTCGCGCCCGGCGCCACCAGAAAGCGCGACTTGGGATTGGAGGTGATCGAGCCGTAGGTCTGGCGGCGGCGCGCATAGGTCAGGTAGAGCCGCTGCTTGGCGCGGGTCACGGCCACGTAGAACAGGCGGCGCTCCTCCTCGAGCGCGTTGGGGTTCTCGGTGATGCTGCGCTGGTTGGGGAACATGCCGTCCTCCAGGCCCATCACGAAGACCGTGTCGAACTCCAGGCCCTTGGCGGCATGGATCGTCATCAGGCTGACCTTGGCGACATCCTCGGCGTAGTCGTCTTGATCGTTGACCAGGGCGCTGAAGTCCATGAACTGCGAGAGCGTGGCAATGCCGTCGCGCTCCAATTCATCCATGCCGGCCAACAATTCATCGATGTTGCCGATGCGGTCCTCGACGGTGTCTTCGTCCAACTTCTCCAGGACGGTGCGGTAGTCCAACTCCTCGATCAGCCACTCGAGCCAGGCCTTGGGCGTGGTGTTGTCGGCCTTCCCAGCGAGAATGCGGTAAAGCGCCTCGAACTCCTGCAGGCCCTTGAAGGCCTTGCCCGAGACGGCCTTGGTCCGCACCGCTTCGGCTAGGGTCTCGGCAATCGTGCGGCCCTCGTTGAACAGGTAGTAGAGCGTGTCGATGCTCTTTTCGCCGACGCCGCGGCTGGGCACGCCGATCGCGCGGGTGAAGCTGGTCCAATCGCGCGGGTTGACGACGATCCGCATGTAGCTGAGCAGATCCTTGATCTCCTTGCGGTCGTAGAACTTGAGGCCGCCGATCAGCTGGTAGGGAATCTTGTAGCGACGGCACATTTCCTCGACCGAGCGCGAGAGAAAGTTGGAGCGGAACAGCACGGCGAAGTGGCTGTAGTCGAGGTTGTCGCGGCGGCGGAAGCTCTCGACGGTCTGGACGATGAACTCGGCCTCGCTGCTGCCGCTCATTTCGTCGCGGATCATGACGGGCCGGCCGCGGCCTTGGGCGGTCCAAAGCGCCTTGGGTTTGCGGAGCTCGTTGTGGGAGATGACCTGGTTGGCGTAGTCGAGGATGCTCTGGGAGCTGCGGTAGTTCTGCTCCAGCTTGAAGATGCGGGTGCCGGGATATTGTTTGTCGAAGTCGAGGATGTTGCGGATATCGGCGCCGCGCCAGCCGTAGATGCTCTGGTCCTCGTCGCCGACGACGCAGAGGTTGCGCTCGGGCCCGAGCAGGTGATCGATGAGGCGCGCCTGGATCTTGTTGGTGTCCTGGTACTCGTCGATCATCAGGTAGCGGTAGCGGCTCTGGTAGCGCAGGCGACACTCCTCGAAGTCCTCGAGGATGCGGCAGCTCATCACCAGTAAGTCATCGAAGTCCAGCGCGTTCTGGGCGCGCAGCTCGGCCTGGTAGGCGCGGAAAATCGAGCGTTCCGGCTCGGTCTCCGGCTCGGCGTCCAGCTCGCCGGTGTTCTTATAGTGGCTGAAGCGGTTGCGGAACTGGGCGGCCGGGTAGCTCTTCTCGGGCAGCTCCATGGAGCGGATGACTCTTTTCAGGCAGGTGGTCTGGTCCTGGGCGTCGAAGATGGCGAAGTTGCGGTCCCGTTCGAGATAGCCGATCTCGCGGCGCAGGAAGCGCGCGCAGAAGCTGTGGAAGGTGGTGATCGTCAGGTCGTTGACGTTCTGGCCCAGACCGGTGGCGACGCGGTGTTTCATCTCGGCGGCGGCCTTGTTGGTGAAGGTCATGGCCAGGATCTGGTAGGGGCTGACCCCCTTGTGGATCAGGTGCATGATCCGGGTCGTGATGACCTTGGTCTTGCCGGACCCCGCGCCGGCGACGACCAGTACGGGTCCATCGAGGGTTTCGACGGCCTGGCGCTGCTGGGGGTTGAGGCTATCGAAAAGTTGCAACATCTTGATCCACCAGTTTAGCCCAATCCCAGGGCGCGATATTGCCGCCGGAGAGCAGCAGCACGACCTTCTGGCCGGCGAAGCGGGCGCGGTTCTGCCAGAGACAGGCGAGCGTGGTCGCGCCGGAAGGTTCGACGTAGAGTTTCATGAAGCTGGCATAGGCGGCCATGGCGATGCGAATCTCGTCCTCGGTGCAGCTGAGGGCGCTGTGGACCGTCTCGCGGACGATGGCCCAGTTGCGCTCGCCCATGCGCAGATTGCGCAGGCCGTCAGCGATGGTCGGCGCGTAGGGGGTGCTCTGCAGCGCGCCACTCTCGACGGAGGCCTTGACATCGGCGACCAGATCGGGTTCGCAGGCGATGACCGGCAGGCGGCTGCGCAGGTTGTGCGCGGCCAGAGCATTGCCGGCCAGCAGGCCGCCGCCGCCGGCGGGCACGAGCACGGCATCGGGATCGGGCAGATCCTCGAGGATCTCCAGCATGGTCGTGCCCTGGCCGGCGATGATGTGCTCGTGGTCAAAGGGCGGGACGACGGTTGCGCCGCTCTCGGCGACGTAGGCCATGCAGGCCTGGAAGCGGTCGGCGCTGCTGAGTCCGGCCAGGCGGACCTCGCCGCCGTACCCTTTAACCGCAGCAATCTTGGCGGGCGAGGCGTCCTCGGGCATGAAGATCACCGCTTTGCGGCCGACCTGGGCCGCACCCCAGGCCAGGGCGCCGCCGTGGTTGCCGGAGCTGTAGGTGGTGACGGTATTGGTGGCGCGGTCGAGGGCTAGGAAGTTCAACACGCCGCGGGCCTTGAAAGCGCCGGTCTTTTGCAGGTTCTCGGCCTTGACGAAGACCTCGCAACCCAACAGGCGCGAGAGCTGGCGACTGGCGAGCAGTGGCGTCTTGTGGATCTGGCCCTTGATGCGGGCGCGGGCGGCCATGACGTCTTCGAGTTTCATAATGGAAAAGCCCCGAGCCGGCCTAGCAGCCGGCGTGATGTCCCCGTGGTCCGCGGAGTGGGGCCTATTGTAGCAGACTCGGGCGGAGCCCAGGCGGGAAAGCGTGGTGGGGTATGCCAACCGGTGCTTGAGGCGCCTGTGCACGTGGTGCAAAGACGATTGGCGTGACGACAGGCGCCCGTGCACGTGGTGCAAAGACGATTGGCGTGACGACAGGCGCCTGTGCACGTGGTGCAAAGACGATTGGTGTGACGACAGGCGCCCGTGCGCGTGGTGCAAAGACGATTGGCGTGACGACAGGCGCCTGTGCACGTGGTGCAAAGACGATTGGTGTGACGACAGGCGCCCGTGCGCGTGGTGCAACGACGGTTGTTGTGAGGACAAGCGCCCGTGCACGTGATGCAACGACGATTGCGGTGAAGACAAGGGCCCGTGCGCGCTTAGTCCAGTGAGAACGGGAAGTTGACCTGGATGCCTTTCTCGGCGCACCAATCGGGATTGAAGATGGTGCTCAGGTAGGCGCGTCCGCCGTCGGGCAGGAAGAGGGCGATGTTCAGGTCGCCGTCGGGGTGGTCGGCGCAGAAGCGCTTGGCGGCGGCGAGGATACAGCCGGAGCTGTCAAGCGACATTTAATTATGACCCATTGGCGACATCTAAACCTGACCCCTTTTTTTGAACAGACGTACCTTCGAATTACCGACCCCGATCAATGGAACGGTAATACATGCCCACCTTTATTGGACCTGACGGACCTCGGCGCTTAGCTCAATGATCCCTTTGAAGCGCCGTCTCCGCTCAGCAAGCCCGAACGTCGCTTTTCCCTAAGGCGGTAGCTCTCGCCTCTAATAGTGACGACGCTGCTTCAGTGTAGCAGCCTGTCGAGAATCGCCGCCGCTACCATGTTGTCCCCAAAGACATCCCCCCACTCGCTGACCGTGCGATTGCTTGTTACCATGATGCTCCCTCTCTCGTATCGCTTGGTCACAAGCTGGAAGAATAGGTGAGCGGCGCCTCTCTCTAGCGGTAAGTAACCGAGCTCATCTATGATCAATAGCTTTGGTTTGCCGTAAGTCGTCAGCGCTTCCTCAAGCGCGCCACTTGCCTGAGCCTTGACCAGGTTTGTCATCAGTGCTGCCGCCGTCGTGAAACTCACGGAATGGCCTTGCTTGATCACCTCCCGGCCGATCGCCACGCTTAAATGGGTCTTCCGAACCCCCGGCGGCCCTAGGAGCAGGAGCGTTTCGCCATGAGCGATCCAGCGTCCTGTCGCCAGCTCGCGAATTTGCTTCAGATCAACGGAGGTTTGGGCCTTGAAGTCAAAGTCCTCCAGGCTTCGAACAAGTGGGCGATTTTGGTGCCCATGGTGACACGACGGTTCTCCTTGTGATCGACCTCCACTTTGCATAGGTAGGTGTAGGTCAGAGTCTCTCTCATAGTGAAGTCCTTCTTCGCGGCTTCATCGAGTAGGTTGTCTAGCTGGTCGCGCACGACATGGAGTTTCAGGCGGCTCAGCATCGCTTCTAACTGCCCTGGAATACTGCTCAAAACGCACCTCCTGTCAACTGCTCGTACACGCGCAGATCACGTACCAGCTCGCTTTTGGCCGTTTCAACGCCACCCTTGTAGGGCCGTCCCTTTCTGAAAATGCCCTCATAGTGTGCGGCATTCTGGAACAGCTGATGCTGTCCCTGCCCTACTAGATTTTTCCTTGTCTATTGCGATGTGGTCTGATATGATGCCAGCAGATAATCGAAATGGAGGGAAAAATGAAGAAAATCGCGTTGGTGTTATTTTTTGCAACGCTCGTCGTGTCTGCTGCGTCGCTCCTGGCTCGTGACTCGGTGTTCAACTTGAAAAATGCCTATGATGACGAAGGATACTGGACTGGTTGCCCTGAATCGGGCAATGAATGCGCGCATTTTGGCGGCGGTGTTTAAGCCTTTCCTGCGATGCCATTGGGGGTCTCCGAAAAGTGCTGAAAGGCATTGAAAAACTGCCTCGATCTCTTTGGCGGACCCCCACCAATCCGCTGTCGAATGCCGACCTTTTACAAAGTTCCGCCGGTTGGTAGATAATTACGGTAATGGTATTTTGTCTCTTCTTGTAGAGTCAATCTGGCAGAAGTGATTTCAGAGAGGTGCTGTTGATGACTCTTTTTTGTGTTTGGGTCTTCTTTGGACTCAAGTCTCAGTTGACGAAGATTCATCCGCTGGAGTTTCATGGAAACCCGGCTCAGATATTCTCCGCAGCCATTGGGGCAGGTAGCGTCTATCTGGCCTCACCCGTTCAAGGAGCTGTTCTACGGTTTGATGACCACGGCAAGGCGCTTCCTCCCATCGGCAGGAAGGGCCAGGGACCAGGAGAGTTTAATTGGCCTAGTCTGGTGTATTTTGAAGCACCCTTTCTTTATGTTTGCGACAACAATCAAGAGAAAATTTATAGAGTAGACCCGATCAATGGGCGTTTCCTCAAGCAGTGGTCCATTAAAGGCACCACTGCCATGGCAATTAAGGGAGATGCGCTTTTTGCTGCTTTTGTCGATCCTCAAAAGGAAAGGGTTTTTGGAATCGCAAGCCTCAAAGACGATCTAAAGTTCCAACGTCTATTAGGTGATGCGCCCTGTTGTTTAGCGGTTTCTGGATCTCATAAAGCTGCTGTTCTAAGGGTAAGCGATGGAACCTATTGGACTGCGTTCACAGGGGAATACAAACTTCAACATTACAGCAGCAATGGTGATTTAATCAAAAGCATCACGCGCGCCCCTCTTGACTATGTGGTTCCTTCACAAAAGAAGGATGTGAGTCGCTACGATACGACGGCCTTGTCGGAAAACGTCCGTTCATTCGACAAGATGAATGGTCTTTTTGAGTATGGTGAATTGATATTATTGTACCGGTTCAAAACAAGATCGAACTCCGCAATTGACGTTTACACCAAATCTGGGGTTTATCGGGCAACGTTTAAGTCCGATGAACTCAAACCTGTCGATGTCGTAGGCGGGAAACTGTTTGTCTTGAAGGAGACACCAGAGGGTAGCCAATGGGATATAGAGTTATACAGCCTCAGCCTTAGCCTATGAGGAAGAAAATACTTGAAATAGGACTTGTCGTACTTGGGGTCATCTCTTTGGTGGTTGCCATTAATGCATATTTTCAAAACAAGCGTCCCAAGCCGTTGTCACAGACTCAGCAAAAGGAGTCACTAATCGTTAGGGCAATTATTAGGGAGTTCGATTGCGTTCAATGTACTCAGAAGATGCTTTGCTACTGGAGTGAAATCGAGATTGATATGGCCTCGCAAAGAATCAATACTCAAGTCGTCTTTGCGATCGAAGATCGGGCGAATTTTAAACGAGAAGAACTCGAACTGTTGTGCCCAATGCCTCAGGGACTTGAGTTCAATGACTACGAAGCAATCAAACAATGGTCCACCTTTCCCATTTCGACGCCTGCTATTATGGTGACAAATAACGTGCAGATATTGTACATGGAGCTCATATTTTTGAACACAGATATGACAGCAGTTCACCAGCATTTGAATGAAGTCCTGGCCAATGCCCTGCCTCAAGCGAGAATTATCACAGGGCTTCATAAATAGTTCCAATGCTGTTAAGTTAAGGCAATGACTCCCCGAAAATGCGATCCTCTGTTGCACCTAAAAGGCAACAGATTGCCTCTGTCACTTTGGCGCATGGTTGCGGATCGACATAAATACATAAATCATCGGATCGAGCCGATCCGCCGCTGCGAAACGACACACTTCAACTGAGCGGGCCGATCCGCCGCTGCGGCGCGACCCAAAACATCGGATCGAGCCGAGCCGCCGCTGCGGCGCGACCCAAAACATCGGATCGAGCCGAGCCGCCGCTGCGGATCCATTGGCTATAAGCACAACACTTACAGAATTTTCTTAGGCCCAAATTCTTAACTTAACAGCATTGTAAATAGTCCGGGCTCAGGGCTCCTTAATGGTCAGCGGCTTAGTCCAGTGAGAACGGGAAGTTGACCTGGAGGCCTTTTTCCGCGCACCAGTCGGGGTCGAAGATCGTGCTCAAGTAGGCGCGACCGCCATCTGGTAGGAATAGGGCGATGTCCAGGTCGCCCTCTGCGTGATCCGCGCAGAAGCGTTTGGCCGCCGCGAGAATGCAGCCGGAACTGCCGCCGACGAACATGCCCTCGGTGCGGAAAAAGTTGAGGGCCGTCTCGATCGACTCGGCATCGGGTATCGTGTAGGCAAGGTCGACCAGCTCCAAATTGACGTTTTGGGGCAGGAACGATGAGCCCACCCCCTCGACCCAGTAAGGTTCCGGCTGTGGTTGCTGCTTGCGGTAGAGGTCGCCGAGCATGCTGCCCTGGGGATCGGCCAGCACCACTTTGAGGTTCGGGTTGCGGCTGCGCAGCAGGCGGGCCGTGCCGGTGAGCGTGCCACCCGTGCCCATACCGGCGATCAGCACGTCGATCTTGCCGTCCATTTGGGTCCAGAGCTCCTCGCCAGTGCCGGCGAAGTGGACCTCGGGGTTGTGGGGATTGCGATACTGGTCGACAAAAAAGGCGCCAGGGATGCCGCGGGCAATTTCGCGCGCCTTTTGGATGTAATCCGGTTCGCCGCCGCGCTTGGGCGAGTAGGGGATGATCAGCGTCTCGGCACCGCAGGTCTGGAGCAGGCGGATTTTGTCCTTGCTGACCTTGTTGGTCATGACGACGATCATGCGGTAGCCCTTGACGGCCGCGGCGGCGGCTAGGCTCAGGCCGGTGTTGCCGGCGGTCGCCTCGACGATCGTGCCGCCGGGTTTGAGCAGGCCCTCGGCCTCGGCCGCTTCCACCAGGTGGAAACCGATGCGGTCCTTGATCGAGCCGCCAGGGTTCATGAACTCACACTTGCCATAGAGACGGTGGGGCAGGTTGGCGCCGAAGCGGGACAGCGCCACCAGGGGGGTGTTGCCGACGGCCTCGCGCACGGAGCTGTAGACTTGACGCATGGAACTTCCTCCGCGAATGTGACCTTAGCGCAGACCCGAGGGCAGGCGGGGCGACGACAGCAGTTGACCAAACACGTCCCAGACTTTCTCGGGCGTATCGCCGCCGTGGGCCTTGACGTAGGCGTCGACCAGGTCCTGGCCGAGATTGTAGTTGATCACATAGGCGCGGTAGGTGTCGATGAAGCGCAAGCGCTGCTCGGCGCGATCGCGGGGGTAGAGCGCGTAGCGCACGATCCAGTCGATCGCCTGCTCGCGGCTCCAGCTGCCGTCCAGGTAGGCGCGGGCAGCTTCGTTGCCGGCATAGTTGAGTTTGCCCACGATTTCCAGGACCTTGTCATAGGTCTCGACCTTGCTGGCGTCGAGGCCGGCCAGGGGGAACAGGACGTCGCGCTCGAAGGCCAGGCGTTCGGCGTGGGTGAAGGCGACCTGGATGCCGTAGTTGGCACTGCCCTCGGCGATCAGCGACTGCGGGCTGAAGAGCGGGTAGACGGAGAATTCCTGCCAACCGCGCTCGCGTACCAGGTGCTGTTCCAGCAGGGCATTGAAGACGTGGTGGCCGGGGTAGCCCTCGTGACAGGCCAGGTCGATGGCGCGCTCGATGTAGATCGGGAAGTCGGTGTTGACCTGGATCAGGCTGTGGGCGTTGCCCTTGTACCAGTTGTAACCGCTCCAGGACTTGCCTTTCACATATTCGATCACGAAACTCTCGTTCGCGGGCAGTTTCAGATGGGCCAGGGTGCGGCGACGGGCCTCCTCGACGGCGGCGCGGAAGACCGCGTCCAGCTTGTCGGGAGGGATCACGAACTGGTCGTGGAAGGCGCGGAAGCGCGGCTCGAGCTCGCCCTCGCCGGGCAGCAGTGCCGCCAGCTCGGCGACCAATCCCTGGAAGTGGCGCTCGTCGTAGTGGGGCGGCGCGGCGTCGTAAAGGGCGGCAGCCTCCTCGTCGAAGCTGGTTCGTTTGCCACCGAGAAAGGCGATGCGGGCGCGCATCGAGGCCAGCTGCTTGGTCTGATAGGCATGGCGCAGTTGGCCCATGGCGTCCAGCCCGCTGGGATCCAGCGCGGCCACTTCTTGTTGCAGCGCGGCGACCCCGGCGTCGATCGCAGCAAGGTCCTTGGGCTGGGCCTCGACCTCGTCACGCCAGGCCGGAGGGCCGTAGTAGGCGTCCACATAATCGGCGTCGTGCTTGCCCAGTGCCAGCACCAGTTTGACATAGCGCTCGGCGACCGCGTTCATCGACTCCATGGGGCCTCCCGATGGCGCTGGTGCGGGCGTTTGGGCCCATAGACTGAGGGCCGTCAGGACCGCGATCACAGCTGACTTCAACTTCATGTTCGTTCCTTGGGGACAGGCGATCGAAGGGGGACCTTCGCGCACATCTTAGCAGATCCCACGTCATTGCGCCGCTTTGAAAAGAGCCTGCCGCGACGACAATCGCCTAGAGGACAAGGGTTTTGCCGGAACATCCGCAACGCGTCTGAAAAGGCCGGTCGGCGAAAAAAGCTGCCGAAATGCCGCGATCAGGGATGCATGCGCCGTGATGAATCGATGATGGGGAGCATGAATCGATGGCGTTGATCGAATAGTGCGCCAGGACCCCTCGTGGCTTCTGGTGAATGACGCCTCTTGCAACGTGCTCGGATGCTCCGGCAAAAACCTGGTCTGGTCAGCCCATGGCTTGGTTGATGTCGCTGAAGGGATTCTCGGGTGCGAGGCTGAGGCTGGAGACCGCTTCCATGACCTTGGCGGAGTTGAGCGGCTTGCGGATGAGGCGGTGAACGCCGGGCCAGGCTTCCATGTTGTAACGGGCCGTATCGGTGATGCGGGTGATCAGGACGATCGGCACACCGCGGGTTTCCGGTTGACGGTGGAGGTACTCGACAATCTTCTTGCCCTTGCCGCCGCTGATCTCCGGTTCGAGGAAAATCATGTCTGGCAGGATTTCCTTGATTTGCACCACCAAGTCGCGAGGGTACTTCACGTAGATTACCTGGAAGCCTTCCTTGCCGAGAATGCGCTCCAGCATAAAGTGCGTGATGTTGGCCGAATCGGCTACCAGAACTTTACGCAATGCCCAAACCCCCTACGGATCCACACCCATATGTTGTGTACCAGCTACTGCACTATACTACATATGCTTAAGCGATGCTAACCAAAATCTACGATGAATGCAAACTTTTTTCAAGCAAAACTGCCTCGTGAAGCACTTTTTCCCGTTTAATGGTCCCTTAACTCAGATTTTCTGGCGCACAAACGCAAAAAGGCCCGAGTCGCGCCTGCTGGCTCGACCCGGGCCCTGTGATGCGATGAGGTCCGCTGCGGACTTAGCGGAACATTTCCTTGCGGCTGACCCTGAGGTGGGGGGCGGTCTGTTGCTGCATGATTTTGGGCGGCTTCTCCAGCATCATCTGCGTCCACATGTCGCCAAACAGCTTCATTTTCAGCTTCTTATTGTTTTGGAGGTTGACCAGGTTGGTCTGTAAGCGCGCGTCGCTCGGCAATTTCTTGAGGCCGCCCTGGAGGACTTTGATGGCGGCCGCTTCGTTTTTCTGCTGGATGTGGAACCAGGCCGCTAGGCCGTAGGCGAAGGGGTCCTTGTCATTGCGCTTGATGGCCTGCTCCATGGTCTTGTTGACCTTGTCGTATTCCTTGCGCTTGTAATAGATGGCCGCCAACATGCAGTTGCCCATGGCCGGGCTCCAAAAACCCTTTTCCAGGTGCTCCGCGGCTTTGTCCTGTTCCTTCTTATAATAGTAGAACATGCCGATCTGGGTGTGCAGATTGGCACCGACGAAGATGTGGCGCTTCTCGTAGGCAAAACCTGTCTTGAGGGTGGCAATCGCGCGATCGAATTTGCCTTCCTGGGCCTCGCGACCGGCTTGGGTCGCAATCAGGTTGATGGCCTCGCCCACCTTGCGGCCCTGCCAGACGAAGAAGATGAAGCCGAGGATCAGCCCGAAGGGGATCGTGAACCAGGCAACGATGCCGGTGGGAATGGCAAGCAGGGAAACTACCAGCCAGATTGCGAGGGAGACTGCGATATTAATCATGGATGGAGACCCCAAATGGAAAGGCTCATGCGCGGCAAGGATGCACTCGGCCCGCGTCAAGAGCCAACATTCTAAAAGAAAGGCAGGGGCTTGGCAAGCACACCGGGCCGGCTTTTTTCCCTAAGCGTTGCGACAGGTTGGAGTACAATGAGGCTAGGAGCATTTCTACTTTTAGGAAACAGACCTGGATCTATGAAATCCCCCATTTGTGAAATTAGCGCTATGGCTGTCATCCTATGGTTGGGGCTGTGCCCACTGTTCGCCCAGACGCCGTTTCTGCCGTTCTCGCATTTTGATCAGACGGCGGGGCTGTCGCAGGCGACAGGGCTCTGTATCACCCAGGACGCGTCCGGGTTCATCTGGGTAGGTACCCAGGACGGGCTCAACCGCTTTGACGGCTACAGCTTCCATGCCTACCGGCACGACGGCGCGGATCCCCATTCGTTGCCTGGGAACTGGGTCGATGCCCTGTTCAACGATCGCCTGGGTCGGCTTTTTGTCGGCACGCGGGAGGGTCTGGTCTATTTAGACGGCGCAACGGGTCACTTCGTGCCGGTGCCGATCGACCGGAGTGATAAGCTCCACCACGTCACGGCCATCAATCAAGACAGCCAAGGGCGGTACTGGATCGGCACTTATGAAGGCGCCTACTGCATCAGCGAGCGCTTCGAGCCGATTGCCGCCTATCTGAACGGCACGCCGGAGAGTGGCGTCGACAAACCGGTCCTCGTCGATGACTTGCTGATCGATGGCCAGGGTGCGGTCTGGATCGCGACAAGAGGACTCAGCCTACAGGTGGTTCGGCCGGGCGCCGCCCGCTCCGAAACGGTGCCAGGCTTTCCGCCCGTGCTGCTCAGTCTGTACCAGGAGCAGGGCAAGCTCTGGATCGGCTCGATGGAGCACGGGCTGTTTCACTACGACCCGCAGCGCGGCGTGATTAAAACTTTTACCGCTGATCCTGCAAACCCCAACTCTTTGGTCGACAACAGCGTCGTCGCGCTCTGTCGCGATAAGATGGGGCGCCTTTGGCTGGGCACCTACAAAGGCATTTCTTTGATGCAGAATGACGGCAAGATCTGGAATATCCGCTACAGCGAGGATCAAGGCGGGCTTCAGGATGACTATATCCGCTCGATCTTCGTCGATGGCCAAGGCTTTATTTGGGTCGGCACCCAAGGTCACGGGGTCGATCGCCATAATCCCGATACGGCCCTGTTCGGGACGTACTTACAGCAGCTTGCGGACGGCGACACCATGGTGGATGCGGAACTGCGCTGTGTCACCGAGGATCGGCGTGGGCGGCTGTGGGTCGTCGCTAACAGCAAGCTGTGCTATCTGGACGACGAGCGCGGACGGTTTGTCGAACTGGACCTCGATATACCCAACAACCCCTATTACTATCGACCGATTCTGGCGCTTGCGGTCGACATCTACGACCAGCTGTGGGCGGGTGGCGTCAACGGCCTCTTTTTATATCAGGAGCAAGCCAAACGCTTTAAGCGATTTGTTCATGTGGCGGGCGACCCCACCAGTCTCGCGGACAACGCGGTGCTCTCCCTGGCGTGCCGACGCGACGGCACGGTCTGGGTCGGGACGCGTCTCGCCGGCCTAAGCCGCTTTGACCCGAAAACGGAGAAATTCACGAACTTCAGTCACGACCCCGCCAATCCCGACTCCCTGAGCGGCGATTTTGTTGCCTCTATTTACTTCGACAGCCAGGACCAGGCCTGGATCGGCACCTTTGCCAACGGCCTCAACCGGATGAAGGAGAATGGCCATTTCGAGCATTATGGCGAGGGTCAGGGGCTGGACAATCCCGGCGCCCTGTGTATGCTCGAAGGCCGCGACAAACAGCTTTGGGTCGGCACCTTTGGGGGCTTGTTCGTGATGCGGCCCGGCGAAAAGCGCTTCCAGGGCTACAGCGAGAAAGACGGACTGCCCAATGAGGCGGTGTTCGGACTGTTGGAAGACAAGGACGGTGCGATTTGGGTCAGCACCAACAACGGCCTGGCCCGGGTCGACGCCAAGACGCGTAAAATAAGTGCTTACCATGCGGAGGACGGCCTCCAGGGTGACGAGTTCAACAGCAATGCCTACTTCAAGCGCGCCGACGGCCGCTTGGTCTTCGGCGGAAACCGTGGCCTCAACATGTTCCGCGGCGAGTTGATTCCCAAAGCCGTGCCGCAGCTAAAGGTCGTGTTTACGGACTTCTGGCTGTTCAACATGCCCGTGCCGCCGGAGCTGCGCGGGCCAAAGGGCGTGATGGATCAACCGATCTGGGATGAGGACCAACTCCAGCTGGACTACAGCCACTACGTTTTCTCGTTTCTGTTCTCGAGCCTGCAAATCGCCGACACCGCGCGAGTGCGCTACGCGTTCAAAATGGAGGGCTTCGACGAGGAGTGGCTGGAGACGACCAGTTCGCTGCGCTACGCGACCTACACGAATCTGCCCTCCGGGACCTACACGTTCAGGGTCAAAGGGCGGCTCTCCACTGATCCCTGGAGCCCGCAGGAGGCGCGGATCAAGGTTACGGTCCGCCCGCCGTACTGGCTGACGCGAGCGGCCTTTGCGGTCTACGCACTGCTGGCGCTGGCGATCGTGGCCGCGATCGTGTGGAACGTCAAGCGCGGCAGGATCGTGCTCGAGCGACGGGTCGCCGACCGCACGGCCGAGCTGCACCGTCAGAACGAGGCGCTGGACAACCGCAATCGCGAGCTGGAGGGCATCGATCACATCGTGCGTTCGATCAACCTCCAGATCGAGCCGGAGGCGGTCATGCAAGTCCTGACGGACCAGGTCCACCGCTTGATCAAGGGCGCCGACCGGGTCTCATGCTTCCTGTTGGACAAGCGCACGGACGTCTACCGAATCGTCGCCTCCCACGGCTTCTCGGACAGCGAGCACCTGACCAATGTGATTCCCCGGGCACGGCTCGAGGAGCGCTATGCCAAGACGACCGAAGAGGTCGAGGAGGGGATTCTGGTGGCCCATCGCTTCCGCGAGAAGGTGGGGCACACAAAGTTGCGGGGGATCCCCCTGGCCGAGGCGCTGGTGGCGATCACGGTCGTGCTTGGTGGCAAGACGGCCGGCTATGTGGTGATCGACAACCTCTCCGACGCGGACGCTTTCCGCTCGGCTGACTTCAAGATGCTGGTGCGGCTGCGCCAGCATGCGATCACGGCACTGCTGCGGGCCCGCCAGGTGGCGGACCTGATCGCCGCCCAGAAACAGCTGGCGGACGCGGCCCACGCGGCTGGCATGGCGGAATCGGCCATGGACGTGTTGCACAATCTCGGCAACCGCCTCAACAGCGTCAAGACCTCCGCCCAGGTGATGCGGGAACTGCTGCAGAAAAACGAGGTACCGGTAGCGCTGGACCGTTTCGCCACCAATCTCAGCGACGAGCACGCGCTGATCGAGCTAGCGCGCGACGCCAATCGCCGCGCCATGTTGCCAGAAGCGCTCAAGCAGCTGGGCTCGCGCTTGCGCAACTTCCAGGGCAGCCTGGTCAAGGAGAGCGAGAAATTGGACCACCTGCTGCAGGAGGTTACCGCGGACCTGCAGCAACAGCAGAAGGCGACGGGCCAAAGCGAGTCCTCGGTCGAGGCGGTTGCGCTGGGCGACTTGCTCCACGAAGCACTGGAAAACGAGATCTACCTGCTGCGCGACAAGGGCGTCCAAGTCATCGAGCGCCTGGAGAGCCAAGCGCCGGTCATGGCCAATCGGGTGCGCTTGTTGCGGGTCTTGGCCTACCTGTTGGAAAACGCGCGCGAGGCGGTGCCCAACGGCTCGGGCTGGATTGTGATCAGCTCGAGCCGTGGTATCGGTCAGGGCAGTATGACGATTGCCGACAACGGGGCGGGCATCGAACAGAGCCTGTTGGAGCTGGTCTTCCGCAACGGCTATTCGACCAAGCTGGGGCGCCGTGGTTTTGGCCTGCACTACTGCGCCAATACGATCAAGGAGATGGATGGCCACATCGAGATCACGTCCGAGGGGCCCGGCAAGGGGACGCGGGTGACGCTGCATTTGCCGCTGGCACCCGCGTCGCTATGAGCCTCAATCGAGTCGGGAAATCTGGACGCGGGCGTCGTTGAAGCAGGCACCGCCGGCCACGGGTTCGATCTTGGCGGGAATCAGGGCAGTGCTGGTCTTGCCGTTGAGGCTGGACTTGCGCCAGGCCCCCTTGGGCAGGTGGAGCACGCCAGGTCGGACCTTGTCGGTGACGGCCGCGTGGCAGTGGACTTCGCCGATGCGGTTGAAAACGCGGACGCGGTCGCCATCGGCGATGCCGCGGCTGGCGGCCTCGTCGGGATGCAGCGAGGCCTCGAGTTTGTTGAGGTTGAACTCGCCGAACGTGCTGGTGATGAGCTTGCCGCTGGCGGGCGAGATCAGCGTCAGGGGGTGGTCCGCATCTTCGATCGCGTGGAACAGATAAGGCTCTGTGCCCAAGACGGCAGGGCAGAGCTCGACCTTACCAGAGGCGGTCAGCGGCATGTGGGTCACGAACTGGATGGGGTTGCCGTCGTTGAAGGCGCCTTGGACACCGCCGGCCTGTAGCTTCGCGACATCGATCGCCTCGCCCTGGGGCGTGCGCACCTTGGCGGCGATCTGGTCGAAGGCCTGGTCGAGGCTCCAGCCGAAGGCCTCGTCCTCGAAGCCTATGGCGCGGGCCAGGGCCGAGAAGGTTTCGTGGTTGGAGCGGGCCTCGCCCGCGGGTGGGACCAGCTGGCGCGTGCCGCCGACGACGTAGGCGCCGTAGCCGCGTTTGACGTCGTGGGTTTCGAGGAACGTCGTTGCCGGCAGGACGATGTCGGCGTACAGGGCGGTATCGGTGAAGACCTGCTCTGAGACGACCGTGAACAGCTCCTCGGAGGAGAGTTGGGCGATCAGGCCGTTCTGGTCGGGCGTGGTGGCAAGCGGGTTGTTGTTGTAGACGAACAGCGCGCGGATCGGTGGGTCGTTGACTTCGGCCAGTAGGTCGACCAAGAGCGTCATGTTGAGCAGGCGCGTCGGCTGGGGCGGCATCTGGAGCAATCCGGCATTGTCGAAGGAAAACGCGCGGCTGTTGCTCATGGTGAAGCCGCCACCGCGTTGGCCGAACTTGCCGATCAGTGCGGGCAGCGCGAGGATCGCGGCACTGGCGTGGGCGCCGTTGAAGTTGCGCTCCTGGCCCCAACCGCAGCGCAGCAGGGCGGGCTCTGCGGCGGCGTAGGTCTCGGCTAACTTCTCGATGTCGCCGATCGGGAGACGACAGGTCTGGGCGACGCGCTCCAGCGGCCAGTGACGAGCGGCCTCGAGCAAACCTTCGGCGCCGACGGTGTGGGCGTCGATAAAGGCCTGGTCGAGCAGGCCACGACGGCGCCAGAAGTCAATCAGGCCGAGTGCCAAGACCAGGTCGGTGCCTGGCAGAATCGGCAGGTGAAGGTCGATCTCGTTTTTGGAAAAATGGTTGACTGGGTCGATGACGGCGATGGTGGCGCCGCGCTTCTTCGCTTCCTTGAGGAACGGGATCAGGTGGATCGAGGTGGCCTTGGGATTCGTGCCCCAGATCAGGATGAAGCGCGCGTGGACGAAGTCCTCGTAAGCCACGCCGGGCATCCTGCCGTAAACGGCCTGGTAGGCGGCGCCGGTGGGCGCGGCGCATATGGTGGTGTCGAGACGGCTGGCACCGAGGCGGGCAAAAAACAGAGCGTCGGTAAAATTATGGGTCAGGTAGCCGTTGGAGCCGCCGTAGTAGTAGGGCAGGATCGCCTCGCCGCCATGGCTTGCGAGGATCTGGGAAAAGCGCGCGGCGATGCGGGCGATGGCCTCGTCCCAGCTGATGCGCTCGAAGCTGCCGCTGCCCTTGGGGCCGGTGCGCGCCAGAGGGTAGAGCAGGCGGTCGGGGTGATAGAGCCGCTTCGTGAAGTTGCGCACCTTTGAACAAATGAAGCCAGCGGTGATGGGGTGATCATCGTGTCCGTCGAGCCGGGTCACCTTGTCGCCGTCGAGATCGACGGTCAGCGAGCAGGCATCCGGGCAGTCCATGACACAGGTCGTACGCGCTTGCGTGGGCATGGGAAGCACCTCGGCCGATAGGGTGGTGCCCAGGCGGAACGGAGGCGTCTCGGGGCGCCGAGCACTGGCACCAGTATCCAGGAACCCTACCTCACATGCAAGCGAAAAGCGGTCGCGCTAGTGATCAGGCATGCCTTCGCCGATCTCGCGAATCATGCAGGGAATCGCTTCGGCGTAACAGGTGGGACAGGCGGTATGCGAGATGCGTTCGCCGGTGGCGGGACAGGTGAACTCCTGCCAACTGCCCTGGTCGTCGCGTCGTCTGCCGCACCAGGAGCAGACGGTGGTAAGAGCAAGAGCCGACAGATGACCACCTCCCGCGGCGGTCGTTGGAAGTCGGAATCGCAGTGCGTGCTTCATGGGAACTCCCCCTGGATCATCGATCCGGAGGATGAAGGGAGCAGTTATCGTGCCAACTTGCTCGAAAGCTTGCCGCGCCTGGGAAAAGCGCCGCGGACCGGCTTGCGCTTGCAGTCGTTACCCGTGCGGTGACAGCGATCGCCGCCGAACTGTGCCCGAAATTGAACAGTGTTGTCTCATTTCGTGCAGGTCCCGGCGAATTTCGCCCATTCGGCTGGCTCAGTCCTCGTCCTCGCCGTAGAGCTTGGAGATGATGCAGGCGTTGACGCCGCCGACGCCCATATTGATCTTGCCGGCGTAGCGACCCTGGAACTCGCGCGTCTGGTTGTCGACCAGCAGGTCGCTGAGCGGCTTGATGGCCTCGTGGAGCTCGTCGGTGGTCATATTGACCGGGTATATTTTGCCGCGAGCAGCACCCATGTGTTGGGCCGTCAGTTCCCAGCCGCCGCAAACGCTCATGCCGTGGCCAAAGCCGCCCTTGCGGGCCGTGAAGCTGGGCCGGCTGGGGAACTCAGCCATGGCGTTCTGGAGCTCGACCCAATCGCCGGGCGTGGCGGTGGCGTGCATGTCCCAGGTCTTGATCTTTTCAGACTCGACGTCGGCCTCGCGCAGGGCGCGGCGGATGGCGGCGCGGGGACCCTCGGAGTTGGGTGTAATGATGTGGTGGGCGTCGGACGTCAGGCCGATCCCGGCGATCTCCATGCCCAGCGGCTTCATGCCCAGGCCGGTCAGGTAATCGTAGTCGCCGATGATCCAGATACAGGCGCCGCCGGCGATATGAGTGCCGCGCAGGCCGGCGAAGGGTTTGGAGACGGCGCCGTCATGGCTGATGACCCGGGCGTCGAAGAAGGCGGAGACGGTCATCTCGTGGGGGGGCGGGTCGGTCGTGCCGACGACGCAGACCTTGGCGTCGCCCAGTTGGATGGCGTTGCAGGCCTGTTTGACGGAGGTAATGAAGCCAGAGCAGGCGGCGACCGGCGCCATGCTGCTGCCGGTGATGCGACCGACCATGGTGATCTGGGCGGCGGGGATGTTGGCGATGTTCCACAGCAGATTCGCGGATACCGCGGCCCAGGGCGGCGTCGGGCAACCGACCTCTTTTTCGAGCTTGCGGCGAGCCGAGGCCTTCTTGCGAATCAGGTGGCCCTTGTTAGTCTCGATATCGCCCATCAGCGATTCGATTTCGATCTCGCGCAGTTTCTCCAGATAATCGGCGAGGCTGGCGCTGTGGTGGACCCAGAAGGCTTCCCAGTGCTCGATGGCCTCGTGCCACTCTTCGCTGTCGCGTTCGAGTTCAGCGGGGTTCAAGGGGGCGCCGAGCTGCGTGTGCAACGCCTGGCGCTCATCGGCGGGCAGGTCGAGGTAGCGGGCCAGGGCAGGATTGCGCTCGGGCTTGCACCAGAAGCGGTTCCAGGCGCGCCAAGCCTTGTAATAAGAGGTGGAGGCCTCGTAGGAGCAGGGCATATCGCCGACGCCGGTGCCCACATAGACGTGGGCTTCGCGACCGAGCTCTTGCAGCAGCGCTTCCATACCCTCGTTCTGGCCCAGCGCCTGAATGAAGGCGCCGACGGCGTATTTGACCATATCGCCCATCTTCTCGGCTAACTGAGCGAACTTGCGCGGCTCGAAGCGCGCGTCGATCCAGGGCTTGTAGACATTGAAGTCGAACTCGGGCTGGCCGACCATGAAGTTATTCGGTCCAAACCCCTTGAACGGGGAGAGCATGACGATGGGCTCTTCGAGGTTTTGCTCGAAGGCCTCAATGTTGGGGGATTTTGGTCCGACCACACCCCACCCAAATATGCCGATCCGCTTCCTTGTCATGTGATCCAACCTCTCGAGCTGCATTTGCGGCGACCCAGCGGGTCATAAATGAATAAAAGCGAGCAGCCGAAGGCCGGACCGCTCCTCCCTGTCGGCAGCGTAAAGCGTTATCAGGGCATTGTCAAGCTTACTTGAACGCATGTGGACGGCGCATGAGGGTATGTTGGCGCAAGCGCGCGGCAGGCGCGGATCCGCGTGGGGCCTGGCCCACAGCGGCGGCGGCGCGACAGCATTTTGTCGTGGTGCGGAATTTGTGGACCGTCGAAAAATCAGCAGTAGTGCCGGCGAATCAGGTCGAAGCGGCAGTCGCGGAGGGCGTCGAGGTCGAGCGCCAGCTGCCCTTGGGGTCCGCCGTCGAGGCGAACTTCAGCCAGTTGCGGCATCGCGCCCGCCAAAGTAACCCGTCCTGGGCCGTGGTATTCCACGGCCAGGCGGCGCAACTGACTGCAGCCGATGAAGCTGAAGTGGGTGGCGAGGCTGGGTCCGTCACCGCGCAAGTCGAAGCTGCGCAGCTCCGCGTTGGTGCCAACCGCGAGGCCGCTCTGCAGCTCGCATTGATGCAGGGTCAACTCCTGGAGCGCGGCACCGGCCGTGCAGGGTTCGAGCGCGAGGGCGATCGCTGTGGCGGCGCTCAAATGGCATTCCTGGAGGTGGAGCTGTTCCAGGCGCGGCGGCGCGAAGACGCTCCCGTCGAGGCCGAAGCCTTGCAGCCAGAGGCGGCGTAGGTTGGGGCAGTGGCGCGGCCAGTCGAAACCGGCCAAATCGAGACGGGCCTCGCGGCCGAGATAGCGGCTCTCGAGGGCCAGGCGGTCGAGCAGGGTGCCGTGGCGTTCGAGCCAGGGCGGCAGCCGGCGCAGGTTGGCGCCCGCCAGGTTATCGCCCATCAGTTCCAGCGATCCCGGCTCCAGTTCGTGCCAGGCCAGCTCAGCGGGCCAGACATCGCCTTCCAGGTAGAAGCGCGTCTTGCCGCCGCGGCGATGGCCGGGCGCGCTCACGGGGCGACCAGGGCGGCATAGACCGCAGCCAGGTCGTCGATCGCGGCCTCAAGGAAGCGGGCACCGTCGGCGACCGAGCTCAGGCCAGGGTTCGAACCGATGCGGCCATCGGGGAAGCAGCGGCGGTAGTCGAGACTATCCGTGTAGGAGGCGACGGGCGCGATCGGCGGGTCGAGCGGCGCCTGTTTAACCGCATTGGGGTAGGCGAAGTAGGAGAGGCTGACCTCGGAGGGGGTGGCATGGCGGCCTTCTGCCTCGCCGTAGAGATCCTTGGCCAGGGCCGTGACCTTGGGGCCGACCCACCAATTGTGGAGTGCGCAGCGGACCGGGCGCTGGCCGCGCAAGGTGACGGCGGTATAAACTTCCTGGAAGGCGGAGGTGACGATCGGAATGTTCCCGCCATGGCCGTTGAGAAAGAGGATTTGCTCGAAGCCGTGGTGGACCAGCGAATGGACGACGTCCTCGATCATCGCGATCATCGTCGAGGGCCGCAGGGTGACCGTGCCGGTGAAGGCCATATGGTGCTGGGCCATACCGTAGTTGAGGGTCGGGGCGACCAGGGTGCCGAGTCGCTCGGAGCCGGCCCAGGCGATGGTCTCGGGACAGATTGCGTCGGTGCCGATCAGGCCGGTGGGGCCGTGCTGCTCGCAGCTGCCGATGGGCACGATCACGCCCTTGCTGTGGGCCAGGTAGTCTTGGACTTCAATCCAGGTGCAAAGCTGCATGCGCATGGCAAACCTCCTAGGGCGCGATGGCAGCAATCTAGCGCAATCCAAGCATTCGAGCAAGCGCTTTAGCTGCGCTTAAGCGTGCGAGTATTGCGGCTGAGTGGGGGAAGCAACCGGGTTTTAGGTCCTAAGCCAGGGCTTGCCGCTGAAGGGCGACGAGCTGTTCGAGCGGCAAGGCGATACATGCGCGCACTGTTTCGAGGTCGATGCCTTTTGCAAAAAGGTTTTTGGCAGCTTGTGCGAGTCCCATTTCGATGCCCATTTCGATGCCTCGTTCGATGCCTCGTTCGATGCCCAGTTCAAGACCTTTTTGATGGCCTTCCTGCATCAAGCGTTGCGCTGTCGTCATGGCATGTTCCTCTGATCCGACTTGGATGCGTAAGCCGACGCTTGGCGCTGGAGAGCGACGAGCTGTTCGAGCGGCAAGGCGATACATGCGCGCACTGTCTCGAGATCGATACCTTTTGCAAAAAGGTTTTTGGCCGCTTGTGTGAGTCCCTGTTCGAGACCCTTCCGATGGCCTTCTTGCATCAAGCGTTGCGCTGTCGTCATGACAAGTTCCTGTGACCCGACGAGGGTGCATAAGCCAGAGCTTGACGTTGCAGAGCGACGAGCTGTTCGAGTGGCAAGTCGATACATTCGCGCACTGTTTCGAGATCGATGCCTTTTGCAAAAAGGTTTTTGGCAGCTTGTACAAGCCCCTTTTCGAGACCTTCCTGCATCAAGCGTTGCGCTGTCGTCATGACAAGTTCCTGTGACCCGACGAGGATGGTTAAGCCGAAGCTTGGCGCTGAAGGGCGAGGAGCTGTTCGAGCGGCAAGGCGATACATGTGCGCACTGTTTCGAGCCCGATGCCTTCTGCAAAAAGGTTTTTGGCCGCTTGTACAAGCCCCTGTTCGATGCCCTGTTCGAGACCCTTCTGATGGCCTTCCTGAATCAAGCGTTGAGCTGTCGTCATGGCAGTGCCTCCAATGTCCTGTCCGAGGACCTTTGATGCTTCTTCGGCGATGCGCTCAGGATTCTCGCCGGTTACTGTCAGTATATAACAGTAGAGCGCGATCGCCAAATCCTTGACCTCATCGACCCTGGCCACCAGGAAATCGGGTGCCAGGTCGCAATCAGACCCAATCTAGTGACGGGGCCAGGCCAGGAGCTTGAGGAGGGCGGGGAGGACGGTCAGACTGATCAGGGCCGAGGAGAGCGTGCCGAGAATGGCGATCAGACCCAGCGAGCGCAGGCCGGGATAGTGGCTGAAGGCCAGGGATCCGAAACCGAGCAGGGTCGTGGCGGCTGCGATCAGGATCGCCTTCGCCACGCCGCGCTGGGGCGCCCCCTCGAGGCGGTTGTGGACGAAGTGGATGCCGTAGTCGACGCCGATGCCAATGATCATCGTGAAGACGAAGATGTTGGTGAAGTTGACCGGCAGATCGCACAGGCCCATGGCGCCGAGCATCCAGACCATGCCGAGTCCGAGCGGCTGGGCGGCGAACAGGCCGGCGCGCAGGCTGCGCAAGTCCCAGATCATCAACAGCACGACCAGCAGCGTGCCAAGGGCCATGGCCAGGCGCGCGTCGTGCCAGACGGTCTGCTTGAGCGCCATCGAGATCACGACCGGGCCGGTCAAGCTCGCACCGGGCACGGTCGCGACCGCCTCCCGCAGTCCTGGCGGCAGCTGGTTGTGCCACTTGTCCTTGGGCGTGTAGCAGTAGACCAGGCCGCGGCAACCTTCGGGCGTCTTGACCAGGTAGCGCTGCAACAGCGTCGCCAAAGAACCCGGTGCCAGCTGACTGGGCAATTGCGGCTGCTCGAGCTGCATTGCCCGCAGCAGGGGATCGATGCTGGCCAGAAAGGCCTCGGGCTGAAGGCCGCGCGCGCCGAGTGCGCGCTCGAAGGCCGCGCGGAAGCCGACCGCGTCGATGGGCGCTTGCCTCAGGCTGGCGATGAGCTCCTGCTGGCGCGCTAGGCGTGGCAGATAGCGCAGCGGCGCATCGATCTTGACCAGACGCTGGCCGTCGACCAAGGGCGCGAGCGCGGTCGTCAGTTCGTCGACCTTACCCAACAGGCTGTCCTCGTCGGCCGTGTCGATCCGCACCAGCAGCGGCGTCAGGCGCATGTCGAAGACTTCCATCATGCGGTTCTGTGCGACGACACCGGGGTTCTCCGCCGAGCGCATGTTGCGCACATCGTCGTCATAGCGAACCCTCGGCACGAACCAGGCCAAGACTGCGGTCAGGATCAGGGCCCCGATCAGGACCCCGCGCGGGTGGCGGGCGCTGAGCTCGACCATACCCTCCAGGTGAAGCGCTCGTGGCAGGCCGGGTTTGATGCGCTGGCGTCGCTCGAGCAGGGTCAGCAGCGCGGGCAGCAGTGCGAACACGGTCAGCATCAAGATCAGGATGCCGACGCCGGTAATCAGGCCCAGTTCGCTCAAGGCGGGGAAGCTAGAGTAGAGAAAGGCAAAGAAAGTGGCCGCGGTGGTGATGGCGCCGAGGATCACGCCCTGGGCCGTACCGCGGCAAAAGCTGGCCAGGGCGCGGGCGTGGCCCAGCCCGCGGCCGCGGCTTTCGAGGTAGCGGCTGTAGAGCACGATGATGAAGTCGACCGCCAGGCCGATCAACAGCGCGGCGAAGGCCGAGGTCGCCGAGTTGAGCCGGCCCAGCGTCAGGGCCAGGAAGGCAAAGGTCAGGACCAGACCGAGCACCAGTGGCAGCCCCGAGATCAGCAGGGCGCGCACTCGGCCGAAGGCGAAGGTAAACAGGAGGATCACGCTGAGCAGCGAGAAGAGCATGCCGCCGGTCATGTCTTTCACGACCAGCGCGCCCTCGGCGGCAGCGATCGGGTAGCCACCGCCAAAGATCACGGCGGGCGGCTGGCCCTCGTTCTCCTCGCGCCAGGCCTCATCGGTCTTGGCGCGCAGCGCGTTCAGCTCGACCATCAGTTTGCGGCTGAAGGGCAGATCGGCGGCAGCGCCCCTGGGCCGGATCGAGATCAGCAGTAGGCGTTCGCCGGGGTCGACCAGGTAGCCGCGCGCGCCAAAACCGCCGCTCAGCTCCTTGAAGGCCGGGCGCTTGGCCAGCAGCGAGAGCACGTCCATGGGGTCCTTCTGCACCAGTTCGCGCAGTGTGCCTTCGATCGGGTGGTTGAGCGTTTCGGCGATGCGTTGCGCGGCCGCCTCGGCGCCCGCGGGGGTCAGGCGCGCCCGCAAGTCCGCCAGCTCGTCGGGTTCGAGGAACAGGGTCAGGCGATCGACCAGCTTCTCGGCGTCCTCGCGAAAATCGGAGGCGCGAAAGGTGACCTGCTCGATCATGGGCGAATCGCGCAGGACCTCGGCGAAGCGTTCGGCATAGTCGAGATTCTCGTCCGAGAGGCCGCTCTCACCCAGTTCGACGCCGGCGAGCAGCAGGTCCGTGGTACCGAAGCTCTCGAGCGTTTCGCGGAAGCGAACCGCCTCCTCGCTGTGCTTGGGCAGCAGCGACAGCATGTCCGAGTCGATGCGCAGGCGGCGCAATGGCAGGAGCGCCAGCACCAGGGCCAGGCTCGCGAGCAGCAAGACGGTGCCGGGCCGTGCGGCGCTCAGGCGCACCAGTCGCCAGGGCAGCCGCGCGGGCCGCCGATGGTGTTTCATCCCTCGTTCTCCCTTGGCCTCAGCGGCTTTCTTCAGGTGGCGACCGCCGGCCGGATCTTGCCGAGTTTACCCGAGCGGAAGAAGCGGAACAGCCAGCCTTTGCGGCCCTCGATGTGGGTCAGCGCCTGCTTCAGGTCGAGCAGCATGGTGATACGGCGGCTGGCGCATTTGAGTTCCCCATGGTCGTGGGTCGCGACCTCGACGAAGCCCAGGACGCGGCGGTGGAAACCGTGCGGCGTGTTGGGGTCGTCCTCGAAGACGTCGGTGATGAAGTGGGTGAAGCCACGGGCGATGGCGGCCATGCCGGCGGAGCGCATCAGCATGGCGACGGCCATGATCTCGCGGCGGTACTGGGGCAGCACGGCGAAGCGGCCGACCTCGGCGATGCGGTTGTCGCGGATGAATTTCTCGATGTCCAGGCCGTTGGCGGTCAGTTTGAAGCCGTAGCTCTTGTAGAGCTCGAACGGCAACTCGTAGAGCACCCGCACCACGCCGACCAGACGCTTGCCCGCGCGTACACCCAGCCAATCGACACATGAGCGATGCAGATCCTCGAGCGGAAAGACCTGGGCGCGGTCGCCCACCCAGCCCTTCTCTTCCTGGTAGACTTCCTTGAAAATGTTCAGGGCCTCCGCGTGAAGTTCCGGCGTGTCGATCGCGACGACCGTGTAGTGATCAGTCGACATATCTCCTCCTTTTGTTGGCGGCAGCGTGCCAGCTCTTGCCAGAGACCTGGGCCAATCGCTCCATGATGCGAATATGAAATTGGTTGATGTCTTCCGCCGTTGGCTCGGATGCGAGCCTTGGCGGCGCCAGCGGCTCGCCGACATGCAGGCTCATGCGTGCGCCGTCGCGAATAAGTGCGCCGGGCGGAAGTTGGGGAAAGCGGATGCCGACCGGAATCACGGGCACGCCGCTCTGCAGGGCCAGGCGCGAGGCGCCAGGTCGACCGCGCATGAGCTTGTCGGGGTCGCGGTTGATCGTGCCTTCCGGGAACAGTCCCAGCGAGCGACCCGCTTCGAGGCACAGGCGCGCGCGCTCGAGAGCGGGCACCTTTTCGTGAAACAGGCGTCTGAAGATATTGAGGAAGGGCGGGCGCGCCGACTTGTGGGTGACGATGATCGCCTGGCTGTGACGGTAAAGGCTGGCGACCAGCGGCACCATCAGCATCGGCCAGTCGGCCAGGAAGTGGATGGGCTTGCCGCCGCGGTAGAAGAAGAGCAGCGACGGCACGAGGACCGCCTCTAAACGCTGATTGTGGTTGAAAGCGACGATGAAGGGGTCGTTTTCCGGCTGCAACAGGTGCAGCGGGCCCTCGATCGAGAGCACGTGGCGGCGGGCATAGACGGTCATGGCGCGCATCAACAGGCGGGTCGTGAACTTGTCGCTAGACGGCAGGGGTTGGGCCCAGATGTCGCGAAGACCTAGTTCCGAGGGGGTCAACCTGAGCATGGGATCCAGGTAGGTACGCTCTGGTTGGTAAGAAAGCGAGCCATCGAGCAACAGCCACCTCGGGCAAGTTGGATCGGCAGGGCCGTCACCCTGACCCCCTACATTATTAAGAAGGGCGTTGGGGGTGTGTGTATGGATTTGGTTAGAAAGGCAGCGATTCAGGGCAGGGCGGCTTGGGCGAGCAGGTGTGTGGCGATCCACCAGGCGCCGATCCAACTGCCCATGGCACTGCCCAGGCTGGCGGCGGCAAAGACCAGCAAGACCCGGCTCAAGGGGTTGGTGCGGAAGCGTGCCCAACTGCGCAGGTCCGCGGGCAGGCATTCGGCGTCGGCGACTTTAGGCTTGCGGGCGATGGCCTCGACTAGGGCGGCGGCGGTCGAGGCCTTGAGCACGGGGCTGATCAGGGAGAAGGGCGCGCACAGGGCGCCGGCCAGGATCGCCAGTGGGCGCGCGCCGGCCAGCAGTGTCGTCGCCAGCACGCAAGTGGCGTTGATGGTCAGCCAGCCGAGCAGCAAATCGCCCAGCGGCAAGCGCTCGCGCAGCACCCAGGGCGGCACCAGGATGAGGGCCAAAAGCAGCGGGGTCAGCCAGGGCCGACGGGAGCGCGGCGGCAGCGGGCGGGGTGGGGCGGGGTCGCCACCGAGGTACCGGGCCACGACCTGGAGCAGGCTTTGGTCGAGCAGGGCCAACACCCTGGTACCGGGCGCGTCGCGCAGACACT